>DATHRK010000091.1:0-29057 GCA_035465395.1 Longimicrobiales bacterium | reverse complement strand
ACGGCCTCGCGGACCGACTGCCAGCGATGGGGATAGACCGTCCATGCGTCGGTGCGCCCGGCCTCGATCGCGTTGCGCCCCATGCGCCAGATGTTGAACAGCAGGTGCTCCCGGTTGCGCGCCGCGTAGTCCAGCACGGCGTAGTTCGCGGTCAGCGAGTAGTCGACCGACTGGCGCATGCGCCACGTCTGTGGCGCGATCGGTAGCGGCGTGTCGTTGGTCTGGAGGTAGCGGTCCCAGTCGTAGGGGATCTCGATCGGCGCGGGCTCGCCGATCGTCTCGGTGAGCAGCCCGATCATGTTGTGGTAGTAGGGCGCGGTGCGTAGCCCGCCGTTCCACCACGTCGAGTACCCGGCCGCCGAGCGCATGACCGTGCCCGGCTTCCTTTCGGCGAGGAACCGCAGGTGCATCGCCGACCCCACCTGGTCGATCCCCAGCAGGATCATGGGGTCCATGTGGTAGTTGGCGGGCCCGCGGAAGGGCGGAGCGTACATCACGGTGCCGCGCGGGCCGCGCTGGTGGTGGTTGTAGACGATCTGGGGGTACCACTCCCGGTACATCACGCGATTCATGTTTCGCGTTTCGGCCAGGTTGGCCATGTAGAAGTCGCGGTTGTTGTCGTGCCCCGCGTAGTGCTGGTAGAGCACGGGCAGGTGGGACAGCGACCGCGCCTCCGGATCCTGCTCGCGCATGTACCAGTCGGCCACGAGCGCGTGCCCGTCCGGGTTGGCGTGGACGAAGAGGATCACCACATCGTCCAGGATGCGCAGGGTTTCCTCGTCTTCGGCACTTACGAACTGAAATACGCTTTCTATTAACTGCTGGGCCCCCAACGTCTCGGTCGCGTGGAGTCCACCGTCGATCCACACCACCGCGCGCCCACGTTGCGCGAGATCCTCCGCCTCGGCCGAGTTTTGCACAGTGCGTGCGCGGCCGAGCCGTGCGGATATCTCCCGGAGTTCGTCCAGGCGGGCGTGGTTGGCCGGAGACGTGACGATGGCCATGAGCTGGGGTCGGCCCAGCTGCGTGGTGCCGATGGTGTCGAGGACCATCCGGTCCGACCGGGCCGCGAGGGCTTCCCAGTAGCGGGCGAGTCCATCGTAGTCCACGAGCCGGTAATCGGCGCCGATCTCGTGGCCGAAGAAGTCCTGCGGCGTGGGGACGGCCGAGGCGGCCTGGGCGGCGACCGTCCCGGAGGCGGACGGCGCGGTTGCCAGGCCGGCGATCGCGAAGACCGCCCAGAGCGTGCGGCGACCGGACATGGGGTGCGGGCTCGTTTGGGGATACGACCGTGCAGCGACGACCCCGCCAACCTACACGGGCGCGCCCGGGCCGCCAGCCGGGCGCGCCCGCAGGGCTCAAAAATCGAACTCCACCCCCAGCCGGAGCGCGAACGGCTCCTGGTACGCCTGCGGCTCACCGAACGACGGCTGCGGGATCACCTGGCCGGCGCTCACGAAGGTCGCCACGTCGTCTTGCCAGACGACCGTCTGAGGGTTGCCGATGTGCAGCGCGTCCAGCACGAGGTTGGCCCGCCGGCCACGGTCGGCTCCCCAGAAGACCGGATACTGCAGGCGCAGGTTCAGGTCCCAGAGCGTCGGCAGCCGCCCCTCGCTGCCGCGCGGCGTCAGGAAGCGCGAGCGCGTGCCGACGCCGAGCACCTCCCGCCGGCTCAGGGGCGTGCCCGATTCCACAGCGAGGAACGTCCCGGCGGTCAACCCGAAGGCGAACCCGTACGACCCCCACAGCTTGAGCCGGTGCGTGCGGTCGTTCGGGAGCGGACCCTTGTTATTGGGCATCGACCGCTCGAGAGCGAAGACGCCGTTCTCGTTCGGGAATAACTGCCCGCTATCGGAGTTGTAGACCCCGGGGAAGTTGCCATAGCTGCGCGACAGCACGTACGAGCCCGAGAAGTGCGCGCGGCCCTCCGACGCCCAGTCGCCCGTGAGCTCGAGCGCCCAGTAGTTGCGCTGGGGCCGGTCCAGGTTGGAGAGATCGCCCCGGCCCGGGTTGCCGGGGAAGTCCCGGAAGCCCAGGGAGCCCTCTGGATTGCGGCCGACGTTGACCACTTCGCGCAGGTTGCGATGGATGCCCCGAACGCCGAGCCGTGCTCCCGTCCCGAGCGCTCGTTCGTAGCCCAGCGTGACCTCGTCGAAATGCGTGCCGCGCAGGTCGCGCTCGGGCTGGATCGTGCAGCAGAAGGTAATGCGGGTGCCCTCGATCTCCTGCCCACCCTCGCGGGGGTCGCCGTCGAAGTCCGCGACCCAGTTGGTCGAGCCTTCGCTGCCGGCGTAAAAGCCCGCGGCGAGCCGCAGGGCCATCCGGTGGTAGAATCGGCCCGCCGAGGCCGTGACCTTCTGCACGCCGGGCTCGCCGGGGCTCCAGACCACGCCGAAGCGGGGCTGCCACTGGTCGGTGAACGACTGCGCGACGTCGCCCTCGCTGTCGATGACGTACTGTCCATCCCAGCGTAGGCCGTAGTTGATGTGCAGCGCGTCGCCGAGCTGCCAGGAGTCCTGGGCATAGAAGATCGGCGCGCGGCCCTCTAGGTCCGCGACGCGTTCCTGGACGATGACCTGGTACCGGGGGTCCGGGGGCTGGGTGTCGACCGGCTCCTGGGGGCCGAAATCGAGGATGACGCCCTCGCCGCTGTTGAAGGCGGAGAACGGACCGAGAGCGTACTGTTCGTACTCGGCACCGAGCTTCACGTTGTGGCTTCCGAGCCCGAACGCTGCCGTCAAGCGCGCCGAGTAACGCCGCCCCTCGTACGCGAACTCTTCGCCGAAGCCTCCCCCGAGCGCGCCCGTGGGTACGCCCGGGTCGCATTCGCCGTCCTCTCCCTGGCAGTCGTAGCGCGCCGCGTCGTCCCCCGGTCGCGGTCCGTCGAAGAACGACGTCCACTGCCCGCCCAGCAGCAGGTCGAGCACCGCGCGATCCCCGATCCGGTGCGTGAGCTGCGAGGCCACGTTCACGCCGCCCCGCTCCACCCGGTTGAGCATGACATCGGCGTCGAGGATGTTCTCGGTCCGGCTGGAGAACGGCCCACCGCCCACGCGGTCGTGCGTCGAGGGGTCGCCGAACACGGTCAGCACCGCATCGGTCCGGCCGCCCGCGCGCCAGTTCAGCTTGCCCGCGAACAGGTGCTCGGTCAGCTCGTCGTCGAAGCTGCCGTGTCCCGGGATATGAACGCGGTTGGTCGCGAAGGTCGGATCGTAGGCGCCGAAGAACCACAGCCGATCGCGCACCAGCGGCCCGCCGACCGCGACGCCGAAGTCGTACTCGTCGGCCCCATCGGCCTGCAGCTCCCCCGCGGCGCGATCGCTGTCGGCGGTCATGCCCGCGCTGTTCACGTAGCCGAACGTCGAGGCGGTCCACTGGTCGCCGCCGCTGTGCGTGACGGCGTTGAAGATGCCCCCGGTCGCGCCCCCGTACTCGGCGGCGTAGCCGTTCGACTTCACCTGGAACTCGCGCACGAAGTTGTACGGCAGCTTGGTCCCGAGCGCGCCCACGAACGGGTCGGTGGTGTTGAAGCCGTCCACGTAGGAGAGGTTCTCGAGCCCCGTGGCGCCCGAGATGTTCACGGGGTCGTCGCGGTAGCTGAGCGTGGCCTCTGGGACCAGGATTGCGAGCGAGCGGTAGTCGCGCCCGGTCGGCACCGCGCGGAACGTTTCGCCACGGATCGAGGTCTCCACGGCCGCGCTGCTGAAGTCGATCGCGGCGGCGTCGGCGGCGACCACGAGCGGCGCCAGCGCCACCGCGGCGGTCGGGAGCACGATCCGTCCGCCCAACGGGAACGCGATGCCCCCGAGCGGGACCAGCACGTTCTCCACGCGCACCGTCTGGTGGCCGAGGCGCCGGACCTCGAGCGTGTACGGTCCGGGGGGAAGCTCCGCGATGCGGAAGCGGCCGTCGTCCTGGCTCGCGA
The DNA here is from genome assembly GCA_035465395.1 of Longimicrobiales bacterium. Lineage (GTDB taxonomy): Bacteria > Gemmatimonadota > Gemmatimonadetes > Longimicrobiales > RSA9 > DATHRK01. The sequence continues at coordinate 25,132 of DATHRK010000091.1, read as the reverse complement.
CGATCCTGCGGCCTATGAGCGACGGCCCGGTCGCGACGATCTCGCCGCCGGCCAGCGCGGATCCGTCCTCGGCCACGACCCGGCCCGCGATCGCCCCCCTGGTCTCCTGCGCCTCGACCCCCGCCGCGAGGCCGAGCAGAGCGGCGGCGACGATCGCGGTTGCCGGACGGCTGACGAGCTGGAACATGTAGGCGCTCCTTTGGCTGGAATCGTGACGATCCGCGGTCTTGCGCGGTTCGCCACCCGTACGTTGGGGATCGGCCGTTGGCGGGCTCTCATTCCGTCGCTGAGAGTCGATCCCCGGCGGGAAGCACTCGTTCGTCGCCGCGCCACCGGCGGCGTCGTTCATTTCCGCGCGAGCCGCTCCACGACCGCGGCGGCCACGTGGTCGAGGAACGCCGCGGTAGGCCGGCCTCCCTCGCGGAAGGACGCTGCCCAGACCTGGCGGCGGCCTTCTTCGTCGATCTCGATGATGCGCAGGGCGAGGTCGCTCGCCCCGGCTTCGCCTATGAGGTCCCCGGCGATGACCCAGTGAGCCCCCGGGTCGCGAGCGACCGGCGACCCGGCATCCGAAGTCGCCGGGCCGGACACGAGCGCCAGCCCGGCGCGCGCGAGCGCCTCGCCGAGGCCATCCGTGAAGAGCTCGGCCTTGCGGGGGTCCGTCGTCCCCGCCGCGCGAAGTGGCAGCAGCTCCGCGGAGGCGCGCTCGAGCACGCTGGCCTCCGCCCTTTCCGGGCCGAGCTCTCCGATCTCGCGCCACGTGACGATCGACAGCACGACGACCGCGAGCGCGATCGACGCGGTCGCGAAGCCCGCGCGCCGGCCCGTCCACGATGTGCTGCGCGCGGGCGCTCGGCGCGGCGCCGGGGCCCCGCTGCGGAGGCGCTCCGCGAGCTCCCGGAGGTGGCCGGGCACGGCCTCCGCGCCGGGGGCGAAACGCCGCTCTACCAGGGCGTCGTACACGCGCAACGCCCCGGCCGCGTCACCCAGCCGCGCCAGCGTCTCCAGCGCGCGCCGTGCGGTCGCGTCGTCGTCCGGCGACGCCTCCACCGCGCGCCGGACCCAGTGCCCCGCGCCCGCGACGTTTCCCCGCCTTTCGGCCTCCTCGGCGAGGCTCCACGCCGCGCCCGCGGCGTTGGCCGCGAGGTCCGCCCGCTCCCCGTCGAACCAACGCCCGAACCCCGTCGCATCGGGGAGATCCAGCCCCGGGAGAAAGGGTCCGTCGTAGAGCTCGAGCGCGTCGCGTGGCCGCCCATCGGCGAGGGCGTTCCGGAACGCGGCCGCATCGCTCTCCAGCGCGCCCGAGGCGAGCCCGACCGCGTCCACCCCGTAGGAGCGGACCGCGTCCCGCCCCAGCCACTGGCGCAGGACGTACAGGGCCTGGCTAAGCGCCGCCCGCGCTCGCCGCTCGCTCGAACCCGGCCAGAACAGCGCGGCGAGCGCGTCGCGTCGGTGGACGCATGCGCTCGCCCCGGGGTCCTGGTCGTCGGAGGCGATCCGCTCGGCCTCGGCCAGCCCCTCGCCGTCGGGTCGCGCCAGCGCCAGGTACGCGAGGAGCGCGGTCGGCTTCGCCTGGCCGAGGAGTCCCGCGGGGTCGGGGGCGTCGCCCGGCGCCGCTTCGCCGCTCCGGGAGATCTCGATCCGGCCGAGGGTGCGCAAGCGGATCACCGGGCCACCGCTGCCGCTGCCCGCAGCCGGCCCTCTTCCGGCCGGGCTGAGAGCCTGCTGAGAGGTCCTGGTCTATCGTCGCGGAGACCCCCGCCAGGCGCATGACTTCCGCGGTCCGGGAGGAACCGGGTGAAGAAGGCCATCATCGTGCTGCTCATCGTCGCGCTCTTGCTCCTGGTCGGATGAGCCTCGGCCGCTCGCTCCCGCCCCGAACCTCCCGCCGCCCCCCGCTCCCCCGGACCCGACAGCACCCGTCGGCTACCATTCGACCGGCTCCAGGCCAATCCGACGCAGCGTTTCCAGGTACCGGGGATCGGCCCGGTACGGCTCCATCTCGGGGCGCACCGCGAGCTCTGCCATGTAGGGGTCGCGCGCCTCGATGGCGCGGTCCAGCCACACGAACGCGCTGTCGAGCTGCCCCGCCCAGGCGTAGCCGTTCGCGACGCGGAAGGGCCGCACGCCCGGGGTTCGCTTCTCCCGCTCGACCAGCGCCAGCGCCCCCGCGGTGTCGCCCCCCATCGCCAGGTAGACGGCCGGTCCGACTTCGTTGTCCAGCCCCCTCCTCGCGACGGTCTCTCCTCCCTTGGAGCGCGCCTTCCGCACCCTGCCCTCTCCTTCCACCGCGAAGATCTCTACCTTCTCGATCGTGAGCTCGGCGAGGTTGTAGTAGGGGTCGATCTCATCCAGCACACGCCGGCAGGCGGCGATCGCCTCCTCGTAGCGGCGCGCGAAGTGGAGGAGCCAGCAGTACGCGGTACCCTGGAGCGGGTTGAACGGGTTGGCCGCGGTCTTCGAGCGGACGATGTCGAGGCCCTCGTCGAAACGTCCGGTCGCCACGAGCAGGAAGGGGTAGTTAGCGACGCGGTCGTCTCCGGTCAGCTCCGCGGCCTGGAGGTAGTGCCGCTCCGCGGCCTCCCAGTCCCAGGTCATGGTGTAGGCGAACCAGCCGAGCGCCACGTGGGTCGGGGCGTGGCTGGGATCGAGTTCCAGCGCGCGGTCCAACAGCCGCGCGACCTCCTCCATTCTCTCCCGCGGCTCGGCATCCCAGAACACCCTGGCCTCGTGGATGCGCGCGTACGCGAGGCCGATGTACGCCGGAACGTAGAAGGAGTCGCGTTCGATGGCGCCGGCGTACGCGTTCGCCGCGATCCGGGCGCCCTGCAGCGTGTAGTTCGTCCGCAGCGCGAAGCGGCCGTAGTGATACAGACTGTCCGCGACCGGGTCGTCGGTGAGCCACGGCTGGCGCACGCGACCCGGCGTGATTCCGAGGTGCGCGCCGATCGTATCGGCCGATTGCTGCGCGACGTACAGCACGAAGTCGCCCAGGGGCCGGTCCCGCTGTTGGAAGCGCCGGGTCCACACCACGCGGTCCGCCGAGGGGTCGCGCAGGCGTACCGTGAGGGTGCCGTCCTCCGACAGTGCGCCCTCGACGAGCATCCGGATCCCGGCTTCCCGAAGCGCCTCGGGCAGCGAGTCCCAGGGCTCCCTGACGACGCCGTAAGGGGGCGTGACGAACCCCGCGCCGACCAGCGCGTCGTTGAGCTGCAGCCCGATCTGCTCGGCGCGAGCCGAGTCGGCGGCGGGACCCGCGACGAACGGCAGCACGGCGAGCGAGAGGTCTCTGGCCTCCCCCGCCGCCGGCTGCGGCCCCGGATCGAGCAGCCGGCGCGCCCCCAGCGCGGCGGCCGCGACGAGCAAGCCCGAGGCCGCCCAGACGAGCAGACGCCCGGTCCTCTCCCGAAGTCCAGGCGGCGGAGCGCCGCGTCTAGGGTCAACCGGGTCTTCCGGAGCCGCGTCCGCGGCCGGCCGCACACCCGCGGGCTCGATCTCTCCGGGCTCTCGCGCAGGCCCCCGATCTGCCGCCCCGATCCGCTCGACCAGGGCCAAGGTCTCACGAGACGGCTCGATACCGAGCTCGGTCTCCAGGGATTCCCGAAATCGCTCGAACTCGCGCAGCGCCCCGGTGCGGTCCCCCAGGCGGGCCAGAAGCTCGAGCAGGCGCTGCGCGGCGGCCTCGTCGAACGGGGCGAGCGACGCAGCGCGCCGACCCCAGTGGCCGGCGGCCGCCGCATTCCCATCTCCCTCGTAGATCCGGGCGACGTCCCACGCCGTCGTCGCGGCGAGCCTCGCGAGCTCGGTACGCTCTTCCTCCAGCCAGCGCTCGAATCCGGCGGCCTCGGACGTGAAGAAAGCCGGCAGCAGCTCGCCGCCGTAGAGCGCCATCGCGTCCTCAGGGCGCCCATCGGCGATGAGCTCACGAAACGCAGTCGCGTCGCACCAGACCGCGTCGCGGGCTATCGCCACCTCCTCGGTCCCGCGGGTCTCCAGGACCTCCTGTCCCAGCGTCTGTCTGATCACGTACAGCGTCTGGCTCAGGCGCGCGCGCGCCCTCTGGGCGCTGGACTCGGGCCAGAACAACGTGGCCAGCTCGTCCCTGCGAAGGAGGCCGCGCGGCCGCGCCAGCGTCAGGTAGGAGAACAGGGCGGTGGGCTTGGACTGCGTGAGCAGCGCCTGCGGATCGTCTCCCACGGAGGGTCCGACCTGGGCGCGACGCTTCAGGTCGATGCGTCCCAGCGTCAGGAATTCCAGCACTTCGAGACTCCGGTTCAGGGGCTCGAACGTGAGGCCTGGTGTCGTGCGTGCGGACCTGCGAGGTGAGCGGCCAGCGGGGTCCAACGATCAACGTTTCATCTCGCGCTTACAAAATACGATGGAAAGCTCGCGCCGGGGGACCTTTCTCAACGTGCGGGCTTCGCCGGGGCTGCGAAGTCCTGGACAGGGCGCTCCCGCGCGGCTGTATTCCATGGATGTCCGCACCCTTCCGGCACCCGCTCTCCCGACGTGCATTCCTGGCCAGCACGGTCGGCGCAGCGGGCAGTCTCTCGCTCGGCCTCGGAGGGAGCGCATGGCCCGGCCCGAGGGACCCGCGCCGCCCCGGCAGCGCCGGCTCCGCGTATGCGCTCGTGCTCGGCTCCGCGCAGGACGGCGGCATGCCGCAGGCCGGCTGCTTCACGCCCGCCTGCGACCGGGCCCGCGCCACCGACCCGCCCCGCCTCGTGGCCTCACTGGGCCTGGTCACACGCTCCGCGCCGGAGGCTTCGCCGGGCTTCTATCTCGTGGATGCCAGCCCCGACCTGCCGCGCCAGATGGACATGCTCGCGAGCGAGGAGCCGGCCTTCCGCGTCCGGTCCGACGCGCGCCGGCCCTTCGACGGCATCTTCCTCACCCACGCCCACATGGGCCACTACCTGGGCCTCGCCCACCTGGGCCGCGAGGCCCTGGCGACGGCGCCGACCCCCGTCCACTGCACCGAGCGCATGGCGGACTTCCTGGCCACCAACGCCCCCTGGAGCCTGCTCGTCGACGAGGGTCGCCTGGACCTTCGCCCGCTGGCACCCGGCCGGCTCCGCCGCATCGACGACGCGCTCTCGGCGTGGTGCATGCCGGTGCCCCACAGGGACGAGTTCAGCGACACCGTGGCCTGGTTCTTCGAGGGCCCCGAGCGCTCCCTCCTGTACCTGCCCGACATCGACCGGTGGAACCGCTGGGAGCGGGACGTCGCGGAGGTCGTGTCGACGGTGGACGTGGCGCTGCTGGATGGCTCCTTCTACTCCGCCGACGAGGTGCCAGGCCGCGCGGTCGAGGATATCCCGCACCCGCTGATCCCCGACTCGATGGCTCGGCTACGCGACGTCGCGAGCCGGACGCGGGTGGTGTTCACGCACCTCAACAACTCCAACCCCGCGTTGGACCCCGACGGCCCGGAGGCGCGCGCGGTGCGCACGGCCGGTTTCGGAATCGCCCGGGAGGGGATGAGCCTCATCCTCTGACCGACGCCCCGCAGTGCACCCAGCGCATCTCGGGACCTCCGGGGCGCTACAACCCTTTTTCGCGCGCCGGCCACCTAGTGAGTGAATGAGGCACACGTCGACGGACCTCACCGATCGCGAGCTCGCCGGACGGGTGCTCGCGCAGGGGGACGAGAGCGCCTTTCGCGCCCTCTACCGGCGCCATTCGCCGCGGGCGTACGCCATGGCGCTACGCTCGCTCGACGGCGCGAGCGATCTCGCCGACGACGTGCTCCAGGAGGCGTGGCTGCGGGCGGTGCGGTCCCTGGACGGCTTCGAGTGGCGCTCCGCCTTCGGGTCGTGGCTCTGCTCGATCGTCCTGAACTGCGCGCGAGAGCAGCGGAGGCGCCTGGGCAGGCGCAACAAGCGGGAGCTCCTGGGTCCGGGGCTTTCGGACGACGCATCGTATGCGGGCGCGGCCCTGGAGGTGGCTACGGCTCCGGCGACCGGGGTCGCCACCGCCGGGGACCGGATCGACCTGCGGCGCGCCCTGGCCGAGCTGCCCGATGGGTACCGGACCGTGTTGATGCTGCACGACGTGGAGGGATACACGCACGCCGAGATCGGCGAGATGCTCGGGATCGCGCCGGGGACGTCGAAGAGCCAGCTGCATCAGGCTCGCCGTGCGATGCGGCAACTGCTTTCGCCGCCCGGAGAGGAACGGACATGAGCGAACACGACATGCGCGGGAAAGCCACCCCACAGGACGAAGTCGCCGCGCCGGACCTGGTGGCGCCGCCTCCGGCGCTCGAGGACGAGATCGTCGCGGCGCTGTACGCGGAAGGGCTGCTGGGCGGGGCGGCGCGGACAGGTCCGACGATGCGGGATGCCGGTACGGCGCCTCCCGGACCGGCACGCCGAGCGTGGCTACCGCTGGCCGCCGCCGCGGCGCTGGCGCTTTTTGCCGGCGGCTTCGCGGTGGGTCAGTTCACGGGTGCGCGGTCGACCGCGGGCGCGATGATCGCCGCGCGCGAGGCCGATGCGGCGGCCACCGCCGCCCTCGTCCAGCAGGCGGGCACGGCGTACGTGCAGGCGCTGGCCCAGCTCGCGGACCGCACCGAGCGCGAGGACGGCGGGCCCGAGTTGCACCAGGGCGGGGAGGCCGCGGCGGCCGCGTTCACCGCGGCGGCCGCCGAGTGGGCGCGCCTGGACCCGGAGAACGAGACGGCCCACCAGGTCCTCTCCCTTCTGACCGATCGCCGTGAATCCGCCACACCGCAGGCGACCAGTCAGACGATCTGGTTCTGATGACCCTTGGACGGGCCGGTGCGGCGCGCCGGCGAGGAGTCGATAGATGAGACAGCATACGCTCGCGGCGATCGCCGCCCTGCTGGCCACCGCGGCCTCGCTGGCGCTGGCGACGCCTTCCGGCGCTTTCGCCCAGACCGTGCGGCGGGAGTGCACGCCCACCGCCTCGCTGGGCATCTCGAGGTGGGTCGTCCACGACGGCACGATCGTCACGCGCGACGACGGCACGACGCGCTACGAGTTCCGCACCGAGCCGGTCATCGCGGCCGTGCGCAGGGGAGGTCCGGCCGACGGACGCCTGCGCAGCGGCGACGTCTTGGTACGCATCGACGGCGACCTGGTCACGACACCGGCGGGCTGGCATCGCCTGGAGCGCCTGCGGCAGGGCCAGCGCGTCGTGCTGACCGTGCGCAGGCACGACCGGGAGGTGCGGACACCGATCGAGGTCGGGCGGGAATGCCGGCCGCCGCGTGCCCCGGCTCCGGCGCCGCCGAGCCGGCCGCTCGAGCTGCCGAGTCTGCCCGAGCTCCCGCGGCTGCCCAGCCCGCCCGCGCTCCCGGCGCCGCCGGCCCCGGCGATCGGGCCCGACGGGCCGCCCCTCTACCTGGGCCTCAGTTTCCAGTGCACCTCGTGCGTGGGAATCGTGAACCGCGACGAGGATGGGGAGGCCACCGGCGGCATTCGCTGGGCGTTCCGCGAGCCGCCAGTGCTCAGCGCGGTGACCCGGGGCGGACCCGCGTGGGAAGGGGGACTGCGGTCGGGAGATCGGCTCGTCGAGGTCGGGGAAGCCGACATCACCACGGACGCCGGGTCGGACGCCTTCGAGGGGCTGGAGCCGGGCAAGGCGGCGCGCTTCACCGTCGAGCGGGACGGCCGGCGCCGCACGTTCACGGTCACGCCGGAGCGGGTCCCGCGGGCACCGCGCTTCCGCGTGGCTCCAAACCCGCCGACGGGCCTGGAATACGCCTACTCACCCGCCGACGAGTCCTCGCCCCTCCGGTACTCGGACGTGCTGGGCGATGTCGCGGTCGAGGTCCGGGGCGATCCGGCGAACACTTACTACGACGCCGACAAGGGAGAGCTGATCATCCGCGCTCCGGGGACCTGGATCCGGCTCCGCCTGACCGAGCGCCGCTAGTCTCCTTCCACCTTGCCCCGCCCCGCTTCCGCGCGTCTATTCGTCGCGACCGCGAGGCGGGCGCGGGGCGCCGCACGATCTGCCCTCCACGAAGGGCGCTCCGGCGTCCTCCGACGCCTCCTCGCGGCGTGCCGAAGCCAATCATCGACCCGAAGCCCCGACATGGACACGCGCAGGCCCACGAATCCCGCCGCCGAGGAGATCCTCGGCGGCTACTTCCCCGTGCTCGATCACGGCTTCGTGGCCCTCATCGACTACATGGGCGGCGACGAGAGCGTGGAGCGGGCGGCGCGCGTCAGCTACGGGTTCGGGACTCGCGCGCGAAGCCAGACGCGGGGCCTGATCCGCTACCTGCGCCGCCACCTCCACACGACCCCGTCGGAGATGGTCGAGCTGATGTTCCACTGCGCGATGCCGATGTTCGTCGCGCGCCAGTGGGTTCGGCACAGAACGGCATGCCTGACGGGAGACACGCAGGTCTGTTTCGACCTCCCGGCCGGGGCGAGGAAACGTTCGGCCCGCCTCTACAAGCTGACTCTGGCCGAGCTCTGGCAGCGATTCCAGCCGACGCAGAACAGGACGCGCCCCGACAAGCAGAGGGATCCGTACTACCGACGGGATCGCGTCAAAGCCATGCACCTCCGGCACCTCGACGAGGAGCGGGGAAGGATTGCCCATACGCGGGTGGTCGACGTCTTTCGAAACGGCTTCAAGCCGGTCTTCCGCATGACGCTGGCGGACGGCAAGTCCATAGAATGCACCGCAGAGCACAGGTTCCTGTTCGCCGATGGTTGGCGAACGCTGCGAGAGGCGACCGGCGTCGAGGAGCGGAACGGTATCGCGGTCTGGGACTCCGGGGATCAGTATGTCTACGTCAACGGCAGTGAAAGCGTGGTTCCGGCGCTGTACCGTGACGCCCGGTGGCTCCGCCGCGAATACGTCGAGAACGGGCGGTACATCGCCGACCTGGCCGAACAGTGCGGCTGCTCGTACCACACGATCCGCAAGTGGATCGGCAGATACGGACTGCAGCAGCCTGGGCGGGGGGATTTCAAGCCTGGGGCGCGTCCCTGGAACAAGGCCAGGCGCTACCGCCTCGGACCCAGGCAGCTGACGCCCGCCTGGAGGAGTGCGAACCGGAAGGCGAGAGCCGGGTCGGCGTCGAACTTCTGGCGGGGCGGCGTGACGGCGGGCCGCGACAGCATCGGACGATGGACGACCCAGCGGGCGGGTGCCGTGCACCGCCGACACCACTGGACATGCCAGCTCTGTGGGCAGGGTCACCCCGAGCTGCACTGCCACCACGTCGTGCCCATCTGGGCGGATCCGAGCCGCGCGAAGGATACCACCAACCTTACGACGCTCTGCGGGCCGTGCCATCGCGCGATCAGTGGCAGGGAGTTGGAATTCGTCGAGCGCCTCGGCGGGCCGCCGGTGAAGGCGGAATGGACACCGCGCCCGCGCACCGCGTGGAACCGCGTGACACGCCCCCGACTCGTCCGCATCGACCGGCTCGAGTACGTGGGCAGACGGGAAACCTTCGACCTCGAAGTCGAAGGCCCCAGTCACAATTACGTCGCCAACGGGATCGTTACCCACAACAGCATCAACGAGTACAGCGCACGGTACTCGCTGCTCCCGTTGCTCTTCTACTCGCCGGCGCCCGAGCATTTCTCGCTGCAGAGCTCCGACAACAAGCAGGGCCGCCAGGCCGAGGCTGCCGCTGCCGAGCTGCACGGTCAGGCGGTGCGACGCTGGGAAACGATCCGGAAGGAGGCCGGCGACACGTACGGCTGGTTGGTCGAGAACGACGTCGCGCGCGAGATCGCCCGCATCGACCTCCCCGTCTCGACCTACACGCAGTGGTACTGGAAGATCGACCTCCACAACCTGTTGCACTTCCTCACGCTGCGGATCGACCCCCACGCCCAATACGAGATCCGCGCGTACGCCGAGGTGATCGCGGGAATGGTGAAGCGCGTGGCGCCTCTGTCCTACGAAGCGTGGGTCGACTACGGGCTGGGGGCGGCGGCGCTCAGCCGCATGGAGCGCGCTGCGCTCGCCCGATTGGCGCAGGCCGACGGCGAGGGTGGCCTTGCGGCCAGCGACGGCGTCCGCCTGTCCGAGGGCGACCTGAAGGACCTGGGCCTGTCCGCGCGCGAGCGGCGAGAGCTCGCGGCCAAGCTCGTGGAGCCGCCCTCGCGCGACTTCGAGCTCGACCTCTCCCGCATGCGCGACGCCGCCGTCATCGAAGAAGAGATGCGCCGCGCCGTTCCCGCGGTGGACCTGTCGGACTGACTTGATCGTCGTCGTCGGAGGCGGGCTGACCGGACTCGCGCTGTCGCGAGAGCTGGACGCTCGTGGGCTCGAGCACGTGGTCCTCGAGGCGGCGGCGCGCCCGGGCGGCATCGTCCGCAGCGGCGAGATCGACGGCCGCATCCTCGAGTGGGGCCCCCAGCGCACGCGCCTCACCGCGGGGCTGCGCGCGCTCGCGTCGGAGCTCGGCCTGGAGGAGCAGCTCATCATCGCCGAGCCCGGGCTGCTACCCTGGGTGTACGCGCGCGGTCGCCTCCGCCGCCTACCCACCTCGCCCGCGGCCCTCCTGACCTCGGACGTCCTCGGTCCGTTCGCCCGCCTGCGCGTCGCGTTGGAGCCGCTCACGTCGGGGCTGCGCGAGCGGGAGACCGCGGGCGACTACCTGATCAGGAAGTTCGGGCGCGCCGCATACGAGGACGTCCTCGGACCGCTGTACGGCGGCCTGTACGCCTCCCGCCCGACCGACATGCCCGCGCGCTTCGCGCTGGCCCGCGCGCTGGCGGAGTTCGGCGTCGATCGCAGCGTGCTATTGTGGCTCCTCCGCCGACGGGGCGCCGCGCTGCCGCCCGCGTGCTCCTTCACGCGAGGCATGCAGACGCTCACGGACGCGCTCGCGGCGCGCGCCGGGGATCGCTTGGTGCTGGAGACGCCGGCCGGGTCCGTGCGCCGCGACCGCGACGGGCTCATCGTCGCGACGGCCGAGGGCCCGATCCGCTGCACCGACGTGGTGCTGACCGTCCCGGCCCCCGTCGCCGGGGATCTGCTCAGCGCGCTCGACCCCGATGTCGCGGCCCGCCTCGACGGGCTGGCGTACAATCCGCTCGCGATCGTCCACCTCCTCGCTGAGCAGGACGGCGCCTCCCTGCGCGGCCTGGGCTACCAGGTGTCGTTCCGGATGCCGCTGGCGACGCGCGGGGTGACCTGGAACGACGCCATGTTTCGGGGCGCCGGGCGTGACGGCGTGTACACGGCGTACCTGGGTGGCGCGCTCTCGCCCGAGACCGTGGAGCTGGCCGACGACCGGCTGGGCGCGCTGGCGGCCGAGGAGTTCGAGCAGGTTACCGGCGTGGCCGCCCGCCCGATCGCCGTGGCGCGAACCCACATGCCCGCTTGGGATCACTCATGGAGCCTGCTGGACGGTGTCCGCTTTCCCGAGGGCGTCCACGCCTGCGCCAACTGGGAGACGCGCCCCGGGATCCCCGGCCGGCTGGCCGCCGCCCGCAGGATGGCCGCTCGATTGGCGCGTGGGGGGGCGCCGAAAAATGAGGAGGAGGCCGGTGGGGCTTCCGGGGTCGCCCCCGCCGTCGCAGACGACCGCGACGACCCCGCGATCACCGTCTAGCGAGCGCCCGGCTCAGGTTGCGATGCCGGCGGCCTGCGCCAGCTCGGCCGGCCGTTCCAGCGCGGAGTTCAGACAGCGCGTATTGGCCTTCGGCCGGCAGCGGCAGGCCCGCAACGGTTGCCCGGCGACGGTGTTTCCGTCGGTCGCCACTCCCTCCACGAGGTCCGCGAGCAGGCCGATGAACGCCGGGTCGGCGTGGGGAATCGGCACCCGGTGGAACGTCAGGCCGCGCCCCTCGGCGTGCTCGCGCAGCTCATGATCCAGCTCGGCGAGCGTCTCCGACTGCTCGTGCATGAAGCTCACCGGCACCACGACCACGGTGTCGGCGTCCACCTCCTCGATCACCCGTTCGACGTCCGGTTGCGTCCATTCCACCGGCCGATTCGTATGGTTTTGAAAACCGAGTTCGTATTCTGAAACATCCAGAGAACTCGCCAGGGACCGGCAGTGGTCCTGCACGTATACGTCGTAGCGGCTACCCTCCCGGAGGTACTTCACGGGCGTCCCGTGAGCGGAAAAGACGAGCCGCGTCCGGTCGTCGGAGAGGTCCGCGCCCTCCGCCGCGAGAACGTCTCGCACGGCCTGCGCGCGCAGCTGGACGTAGGCGGGGTGGCGGTGCCAGCCGGACACGTGGCGGACCGCCACGTCCCACGACAACGCCGCTACCGCTTCGTCGACCTCGTCGAGCGCGGCGACCGTCGTGGACGGACCGCAGAGGGGGTAGATCGGCAGCCCGATCAGCAGGTCCGCCCCCGCACCCTGCGCCGACGCGACCGCGTCCGCGATCGACGGGTCGGTGAACTGGTAGCCGAGATAGGTGAAGGCGTCGTGGCCGCGGGCCCGGAGCTCGGCTCCCAGCAGCGCGGCCTGCTCCTCGGCTTGCGCGTGCAGCGGCGACCCCCCGATCTGCTCGTACTCCTCTATCAGGCCCGGCGCCCGCGCCTCCGCGAGGCGACGGCTACGCGCGGCGATCTGCTCCGCCGTGGTGTCCGTCGCGCCGAGCGACGCGTTCGTCCGGAAGATACGCTCCAGGAAGGGCACGACGGTTTCCAGGGTCGGCCGTTCCGGCTCGCCGAAGTTCAAGGTCAGGACCGCGAGTCGCATCAGTTCTCCGTGGCGTTGGGGTCGGGGGCACGCGCCGTCTGCTCGTGGACGAAATCGACGACCGCCGCCACCACGTCGGGGTTGGCGGCGGGGGTGAGGCCGTGGCCGACGTTGAAGATATGGCCGGGTCGGCCGCCCGCGCGGGCGATGACATCGGCGGCCCCGGCGAGCGCCGCCTCGCGGCCCGCTGCAAGCAGGGCGGGATCGAGGTTGCCCTGGAGCGCGCGGTCGTGGCCGACGATCTCCCAGGCGCGGTCGAGCGGCACGCGCCAGTCGACACCCACCGCGTCGCCCCCTGCGTCCGCTACGAGGGGCAGGAGCTCGGGGTTGCCGGTGGTGAAGTTGATCGTCGGCGTCCCGGTGCCCTCCAGCCGGTCCAGGATGCGACGCGTGTACGGCTGCGCGTAGCGGCGGTAGTCTGCGGGCGCCAGGGCTCCCGCCCAGGAATCGAATACCTGGATCGCGCCGGCTCCCGCTTCCGCCTGCGCGAGAGCGAACTCGCCCAGGTGGTCCGCCCAGTAACCCGCCAGCGCCTCCCAGGCGGCGGGCTCCTGCCACATGAACGCCTTCGTCTCCTCCACGTTGCGGGCTCGCGCCCCTTTGATCAGGTACGTGCAGAGCGTGAACGGAGCGGACACGAAGCCGAGCACCGGGACGTCGTGGCGCGCCACCAGGATCCGGATCTGCTCGAGGATGTAGGCCATCGACTCGCGCGGATCGTGCGGGCGCAACCGCGCCACGTCGGCCGGGGACTCGATCGGCCTGTCGACGACCGGGCCGAGCCCCGGAACGATCTCGACGTGCAGCCCGGCCCCGAAGAACGGCGTGGAGATGTCGTTGTAGAGGACCAGCCCGTCGACCGGGAAGTACTCCAGCGGCAGAGCGGTGATCTCCGCCGCCGCCTCGGGGTCGCGCAGGACCTCGAACATCCCTACATCGGCACGCAGCTCGCGGTAGCGCGGCAGCGACCGACCCGCCTGGCGCATGAACCACACGGGCGTCGCGTCGGTTGGCTCGCGTCGGAGCGCGCGGAGTAGGCGGTCGTTCATGGGACGCGCAGGTTCGCGAGGACCGGAAGGTCCGTCAAGGCCAGGGGGAGCGATGACGGAGGCTCGGGTCGGAGACGCGCGGCTGGTCCTGCTGCGGGGAGACATCACGGAGCAGGAGGTGGACGCGATCGTCAACGCGGCCAACTCGACGCTGCTCGGCGGCGGAGGCGTGGACGGCGCCATCCACCGGCGAGGCGGTCCCGCCATCCTCGAGGCGTGCCGCGTGGCGCGTCGCGACCACTGGCCCGACGGCATGCCCGCCGGCGAGGCCGTCGTGACGACGGCCGGCCGCCTGCCCGCGGGCCAGGTGATCCACACGGTCGGACCCGTGTGGCGTGGAGGGACGCGCGGCGAGCCGGAGACGCTGGCGCGAGCGTATCGGTCCTCGCTCGGCGCGGCGCGGGAGGCGGGTCTGCGAAGCGTGGCCTTCCCTTCGATCTCCACCGGTGCCTACGGCTACCCGATCGCGGCGGCGGCGCGAATCGCCCTCGGCGCCGTCGCGGACGTGCTCGCCCAGCATCCCGAGGCCTTCGACGAGATCCGCTTCGTGCTGTTCAAGGACGCAGACCTGGAGGTCTACGGCGAGGCGCTGGAGGCGCTCGATGAAGGTGTGGGCCGGTCCTCGACGCGGTAGACGAAACGCAGCCCGGACCAGGTCTCGTCGACGGCGCACACCTTGTTGTCCACGAGGCCAGCCCCGAGGCCGATGCGGCGGATCTTGTCGCCGGACAGGTCCGTGCGCATGCCGGACGCCTTCTTCGGCCAGCAGAGCCAGAGGCCTCCCGTCCACGCCAGTCGGTCGATAGAACCGGGGAGGCGAAGGGCCAGGGACGCGCGCCGCGCGGCGAAGAGCAGGATGACGTCGTACGCGGGGCGCGCCGCACGGCGGTGCAACGATACGTCGCGCGGCAGGGGGCCGAGGACTGCGTCGAAGTCCTCGGGCGGGCGCGAGAGCAGCACCGCGTGCCCTTCCCGGATCCCGAGCTTCCGGGCCAGCGGGGTCGCGGAGTATCCGGCAGGGCTCATGCGCGCGTGGCCGCGGCTCTACGACGAGCGTTCGGCGTCGCTCCGAGGTCCCGCGCCGCTTCCCAGCGCGGTCACGACATCGGGATCGAGGTGCACGTCCAGCTGCGGGAAAGCGATCACGATCCCCGCCTCCTTGAGCTGCCACCACAGGGCCTCGTGGAGATCGGAACGCCTGTCCGGACCCTTCCACGGGTCGTCGATCCACACCGACACGTTCCAGGTGACGGCGTTGTCACCGAAGCCCGTCAAGAGAACCGCGGGCGGGCGCTCGCGCACGCGCCACTCGATCGCTTTGGCGGTGCTCGTGAGAACCTTGCGCACCTGCCCCATGTCCGAGCCGTAGACCACGCCCACGTCCGCCCGGACGCGGTAGACCGTGTCTCGCAAGGTGAAGTTCGTGACGGTCGACGAGACGAGGGTCGAGTTGGGAATGATGAGGTCTTCCTCATCGCGCGTCCGCGCGACCGTGGAGCGGATCCCCGACTGGATGACGCGCACCGTGCGTCCCTCCACCTCGAGCACGTCACCCGGTTTGATGGCGCGCTCCGCGAGCAGGATCACTCCCGAGACGAAGTTCTCGGCGATGTTCTGCATCGCGAACCCGAGGGCCACCGCGAACAGCGCCCCGGCCGCGAAGAGGGCGGCCAGGTTGACGCCCACCGTGTCCAGCGCGATCGCGAGCCCCAGCGCGACGATCACGTAGTGCGCCAGGCGCGAGGTCGTCGCGATGGTCCCGACGTCGGTCACGCCGCGCCGCTCGAACGCGCGCCGGATGCCGCCCTGCACGAGCCGCGACAGCAGCAACGTGGCCACCAGCACCATCAACACGATGAGCACGGTGGCGACGGTCACGACCGTGCCCGCGATCGTGAACAGCTCCATGCCCAGGGCCGCCTGCAGCGCGGCGAACACGTCGCCGGCGCGCCAATGCTCGATGACCTGATCCAAGTGGTTGCCTCGTCAGGCGAACAGACCTAGCTGCCGCGCGCCGCCCGGCACGCGGAACGCTTCCGCCGATAGCGGCGGCATGCCCGGTAACCCTGCCTTGCGCACCGCCGCCGCGAAGAGCGCTGCGACCTGCCCGGCGTACTCTCCCGTGCCTCGCTGGCGCCGTCCGAAGGCGGCGTCGCTCAGGCGGCCGTCGCGCACCTCGCGGATCCGGTGCAGGACCCGCGCGCGTCGATCGGGAAAGTGCGCCTCCAGCCAGTCCTCGAACAACTCCTTCACTCCGTGGGGCAGCCGGAGCATGGTCCAATGGGCGGCGAGCGCACCGGCCTCGGCGGCGGCCGCGACGATGGAGGGCGCCTCGTGGTCGGTGAGGCCGGGTATCACCGGCGCCACCATGACGCCGACGGGTATGCCCGCGTCGGCGAGTCGGCGGACCGTTTCCAGCCGACCGCTCGGCGTCGACGTGCGGGGCTCCAGCACGCGCTGGAGCGAGCGGTCCAGCGACGTGATCGACACGAGGACGGCGGCGGCGCCGTGCGACGCGAGGTCGGCGAGGACGTCCGCGTCGCGCGCCACGAGGCGGTTCTTGGTGATGATGGCGACCGGATTGCGGAAGTCGCGCAGGACCTCCAGGCATCCGCGGGTGACGCCCAGCCGGGCCTCGGCGGGCTGGTACGGGTCCGTCACCCCGCTCATCGCCACCACGCGCGGCTTCCAGCTCGGGCGTGACAGCGCCTCGCGGAGCATCTCCGGCGCGCGGCGCTTCACCAGGATCTTCGTCTCGAAGTCGAGCCCGGCGGAGTAGCCGAGGTACTCGTGGGTGGGGCGAGCATAGCAGTAGACGCACCCATGACTGCAACCCCGGTACGGGTTCACGCTCGCGTCGAAGCCGACGTCAGGGCTGTCGTTGGTGGCGATGATCGACCTCGAGGGGTCGTCGATCAGCTCGGTGAGCGGCGCCTCGGCGTCGGCCTCGAGGGCCTCCGGATCCGGCTCGACGTAGTGCCGCTCGAATCGGTTGGGCGGGTTGTAGGAGGCCCCGCGGCCCTGGAGGATCGGGAGGTCGCGGCCGCGGAGTCCCGCCGGTCGATCGGCGTCGCGCCTCCGGGAGACGTCGGCGCCGTCCGCCCGAGCTCGCCGCGACGGGTCGTGCCCGCGCCGCGACGTCACGGGCCGGTCCCTTCGCCTGCGCGTCCATCCGCGTCCCGCACCGGCGGGGCCAGCAGCAGGTTCGCGAGCACGGCGGCGCGCTCGGGCAGCGAGGACGCGAGCACGTGCTCGTGGTCGGCGTGGGCGCCGGCCCCGACCGGTCCGAGGCCGTCGATCGTGGGCGCGAGCGGGCTGGTGTGGTTCCCGTCCGATCCGCCCCCCACCACGGGCGCCTCCTCGAGCTCCACGCCGACCTCTCGCGCACGCTCGCTCAGGATCCTCCACAGCCTGCCGTTCGCCTCGGTTCGCTCGAGCGGAGGCCTGTCGATCCCTCCCGTCACCTCCAGGCTCGTGCCCCTCGTCTCGGTCCGCAGGGCGCGAATCCTAGCCTCCACCTCCTCGCCGTCGGCGAGGTGCTCGAAGCGCACGTCCAGCGCGGCCCGGCACGCGTCGGCGATCACGTTGGGCCGCTCGCCGCCCTCGATCGTGCCGACGTTGAGGCTCACTCCCTTCAGCCCCTCACGCGCCGCGAGCACCCGCGGCACCAGGCGAGCCATCTCGTGGATCGCGCTGGCGCCCGCGTCGGGATCCAGCCCCGCGTGCGCGGCCACGCCGCGCACCACCAGCTGGAGGTCCGCGACGCCCTTGCGCGCGGTCTTCACGAGGCCGGTCGGGCCGGCCGCAGGCTCGAGCACGAGTACCCGATCGGCGGTGCGCGCGAGCGACCGGATCCAGCGCAGCGAGTCCTGGCTGCCTACCTCCTCGTCGCTGGTGATCAGGAAGGCGGGCTCGACCCCGGGCGTGCGTCCGAGAGCCTCCACCGCGCGCAGCGCGAAGACGCCGATGACGAGGCCGGCCTTCATGTCGAAGGTGCCCGGACCGCGGACGGTGTCCCCGTCCACCTCGACCGGCATGGCGTCGAGCGTGCCCGTGGGCCAGACCGTGTCACAGTGCCCGAGCAGGAGCTGATGGGGTGCGCCTCGCGCGCGGTTGGAGCGAGCGAGCAGAAGGACGCCACCCGAGGTGGTTCCCGACCGTCGCCGCCCGCGGTAGCCGGCAGGCTCGAGGGCCGCGGTGAGGGCCTCCATCACGGGAGCCTGGGCTTCGGGGTCCGTGGAGGGCGACTCCAACCGGGCGAGCCCTACGAGCAGCGCGACCATGGCGTCCCGTCGCGCCTCCAGCCACGAGCGCAGCTCGCCCGCCTGGCTCACGTCGGGCTCTCCGTCGATGCGGGGCTCTCCTGCCCAGGGCTGCGGCGCATGGCCATCGCGCCCCAGCCGACGACCGCGATGGCTGCGAAGCTGAACCACTGGAGGGCGTAGCCCAGGTGGGGGCCCTCGTCCAACTCTGGCGGCGCGGACGCCGCCGGGTACGGCGCGTCCGCGGTAGCGCTCTCGGCGACCACGTACAGCGGCGCCAGCATCTGTGGCAGGTGCTCGCCGATGCCGTCGGGCGAGCGAGCGAACCACGTCGGCAGGGTGCCACCCTGCTCGCGCGCTGGACGCAGGCGGCCGTCGGTCGTGGCGTCCGACTCGAGCGGCCGCAGCCGTCCGCGGATGGTGGCGGCGCCCCGCGCGCGGACTCCGGCGGGCGCCGTGGCCGCATCGGCGGCCGGCACGAAGCCCCGGTCGACCAGCATCCAGCCCCCGCCTTCGAGCTGGAAGGGCTGGAGGACGTGGACCCCCGGCGCCCCGGCCCGGCTGCGCCCGGCCAGGGCGATGGCGGTCTCGCCGTCCCACCGGCCGCGCGCCACGGCCTCCCGCATCACCAGGCCCGCGGTGTCGCGCGGCGCCCTGTCCAGGTCGAGCGGGTCGGCGGCGATCCTCTCTTCGAGCCCCTCGTTGGCAGCCCGCCTCTGCCCGAGCCGGTCCAGCTGCCAGAAGCCCAGCCGCACGCAGACCACCGCGACGACCACGACGAGGGCGGTGGCCGCGATGCCGGCGGGAGTCAGCGTGAGGGGACGGGGAGCGTTCATCGGCGACCCGAATAGTCGCCGAAAGTCCGTCGGTGCGCAATCACGGCCGGGGGGTGCGATGGGGGCCCCGATCGGGCCTAGGCGGGGGCCGAATTCGGCCGATGCACCGCGGGCCGGCCCTGCGGTGGAGCCGGCCCGCCTGGACCTAGCGGCTTGCCTCGCGGGCGCCCGCGAGGCCTACAGCCCGAGCCAGTAGGTGCCCTTGATCACCAGGACGTTCGTGCCCTCGGCGGCAAACAGGTCGTCGAAGTCGCGTCCCACGTCCAGGTCGGCTTCCGGCCCGGAGTCGCTACGCAGGTGCTGCCACACCACGAACAGCTCCGATCCGGGGCGGTACTCCCAGCGCAGGACCGCGTTGGCGCGGAGCGACCGGAAGTTGAACGTCGGCTCCTGGAAGCTGAACGACTCCGCCGGCCCTTCGGCGTCCGGGTCGATCGTGATCGTCTCGCCCTCCCGCGTGAGCGTGCCGGCGTCCTCTCCGTACACGTCGAAGTCGAACGTGCGCGGCTCGCGGAGCTCCTTGTAGCGGGAGAACTCGTTCACGCTGATGAACGGTTGGACGAAGAGCTGCAGGCTAAGGTCTGGCGCGAAGGTCCAGTCCACCCTGGTGTCGAGCTCCAGGGCGGTGTTCTCGACGTCTGCGAACACGTAGCGCGTGCCGAAGGTCCGGTCGGCCCCGGCGTCCACCCGCCGCGTGACGAACTGGTCCGCGTCGCGCTGGAACGAGAGGGACGGGTTGAAGCGGATCTGGACGTTCGGCCCCGGCCGGGCGAGGACGCCGGCGAACAGGACCTTGTCGTACTCGTCGGCCTGGTCCTCCCGGTAGAAGTAGCCTGCGTTGTAGGAGATCGGCTTGCGGCGATCGCTTTCGAACTCCAGCTCCGCCCTCCACTGAGGGACGACCCGCGCCAGCGGTCCGCCCCGCGTCAGGAATGGACTGAAGCTCTCACCGCTGTACCCGCCGTCGAGCTCGACGTACCAGAAGTTCTTTAGCGTCCCGCCTACGAAGAAGCCCATGCCGTTGAAGCGCTTCTCGTTGCCGGTCGTCCACGCGATGTTGTGGTAGACCCCCGCCTCCCAGTCGCGGAACCTCTGGCCGATCTCGTTCTCCCGGTACAGCACGAGGGTCGAGAGCGAGCGGTTGTCGGTCTGGCTCATGAAGCCGATGTCGTTCAGCTCCAGACCCGGGCTCGCCTCGCGGACCGTGGCAGAGGCGAGCCAGTGCTCGCCGCCCGTCTTGGCAAAGGACAGCGCCCCGACGTACCCGCCCAGCGATGTACGCGTGGAGTCCAGCTCGAGGTGGCCGGCGTCCGGCCGCTGGAAGTAGCGGGCGCTCGCGGTCTGGGTGCGCACGAGGGCCTCCGGGCTGCCGCGTACCAGGCTGCCCCCGAGGTACCCGCTGAGCGTCCATTCCCGGTCGCCCCACGCGTGCTCGAAGTCGACCCCTCCGAAATAGGCGCCGCTGTGCAGGAAGGGATCGAACAGGTCGCCCCCCATGTCGCGGTTGGTCGCCGTGATGATGCCGCCCACGACCGTGTTGCCCGCGCGGAGGTCCCTGCGGACCCGACCGACGAAGTAGTTCGTCATCGGCTCTACCGGAGTCTCCCCGAACGTGCCCTCGTCGTCCACGAACGAGCCCGTCTCCTCGAGCGTCACCGCGTCGAGCACGCCGATCGACCAGCCGCTACTCGTCTTGCCGCTGAGCTTCGCGGCGGTAGCGATCGTCGTCTGATCGGGCACATCGGCGAACGCCGCGCCCGGGACGCCACGCTGCGGCTCCCGACCGATGCGCCGGGAGAAGAACACGTCCTGGCCCCCGAAGTTGTTGTAGGTCCGCGTGCGGCCGAAGCTGTTGAAGATGTCCACGCCCTCCAGGAAGAAGGGCCGCTTCTCCGGGAAGAACGTCTCGAACGCGCTCAGGTTCACCACCGCGGGATCCACCTCGACCTGGCCGAAGTCGGGATTGATCGTGGCGGACAGGGTGAGGTCCGGGGTGACGCCCCAACTGACGTCCGCACCGATGTTCGCGCGTCCGTCGTTGCGCTCGTAGAACGGGTTCGCGTCGTTGCCCGGCGCCCGCGTCAGTCTGGCCGACGTGTACGGCTCGATCTCCAGCCGGCGCGGCGGGTCGAGCGAGGCGATCCCGGTCAGCGTGCCCGACCTCGAGACCAGCCCATCCACGTCGGGAAGCACCGGCGACCAGTAGCTCTCCTCTTCCTCGCGGGCGATCTCGCGGTAGAAGTTGATGCCCCAGGTCGCCTCCTCGCCGTCGGCGGTGGCGCTGAAGCGCAGCTGCGAGAGCGGGATCCGCATCTCGGCGCTCCAGCCGCCGTCGTCCACCGAAGCGGCGGCCGCCCACACGGGATCCCAGCCCTCGTCGTCGTCGTTGTCGTTGAAGAGGTAGGCGTCGCGGCGCACGCCGCGCGGATTGACGAGGAACGCGAAGCCGGTCCGCCTGTCGAAGTAGCTGTCGATGATGACCCCGGCCCAGTCGGAGTACCCCGATGTCTGATCGCGCCGGGTCAGCTGCGAGGCGATCGAGTCCGGACGTTCATCGTGGAGGCGCAGGCCGATCCACAGGGTCTCGCCGTCGAACAGGACGCGCGCCTCGGTGGCCTGCGAGGCGGGCTCGCCCGGACGCGGCTGGTTCTGAACGAAGCCGGTAGCCGCCGGGGCGGAGGCCCATGCCGCCTCGTCCAGGCGCCCGTCGAGGACGAGGTCCGGGCCGGCGGCCCCGACGCGCAGGGTGCGCGCGGACTGGGGCGCGCCGGAGTCGGCGTCCGTCGACGAATCCACCTGGGCCAGCGCCACCTCGGTCGAGGCCACGCACGCCAGAACGCATGAAAGGACGGCGGCTATCCATCGGTTCATCGGAGGCTCCTATGCTAAAAAACCTGCACTCAATCGCGAAAAAAAAACCGTCCGAGGCACCGGTCCGAGCCTCTCGCCGCGCCTCTCTGCCATCCCCCTACGGGAAGGAGGTCCGCGCGTTTCGGTTGCCGGCTCTCCGGGACCCACGATATGCTAAATACGTAGCACTTCCGGGCGAAAAAAATCACCGATCCTCCTCGCGGGCACGCTCGATGAGCCGAGCGAGCTGCGCCAGCTCTTCGGAGCTGAGCCGGGTGTCGGCGTCGCCGAGGAGCGCCGCCGCCGCCTGCGCCGGCGAGCCATCGAAGAACGTGCGCACCATGTGGTGCAGCGCGGAGTTGCGCGCCTCGGTGCGAGGCACGCTCGGCAGGTAGACGTAGCGTGGCCCGTCCTCCTCGTGGCGCGCATGGCCCTTGTCCTCGAGCACCCGGAGGAGCGCCCGCACGGCCGAATAGCTGGGTGCGTCGGGGATGCCCTCCTGCACCTCGGCGACGCTAGCGCGACCACGCCGGTAGAGCACCTCCATGATCTGACGCTCGCGCCGGCTGAGTCCGGAGAGCGGGTTATGCTGTTTTTTTAGCATCTCGGCACAATGATGCCATGCGCGGGTCCGGACGTCAAGGCCTGCGTCATGGGTCGCCAGCTTCCGGGTACTCCAGCTCCTCGCGGGTCCGGATCTCGCCGCCCCTGACGACCAGCCGCACGTCCCGGACGTTGGCGATGTCCGCCGTCGGGTCGGAACCGAGGACCAGGAGATCGGCCACTTTGCCCGTTTCCACGGTGCCCAAGTCCTCGCGGAACATCGCGCGGGCGCCGTTGCGCGTCGCCGCCACGATGACCTCGGAAGGGGCGAGCCCGGCCGCCTGCATGGCCTCCAGCTCCGCGTAGATGGAGGCCCCGTGCAGCGTCAGCGGATTGCCGGCGTCCGTCCCGACCGCCAGCGGGAGCCCGGCCTCGTGGATGCGGGCGACGTTGCTCGCGGCCAGGGCCGTGGAGGCGTCGAGGCGCGCCCGCCCGCCGGTAGCCGGGGCGCCCGGGACCGCGGCGGTCGCCTCGACCTTCGCGCGCGTGACCGGGTCGACGCAGGCCATCGGCAGGGCGGCCGTGCGGGGTGCCCGCTCCGCGAGTTCGACGTACCCCTCGCGCACCGTCAGCGTGGGTGTCATCACGGCGCCGGAGGAGCGCATGAGGTCGAGGAACTCGTCGTCCACTTCGCCGCTGAAGACTCCGTGCACCAGCAGGCGGGCGCCGGCCCGCAGAGCTTGCTTCGCCTGCCACAGGCCCGTGGCGTGGACGATCAGGGGGATCCCCGCCGCCCGCGCCTCCTCGCCCGCCGCCATCAGCGCGTCCAGATAGCCGTCCCGCTCGGCCTCCTCGCGATCCGCCAGGAACCACACCTTGATCGCGTCGGTGCCGGCGGCGATCAGGTAGCGTGCCCCCTCGCGCGTCGCGTCCGCGTCCGCCATGTGAATGAACTGACGCTCGCCGGGGAGGTTGACCCAGTGGTCTCGGGTGGAGAGAAGGGGGCCCGCGACCGCCAGGTGCGGCGCCCTCGAGGCGGCCGCGGCGCGCTCGCGCAGGCGCCACGTCCACGGGTAACCCCCCACGTCGAAGGTGGCGGTCACGCCGGCGCACAGATGCGAGCGCCAGAAGCGCTCGGGGTGGCTCTCCAGCTCGCGGATCGTCTCCCGGTAGGGGTACTCCTCGCGCACGTCCAGCGCGTCCGGCCGCCCATCGGCCCAGCCCGTCTGGCTGTAGTGGACGTGCGCGTCCACGAGGCCCGGCATGACCCAGTGCCCGGACACGTCGACCACCTCCACGTCGCCCCCGAGCGGGCAGGCCTCCTCGGTTCCCACGCATGCGATGAGACCGTCGCGCATGACCACCACGGCGCCGGGCACCGGCGCGCCACCGGTCCCGTCGACCAGCGTCGCCCCCACGAGCGCGAAGGGCGGCGGCGGGATGGACGGATCCGCGGGAAAGGCCGTCGTGGCGGCGACGCGCCAGCCCTCCGGCGTGCGGATGAGCACCCGCTCGCTCACGCCGCGGAGGTCGGTATCGCCCTGGACGAACCGGTACCGGTAAGCGCCGTAGGCGACCCCGTCGGCGAGGGGGGTCACGGTGAAGTGGGTCGCGATCAGCGTGTCCGGCCACGCCGATCCGGCACCGTCGGCGAAGGAGTCGTAGCCCAACTGCACGCCGTCCGGGCCGGCGCGGGTCAGCCGGGGCGACTGCAGGTAGTGCTCCAGATAGCGCGCGCGATTCCGCTTGTGAATGGCGTCGATGTTGGAGCGGAAGGCGGCCATGGCGGCGACGGAATCGGCCGCAAGGTCGGCCTGGCCGGCGGCGGGCGCTGGCGCCGGGAGCGCGGACATCGTCGCGCCGACGAGGAGCGCGCCCACCCGGCGCAAGAGTCCCGGGACGTCGAAGCTGCCGCCGAGGGCAGGCTGAATTCGCGCCGGGCGAGTCGATCCCGCCGAACGCGGGGGAGTCTCACGGGGTGAGTGAGCGGGCATGGCTACTCCGCATGTCGGGTATACGCCACTGCACGTCCGCCGCCGCGGACGAGCGGTTCCAACGTCGGTCGAGGGCCTTGCACGCGCTAGTCAAGCGCCTTACATGCGCCAGCGGAGAGCCTTACATGCGTCAGCCGAGCGCCCGCTATTTCGCCCGTCCGCGCGGCAGGCGCTTGCAGCCCCGAGCCCTGACAGAGCATTCTCCCATGACCGCCTGGTCTTCGCACCGGCGGCGTATTCGATGAAACACTGCCTACGCCTCACCGACGAGTTTCCCCGCGCCGCCCCGCGTCGTGGCGGCTCGTGCTACGCGCCAGCGCGAGGATCGCCTTCGTGCGCGACCTTCGTGACCGGTTCCGCACGGCCCATCCGATGAGGGACGTTTTCTCCTCCCTGGGCCGGCGCTCGCTCCGGCGGATCCTCGCGCTGTGCGTCGAACGCGTGCGGCGGGGTCCTCGATGAACGGGTTCACGCGCTTCGTCGGCGAACTCCGGCGCCGGTCGGTGTGGAGAGTGCTGGCTATCTACGTCGCCGGAGGTTGGGTGGCGTTCGAGGTCAGTGGCAGTCTCGCCGAGACCATCGGGTTGCCGGATTGGTTCCCCGGGCTCGCTCTCGCGCTGCTCATCGTGGGCCTCCCGATCGTGATCGCTACCGCGCTCGTTCAGGAGGAACCGGCGGCTCGGGAGACGGCCGTCGGGCGCGTGGCAGACGCGAGCAAGGAGACGGCCGCGGCGGGCGCGCCGCGGCCATCACGCGAAATGGCATCCGAGGCGCCCCCTGGACCAGCGCCGCACGGTCGCGGCGCACGCCGGCTGCTCACGTGGCGCAACGCGACGATCGGGGGACTCGCCGCCGCCCTCGCATGGGCGGCGGTGGCGACGGCGTGGCTCGTCCTGGGCGGGCCACCTCGTTCGAGGGCAGCGGCGGGCCCCGG
>DATHRK010000090.1:0-3266 GCA_035465395.1 Longimicrobiales bacterium | reverse complement strand
TGAGGCGGGACTGCTGGAGTGATTCCCGGCGAGCTCCACCGTCTCAGGGCCTCCTTGACTCCAACCTGCTCGCCCGCGTAACAACCCGGCACTCTCGATCGTCCTTCCATGAAGAAGGGGACACACCATGAGCAAGACGATTCTGGTCCTCGGCGGCGGGGGCACCAAGGGCATCGCGCACGTCGGCGCGTGGCGCGCGATCACGGAGGCCGGGCTGCCGGTAGACGAGATCGTGGGCACCAGCATCGGCTCGCTGATCGGCAGCCTGATCGCCTACGGTATGCCCCTCGACGAGTTGGAGCGCCGCGCACGCCTGCTCCGCAAGGAGCAGATCATCGGCATCAACCGCTGGGCGATGCTGTTCAACGGCATCCGCCAGAAGTCGGTGTTCCGGGACGATCCGTTCCGGAACTACCTCTCCGAGGTACTCCCGGTCGAGCGGTTCGAGCAGCTCCCGATGCCCCTGGGGATCAACGCGGTCGATCTGGAGACGGGGCTGTCGGAATGGTTCGGCTCCGGAGGCCGGAGCGACGTGTCCCTCGCGGAGGCCGTGTACGCGTCCAGCGCGCTGCCGCCGTTCTTCCCGCCCACCACGATCGACGGGCGGCACTTCGTGGACGGCGGCGTGTCGGAGGTGCTGGCGATCTCGCGGGCGAAGGAGCGCCGCGCCGACCTGGTGATCGCGATCGACGTGGGCGCCGGGCCGGTCAAGGACGCCTACGACGTGGTGTCGAAGGGCATGATCGCGATCCAGCACCGGGTGAACGACATCGTGACGTACACGCGTCGCCAGGCCCGTCTCCAGCTCTGGACCGGGCCGCACCTCGTGTACGCGCGCCCGCGCATGGACGGGTATTCCACCTTCGACTTCGACTCCACCGACTACTTCCTCGAAGAGGGCTACCGGGCCACCTGCGAGGTGCTGAAACGGCACGGCATGTGGCGCCGGGCCGCCGGCTGATCGGAGGAAGGCCACCGGCCGACCCGGCGGCCGGCCGGCCGGGCAGTGACCTCTAGCGCGCCCCCTCTCGCAGGTAGTCGATCGTCATCGCCACGAGCGCCCGCACCCCCACGCCGAGCCCGCTGTCGTCGATGTAGAAATCCGGGGTGTGGTGCGGGGGCGCGTCCTCCTCGGCCACATCGGCGGGGCGGCCACCCAGCCGGATATAGACGCTCGGGACCCGCTCGGCGACGAACGAGAAATCCTCCGCCCCGGTCACCGGTCTCATCTCATGCGTCCGGCCGGGCGCGACGCCCTCCAGCACGGGGATCACCCGGCGCAGCAGGTCGGGGTCGTTGTAGGTGACGGGGTAACCGGTCCCCACCGGAATCGTCACATCCGCCCTCCCACCCATGCTCTCGGCGATCCCGGTGACCAGCGCGCGCACCCGCTCGTGGATCCGCTCGCGGTGCTCGGGGTCCAGAGCGCGGATCGTCCCGTCCATGGTGACCCGTTCCGGGATGATGTTGGATCGCACCCCCCCCTCGATCTTGCCGACGGTGACCACCGAGGGCGCGTCGATCAGCTTCATCTCGCGGCTCACGATGGTCTGCAACGCCGTGATGATCTGCGCGCTGATCGCGATCGGATCGGTGCCGTTCCACGGATAGCCGCCGTGCGTCTGCTCGCCGTGCACGACGATGCGGAAGGCGTCGGCGCTGGCGAACATGCCGCCGTGCACGTAGTAGAGGTTGCCCACCTCCTTCTGAGACGCCACGTGCAGGGCGAACGCGACGTCCACCTCCGGATCGCTCAGCAGGCCCTCCCTGATCATCAGGTCCGCGCCGCCTTCTTCGCCCTCGGGCGCGCCCTCTTCGGCCGGCTGGAACATGAATTTCACGTTCCCGGCGAGGTCGTCGCGCATGCCGGCGAGCACCGAGGCCGCTCCCATCAGGATCGCCACATGCGTGTCGTGCCCGCACGCGTGCATGACCCCCACCTCCTGGCCGTTGTACGTCGTCGTGACCTTCGAGGCGTAGGGCAGATCCAGCGTCTCCGTCACGGGCAGTGCGTCCATGTCCGCGCGGAGCAGGACCGTCGGACCCGGCCTGCCGCCTCGCAGCAGGCCGATGACACCCGTGTGCGCCACCTCGGTCTGCACTTCCATCCCCAGCGAGCGAAGGTGGTTCGCGACCAGCTCCGCCGTGCGGAACTCCCGATTGCCCAGCTCGGGATTGGCGTGGATGTCGCGCCGCCAGTCGATCACCAGCGGCTCGATCTCGACGACACTCGCCTCGACGTTCGGCGGCAGCCCCGACTGCGCAGCAGCCGGCTCCGCCACCAGCGGTGACAGCGCGACCGAGGTCGACGCCAGCACGAAGGCGGCGAACGGGCTCGACCGTAGTGACATGCGTTCCTCCGGAGTTCGGTGTCGAGCGGCAGGCAGAAGAGGATGGCGTTCGCGCGACGCGCCTACAAGTGGCGGCCTCCGTCGTGTCTCCGATCCCCCGCGAACGTACCTTCCGCGCGTGAACGCCTCGCCCACGCCGGACATGCCGCTCGAAGAGTTCGCGCGACACGCGCGCGCCGTCATCGACCGCATCGTCGCCTACTTCGCCGACGTGGGCGACATGACGGTGCTCTCCCCCGTGAAGCCCGGCGAGGTACGCGCGCGGATTCCAGCGGAGATGCCCGCCGACGGCGAGCCCATGGAGGCGATCCTCGCGGACTTCGACCGGCTGGTGGTGCCGGGCACCATGCACTGGAACCACCCCGGCTTCTTCGGCTACTTCGCGATGACCGGCTCCCGGCCGGGCATCCTCGGCGAGATGCTCGCGGCGGCGCTCAACGTCAACGCGATGCTGTGGCGCACCGGACCGGCGGCGACGGAGCTGGAGGAGGCGTGCCTGGACTGGATCCGCCGAGCGCTGGGGCTCCCCGAAGGGTTCACGGGCGAGATCACCGACACGGCGTCCACCTCGACCCTCTACGCCCTCGCGGCCGCGCGGGACGCGGCGTTCCCCGAGGCGCGCGAGCGAGGGTTGTCCGGCGCCGCTGCCGGCCGGGTCTACTGCTCGACGGAGACCCACTCCTCCGTCGACAAGGCGGTGGCCATGCTCGGCCTGGGCTACGGCGGGGTGCGACGGGTCGCGGTCGACGACGCCTTCCGCATGGATCCCGACGCGCTCGGCGACGCGATCCGTGCGGACCGAGGGGCGGGCGACACGCCCGTCGCCGTGGTGGCGACCGTAGGCACGACCGGTACCGCGGCGGTCGACCCCATCCCCGCGATCGCCGAGGTGTGCGAGCGGGAGCGCGTCTGGCT
>DATHRK010000089.1:0-48913 GCA_035465395.1 Longimicrobiales bacterium | reverse complement strand
CGGCTCGGCGGAGACCAGCGTCCCATCGGCGCGATCAAGGACGTAGAAGAAGCCGTTCTTGGGCGCGTGCAGCGCGGCCTTCACCTCACGCCCCTCGATGGTCAGGTCCGCGAGCACGATGTCCATGTTGGAGTTGTAGTCCCACGTCTCGCCGGGCGTGGTCTGGTAGTGCCAGCGGTACGCCCCCGTCGTCGCGTCCAGCGCCACGACGGCGCACAGGAAGAGGTTGTCGCCCCCGCCGGGGCTGCGTACCCGCCGGTTCCAGGGCGAGCCGTTGCCCGTGCCGAAGATCACCTGGTCGTACTCGGGGTCGTAGGTGATGCCGTGCCAGACGGTGCCGCCGCCGCCGAACCTCCACCACTCCCCCGTCCAGGTCTCCGCCGCCATCGCCATCGCCTCGTTCTCGAAGCCGTCGGCCGGGTTGCCGGGGACGGTGTACCAGCGCCACACGCGCTCGCCGGTGTCCGCGTCGTAGGCGTCCAGGTAGCCGCGGATGGCACCCATCTCGGTGCCACCGTTGCCGATCACAACGAGACCCCGAAAGGCCTTGGGCGCGCCCGTGATGAAGAGCGGCAGCTCGGGGTCGAACGTCTGCACGCTCCAGAGCGGCGCGCCCGTAGAGGCGTCCACCGCGATCAGCCGGCCGTCCACGGTGGCGACGTACACCTTCCCCTCGTAGAAGGCGATACCCCGGCTCGCGTCCCACATCACCCGCAACCGGTCGCCCGCGTGCGCGATCACCTCCGGATCGTATTCCCAGAGAAGCGCGCCGGTGGCAGCGTCCACCGCGCGCAGGACGTTGTAGCTGCCCTCGAAGTACAGCACGCCGTCCACCACCAGCGGCGTCCCGTAGAGGGTCCGGTCCTCGGGCAGGTCCATGTACCAGGCCACCCCCAGCCGATCGACCGTGCTGTCGTCGATCGCGTCGAGCGGGCTGAAGCGCTGCTCGTCGTAGGCGCGGCCGAACGCAAGCCAGTCGCCGCCTTGATCGGTCGCGGCCAGGGCGGCGTCGTCGACCGTCCGGGTAGAAGGAGCGGCGTCGGCGCAGGCCGAGAAGAGGACCGCGCCCGCGAAGGAAAACACTGTGCGCAGGGGGATGGGGAAGATCGAGCCAGCCCGTGTCGAGCCGCATACGGCGTCGCCCATGTGCGCCTCCGGGAGAGGGTGCCACGTGCGCCGCGCCCACGGCGGCCCTCCGGGCATGCCTGGCGTCGGCGATTCGCGATCTGTGGAGAAGCTCCCGGGACGCCCGCTCGAGGCTGCGGGCGCGCCGGGCTCCCGAAGATGTGGTTCGGAGCGTATCCGGGTCAAAGGGAGGGTGGCGCCGGTCGAGGGGGCGTATGCGAACCAACGCCGCGCGTCCGCCCGGCGCTACGCTGCGCCCAGCGCAGGCCGCCCACGATGGGGCTGACGTTGCCGTTCGCGTCGATGATCGTGTTGTTCTCGCCCTCCGCAGCGGCCTGCAGCGCCTTGATCCGGCGCGCGGCCGACGGTCGAGTACTCTCGCCGTCGAAGTCTTTCGACGGTAGTGTTTCCTCATGCGTCCGATCGTCGCGATCCTGCTGCTCGCCACCGGCGCCGCTTCCTCCGCCCGAGCGGCTACGTGCCCCATGGGCCCGAGCCTGTCCGGCAACGGCGAGACCTCCGCGGCGATAGCGCACCCTGGACACGGCTCGGCCACTTCGGCGCACGCGAAGAGCACCGACAACGGCGCCCACGACCACGGCCTGCTGAGCGGGCCCGATCGCGATCGCCCGGACGGGCCCGACCTGCCCTGCTCGCCCTCGATGGCCTGCAGCGGCGCCGCGACTGCCTCCGTCGCGCTGGCGGTGCCGTTCGGGCCGGTCTGCGCCGAAACCTCCGCCGGGACCGCGACCCTGCCACCCCGGAGCATTTCGGGTCTCCACGTCACCCCACCCCCTCGCCTTCCGGTCTGAGACTTCCCGCGCGCCGAGGCGGCGCGCCGCCACACGACCACCCAGGAGGAGAGCACTCATGAAGCGAGCACGCGTCTGCGCGGCGGCGTTCTGCGTCGCCGCGGCGACCGCGTTTCCCCATACCGGGGCGGCGGCCCAGCACATGGGCGCCGCGGTGCCGGATACGGCGGCCGCGATGGACCCGGGACACGCTATGTGGCGGGTTGAGTTGGGCGACGGGTGGCACGCCCTCGGCATGGCCCAGGCGTTTCCCATCGTCACGGTCGGCGCGCCCGGAGAGGACGGGAGTCCCCTCCGCGAGACCGAGGCGTATCTTACGCAGGCCGCCCTCATGGCCGATGTCGCGTCCCGCGGCGCCCACTGGGTCCTCCGCACCACGCTGAATTTCGAAGGGCCGACCCAGGAGGACGGCGAGCTGACCTACGGCGGCTGGGGGGAGGGCTTCATCGATCGACGGCACCCCCACACGCTCCTGCACGAGCTCGTGCTGAGCTACAACGTGTGGCGGGCGGGCGGCGGGGTGTCGCTCTCGGCCGGCAAGGGATTCGCTCCCTACGGCACCGACGACCCGATGGTGAGGCCCGGCCTCAAGTATCCCACCAACCATCACCTCTCGCAGATCCTCGAGCGCTGGCTGGTCGCGGGGGCCTTCCTGCGTGGCGGGTTCAGCATCGAGGCGTCGACTTTCGGCGGAGCGGAGCCGGAGGGTCCGTACGACTTCGACAACATCGACAGCTTCGCAGACTCCTGGTCGGCCCGGCTGGCCCAGCGGTGGGGCAACGCGGGCTCCGACAGGCCCCGGTGGGAAGCCTCTGCGTCCTTCGCGAGCGTGGAGGAGGAGGGCGAGAGGACCCGGCTGTGGAACGTGGCCCTGCGGCACGATGGTGCGCTGTCCGGCGCCCCGGTGTACGGGCTCATCGAGGGCTCGATCTCCGACCCGGAAGAAGGCTCCGGCGAGTTCAGCGTGTTGGTCGAGACCCAGGCGAACCTGGGCCGCCACCGTCCCTACGCGCGTGTCGAGCACGCGCGCCGGCCCGAGTTCCCGCGGGCGGGCGGCCCCGCCGAGGACGGTTTCTTCCGCTACGAGCATCACGACGAGCCGATCGGCGCGACCAGGTGGTGGATCGCGTCCGTCGGGTACGGGCTGGACGCGACCTCCCTGCCCGCGTCGATCCGTCCCTTCGTGGAGGCGCAGTACCATTCGGTGCGCGCCGACCGCGGCGGCATCGACCCGGAGGAGCTGTTCGGCACCCGCTCCTTCTGGGGCGTCTCCTTCGGCGCGCGCATGTTCTTCGGGGGCGGGCCGATGCGGATGGGCTCCTACGGGGTGCTCGATCCGATGGTCGCGGGACACGGCGGCTCGGACCCCATGCGGCCGATGGGCGGTGCGATGGAGGGGTCGGGATGACGGACAACGATCGCCAGGTCGAGACGAGTGGCCACGGGTCTCACGACGAGCACGCGGGCCACGACGGGCGCGCCGGTCACGACGAGCACGCCAGTCGCGACGAGCACGCCGGTCACGACGAGCACGCCGGTCACGACAAACACGCCGGTCACGACAAACACGCCGGCCACGACCCCGAAGCTTTCCGGCGGAAATTCTGGATCTCGCTGGCGCTGACGATCCCGACGGTGCTGTGGGGCCACATGCTCATGCGTCTCGCCGATTGGCAGGCGCCGACGTTCCCGGGCTCGCACTGGATCGCGCCGGTGTTCGGCACCGCGGTCTTCCTCTACGGCGGGCTGGTCTTCCTTCGTGGTGCGGTGGCCGAGCTGCGCGATCGCCTGCCCGGGATGATGACCCTCATCTCCCTGGCGATCACGGTCGCGTTCGGCTTCAGCCTCGCCGTGACGGCGGGGTACCCGGGCGACCCGCTCTGGGAGGAGCTCGCGACGCTCGTCACGATCATGCTCCTCGGACACTGGATGGAGATGCGCTCCATCCGGCAAGCGCGCGGCGCGCTGGGCGAGCTCGCGAAGCTGATGCCGTCCGTCGCCACGCGGATCGTCGGAGACGGCACGGAGGAGGTTCCGCTATCGGAGCTGCGCGAGGGCGACCTCGTGCTCGTCCGGCCAGGGGGAGCCGTGCCCGCCGACGGGATCGTCCGCGATGGATCGGGCTCGGTGGACGAGTCGATGCTGACGGGGGAGTCGCGGCCGGTCGCGAAGGATCCGGGCGACGAGGTGATCGGCGGCACCGTAAACGGCAGCGGCTCGCTTCGCGTCGAGATCACCCGCCTCGGCGATGACTCGGCTCTAGCCGGCATCATGCGGCTGGTGGAGGAAGCGCAGGGATCCCGTTCCCGAGCCCAGGCGCTAGCGGACCGCGCGGCCTTCTGGCTGACGATGGTGGCGCTGGCGGCGGGGGCCGCGACGATGGCGGCCTGGATCGCCGCCGGGGCCACGGGGGCGTACGTCGTGGAGCGGGTCGTCGCGGTTCTCGTGATCGCGTGCCCCCACGCGCTCGGCCTCGCCATCCCGCTCGTGGTCGCGATCTCCACGACGCTGGGCGCGCGCAACGGACTGCTCGTGCGCAACCGGCGCGCGCTCGAGGAGGCGCGCTCCCTGGACGCGGTCGTGTTCGACAAGACCGGCACGCTGACAGCGGGCGAGCAGCGGGTCGTGGCCATCGCGACCGTCGCCCTCGACGACGATGAGGCGCTGCGCCTCGCCGCGGCACTCGAGCGCGATTCGGAGCACCCGATCGCGCGCGCGATCACCGAGAGCGCGGGCGAGCGCGGGCTGGACGTGCCGCCGTCGACGGACTTCGAGTACACACCCGGCACGGGGGTCGGCGCCTCGGTCGAGGGTCGCCGACTCCACGCGGGTGGGCCGGGCCTGCTCCGGGCTCGCGGGCTGGACCCGCCGGAGGTGCTGCGTTTGGCCGCCGAGAGGGCGGCGGGCGCGGGCCGTGCGGCCATCTACCTGGCGGAAGGCGAGGAAGTGCTCGCGGTCTTCACCGTGGCGGACCGGGTTCGGCCGGAATCGCGCGAGGCGGTCGAGCGCTTGCACCGGCGCGGCATCGACGTGGTCATGCTGACCGGCGACGCGCGGGCGGTCGCGGAGGCCGTGGCCGCGGAGCTGGGGATCGACAGCGTGTTCGCCGAGGTCATGCCCGACGAGAAGGCCGGCACCATCCGTTCGCTTCAGGCCGACGGCCGCCGCGTCGCGATGGTGGGTGACGGCGTGAACGACGCACCCGCGCTGGTCACCGCCGACATCGGCGTGGCGATCGGCGCCGGGACCGACGTAGCGGTGGAGGCGGGCGACATCGTGCTGGTGCGCAGCGACCCCCGGGACGTGGCCCGGATCGTCGAGCTGAGCAGGGCCACCTATCGTAAGATGGTGCAGAACCTGTGGTGGGCGGCGGGCTACAACATCGCCGCCATCCCGCTCGCGGCGGGAGTGCTGGCGCCCTGGGGTGTCGTGCTGGCGCCGGCCGTCGGCGCGATCCTCATGTCGCTCAGCACGGTGATCGTGGCGCTGAACGCGCAGCTGCTGCGGCGGGCGGAGTTGTAGGGGGTTGGATCGCCTCTACCCGTCGCTCCGGATCGAGCGCGCGTGCCGCAGCGGGTTCTCGAGCAGGTGCACCGGGATGAAGAGCACCGTCACGAACATCACGAGCGCGATCAGCAGGCCCCCGACGAGCACCCACGGGTTGCGCAGCGCCACGAACGTGATGGAGGTGATCAGCGAGATGGTCAGCGCGAAGATGCTGAGGAGGACGCGCCGCACCTGGAGTTGCAGGAAACGCTCCCCCGAGCGCTGGTCGCGGGGGTGCATGCGGACCCGGAACTCTTCGCGCTCGGCGCGCTTCAGCAGGTCCTGGAGCGCGACGATGGCGGCGCGCGCCTCGCCGGCGATGTTGCCGAGCACGCGCGCCGGCTCGCGCGCCGTCTCCTTGAGGATGTCGCCGCGCATCCTGCGCACGACGCGCTTGATCGGGTCGATGCCGTTGAAGGCCGGGTCGTAGCCGATGCCGATGCCCTCGAGTAGCGCCGCGGCGCGGAACAGGTAGACCAGCTCCCGCGGCAGGATCAGGGGCCAGGTGTAGAACGTGTCGAGGATCTCCTGCACGGCCTCCTGCACACGTTTCTGCCCCAGCTCGCGGGCGCGGCTCATGATGCCGAGTAGCTCGTTGGCGGCGTCGCGGATCTCGGCGCGCGCGATCTCGGGGTCGATCATCCCGAGCTCGTACATGCCGCTGATCATCCCGTCGACGTCCTCGCGCGCTACGGCCAGGGACAACCGCAGGATGCGGTCGCGCGTCGTGGGGCCGAGGTTGACCACCATGCCCCAGTCGAGGAAGACCAGGACACCGTCCCCGTCGACGATGATGTTGCCCGGGTGCGGATCGGCGTGCAGGAAGCCCTCCACCAGGAGCATGCGGACGTAGACCTCGGTGAGCGTCTCCATGACGTCGCCGTGGTCCAGCTCCCTGCTGGCGAAGCGCTTGTGCAGCCGGTCGACCTTGTCGCCGTCCACCCACTCCATGACGAGCACGCGCCGGCGGGTGTAGGCGTCGTGCACGCGGGGCGCGCGGATGCGCGGATCGTCCCCGAAGTACTTGATGAAGGCGGCCATGTGCGCCGCCTCCTCGCGGAAGTCCATCTCCTCGCGGACGCGCACGCTGAACTCACGCACGACCGTCGTCAGGGCGCGCACGTGGTGATTGGGGAACAGCACGTTCAGCAGGAAGAGCAGGCGGAAAGAGATGTCCAGGTCCAGCGCGACGAGGTCCTCCACGCCGGGCCGCAGCACCTTGACCGCCACGTCCTCCTCGCCGACGCGCGCCCTGTGCACCTGCCCGAGGCTGGCCGCCGCGACCGGCTCGCGGTCGAAGCCGTCGAACATGGCGTGGACGCCGTCGCCCAGCTCGCTCTCGATCACCGCCTCGATGGCGTCCGGATGCACCGCCGGCACGCGGTCCTGAAGCTGGCCGATCGCCGACAGATAGGGCTCCGGAAGGATGTCGGCGCGCGCGCTGAACACCTGCGCCAGCTTGATGAACGTCGGGCCAAGCGCCGCAATCGTGTGGGTCAGCCGCTCGGCGCGACGTTCGTGCTGGGCTCGGGTCCGGCGCGCCGGCCGGCCGAACAGCACCCAGCGCCGACGATCTCGCAGGAACGCGAACACGAAGGGCACCAGGCGGCGGATCACCGTCGTTGCACGCAGCAGTTGGCTCTGCTGCGGGACCCGGAGCGCGGGGGTGCGGCGAGCGCCCCCCTCCGGGTTTGGGCGGGCTCCCCTCTCCGGGGAGGGGCGGCCGCCTCCTTTCGGGGACGGGTCGCGCACCAAGAGCGGTGGATCGCTCATAGCAGCAGCATCGTGCCGAGCCCGAGCAGCAACAGCACGCCGCACAGGTCGGTGAGGGCGGTCACGAACACCGATGAGGCCACGGCGGGGTCCACGCCCATCCGCTCGAGCACGATCGGCACGAACGCGCCCGCGAACGACGCGACGATGAGGTTCCCCCAGAGCGCGAGCAGGACGATCGCCCCGAGCACGGCGCGGCCCTGCCAGACCCACACGATCCCGGCGGCGATGATTCCCAGGACGAGGCCGTTGAACAGGCCCACGAGCATCTCCTTGCCGGCGACCTTCCAGCGGCGGCTGGCGGTCTCCTCGCCGAGGGCGATGCGTCGGATCGTGACCGCGAGCGCCTGCGTCCCGGCGTTGCCCCCGAGCGCCATGACGATGGGCAGGAGCGCGACGAGCGCGGTGACCGCGGCCACCACGTCCTCGAACACCCAGATGGCCACCGAGCTGAGGCCGATGGTGGCGATGTTGAGGGTCAGCCAGGGCAGACGGCTGCGCACGGCCTCCAGCCAGCCACCGCGCACCTCCTCGTCCTCGCTCGCGCCCGCCAGCCGCAGGATGTCCTCGGTCTGCTCTGCCTCGATGACGTCGATCACGTCGTCGAACGTGATCCGGCCCAGCAGCAGATCGTCCGCGGACACGACGGCGATCGCGGGAAGGTTGTAACGCGCGATGATGCGCGCGACCTCCTCCTGGTCCATGTCCACGGGCACCGTCGCGACCGGCGCCTCCAGGAGATCCTCGATGCGCGCCTCGGGCTCGGCGAGGACCAGATCCTGGAGGCGCACCGTGCCGACCAGGCGCTGCATGAGGTCCACCGCGAAGACCGCGAAGAAATCGTCCTCGAGACCCCGCGCCTGGCGCCGCACGTCGGCCAGCGCCTCGGCCGCCGTGGCGTGGGCGGACACCGCGACCAGCTCGGTGGTCATGATGCCGCCGGCGGAGTCCTCGTCGTAGGCCAGGAGACGCCGCAGCTCGACCGCGTCGCGGCGCGGCAGCATCGCCAGGACGCGCGCCTGCTCGTCCGGGTCCAGCTCCCCCAGGAGATCGGCCGCGTCGTCGTCCGGCAGCTCGCCCAGGAGCTCGGTGATCCGCTCGGGTTCGAGCGCGACCAGAAGGTCCTCGGGCCGCTCCTCCGGATCCATCTCGGCCAGCGTCTCGCCGCCCAGCTCGGCGGGCACGAGGCCGATCACGTGCAGCCGCTGCTCCTCGTCGAGCTCCTCGACCAGGTCGGCCACGTCGCTCGGGTGGAGGTCCTCCAGGAAGGCAAGCAGGCCGGCGTCATCGGAGCTCTCGAGGAGCTCACGAATCCGGCGGGTCCGTTCGACGTGCGGAGACGCGCCCTCGGCCGCCTCGGTCGGCGTCGGCTCCGGCTCCGGCCCCGACTCCCGGGCGTCGATGGTGGCCGGTCCGGCGGCTCGCTCCGGGGGATCGCTCGGGCGCGTCGGCTCCGTGGGCGGCCCCGTGTCGGGCCCCGTACCGACCGGCGGCGCGCTCACGGGCCCGCCTCGCCGCCGTCCACGCCGTCCACGGCCCGCATCACCTGCGCGACCACCGACTCCTGCAGCTCCCACATGGCCCCGGACGTCCGTTCGGGCCCCGCCGCGTGGTCGTGCCCGATCACGTGGAGCACGCCATGTACGGTGAGGCGCGCCAGCTCCTCCTCCCAGGCCACGCCTTCCTCCTCGGCGGCCCGCGCGGCGGCTTCGTGGCCGACGTACACGTCGCCCTCGACCCGTTCGTCGGGGCCGTCGAAGCGGAAGGAGATCACGTCCGTCGCGCCCTCGTGACCCAGGTGCGCCGCATTGAGCTCGGCAATGGCGGCGTCGTCCAGGAGGGTCACCGAGAGGAACGCGTCCCCGGCGCCGGCGGCGCGCAACGCGGCTGCGGCTGCGGCGCGCACGAGGGGGAGGTGCGGCGACGGATCCCGGTCGGCCCCCTGCGGTTCAGCGACCTGCACCGAGATCTCCGTGTCCAACGCGCTATCCCGCCACCCGGCGCGGGCCTCCCGCGCCCTTCCCTTCGGGGGCCTCGCCAGGGGCGCTCGACGCCTCCGGAGCCGGGGTTTCGGGGGTCTCGCTCCCTTCCGGCGGCGACAAGGCGGCCGCCCCGGCAGCCGAGTCGTCGGCCTCCGGACCCCGCGCCCTGCCGTCATCGCCCTTCACGCCGTTCGGGTAGTCGATGCGCTGGTGGTGCATGTTCGCGAGCGCCGTGACGAGGACGTCCTTGACGCGCCGCAGATCGCCGAGCGTCATCGGCGACTCGTCCAGTTGGTGCTGGACGAGCTTGGTTTCCACGATCTGGTCGACCACCTCCCCGATGCGCTCGGGTGTGGGGTCGGAGAGGACGCGGGTCGCGGACTCGACCGAGTCGGCCAGCATCAGGACCGCGGTCTCCTTGGAGCGCGGCGTGGGGCCCGGGTAGCGGAAGATCCTGGGGTCCGGCTCGAGGTCGGGGTCGGCCTCCCGCGCCTGGTCGTAGAAGAAGCTGATGAGCTGCGTGCCGTGGTGCTCCTTGATGAACGCTTTGACCGAATCGGGGAGCTTCGCCTCCTCGCCGAGGCGCACGCCCTCCAGCACGTGGTTCCGAACCATGGTCGCCGAGGTGGCCGGCTTCAGCCGGTCGTGCGGGTTTCGGCCCGGCGGCTGGTTCTCGATGAAGTATTGCGGCTTGACCACCTTGCCGACGTCGTGGTAGTAGGCCCCGACGCGCGCCAGGAGCGGGTTGGCGTCGATCGCCCGCGCGGCGGCCTCGGTCAGGTGCGCGACGTTGATGGAATGCGCATAGGTGCCCGGTGCTTCGAGCGCTAAACGCTTCAACAGAGGACGGTTGAGGTCGCCTAGCTCGAGGAGCGTCTGATCCGTCGTGATGCGCGTGTAGGCCTCCAGGAGCGGCAGCAGCGCCATCGCCAGCACGGCGCTGCCGGCAGCGTTCACGACGCCCCACCCGATCGCGCCCAGCGCGGCCGAGAACGGCAGGCCGCGCAGGAGCGTCAGCACGATGCCCGCCATGGCGTACGCGCCGGCGATGACCGAGACGAAGACCCACGTCTGCGAGCGCCGCAGCACCACGCGCACCGCCATCGCCGCCGCGGCGCCCGCCAACGCCATGGTGAAGAGCGGCGACACCCCCGAGAAAGGCGCCTGCGTGGACAGCAGGATCGTCACTATGAGGGCGTAGCTGAGCGCCATCCGGCCGTCCCAGAGCGCGGCGATGATCAGCACCGGCAGGGCGATGGGGACGAGGACGGCGCTCTGCCCCGAGGAGGCCACCACCGAGGCGGCCGAGCCCAGCACCAGCGTCAGCAGGGCGATCACGGCGACGTGGCGCAGGTCGGTGTAGACCGCCGGCCGGAAGAACAGCAGCAGGAGACCGAACATGCCCAGCAGAAGGACGTCGAACAGGAAACGGCCCGCCTTGCGAGACCAGCTCCCGGCGCCCTCGATCCGATCCATCTGGTCGAGCGCGACGCGGTACGCGGCCAGCTTCTCCACCACGTCCGCGTCCACCTGCTCGTGCGCGGCGATGATACGCTCGCCCGCCAGCACCCGGCCCTTGTTGGGCGGGACGTTGGCGCGCATGCGCGACTGCGCGTTCTGGGTCGCGAACTCGTTGTAGCGGATGCTGGCGTCGTAGAACCGCACCGCCACGAGCCCGGCGAACGCCGAGATCGACGCGTCCCGCGAGAACGGTCCGAGGTAGGCCGGCACGCGATCGAAGAAATCCGTGCCCGTGGGTATGGAGTCGATCGGCACGATCGGCTCGTCGGGGCCGTCGCGCAGCATCACCCGCGGCCGTCCGAACTCCGACAGCTCGTCCGACG
This sequence comes from Longimicrobiales bacterium, assembly GCA_035465395.1. Taxonomy (GTDB): domain Bacteria; phylum Gemmatimonadota; class Gemmatimonadetes; order Longimicrobiales; family RSA9; genus DATHRK01. Next base: position 37,831 of record DATHRK010000089.1, on the reverse strand, counting down.
AGGCAAAGCCTGCGGGGAGCTCCTCGCGCACCGCTCGCAGGACCGCCTCGCGCACCGCGCGACGCGCGGGGGCTTCGGCCATCGCGCGCACCGCCTCCGGGCTGGCCGAGACCTGCTCGGAGTCGAAGACCTCCGCGAGCGCGTTCGCCCGCTCCTGCGGATCGCTCGCGGTCTCCGCGATGCTGTCGACCCGGTCGAAGAAGGCTTCGACGCGCCGGGTCATCGTGTCCACCGCGGCGGGCACGATGTCGAACACCGGCGTGGCCGAGGCCGCCGCCTCGGCGCGCTGCTCCTCCAGTTCGCGGCCGGACTTGGGAATCGCGAAGTCGACCTCCGCGATCACGTCCTCGTCGGCGACCATGCCCAGCTCGAGCACCGGGAAGTCCGGCGCGGGCGCCACCGGGAACAGGCCCTGGAAGATCAGCGCGGACGCGACCAGCACCAGCACCCGGGCCCCGTGGTGCACCAGGCCCCACGGGTACAGCGAGGTCGGCCGCGCGCTGAGGGCCGAGCGAACCAGCCGCCAGGTCCCGCGCCGCTCAGGCACGCCGGCCTCCCTGCCCCGCCGGGGCTTCGCCGACCTCCACCGGGTCCTCCTCGGCCGCGGCGTAGGCGTCGATGATGTCGCGGACCAGGCGGTGGCGCACGACGTCGGAGGCGTCCAGGTACACGAGGGCGATGCCGTCCACTCCGGCCAGGATGCGCTCCACCTGGAGGAGGCCGGAATCCTCCCGGCTCGGCAGGTCGATCTGGGTCTTGTCCCCGGTGATCACGGTGCGCGAATTCACGCCCAGGCGCGTCAGGAACATCTTCATCTGCGCCTGCGTTGCGTTCTGCGCCTCGTCCAGGATCACGAAGGCGTCGGCCAGCGTGCGCCCGCGCATGTAGGCCAGGGGCGCGATCTCGATCGTTCGATCGTCGATGGCGCGCCGAATGCGGTCGGCGGGGAGCATGTCGTGCAGCGCGTCGTAGAGGGGCCTCAGGTACGGATCGACCTTCTCCTGGAGGTCGCCCGGCAGGAAGCCGAGGCTCTCCCCCGCCTCCACGGCCGGGCGCGCGAGGATGATCCGGCGCACCCGGTTCTTCAGGAGCGCGTCCACGGCTTTGGCGACGGCCAGGTAGGTCTTGCCGGTGCCCGCCGGCCCAATCGCGATGACGATGTCGTTGGCCTCGATCGCGGCCAGGTAGCTCCCCTGGCCGGGCGTCCTGGGCGCGATGATCTTGCGCGACCCCGGTAACAGGATGCGCTGCCCCGTCGGAATTTCCAGGCCGGTGGCGGTCTCGGCGTCCGCGCCCGGGCCCGCCTCCACGGCGTGGTGGATGTCGGCCAGGGAAAACGGTATGCCGAGCCGCGCCTTCTCGACGAGGCGCTCGGCGATCGGCGTCGCGGCCTCCACCTCCGCGAGGCCCCCGGAGAGGATGAGGTAGTCCCCCCGCAGGACCACGCGGCAGCCGGTGAGCCGCGCGAGCTCCTGCAGGTTCGCGTCGTTGACGCCGGAAAGCAGCAGGAAATCGGCGCCCTCGATCGGAATTCGATGCTGTACCGTCGTGGCTTCCAAACGTCAGCCCCCTTCGGTTCCGCATCCGCGAACGGAAGCGCTCCGTTCCGCGGGCCGGTTGTCTACCCCTGCCCTCCGGTCTGGTTGCTCCGCACCGCGATCCCCAGGACGTCCAGCTCCCCCTCGGGCACCTCCGAAGGGGCGCCCTCCAGCAGACCGCGCGCGGCGGCGGTCTTGGGGAAGGCGATCACGTCGCGGATGCTCGAAAGCCCCGCCAACAGCATCACGAGGCGGTCGAACCCGAACGCGAATCCGCCGTGGGGCGGTGCCCCGTACCGCAGGCCCTCCAGCAGGAAGCCGAAGCGCGCCCGTGCCTCCTCGACCGGGATGCCCAGCGCGCGCAGGACCGCCTGTTGCACGCCCGGATCGTGGATCCGGATCGACCCGCTTGCGAGCTCGTGCCCGTTGTAGACCGCGTCGTAGGCACGCGAGCGCGGCGCGGCCGCCATGATCCCGGCGAGCGCTTCGCGGTCCGGTTCCCGGTCCGGGGGCAGGTGCGCCGCGAGCGCCGCCAGCCCCGTCGCGTCCGGCATCGTGAACGGGTGGTGCACCGCGTCCAGGCGTGATCCGTCCTCGCTCCACTCGAAGAGCGGAAAATCGGTGATCCAGGCCCAGCGGTGGCCGCCCTCGGACAGGTCGAGGAGCTCGGCCAGATGGCGCCGCAGCGCGTCCAGGGCGGGCTCGATCCCGGCCTCGCCCTCGCTCCGCGCTTCGCGCGCGAGGCGCCCCACGACCGCGACGAACAGGTCCCCTTCCTGCGCGCCCGAGGCCTCGGCGAAGCGCCCCTCGATCGCGCCGTCCAGCGCCTTCGCGAACTGGCCGGTGAAACCGTCCGGGCCGCGCTTGACCCACAGCGCGCCCGCCGCGCCGTGCTCCTGCGCGATGCCGGTGAGCCCGTCCAGTTGCTTGCGCGAGAGCGCGGCGCCCCCGGGCACACGCAGACCGCGTATGCGCTCCGAGCCCTCGGTCGCCGCCTGGAAGATCCTGAAGTCGGACCCGGCGAGGGCCTCGGTGACGTCGACGATCTCCATGGGGATGCGCAGGTCGGGCTTGTCGCTCCCGAACCGATCTATCGCCTCATCGTAGCTGAGCCGCGGGAACGGCGTGTCCAGCGACTCACCGAGCACGTCCTCCCACACCGCGGCCAGCATCGCCTCGCCGACGGCGAACACGTCGTCCTCGTCGACGAAGGACATCTCGGCGTCGATCTGGGTGAACTCGGGCTGGCGATCCGCGCGCAGGTCCTCGTCGCGCAGGCACCGCGCGATCTGGAAGTAGCGGTCGCAGCCGGCGATCATCAGGAGCTGCTTGTACAGCTGCGGCGACTGGGGCAGCGCGTAGAAGGAGCCCGGATGGACCCGGCTGGGAACCAGGAAGTCGCGCGCGCCCTCCGGCGTGGGCCGCCCCAGCAGCGGGGTCTCGATCTCCCAGAACCCGGCCCCGGTGAGGAAGCGACGCACGCTCTGCATGGTTTCGTGCCGGATCCGCAAGGCCCGCTGCATCTCGGGCCGACGCAGGTCCAGAAACCGGTGGCGGAGCCGCAAGTTCTCCGAGGGCGGCTCGTCTTCCGGGCCGATGGACACGGGCACCGGTGGCGTCTCGGCCGGCGCCAGCACGTCGAGGGCCCGCACCCGCACCTCGACGGCGCCCGTCGCCAGATCGGGGTTGGCCAGCCCCTCGGGCCGCTCGGTGACCAATCCCTCGACCGCGACGACCTCCTCCTGGCCCAGCGAGGAGGCGCGCTCCAGCACTGCGGCCGGGGTCCAGTCCGGACCGAAGGACAGCTGAACGAGGCCGCTTCGGTCGCGGAGGTCCACGAACACCAGCCCGCCCAGGTCGCGGCGCCTGTGGACCCAGCCGGCGAGGCGCACCTGCGCGTTGACGTGGACCGAGCGGAGGTCGCCCGCGGAGTGGCTGCGCAGCGAGGTCGAGGCGCCCGCGCCGCCGGCTCCCCGACTCGCCTGGCGTCCGGCGAGCGGGAGGATCTCCCTGCTCACGCCCCCTCGAGCTCCCGCAGCGTCTCCAGGAACTCGTCGGCGCTGCGCGCGGATACGAGTCGGCGCCGCAGCTCCTCCTTGCGCAGGAGACGAGAGATGCGGCTCAGCGCCTTCACGTGCGATCCGGCGGCGTTTTCCGGCCCAACCAGCAGGAAGAAGAGGCTGACGGGCGCTCCGTCCAGGGCGTCGAAATCCACGGGATCGCCGGTCACTCCCGCGGCGAGCCTCAGGTCGCCCATCGCCTCGCTCTTGCCGTGGGGGATGGCGACCCCGTTGCCGATACCGGTCGAGAGCACCGCCTCCCGCTCGCGCACCGCCCGCAACACCGAGCGGCGCTTCTGTTCGCTGAAATCCACCGACACGAGCGCGACCAGCTCGGTGAGCAGACCCTCCTTGTCGGAGGCCTCCAGCGGGACCTTGATCCGGTCGATTGACAGCAGCTCGGAAAGCAGCACGGGAGCGCGGCGCGAGTCTACCAGCCCCCACAACACGCCCTCGGCGTGCGTGGCGCGGGAAGCGCCCAACTTAGACCTGGGCCCGGCGCCCATCAAGGAAATCGGCGCGGTTCGTCGACGGATCCTCGGCCGGGCACGGGCGTATGCACGCGCGTGACCTCGACCAGCCGACCCGACCTGCTCTCCCTCTCCGACGCGGAGGCGCGCGACGCCCTCGCGGCGCATTTCGACGCGCGCGGCGTCTCCTCCTATCGCGTGGGCCAGACGCTGGGTTGGCTCTACGAACGCGACGCCGCGGAGTTCGCGGAGATGACCGACCTGCCGGCGCTGGAACGCGACGCGCTGCGGGAGGCCTTCCGCCTCGACGCGCCGATGCTGGCGCGGTCCGAGCGCTCGCGCGACGGCACGGTCAAACACCTGTGGCGGATGGCGGACGGCGAGCTCGTGGAATCGGTGCTCATCCCCGCGGGAGACCGCCTGACGCTCTGCATTTCCTCGCAGGCGGGCTGCGCGATGGCCTGCGTGTTCTGCGCGACGGGCTGGTCGGGCTACCGCCGGCAGCTGAGCGCCGGCGAGATCGTCGGGCAGTACCGGGGCGCGCGCCGCTGGGCGGGAGAGCACGGCCTGGGGGACATCTCCAACATCGTGTTCATGGGCATGGGCGAGCCGCTCATGAACCGGGCGGCGGTTTTTCGCGCGCTCGACCTGTTGAACGGGCCGTACGGCGTGGGGGCGCGCCGCATCACCGTCTCGACGGTGGGCATCGTGCCCGGCATCGACGCGCTCGCCGAGCGCCCCGAGCAGTTCCGCCTCGCGCTCTCGCTGCACGCCCCGCTACCGGACCTGCGTGCGCGGATCGTGCCGGTGGAAAAGAAGTACCCGCTGCCGGAGATGATGGCCGCGCTGCGGCGCTTCGACGCCGCCGGCAAGCGCCGGATCACCTTCGAGTACGTGCTGATCGACGGGGTCAACGACGGACTGGAGCTGGTGGAACCGCTTGCCGCGCTCGCGTCGGAGGTGGGCGCCCACGTGAACCTCATTCCCTACAACCCCATCCCGGGCCCGGACTGGCGACCAACGCCGCCCTCCCGCGTACGCGCGTTCGCTGACGCCCTGGGTGGGCGCGGCGTCAACGTGACCGTGCGCGAGCCGCGGGGCCGGGACATCGCGGCGGCGTGCGGGCAGTTGCGGGCCGAGCATCCGCTGGAGCCGCCGGTGCCCTTCGTGAGGCTGGAAGCGGAAAGGGCGGCGCGCTAGCCCTCGTCGGGGCCGAAGATCCTCTCAAACAGCCCGCGCAGGCCCGTCGGGGTCTCACGGGGCGGCGGCGGCAGGACCCAATCCACGCCCAGAATGACGGTCGCATCCAGCGCCAGCTCCGGCGCCGCCTCCGCGCGCACGTCGGCGATGCCGAGCGCATCGGCGACCGCCCGGGCGGCGCCCGGGGGCCCTCCCCGATCGAGCACCACCGATGAGGCGTGGTCGAAACGGTCGGCGTTGCCGTAAGACACGACGTCGTGGCCCAGCTCGCGCAGCCGCACCGTCGCGTCACGCGCGAACCCGGCGCGCCCGGCGCCGTTGAGGATCTCGACCTTCGCCGATCCCTCGAACGCGGTCGGCGGATCGGCAAGCGGAGGCGGCAGCGGGGACGCGTCCGGGGGCGGCTCCGGGAGCGACGACCGCTCCGGCGCCGGGGGTTCGGGCTCCGCGGGCGCGGCCGCCGGCTCGGCGCCGCTCTCCCCGGACGCGGCCCCGGCGTCGTTGCCGTCCACGGCGGGCGAGCCGTAGTCGCTCCCGGGCCCGCTCGCCAGTCCCGCGACGAAAGCAGCTACCAGCGCCAGTCCGGCGAGCACACTCGCCGCCGTGAGCGCACGGTCGACTCCGTTCTTCACCACCCGCCCTCCTCCACCAGCGCGTTCCAGAAACCAAGCGACTCCGACCGCACCTTCGAACCGGCGGAAAGCAGATGTCGTATGCGTGCCGCGACGACCTCGGGCAAGACCGCGGGGGCCTCCTCCGGCATCCGCTCGCGCAGGCCGGCGCGCCACTCCCGCTCGAACGTCCGCCCCGGCTCGAGGAAGTCGGCGACGTACAGCATGCGTCCGAGCGTGCCCATGCCCGCACGCCCGATCGTGTGAAACGCCACCGCCTCCAGCAAGCCCTCGTCGCCGACGCCGGCCGCGCGCAGCCGCGCGGCCGCCGCGGGGCCGTGCAGGAGGGAGTCCGGCACGGCGCGCAGCGCCGGCTCCACGGTCGACGCCAGGCTCTCGGGGTCGGCGTCCCGCAGCACATCGTGGAGCATGCCGGCGGCTCGCCAACGTGCGCGCTCCGCGTCGCCCAGGCCGAGCCGCCCCGCCCAAGCGTCCATCAGGGCCGCCACGCGCCGCATGTGCTCGACGCGCGCGGCGCCCGCCTGGGCCCAGTCCGGCAGCTCGCCGGCCGCGGCCGCCGCGACGATGGGATGCGGCGCCTCTGGGCCCCCGGCGGGCGACGCCGCCGCGCCGCTCAGTCGAACCCCCTGCGAACGTAGGGCTCCAGCACGGCGCGGTTCCGGATGCGAGCGCGCACGATGTAGTTCCAGCCCTTCAGCTCCACCCCCGAGCCGACCTGCGCGTCCACCAGCCGGCAGCCGGGCCCCACGACCGATTCGCCGCCGATGCTGGTGTCCCCCTCGAGCACCACGGCTGGGTAGACGATGGTGTCGGGCCCGATCGTGACGTCGACATCGACCACCACCGTGGCGGGCGCGAGGAAGGTCGCGCCGCGCTCGGTCAGGCGCTCCACCAAACGGGCCCGGATCACCGCCGCCGCACGGACCAGCGACGCACGGTCGCGCACGCGGAAGTCGACGCCGCGGATGCCGGGAAACGCGTCTTCCAGCCCCTCCCCCAGCGCGTCCAGATCGGGCGCCTCGGCGGCGCGCGCGTGCTCCAAGTCCACCCATACCGCGAGCGTTTCGCCGGCGGGCGAGCGGATGCGGCGGCCGGGCGCGCCCTGTATCAGACGCATCAGCGTGGGCCCGAGCACGGCCGCCGCGGCGTCCACGACGAGCACGCGGCCGACGTCCGGACCGAGATCCTCGATCACTTCCGCCCACGCTTCGGCGGGATCGGGCGCCGCGCGGACGACCCGCGCAGGCAGCTCGGCGACGATCTCGGCGCCCACGTCCTGGTCGCTGAGGAGCGTCACCGAGTCGGCGGGCTCTCCGGCGTCGAACATCGAGCGCAGCACGTGCCAGGAGAGTGCACGGCCGGCGATCGGGTGCACGTAGGTCGGCAGCCTCGAGCGGAGCTTGTCCTCGGACGGCGATCGCAGCGCGAGGGCGACGCCGGCCCACCCGCGGGCGGGCTTCACAGGGCCACGTTGTCGATCAGGCGGGTCTCGCCCGCGTACGCCGCCGCCGCCAGCACGTCGCCCTCTCGCGCCTCGTCGGCCTGCTCCAGCGACTCGGGCCGCACCAGCTCCGCGTACTGGAGCCGCATGCTGGGCGCGCCCTCGACCGCGCGGCGCACGATGGCGGTGAGCCGGTCGGCCGAGCGTTCGCCGTCGCGGAACGCCTCGCGGGCGGCGAACATCCCGCGCGAGAGCGATATCGCGTCCCGGCGCTCGTCCGCCGAGAGGTAGGCGTTGCGGGAGCTCATGGCGACGCCGTCCGCCTCGCGCACCAGCGGCGCCACGTCGATCCGTACGGGCAGGTTGAAGTCGGCCACCATGCGGCGCACCAGGACGGCCTGTTGGTAGTCCTTCGCGCCGAACACGGCGACGTCCGGCGTTACGATGGAAAAGAGCTTGGCCACGACCGTGAGCACCCCCCCGAAGTGACCGGGCCGGTGCGCTCCGCACAGCCGCTCGGCCAGCGGGCCGGGATCGACGGTCACCAGGGGGGCGCCATCGGGATACATCTCGCGGGCCGTCGGCGCGAACACGGTGTCGGCCCCGCGGGCGGCGGCGAGGCGCGTGTCCCGCTCGATGTCCCGGGGATAGGCGTCCAGGTCCTCGTGGGGACCGAATTGCAGGGGATTCACGAAGATCGACACGACGACCTCGTCGCACGCGTCGCGCGCCCGATCGATGAGAGAGAGGTGCCCTTCGTGCAGCGCGCCCATGGTCGGGACGAACGCCACGGTTCGCCCCCCCGCCCTCGCCTCCTCCGCCCGTGCCCGCATGCCATCGACGGTGTCGATCGGGGTCATTCGAAGCTGTGCTCGTCGGCTGGATACTCACCGGCTCGCACCGCCTCGGCGTAGGCGGCGACCGCTTCCCGCGCGGCCTCTCCGAGTTGTCCGAACCGGCGCAGGAAGCGAGGCTCGAAGGCCTCGTTCAGGCCGAGCATGTCGGGCAAGACGAGGACCTGTCCGTCCACCTCGGGTCCGGCTCCGATGCCGATGGTCGGGACCGAGAGAGCCGCGGTAATGCGGCCCGCGAGCGCGCGTGGAAGGAGCTCGAGAACGATCGAGAAGGCCCCTGCGTCCTCGAGGGCGGCGGCCTCGACCTCGATCCGCTCGGCGTTCTCCCGGTCGCGCCCCTGCACGCGGTAGCCCCCGAGCGCGTGGACCGACTGCGGCGTCAGCCCCACGTGTCCCATCACCGGAATGCCCGCGCGCACGAGCTTGCGCACGTGCGGGAGCGTCGACTCCCCGCCGCCTTCCAGCTTCACCGCCTCGGCGCCGCTCTCGCGCAGGAGTCGCCCGGCGTTGCGCAGCGTCTCCTCCGGCGAGATCTGGAACGTCATGAAGGGCATGTCGGCGACCAGGAGCGCGCGCCGCACGCCCCGGCGGACCGCCGCGGCGTGGTGGATCATCGCCTCCAGCGTCACCGGAATCGTCGAATCGAAACCGCACACCACCTGCCCGAGGGAATCGCCCACGAGCACGATATCCACGTCGGACTCATCCAGAATGCGCCCGAAGAGGGCGTCGTAGGCGGTCAGGCAGACGATCCGGCGGCCCTCTTCCTTCATGCGCACGAGGGCGTGCGTCGTCACGCGGCGCGTGCTGTCCGAAGAATGGCTGCTCACGAGGCGACCTCCTTGGGCTGGCGCGCGGCGTCGTCCAGCGCGGCGCGCAGCTCCGCGACCAGTGCGACGGCGGCGTCGGGGCCTTCTGCTTCGATCCTGTCGATGATGGCGCTGCCCACGACCACGCCGTCCGCGACGCGCGCGACCGCGCTGGCCTGGGCGGGCGTCGAGATGCCGAATCCCACGGCGACCGGGACCGTCGCGACGTCGCGCAGCGCCCGCACCCGCGTCTCGAGGTCGTGGGGCAGCTCGGCTCTGGCGCCGGTCACGCCGGTGCGCGACACGAGGTAGAGGAACCCCTGCGCCTGTGCGGCGATCGCGGCGGCGCGCCGGGCCGGCGTGGTGGGCGCCACCAGCCGCACGAGGTCGAGCGGCCCCTCGAACAACACTCGCTCGACCGCCGGGTCGGCGCCCAGAGGCAGGTCGGTGAGCAGGATGCCCGCCGCGCCGGCATCCGCTGCCCCCCGTACGAACCGCTCCAGCCCGTAGCTGAGGACGGGATTCAGGTAGCTGAACAGAACTACGGGACAACCGCCTCCGTCCGCGTAGGCCGCCAGGGCGGCCAGCGCACCTCCCACGTCCGCACCCGCTTCGAGCGCCCGCTGCGAAGCTCGCTGGATCGTCGGGCCGTCGGCGAGCGGGTCGCTGAACGGAACGCCGAGCTCGAGGACGTCCGCCCCCGCGGCCTCCAGCCCGCGCAGAAGCGGGACCGTGGCGTCCGGCACCGGATAGCCGGCGGTGAGATAGGGCACGAGCGCGGCGCGGCCCGTTTCCATGGCGCGCGCGAAGCTGCGCCCGATGGCGCCCGGCTCGGCGGACCGGGGGCGCGACGGTGCGGGTCGGGCGCTCACAGGAAGTACTCGCCGACGTCGATGCCGTACTTGTCGGGGTCGCTCGTCTTCACGACGGAGCGCTTCGGAGAGCCGGTCGCCGGATCCAGCTCCGCGAGGTCGACCAGCGGCGGGTCGGCGTAGGCGAGGCCGGAGGCGTCGAACACCAGCTTGACGACCGGCCGGTGGAGCGCCTGCGGATCGCCGGCCGCCTCGACGACGATCCCCAGCTCGCCGCTGTCGAGAATGACCAGCGTGCCGACCGGGTAGACGCCCATCGCGTTGATCAGCACCTTCACCAGGAGCGGGTCGTAGCCGCGCTTGGGGTTGTCGCGCATCTCGGCGAGCACCTTGTCCGGGGGCCAGGGGACGGACTGGTAGCTGCGCTTGGAAGTGGCGGCGTCGAAGCCGTCGCACACCGCGACGATGCGGCTGAAGAGGGCCGGCGAGCGCGGGCGTCGGGAGCGCGGGTATCCCGTGAGATCCGCCTTCATGTGGTGCTCGTAGGCCATCAGCATCGGCCGCAGCGGCAGCTCCCCGAAGCCCTGCATGGCGAACAGGCTGAGGAGCCCTTCGGTGGGGTGCTCCTGCATGGCGCGCCACTCGTCATCGGTCAGGCCGCTCGTCTTCTTCGTCAGCTCCGGGTCGATGCGCATCTTGCCGATGTCGTGGAAGAGCGCGCCGAAGCCCAGCTCGTACAGCTGCCGCCGCTCCAGACCCACCTTCTGCCCGACGACCACCGAGAGGATGCACACGTTGACCGAGTGCGTGAACGTGTACTCGTCGTAGTCGCGCAGCGTCGTCATGCCGAGAATCGACGTCTCGGCCGCGATCACCTGGTCGACCACCGACTGCACCGCGCGCTTCACCCGCCTGACCTTCACGGCACGGCCCAGACGCACGTCGGTGAGGACGTCCTGGGCGACCTGCACGCACTGGAAGTAAGTCCGCTTGGCGTCCTCACGGGCCTCGTCCTCGGGCCCCTCCGATTGGGCGTCGCTGCGCACGACGGCGTCGATCGAGCGGACCTGCGCGGCGTCCAGGCGCTGGCGCAGCTCCAGGTAGGGATCCTCGTCCTCGGCCGGCTCGCGCACCAGCGCCGAGAGAAAGGCGCCCCATTCCTTGCGCGTGACGCCGGGCGCGACATCGAAGCCGCCGAGGTCGTGCCGCGGCAGCGCCGCCAGCAGGTAGGCGATCGCGGCGATGCTGCCCATGTCCAGCCGCAGGCGAGCCTCGTTGATGAACACGAAGTCGCGCGTGACCCGGAGCTCGATGCGCCCCTCGGCGCCGATCACCGCGGCGGCCGTCCGCTCGACGTCGTCGATGCCGTTCTGGACGGTGGCGTTCTCGTACGGGTAGAGGCGCAGGCCCTGGCACGCGGTGTGGATCGCCGACACGAAATGGCGGCCTTCCTGCTGGAGCCGCTCCTCGGCGGCCTGGTCGCGGTCCTGAGGCGGCTGGCTCACGACCCCTCCCGGCCGGCCTCCAGGGCGCGCGCGACGGCGTTGCGGACGACCGGATCCTCGTCGTCGCGGGCGCGCTCCAGAGCGCCTCGCGCTGCCGGTGTGCCTACCCGCCCGAGGCCGCGCGCCGCGCACGCGCGCATGTCCGCCGAACTCTTGCGACCGAGGAGCTTGCGGCCGTTCAGGAGCTTGTCGAGCAGCGGCTCGGCGTCCGCCCCGGCGAGGTCCGCGTAGGTCTCGAACAGGGCGAGCTTCTCGGTCAGGTCCAGCTCCTCGACGCTTCGGTCCTCGAGGCGCGCGCGCACGTCGCCGGCGGCCGGCACGTAACGGAGCGCGCCGAGCGCGCGGATGGTAGCCACGCGCACGTCCCGATCGGCGTCGGCCAGGCCGTGCCTCAGCGCCTTCACGCCTTCGCTCGAAGACAGGTTGCCGAGGGCCTGCGCGGCGGCCACGCGCACGCTCGCCTCGGGGTGATCCATCAGGGCCGCCAGGCGCGCCCCGGACTGGCGCAGCTTCAGCTCGCCCGCCAGGCGGGCCGCGCCGGCCAGGACGCCCACGTCCGGCGACTCCAGGAGGTCGGCGACCTTCGCCGGGCTCTCGGAGGCGACCCGCGCCATCGCTTCGCGCAGGTGTTCGCGCAGCTCCTGTCGGCTCGCGCTTTCCGAGAGCGCGACGAGAGCCGGCAACGCGGTGGGCCGGAGGTGGCCGAGGAAGAGCGCCAGGTCCTCCGGCGCGGCCAGGATCGACCCGTCCTCGAGCGCCGCGACGAACTGCGCCACCCCCTCGGGATCGCTCATGCGCTCGAAGATCCCTTCGGCGGTCTCGCGCTCCGCGGGGCCGAGCAGCGCGGGCTCGGCGAGGATGTCCGCCAGCTCCTTGAGCAGCCCCGCCACGTGTGCAAGCTCGCCGCGGGCGAGCAGGATCGGCACGAACTCCTTCAGGATCTCGAGGATCTCGGCCTGTCGGCCGGGGTTGCGGCGCTCCTCCAACCTGTCGAACAGGGCGGCCAGGACCGGCGCCGTGACGTCCCTGTTCCACTCCTGCTCGACCTGCTGGCGCAGCGTGTCGACCTCGGCCGCGGACAGGAAGTAGAGCGTCTCCGTGAACGTGGACGGATCGATCAACCCGTCCGGCCGCTCCGGCACCTCCTGCTCCGGCTCCTCGGTCAGGTCGGCCTCCACGAGCTCCCGGGGCACCGACTCGGGTCCACCGCCGCGCGCCTCGGGCAGCAGGACGCCATCGGCGAGGAGATCGCGGTAGGCGTACTGGAGGTGCTGAAACTCCCTCTGCCAGAGCAGCGTGATGACGTCGTCGCCCTCGCGATCAACCGAGCGGGCGTGGCGGATCAGCTCCAGGAAGGACTCCAGCTCGTTCTCGAAGCCGCTCTGCATCGTCAGCGAGTACACGCCATCACGGAAGAAGACGAACGAGAGGCTGTCCCGACCCTCCCCCGTCGCGTAGGCGTGGGGCCCCCAGTGCAGGTTTTCGTTGTCGATGAAGAACTGGACCTCGTCCTCCGCTTCGAAGAAGCGCGCCAGGGCCTCCGACAGCGCGTCCAGGGTGCGCCGGTAGGCCGGGTTGTTGGGTTCGTAGAGCTGCCGCGAACGCGCCGCACGCGTGAGGAGCGTGACGAGCTCCCCCACCTGCTGTTCCGACCCGTCGTCCGCCCAGGCCGCGCCGTTGTCCATGCTCGTCGCGTCGTTCATCCGCTCGCCGACCGGTCCCGCCAGCGGGCCACCTGCGGCATGTCCTTGTCGCCGCGCCCGGAAAGACAGAGTACGACGGGTCCGCGGCCCCGCCAACGCGCGCCCTCTGCGAGCAGCCAGGCGACGGCGTGCGCCGATTCCAGCGCGCAGATGATCCCCTCCAGGCGGGCCAGCGACTGGAGCGCCTCCAGCGCGTCCCTGTCGGTCACGCTGACGTACTCCGCGCGGCCGCTCTCCTTGAGCCACGCGTGCTCGGGCCCGACGCCAGGGTAGTCGAGCCCCGCCGATATGGAATGGGCCTCCGTCACCTGGCCGCCGGCGTCCTGGAGCAGGTAGCTGTAGGACCCGTGCAGCACGCCCGGCCTGCCCGCCGAAAGGGTCGCGGCGTGACGCCCTGAGAGCCCCTCCCCCGCCGCCTCCACACCGACGAGGGCCACCTCCTCGTCGGCTACGAACGGGTGGAAGATGCCCATCGCGTTGGAGCCGCCGCCCACGCACGCGACGACCGCCGCCGGGAGCACGCCCAGCTGCGCCCGCGTCTCCCGGCCTATCACCGCCTGGAGGTCGCGGACGATGCGGGGGTAAGGGTCGGGACCGACCACGGACCCGATGATGTAGTGGGTGCCGTCGACGTTGGTCACCCAGTCGCGAATCGCTTCGTTGGTCGCGTCCTTGAGGGTCCGCGAGCCGCTTTCGACGGTCCGGACCTCGGCCCCGAGGAGCTCCATCCGCTGCACGTTGAGGGCCTGCCGGCGGGTGTCCTCGGCGCCCATGTAGACCGTACAGTCCAGGCCGAAGAGCGCGCATACCGTCGCGGTCGCGACGCCGTGCTGCCCGGCGCCCGTCTCGGCGATGATCCGCTTCTTCCCCATGCGGCGCGCGAGGACCGCCTGCCCCAGGGTGTTGTTGATCTTGTGGGCGCCGGTGTGGCTGAGGTCCTCCCGCTTCAGCCGCAGGTCGATCCCCCCGGCGGCCGCGCCCAGCCGCCGCGCCGTGTACAGCGGCGTCGGGCGCCCCACGTAATCGGCGGCGAGCGCGTCGATCTCGGCGTGGAACGACGGGTCGGCGACCGCCAGCGCGTACGCCGCCTCGAGCTCCTCCAGCGCCGGCACGAGCGTCTCGGGGACGTAGCGGCCTCCGTAAGGACCGAAGCGGCCGGCGACCGGGGCGGCGGCGGCGGGGCGCCTCACGCCGCGCCCGCCCGGGTGGCGACCGCTGCCAGGAAACCGGCCACGAGCGTAGCGTCCTTGCGCCCCGGAGTCCTCTCGACCCCCGAGCTCACGTCCACCACGTCGGGAGCGAGACGCTCGACCGCGTCGCAGACGTTCGCCGGCGTCAGCCCTCCCGCGACGATCCGGCGGGGGCCGCTGCCGGCCGGCCATTCGGCGGCCGCGGCCGCCCAGTCGAAGCGAGCGCCGACGCCGCCCGCCGCCCGCGGGCTGTACCCGTCCAGCAGCAGCCCATCGACGCGGTCCCCCCAGTCGGCGACGGCGCGCCGCACGTCGCCCTCGGAGCGGGGTCGCACGGCCTTCCAGGCCGCGGCTCCGGCGCGCCGCGCGTCCACGGCGCTCGACGGGGGCTCGGCGCCGTGGAGCTGGACTACGTCCAGCCGGAGCGCGCCCACGGCGTCGGTGATCTCCTCGGTGGACGGGTCCACGAACACGCCGACGCGCAGGCACGCGCCGGCCGCGTCGAGGACGGTCGCCGCGCGCTCCAGCGCCAGCGAGCGGCGGAATCCGGGTGCCAGGATGACGCCCACGAAATCGGCGCCCGCGGCGGCCACCATGGCGGCGTCGCCGGGCCGCGTGAGGCCGCAGATCTTGACCCGCGGGACGGCGCGTTCGTTCACGCGACGCCCTCGGCGCGGGGCTCGCGTACGGCGTCCGCGCGAGGCCTGCCGACGAGCTCCGCGAGCGCCGCGGCGGGGTCATCCGCCCGCATCAGCGCGGTGCCCACGAGCACGGCGTGGACCCCGGCCGCGCCCAGTCGTTCGACGTCGGCCGGGTTCCTCACTCCGCTCTCCCCCACGAGGGTGACGCCCTCGGGCACGTCGGCCGCCAGCGCCTCGATCCGCGCGAAGTCGGTGGTGAACGTACGCAGATCCCGGCCGTTGATGCCCACCAGCGTCGCGCCGGCCGCCAGCGCCGCGTCCAGCTCCTCCGCGTCGTGGACCTCGACCAGCGCGTCCATCCCGTAGTCCGCGGCCTGCGCCGCGAGCTCCCGCAGCCGCGGGGCCTCGAGCGCGCGCACGATCAGGAGCACGGCGTCCGCCCCGGCGGCGCGCGCCTCCGCCACCTGCACGGGGTCCAGGAGGAAGTCCTTGCGGAGGATCGGGACCCCGCACGCCGCGCGCGCCGCCTCCAGATCGGCGACGGCGCCGCCGAAGTGCGCGCCCTCGGTGAGGACGCTCACAGCGGCCGCGCCCGCATCCGCGTACGCCTTGCACACCCGCCCCGCGTCCGAGCGCGGCGCGATCGGCCCGGCGGAGGGCGAGCGGCGCTTGTGCTCGGCGATGACCGCCACTTCGCCCGGCCGGCGCAGAGCGCGCGCGAACCCCCTCGGGGCCGGCGCCTCGCGGGCCGCCGCCTCCAGCTCGGCTCGGCGCGCGTGAAGCGCCGGCAGTCCTTCCTCGACGGATCCCAGGATCCCCTCCAGCACGTCGCTCACGACTCTTGCGCTTCGGTGTATCTTCGGTTAGCGTGGTTTCGGGCGATCTTCGGCCCGGCGCGCGTGCACGTGCTCGCGCCTCCCCTCACGCCCGGTACGCACCATGGCGCTGACGAAGAGACAGAAGGAAATTCTCGACTTCTTGAGGGATTTCCTGAACGAACGTGGCTATTCCCCGAGCTTCGAGGAGATCGCCGACCGCTTCGGCTATTCCTCGCTCGCCACGGTACACGAGCACCTCGAAAACTTGCGGCACAAGGGGTACATCCGAAAGGGGTACAACGAGAGCCGATCGGTCGAGCTCGTGCCTGAACAGAGGGACGATCTGGTCGTTTCCCTGCCCCTTCTCGGCCGCGTCGCGGCCGGCGTGCCGATCGAGGCCGTGCGCAACGAGGAGCCCGTCGAGGTGCCCACCGCGCTCCTCCGCCGCGGAGGCGAGAACTACGTCCTCCGGGTGGAGGGCGACTCGATGATCGACGAGCAGATCCGGGAGGGCGACCTCATCGTCGTGAACTCCCGACGGACCGCCAACAACGGCGAGATGGTGGTGGCCCTGGTCGACGGCGAAGCGGCGACGGTGAAGAAGTACTACCGCGAGCCCGCCGGGCGCATCCGGCTCCAACCCGCGAACGCGACCATGCAGCCGATGGTCTACCCCGAGCAGTCGGTGTCCGTGCAGGGGATCGTCGTCGGCCTGATCCGGAGCTACTGATGCGCCGCTCGAAGACCTTCGTCGTGGGGCGCCGCAAGGGCGGCGCGGTGTCCGTATGGCTCGTGGACCCGGCTGGCTCGGAGGCGCCCGTCGCCGCGCTGCCCTGGCGCGTCCGGGCGTTCGTTGCCGGCCCCGTCCGCCCGGCTTCGGCTCAGGCGCCCGCGGAGGCGGCACGGAGGCGCTCCAGCGCGACCGCCCCGGCGCGCGCGTCCAGGGCGGCCCGCGCGGCCTCCACCCCGGCCTCCAAAGTGGGAGCCGTGCCCGCGGCGTAGATCGCCGCGCCCGCGTTCAGCGCCACGGCCGCGTTCTGCGCGGCGCTGCCGCGGCCGCTCAGCACCCCATCGATGGCGCGCGCGTTGGCCTCGGGCTCGCCACCGGCCAACTCGGCCGCGTCCAGGCCGCTCCAGCCGAACGCCTCGGGGGTCACCTCGTAGGCCCGGATCGCGCCGGCCTCCACCTCGCGCACCGAGGTCGGACCGAGGGGACTCAGCTCGTCCAACCCGGGCGCCCCGTGCACGACGAGCGCGCGGTCGTGGCCGAGCTCGGCCAGCGCGCCGGCGACCACATCGAGCAACGCCGGGTCCACCACGCCGACCACCTGGCGCCGCACGCGGGCCGGGTTCGACAGCGGGCCGAGAAGGTTCATGATCGTGAACGTCCCCAGTTGCCTGCGGACCGGACCCACGTGGCGCATCGCGGGGTGCATCAGCGGGGCGAACATGAACACGATCCCCGCCTCGTCGAAGACCCGCGCCATGGCGGCCGGAGTGAGGTCGATACGCACGCCCAGCGCCTCGAGCACGTCCGCGCTGCCGCAGCGAGAAGTGAAGGAGCGGTTGCCGTGCTTGGCGACCCTCACCCCTGTGCCGGCGGCGACCAGGGCGGCGGCGGTGGAGATGTTGAACGTGGTCAGCGCGCCGCCGCCGGTGCCCGCCGTGTCGACGACGCCGTCCACGTCGTCCACGGGCAACGGCACCATCGCGTTGCGGAGCGCACGCACGCCCCCCGCGACCTCCGCCGGGGACTCACCCTTGTCGCGCAGGCCCACGAGCAGCGCCGCTGCCAGCGCGGCATCCGCCTCGCCCCGCATGAGCGTGGCGAACGCAGCCTCGGCCTCGTCGGCGGTGAGGTCCCTTCCCCGGGACACCTCGGCTACGAGCGCCGCGAGCGCAGCCGAACTCACCGGCCTCCGTCCGCGCCAACCCCGGTCCGCCGGCCGGCCCGCTCGCCGGCCGGCACGATCAGCGATTCGCCGGGTGGGCCGACGTGGAGGGCCGTGGGGTCCAGACCGGCCCGCCGCCAGGCGTCGCGGGCGCGTCCGGGCGGCTCCGCGGGCGCCTCGTCGGTCAGGCGGAACGTGGCCCAGTGAATGCCCAGGAAGGCGCCCGCGCCGCCCAGGTCCAGGTAGGCTCGCACGGCCTCCTCCGGATTCATGTGCGCCGACTTCATGAACCAGCGCGGCTCGTAGGCACCGATCGGCAGCAAGGCCACATCGAAGGGCCCGTGGGCGCGGCCGATCTCCGCGAATCCGCCGAAGTACCCGGAGTCGCCTCCGAAGTACGCGCGCCGCCCGCCCGCCTCGACCGCCCACGAACCCCAGGACCGGTGCTCCGCGCCACCCGGCCGGCGTTGCGACCAGTGCCGGGCCGGCAGCGCATGGACCACGAGCTCTCCGGCGGCCGTGCGGACCGCGGCCGACCGCCACCAGGCGAGCTCGAGGACCGACCGGATGCCCAGGCGTGCGAGCCAGCGCCGGTAGCCGACGGGCACCGCCCACAGCAGGCGGTCCCCTTCCCTGCGATGAAGGGCGCGAGCCGTGCGCACGTCGAGGTGGTCGTAGTGGTCGTGGGAAAGGAGCACGACGTCGATCGGCGGCAGACGCTCGAAGGGCAGCGCCGGCGGCGTCATGCGCCGCGGTCCGGCGCCGGGAATCGGCGAGGCGTGGTCGCTCCAGACCGGGTCCGTGAGCACGTTCAGGCCGCCGACCTGCAGGAGGACGGTCGCGTGCCCGACCCAGATCGCACGGAGCTCGCCCCGCTCCGCGCGCGGTGCCGCGACGAGCGGCTCCGCGATCCGCCAGGAATCCGGCGGCGGATTGGGCGGCCGGCCCTCGCGCAAGCGCTCCCACTGCCAGCGCAGCAGCGCCCGGCGCCGGTCGCGGGGAGGGCGCTCGTGGCCCGCGCCCACGACGGTCGCGGGCCTGGCCTGGGGCTGCGTTGCTGCGGTTTCAGGGCGCATGGTCTGGACTCGGGACGCGGGCCGGGCGCAATCCTACCCACCCCGGCGCGCTTCGCCAAGCGGGGCGATCACGCCTGCGCCCAACGGCCGGATCGCCCGGGCCCCGCACCGACGGTTGACACCCCCCGGCTCCCCGCTACCTTGCCGCCGTGACCGATCCGGCTGAGCGCCGCTTCGCGTTGACGCTCTCCTACGATGGGAGCGCTTTTCACGGCTGGCAGGCCCAGCCGGATGTGGTCACGGTACAATCCACCCTCGAGGACGTCCTGTCCCGCCTGTGCGACCGCCCGACGCGCGTGGTGGCCGCCGGGCGCACCGACCGCGGAGTCCACGCGACGGGCCAGGTCGCGAGCTTCAAGGCGCCCTCTCGCTGGACCGCGCAGGAGCTGCTTCGCTCCGCCAACGCGCTGCTCCCGGACACCGTCCACGTGGACGCGGCGACCGCCGTGCCGCCCGACTTCCACGCGCGCTACAGCGCCGTCGCGCGCGGCTACGTGTACCGCGTGGGCACCGCGCCCGCGACCCTATCCCCCTTCCTGAACCGCTACTGCTGGCCGATCGAAGCGGATCTGGATCGGGCCCTCCTCGAGGAGGCCGCGCAGGGCCTGGTCGGGGAACGCTCGTTCGGGGCGTTCGCGAAGGCCGGGCAGGAGCAGCGGGGGGATCGGTGCGCCGTGCGCACGTCTTTCTGGGCGCCGTGGGCCGACCTGGGCATCGCCTTCCACATCGTCGCCAACCGCTTCCTCCATCACATGGTGCGCTACCTTGTGGGGACGATGGTCGACGTGGCTCGAGGGAGGCGTCCGGCGTCCGATCTGACGGGGCTTCTGGAAGGCGATCCCGGCCTCGTCACGTCGCCCCCCGCCGCGCCCGGCGGGCTCTTCCTGGCGCGCGTATACTACGACTCCGCGGAGGCCGAACGAGACGCGCTCGCCGGCACGAAACCCGCACTACCGATACCCTGACGGACGACACCGCCCGAACGGAGACACCATGAAGATATTCCTGGACACCGCGGACCTCGACGAGATCGCGTGGGCCGCGGAGGCCGGGCTGATCGACGGCATCACGACCAACCCCTCCCTGGTGGCCAAAGTGGCCGGCGACCGCCCCCCCACCGAGCTCCTGCGCGAGATCTGTGAAACCGTGGACGGGCCGGTGAGCGCCGAGGTCGTCGCGATCGACCGCGACGGCATGCTGGAGCAGGGGCGCAAGCTCGCCGAGCTCGCGGACAACATCGTGGTGAAGGTGCCGCTCACCGACGACGGCCTGCGCGCGTGCCGTCAGCTCCGCTCCGAGGGCATCGACGTGAACGTGACGCTGTGCTTCTCCGCGTCCCAGGCGCTGCTCGCCGCGAAGGCGGGCGCGACGTTCATCTCGCCCTTCCTCGGCCGGGTCGACGACATCTCGGGGGAGGGCATGGACCTGATCCGCCAGATCCGTATCATCTACGACAATTACGGGTACGAGACCGAGATCCTGGCGGCGTCGATCCGCCATCCGTTGCACTTCGTCCAGGCGGCCGAGATCGGCGCCGATGTCGCGACCATACCGCCGAAGGTGCTTCGCCAGTTGATGCTGCATCCCCTGACAGACCGTGGACTGGACGCGTTTCTGTCCGACTGGGCGAAGCTGGACCGCACCCAGCGGGCGCTGTGACGTCGGTCGGATCCCGCCTCGCGACCTCCGCGGCGGTCGTGGCCGCGTGCCTCGCACCGGGGGCGTGCAGCGGTCAGGAGGCGAGCCCCGACGTGCGCGCCGACGCCGACTCGGTGACGCTCCCGGTCGCCCGGTCCGGCGCCGCGGCCAACCAGCAGATCACGCAGGGTCGCGAAACCGCCATCGTGCGCGCCGCCCAGCGGGTGGCGCCGGCCGTGGTGAGCGTGAACACGGTGCGCTCCCGCCAGCGGGGCCAGTCCCTATGGGAGCGCATGTTCGCCGGTGGGCCGCGACGCGTCCCCGGTCTGGGCTCGGGCTTCATCATCCACGCCGACGGGCTGGTGCTCACCAACGACCACGTGGTCCAGGGCGCCGAGAGCATCATCGTCACGACGGCGGACGGCCGGAACTTCGAGGGCGTCGTGCTCGGGGTCGACGAGTTCAACGACCTCGCGCTGCTGCGCATCGACCCCTCCCGGCCCGTGGAGGGCGAGGCCGATGACACCCCCCTGCCCGTGGCGCCGCTCGGCGATTCCGACGGCCTGCTGATCGGCGAGTGGGTCGTCGCGATCGGCAACCCCTTCGGCTTCCAGCTCGCGAACACCGAGCCGACCGTGACGGCCGGGGTGGTGAGCGGCGTCGGTCGCAACATCGCCTCCGCGCAGGAGGATGGCGCCTTCTACCTGGACATGATCCAGACCGACGCCTCCATCAACCCGGGCAACTCGGGCGGGCCGCTGGTGAACGCGCTCGGCGAAGTGATCGGGGTGAATTCGTCGATCCTCTCGTCGAGCGGCGGCAGCGAGGGCCTGGGCTTCGCGATCCCCATCAACCGCGCCCGGCGTATCGCGCTTGACCTCCTGGACGATGGCGCCGTGCGCCGCCCCTGGGTCGGGCTGGACGTCGAGCCCGTCGACGGCGGCTCCGTCACGCGCAGCGGCCGGGTGCGCGTGAGCGGCGTGGCGGCGGGGTCGCCGGCCGAGCGGGCGGGCCTCCGCGTAGGGACGCTGCTGGTGTCGGCCGGCGGGCGGAACCTCCGCACGCCGCTGGACTGGCAGGCGGCCCTGCTGGACGCAGAGGTCGGCGGGACGCTCACGGTGGAGGTGGAGCGTGGCGACGGTCGGCGGACCGTGTCGCTCACCCCCGCGGACCTGCCCTCGGTCACCGCCGAGCGCATCCGCGCGCTCGCGGACTTCGAACTGGTCACCCTCACGCCGGCGATACGGGCCGAGCGGGGCCTGATCAGCGAGGCGGGAGCGCTGATCGTCGACCTGTCCGGAACCGCCAGGCAGGAGCTCGGGCTGCGGCCGGGCGACCTGATCCTGCAGCTGAACCAGACCCGGGTGCGGAGCGCCGAGCAGGCGGCGGCGCTGCTCGCCTCGGCCGCCGGGCGCGGATCCGTGCGGCTCGCCTTCGAGCGCGACGGGCGCCTCGACTACACCTGGTTCTACGTCACGGGGGGCGGGTGAGCACGGTGCCGGAGACGTTCGTCCATCCGCTCACCGAGCGCTACGCGTCGGCGGAGATGAGCCGGATCTTCTCCCCCGCCACGCGCTACCGGACGTGGCGCCGCCTGTGGATCGCGCTCGCCGAGGCCCAGCGGGACCTGGGCCTGCCGATTCCCGCCGAAGCCGTCGACGCGATGCGCGCCGCGGCGGACGACATCGACCTGGAGCGCGCCGCCGAGCTGGAGCGCGAGCTGCGGCACGACGTGATGGCGCACGTGCGCCTCTTCGGCGAGGCCGCCCCCCCGGCCGCGGGCTGGATCCACGCCGGCGCCACCAGCTGCTTCGTGACCGACAACGGCGACCTGCTGCTGCAGCGCGACGCGCTCCGCCTCGTCCGCTCTCGCCTGCTCGCCTGCATCGCCCGCCTCGCGGAGTTCGCGCGCGCGCACAAGGACACGCCGACCCTCGGCTTCACCCACTTCCAGCCGGCCCAGCCGACCACCGTCGGCAAGCGCGCCACGCTGTGGATCCAGGACCTCCTGCTCGACCTCGAGGACGTCGACTTCCGGCTGGACCGGATGCGCTTCCGCGGCATTCGGGGCGCCACGGGCACCCAGGCGTCGTTCGTCGAGCTGTTCGAGGGCGACACCGACAAGGTCGACCGCCTCGACCTGGCGGTCGCGAAGGCGTTTTCCTTCGAGCGCAGGTTCGGCGTGACCGGGCAGACCTACCCCCGCAAGGTCGACTACGGCGTGCTCGCGGCGCTGGCGGGCACCGCGGCTTCGGCGAGCAAATTCGCCAACGACGTCCGCCTGTTGCAGCACCTGCGCGAGGTCGAGGAGCCGTTCGGTGAGTCGCAGATCGGCTCGTCGGCGATGCCCTACAAGCGCAATCCGATGCGGTCGGAGCGCATCAACGCGCTCGCGCGACACGCCATCCTGCTCAGCCTCGACCCCGCGTTCACGGCGGCGACCCAGTGGCTGGAGCGGACCCTGGATGACTCCGCCAACCGGCGCATCGCGATCCCCGAGGCGTTCCTCACCATCGACGCCGTGTTGTTGCTCGTCCACCAAGTGGCCGCGGGGCTGCGCGTGAACCGCGTGGTGATCCGCGAGCGCCTTGCGCGCGAGCTGCCGTTCGTGGCGACGGAAGCCCTGATGATGCGCGCGGTGCGCGGGGGCGCGGACCGGCAGGAAGTGCATGAGCGCATCCGCAGACACGCCGTCGCCTCCGCCGAGCGCGCCGCGGAGACGGGGGGCGCGCCGGACATCGTGGACCGCCTGGCCGCCGACGACGCGATCGGCCTGCAGGAGGCGGAGATCCGCGACGCCCTGCGCCCCGAGCTCCATGTCGGCCGGGCGCCCGCGCAGGTAGAGGTGTTTCTGGGCGAGGCCGTCGCTCCCGTGCTCGAAGGCACCGAATGGGGTCCGGTGCCGGAGCCGTCCGTATGAGCGGATCGCTGTCGCAGGCGCTGCGCCGGTCGGATCTCCCGTTGCCCGTGCTCCGGACGGGCAAGGTCCGCGAGGTGTACGATGTGGACGACGCGCGCGTGCTGATGGTGGCGTCCGACCGGTTGAGCGCCTTCGACGTCGTGATGGACGAGCCGGTTCCCGGAAAGGGCCACGTGCTGGCCTCCCTCACGGCGTGGTGGACCGAGCGGCTCGCCGACCTCGGGCCGCACCACGTGCTCGCCTACGACCCCGACGTCATCGCGCGGGAGGTGCCCGCGATCGCCGGGCTACGCGACCAGTGGGAGGGCCGCGCGCTGCTCTGCGCGCGCGCGGAGCCTGTACCATTCGAGTGCGTCGTACGCGGCTACGTCGCGGGTTCCGCGTGGGCCGAGTACGAGGCATCAGGGACGCTCGCGGGAGAGCCGTTGCCGGCGGGGCTGCGCAGGGCGGAGCGGCTCCCCGGGCCCGTCTTCTCCCCCGCCACGAAGGCCGCCTCCGGGCACGACGAGAACGTGCCGTTCTCGGCCGTGGAAGCGGCGCTGGGTGCGGACGCGGCAGGAGAGTTGCGACGCAGGAGCCTCGCGCTGTTCGCGCGCGCGACCGAGGTGGCGGCGGAGTCCGGGCTGTTGCTGGCGGACACCAAGTTCGAGTTCGGCACCGACGGCGCCGGCGCGCTGCTGCTGATCGACGAGGTGCTGACGCCGGATTCCTCGCGATACTGGCCGGCCGACGGCTATCGCGTGGGCACGACGCCGCCTTCGCTCGACAAGCAGCCCGTGCGCGATTACCTGGATGCCCTCGCGAAGGCCGGCGAGTGGGACAAGCAGCCGCCCCCTCCGCCGCTTCCTGAGGACGTGGTCCGCGCTACGTCGGAGCGCTACCTGGACATCCACCGCCGCCTGACGGGGACGTCGCCGTGAGACCGAATCTCAAGCGCGGGATCGTCATTCTGCCGAGCGCGTTGACGCTGGCCAACCTGTTCTTCGGGGTCTGGTCGATGGTGCTCGCCGCGCAGGGCCGCTTCGAGACCGCGGCGTGGCTGATCGTCGGAGCCGCGTTCCTCGACATGCTGGACGGGCGCGTCGCCCGCTACACGGCCACCGGGAGCAAGTTCGGGGAGGAGCTGGACTCGCTCGTCGACGCGATCAGCTTCGGCGTCGCCCCGGCGCTGGTCATCTACTTCCAGTTCCTGCAGGAAGGGCCGTGGGGTTGGATCGCGTCGTTCCTCTACATCACCGCGGTCGTCATGCGGCTGGCGCGCTTCAATGTCGAGCAGGCGGGGGGGGCCAAGGCGGTCTTTTACGGACTTCCCTCGCCGACCGCGGGTTCGCTCCTGGCAACGTTCTATCCGTTCAGCCAGACCGCGTTCTTCCAGAGCCAGCTCGCCGGCCTGCCGTGGGCCGACATCATGACGGGGACGATGGTGGTGCTCGGGGGGCTGATGGTCAGCCACATCCCCTACGCGGTGGTGCCGAAGTTCGGCTTCCGCACCGCCAAGGGCCTCGCGACCCTCGGCCTGATGGTCTTCACGGTCGCCGCCACGTTCCTCTTCCCGCGCTACTACTTCTTCGGCATGGCCGCGCTGTACACGGGTTACGGGCTCTTCAAGTCGCTGGTCCTCGGCCTGTGGGAGAGGCGACCCGACCGGGATCCGCTGCTGGACGAGGACGAGGACGACATGGACGAGGCGGGAGCAGAGCTCCGCGACCTCACGTACGAAGGGCCGACCCGGGGCGGGCCACGCCTGCTGCGGCGCCGCCAGCGCTCGGGCGGTCCCCAAGTGGAGGAATGATGGCTGCGTTCGAGCTGGAGGTGCGGGTGACCCCGCGCGAAGGCCTTCTCGACCCGCAGGGCAACGCGGTCGCGCACGCGCTGCGCTCCCTGGAGTTCAGCGGCGTGGACGGCGTCCGCGTGGGCAAGCTGATTCGCGTCCTGCTGACGGCGGAGGACGAGGCCGGGGCCCGCGCGGCGGCCGAGGCGATGTGCCGCCAGCTGCTCGCGAACCCGGTCACCGAGGACTACGAAGTCGTCGTCCGGCCTCTCGCCGGAGCGGAGGCCTGATGGGGGTCGCCGTCGTCACGTTCCCGGGGTCCAACTGCGACTACGACTGCTACAAGGCGCTGCGCGACGTGCTGGGGGTGGACGCCGAATTCGTGTGGCACCGCGAGCGCACGCTCGGCAACGCCGACGCCGTCGTGCTGCCCGGCGGATTCAGCTACGGCGACCACCTGCGCGCCGGCGCGATCGCCCGCCTGAGCCCTGTGATGGAGGCGGTCTCGGCGTTCGCCGACGCCGGCGGCCCCGTGCTGGGCATCTGCAACGGATTCCAGATCCTCTGCGAGGCGGGCCTGCTCCCGGGAGCGCTGGTCCGCAACGACAGCCGCCAGTTCCGGGGCGAGACGGTCCGCGTGCGCGTCGACAACGCCGACAGCCTGTTCACCCGCGAGTACGGGCCCGGCCAGCTCCTGCGCCTGCCCATCGCGCACGGCGAGGGGGGCTACGTGGCCGACGAGTCCACGCTGGACGCGCTGGAGGCCGAGGGACGCGTGGCGTTCCGCTACGTCGACGAGGCGGGGCGCGTCAGCGAGGCGGCCAACCCCAACGGATCGGCGCGCTCGATCGCCGGCGTCCTCAACGACGCGGGCAACGTGCTGGGCCTCATGCCCCACCCCGAGCGCGCCGTGGAGGCGCTGCTCGGCTCCACCGACGGGCTGCCGCTGTTCGCTTCGCTGGTCCGCTCCCTCGCGGTGGCCGCATGAGCGAGGTCGCGGGGCACCTGGCCGAACCGCCCACGGCCGACGCGGCCCGGCGCGCCGCCCCGGGCCCCGAGCCGCGGCCCGGGGATCCCCCCGTCGACGCCGAGCTGGTCGCCGCGCACGGCCTCAGCGAATCCGAGTACGCGCTCATCCTGGCGGCCGTCGGCCGCACACCCACGTACACGGAGCTGGGGCTCTTCAGCGCCCTCTGGTCGGAGCACTGCGGCTACAAGAACTCCCGGCCGCTGCTGCGGACGCTGCCGACGGACGCCCCCTGGGTTCTGCAGGGTCCCGGGGAGAACGCCGGCGTCATCGACATCGGCGACGGCCTGGCGGCGGCGTTCAAGATCGAGTCCCACAACCACCCGTCGGCGATCGAGCCTTACGAGGGCGCTGCCACCGGCGTAGGCGGCATCCTGCGCGATGTCTTCACCATGGGCGCGCGGCCCGTCGCGGTGCTGGACGCGCTCCGTTTCGGGCCGCTCGAGAGCGCCCGCGTCCGCTACCTGTTCGGCGGCGTCGTGGCGGGGATCGGCGACTACGGCAACTGCGTCGGGATTCCCAACATCGGCGGCGAGGTCCATTTCGACGAGGCGTACGAGGGGAACCCGCTGGTCAACGCGATGGCGATCGGGCTCATGAAGACCGAGCACCTGATCCGCGGAGAGGCGGCCGGACCCGGCAACCCGATCCTGGCCGTCGGGGCACGCACGGGCCGCGACGGCATCCACGGCGCCACCTTCGCCAGCGAGGAGCTGGACGAATCGGCCGAGGCGAGCCGCCCGCAGGTGCAGGTGGGCGACCCGTTCACGGAGAAGCTGCTGCTCGAGGCGTCGCTGGAGCTGATCCGGAGCGGCCACATCGTGGGCATCCAGGACATGGGCGCCGCCGGGCTCGCCTCGTCCTCCACCGAGATGGCCGCCCGGTCCGGCACGGGAGTCGACATCGACGTCGCGCTGGTGCCGGTGCGCGAAAGCGGGATGACGCCCTACGAGATCCTCCTATCCGAGTCGCAGGAGCGGATGCTCGTGGTGGCGAAGGCGGGACGCGAGGACGACGTGCGCGCGATCCTGGAGAGGTGGGAGCTCGAGGCGGCGGTCATCGGACGCGTCACCGACGACGGCCTCTACCGCGTGCGCGAGCACGGCCGCGTGGTCGCCGAGCTACCCGGGGAGGCGCTGGTGCACGGCTGCCCGACCTACACGCGGGATGGCGTCGAGGACGAGGCGGCGCGCCGGGCGCGGGCCTGGACGCCACCGGCGCCGGAGGCGCGGCGCATGGCAGGGGACCCGGGAGGCGCGGCACTGCTCCGCCTGCTCGCACACCCGACGATCGCCTCGAAGGCCTGGGTCTACCGCCAGTACGACTCCACCGTCCGCACCAACACGGTGGTCGAGCCGGGGTCCGACGCCGGGGTCATCCGCGTGCGCGGCACCCGGCGCGCGCTCGCCGCGACGACCGACTGCAACGGGGGCTACTGCTGGCTCCGGCCCCGAACCGGGGCGATGATCGCCGTGGCGGAGGCCGCCCGGAATCTGGCGTGCTCCGGCGCGCGACCCCGTGCGGTCACGAACAACCTGAACTTCGGCAACCCGACCAGGCCCGAGATCTACCACCAGATGTCGGAGGCGGTGGCCGGCATGGCGGACGCCTGCCGCGCGTTCGACACGCCGGTGGTCAGCGGCAACGTCTCGCTCTACAACGAGAGCCCCCGCGGCGCCATCCACCCGACGCCCGTGATCGGCATGGTCGGCGTCGTCGAGGACGTCGCGCACGTCGTGCGCTCGGCGTTCCGGGCGCCGGGGGATCGCATCGTCCTTCTCGGCGAGACGCGCGACGAGCTCGGCGGCTCCATGCACCTGCGGGTGTCCGGGCCGGGCCTGGTGGGCGAGCCGCCAGCGGTGGACCTGGCGGCGGAACGGGCGCTCCAGGAGGCGCTGCTGCGGCTCGCCGCGGACGGGCTGGCGCGCAGCGCGCACGACTGCTCGGAGGGAGGCCTCGCGGTGTGCCTGGCGGAGAGCGCGGTCGCGGATCGGCGCGCCCCGGTCGGCGTCGACGTGACGCTGCCGGGCGGGGTGCCCGACGACGCCGCGTTGTTCGGGGAGTCGCAGGGGCGGGCCGTGGTGTCCTGCGCCGCGGGCGACCTGGAGCGGGTGATGCAGATCGCCGCTGGCGAGGGCGTGCCCGCGACGGAGCTTGGTGCGGTCGAGGACGCGGCGTCCGGCTTCCTGATCCGGGCCGCCGACGGCCGCGTGCTCGTGCAACGGGACATCTCGGAGGTCGCGGACGCCTGGCACGAGGCGATCCCGCGCGCCATGGGCGGAGTCTGAGCGATGTGCGGGATCGTGGGAGTCACCGGAGCGGATCGCGCCGCGGAGGCCGCCTTCCTGGGCCTCTACGCGCTCCAGCACCGCGGCCAGGAGGCGGCCGGCATCGCCGCGATCGACGGCGGACGCGGCACGCTGCGCCGCGCGGAAGGCCTCATCACCGAGAGCTTCGACGAGAGCGTCCTCGAAGGCCTCCCCGGGCGCATCGCGCTGGGGCACACGCGCTACTCCACCGCCGGCGGTCCGGGCCTGGTCAACGCCCAGCCCATCCTCGTGAACTACCGCGAGGGCGACCTCGGCCTGGTGCACAACGGCAACATCACGAACGCCGCCCGCATCCGCTCCCGACTGGTCGCCGAAGGCGCGCTGTTCCGCGGCACGATCGACTCGGAGGTCCTCGTCCACCTCATCGCGCGCTCCCGGCAGCGCACCGTGGACGACCAGGTGCGGGAGGCGCTGCGCCAGCTCGTGGGCGCTTTCTCCTTCCTCGTCACGGTCGGGGACACGCTGTACGCCGCGCGCGACCCGTGGGGCTACCGGCCGCTGGTGATCGGCCGCCGGGGCGACGGCTGGGCGCTCGCCAGCGAGACCTGCGCGCTGGAGCTCATGGGCGCGACCGACGTGCGGCCGGTCCCGCCGGGGGAGATCCTGCGCATACGCGGCGAAGAGCTGGTTTCCCTCCCGCCGCTGGAGCCGGCGGAGCGGCCGCAGCCGTGCATCTTCGAGCTGGTCTACTTCGCGCGGCCCGACTCGCGGGTGTTCGGGGTCAGCGTGGACCGCGCGCGCCGCGCTTTCGGACGGCAGCTCGCGCGCGAGCAGCCCGCCGACGCCGACTGCGTGTTCAGCGTCCCCGACTCCTCCAACTCGGCGGCGCTGGGTTACGCCGAGGAGAGCGGCATCCCGTTCGAGCTCGGGCTGATCCGCAATCACTACGTCGGACGGACGTTCATCCACCCGGTGCAGGCCGGCCGCGACTTCCGCGTTCGCATCAAGTACAACGCCGTGCGCGAGGTGATCGACGGCCAGCGCGTGGTGGTGGTGGACGACTCCCTGGTCCGCGGCACCACGAGCCGCGGCCTGATCTCGATGATCCGCGACGCGGGCGCGCGCGAAGTGCACTTCCGCGTCGCGAGCCCCCCGGTCCGCCACCCCTGCTTCTACGGCATCGACATGCCCACCCACGAGGAGCTGATCGGGGCGCACAACACCGTCGAGGAGATCGCGCGCCACCTCGATGTCGACTCGCTCGGCTACCTGTCGCTCGAGGGTATGCACGAGGCCGTCAGGGAGCGCGGCCCGTTCTGCGACGCGTGCTTCTCGGGGCGCTACGCGGCGCCGTTGGTCGACCTTCAGGACCAGCGCCGGGCGCAGAGCGTGCGAGGCGCCGACGGCGCTCCCACCGCCGCCGGCGCGGCCTCCCCCCCCGCCGCGGGCACGCCGAGCCCATGACCGATCGCTGGATCTACCACTTCGGGGCGGGGGTCGCCGACGGCGGCCGAGGCGACAAGGAGCTGCTCGGCGGCAAGGGCGCCAACCTGGCGGAGATGACCGCGATCGGGATTCCGGTGCCGCCCGGCTTCACCATCACCACGGCCGCCTGCCGCCGCTACCTGTCCTCCGGCTCGCTGCCGGAGGGGTTGGAGCAGGCGGTCGAGGCCCACGTCGCGCGGCTCGAGGAGCAGACGGGTCGGACCTTCGGGCGGGGGCCGGATCCGCTGCTCGTGTCCGTCCGCAGCGGCGCGGCCGTGTCGATGCCCGGGATGATGGACACGATCCTCAACCTGGGCCTGAACCAGGAGACCGTCGCCGGGCTCGCAACGTCGGCCGGCGACGAACGCTTCGCGTGGGACGCCTACCGCCGCTTCGTGCAGATGTACGCCGGCGTCGTCATGGGCGCGCCCTCGCGTGCCTTCGAGGCCCGGCTTCGCGAGGGCCGCGAGCGGCTCGGGGTCGCCACGGACGCCGACCTCACCGCGGACGAGCTGCGATCGGTCACCGAGGACTTCCTGAAGATCGCCGGGCGCTCAGGCCGCGCGTTCCCCGAGGACCCGGCCCAGCAGCTGCGCGGCGCGATCGAGGCGGTCTTCCGTTCGTGGAACAACGAGCGCGCGCGCTCCTATCGGCGGGTCGCCGGCATCCCCGACGACATCGGTACCGCGGTGAGCGTGGTGGCGATGGTCTTCGGCAATCTGGGTCCCACGTCCGGAACCGGCGTCGCGTTCACCCGCGACCCCTCCACCGGAGAGCGCAGGCTGTTCGGGGAGTTCCTCGTGAACGCGCAGGGCGAGGACGTCGTCGCGGGCATACGCGACCCGCTGGCGCTGGACGGTATGGCCGACGCGCTGCCGGAGGCCTACCTGGAGCTGCGCCGCGTCGCAGACCGCCTCGAGCGCCACTACGGCGACGCACAGGACATCGAGTTCACCGTCGAGCGCGGCGACCTCTACCTGCTCCAGACGCGCACCGCGAAGCGCGCCGCCGCGGCCGCCGTCCGCATCGCCGTGGACATGGTCGACGAGGGCCTCATCGATCGCGACCAGGCGCTGGAGCGGGTCGATCCGGATCAGCTCGACCAGCTCCTGCACCCGCGCCTGGACCCCGAGGCGGGCGCGCGCCCGCTGGCGACGGGCCTGCCCGCCTCCCCCGGCGCGGTGTCGGGGCGCATCGTCCTGACCGCCGAAGACGCGGTCGCCTGGCGCGAGCGCGGCGAGCCGGTCCTTCTCGTACGCGAGGAAACCTCGCCGGAGGACTTCGACGGGATGGTCGCCTCGCGGGGCATCCTCACGTCCCGGGGCGGCTTGACGTCCCACGCCGCTGTCGTGGCGCGCGGCCTCGGTCTGTGCTGCGTCGCCGGCGCGAGCGGCGTCGCGGTCCGCGAGGAGGCCGGCCAGGTGGTCATCGGCGACAGCCCCTTCGGCCAGGGGGACTGGATCACCCTGGACGGCTCCTCTGGCCACATCTACGCGGGCCGAGTGCCCACGGTGGAGCCTGAGCCGTCCCCGTCGTTCGAACGCCTGATGGCCTGGGCCGACGAGATGCGGCGGCTGCGCGTACGCGCCAACGCCGACACGCCCTCCGACGCCGCCCGCGCGCGAGAGTTCGGCGCGGAGGGAATCGGCCTCTGCCGCACCGAGCACATGTTCTTCGAAGGAGAGCGGATCGACACCGTGCGGGAGATGATCCTCGCCGCCGACCAGGACGCGCGGCGGGCCGCGCTGGACCGGCTCCAGCCCATGCAGCGGGCGGACTTCCTGGAGATCTTCCGTGCCATGGACGGTCTGCCGGTCACGGTGCGCCTGCTCGACCCACCGCTGCACGAGTTCCTGCCCCGCGACCCGGACGACGTGGCCGCGCTGGCCAGCCGCCTCGGTGTCGACGCGGACGCCCTGCAGGAGCGGCTCGGCAGGCTCCGCGAGGCCAACCCGATGCTGGGCCATCGCGGCGTCCGGCTCGGCACGACCTTCCCGGCGATCTCCAGCATGCAGGCGCGCGCGCTCTTCGAGGCGGCCGCCGACGCCGCCGAGGAAGGCGTGGCGGTCCACCCGGAGGTGATGGTGCCGCTCGTCGCCCTGCCGGAGGAGTTCCGCCGGCAGATGAAGCTGGTCCGGGAGGTCGCCGACGAGGTGCTGGGCGCGCGCGGGGTCGACGTGCGGTACCTCGTGGGGACCATGATCGAGCTGCCGCGCGCGGCGCTGGCGGCCGCCGAGATCGCCGCCGACGCCGAGTTCTTCTCTTTCGGCACGAACGACCTCACGCAGACGACCCTGGGCCTCTCCCGGGACGATGCCGGCACCTTCCTGCCGTACTACCTGGAGCACGGACTCCTGCGGGACGACCCGTTCCGCACGCTCGACATCGAAGGCGTGGGCGAGCTGGTCGCCATCGCGGTCGATCGGGGGCGCAGCGGACGGAAGGATCTGAAGATCGGGGTGTGCGGGGAGCACGGAGGCGACCCCCGGTCGGTCGAGTTCTTCCACGACGCCGGGCTCGACTACGTCTCCTGCTCTCCGTTCCGGGTGCCTGCCGCCCGCCTGGCGGCCGCGCGCGCGTGCCTCGCCGCGCGAACCCCGCCCGAGCCCGAAGGGTAGCCTGGCTGAAGGACCGAAGGTCACGACGACCACGTTCCGCGGCGGCGGCGCAGGAGACGGGCTCCGTTCGCCCCTCGCGGGATCGCGATACCGCGGAGTCCACGTGCGAAAGCTCTTCCCCACCCCGGGTCCGGCAACCGACCCGGTCGACTCGAGCGCCGCCCGGCCGGCCGCGCACGTGCGCCACGCCGGGCCTCTGCTGCTCGCGATGCTCACCGCCTGCGCGTCGGGGCCCGCCGCGACCGCACCCGCCGGCCCGGCGGCCGAGGCGACCCCGACCGCCGCCGCGCGGACGACGCTGACGCTGCTCGGGACCACGGACGTGCACGGGCGCGTCTACGCCTACGACTACTACGAGGACTCTCCCACCGACCGGGGTCTCGCCATCCTCGCGCCCCTCGTCGACAGCATCCGCGCGGAGCACCCCGGCTCGGTATACCTCTTCGACTCCGGCGACTGGCTCCAGGGCAACCCGCTCGCCTACGTCTACTCCCGCCAGCGGACGCACGAGCCGAACGCGATCGTCAAGGCCATGAACCTGCTGGGCTACGACGCCGTCGCGATGGGCAACCACGAGTTCAACTACGGGCTCGAGAACCTGCGTCGCGCGCTCGAGCAGGCCGACTTTCCGGTGCTGTCGGTCAACGCCTTCCGCGCCGGAACCGACGCGCACGCCTTCGCGCCCTCCGTGCTCCTCGACCACGTCACCGCCCAGGGCGACACGATCGCGATCGGCGTGGCCGGCGTGGTGCCGCCCGGCGTGGCGATCTGGGACCGGCCCAACGTCCAGGGTGTGCTCGAGTTCCGCGACATCACCACCTCCCTCGCGCCCGTGGTGGCGGATCTGCGCTCGCGCGGCGCCGATCTCGTGGTGGTGCTCGCCCACAGCGGCCTGGAGGGCAGCAGCTACGACACCGCAGCCACGGGCCTGCCGCCCGAAAACCAGGTCTCGCGCATCGCCCACGAGGTGGAGGGCGTGGACCTCGTCCTGATGGGCCACTCGCACCGAGAGATCGCCGACACGGTCATCTCCGGTGTCCACGTCGTGCAGCCGAAGAACTGGGGCGAGAGTCTGGCCGAGGTCACGGTGGGCATGGAGCGGCGCGCGTCGGGCGCCTGGCGGGTCGCCTCCATCGAGGGCCGCCTCCACCGGGGCGACCCGAGCCGGCCCGACACCGCCTTCGTCGACTCGCTGCGCTGGGAGCACGAGCGTACCCTCGCCTACGTGCGCTCGGTGGTCGGCCGCTCCACGGGACCGATGTCGACGCGGCTGTCGCGCGTGCTGGATACCCCCGCGATCGACTTCATCAACGAGGTGCAGCGGCGCGTCGCCGGGACCGAGTTGTCGGCCGCCGCGGCCTTCACGACCGAGGCCGACGTCCCGCAGGGAGACGTGCGCGTCGCCGACATCGCGGGCCTCTACATCTACGACAACACGCTGAAAGGGGTGCGCATCGGGGGCGACGCGCTGCGGGCGTTCCTGGAGCGCTCGGCGAGCTACTTCCGGACGTGGCCGGTCCCCGAAGGCGAGTCGTTGATCGACCCCGAGCGGCGCGGCTACAACTTCGACATGGTCAGCGGCGTGGACTACGTCATCGACGTGTCGCGCCCGGCGGGTCAGCGCATCGTGGAGCTGACGCGGGACGGCCGGCCGGTGACCGCCGCCGACACGTTCACGCTCGCCCTGAACAGCTACCGACAGCAGGGCGGCGGGGGCTTCGACATGGTCGCCTCGGCCCCCGTGGTCTACGACGGCCAGCGCGAGATGCGCGAGTTGCTCTTCGAGGAGGTGGGCCGTACGGGCGAGGTCGACCCGAGCGCGTACTTCCGGCAGAGCTGGCGCATCGTCCCCGAGGCCGCCGCCGCTCACCTGGAGCGCGAGGCCGAGGCCGCCGAAGCGACGGCCGAGGGGGCAGGCGCGGGCGCCGTGGGGTCGGGCGACCGCGTCGCGCGCCTGCGCGTGCTCGCGACCAACGACCTGCACGGCTCCCTGCTCGCGACCCGGCCGGACTTCGCCAACGGCCGCGAGGTCGGCGGCGCGGCGGCGCTGGCGGCGCTCTACGGCGCCGAGGCGTCGGGCTTCGCGGGGCCCACCATCCGCGTGAGCGGCGGCGACATGTACCAGGGCACGCCGATCTCCAACCTCACCGACGGCCGCTCGACGATCGCGTTCTACAACGCCGCCGGCTACGACGCGGCGGCGATCGGCAACCACGAGTTCGACTGGGGCATCGAGACCCTGGCGGCGCGCCGCGCACAGGCGCGCTTCCCCTTCCTCGGCGCCAACATCTTCGTGGCCGGGACGGACAGCATGCCGCCCTGGGCCGCGCCGGTCGCGCGCGTCGTGGCCCGCTCCCCCCGCGGGAGCGATTCGGTGCGCGTGGCGATCATCGGCCTGGCCACCGAGGAAACGCCCTACGTGACCCGCCGCTCCAACGTCGCGCACCTGGAGTTCCGCGACCTGGTCGAGACCGTCGACGCCTGGGTGCCGCGCCTGCGCGCCGAGGGCCACGACTTCGTGATCGTCATTGGCCACGTCGGCGCGGTATGCGACGGCGACGGGTGCAGCGGCGAGGTGATCGACCTGGCGCGGGGGGTCCGTCACCCGCCCGACCTGATCGTGGGCGGCCACACGCACCGACCGGTCACGCGGGTGGTCAACGGCATCCCGGTCGTCGAGGCCGGATCGCGCGGAACGCGCTATTCGGTCACCGACCTGTGGCGCGCGCCCGGCGAGGAACGCGCGCGCGCCTGGATGCGGGGTTTGCCGACGACGTACGCCGACCTGGTGCCCCCCGACAGCGCGGTCGCGGCGCTCGTGGCCGACGCGCTCGAGGAGATCGGTCCCCGCGTCGAGGCGGTGGTCACCACGCTGGCGGCACCGCTCGACCGGTCGCCCGGCGAGTACGCGCTGGGCCGGCTGATCGCGGACGCCCAGCGGGCGAGCTCGGACGCCGATATCGCGCTGATGAACAACGGCGGCATCCGCGACGGGCTGCCGGCGGGCGAGATCACGTGGGGCATGCTCTACCAGGTGCAGCCGTTCGAGAACCGGTTGGTGCGCCTGCGGCTCACCGGCGCCCAGGTGCTCGAGACGCTCGAGACCGCGCTGGCCGACGGCTCGCCCGACGTCCACGTGAGCGGCCTGCGCGTCGTCTACGACGCCTCCCTGCCGGCGGGAGAGCGGGTGCTTTCGGCGGAGCTCGACGGAGGCGCGGCCGTGGACCCCGAAGCCGACTACCGGGTCGCGGTCAACGACTTCATGGCGCAGCGCGGCGACGGGTACCAGGCGCTGGGCGAGCCGTTGGAGCGCGAGGACCTCGACATGCTCGACATCGACGCGCTCGTGGACTACCTGAGCGCGCAGCCGACCCCGGTGCGCGGCCCGCCGGAGCCGCGCTTCATCGACCGCGCAGAAGGCGGATGACCGGAGCACGCAGGCTGGATCGGCCGGAGCTCGAGGTCACCCGCGACCTGGTCGCGCGCCTGCCCAAGGCGGACCTGCACGTGCACCTGGACGGGTCGCTGCGGCCCGCGACGCTGCTGGAGCTCGCCCTCGAGCGCGAGGTGGAGCTGCCGGTCCGCGACGCCGCCGCCCTGGGGGACTACATGCAGGTGACCGACGCGCGCGACCTGATCGATTACCTCGACCGCTTCCGGATCACGCTCTCGGTGATGCAGGACGAGGCGGCGCTGCGCCGGATCGCCTACGAGCTGGGCGAGGACGCCGCGGCCGAGAACGTCCGCTACATGGAGGTGCGCTACTCGCCGGCGCTGAACACCGAGCGCGGCCTGTCGCTGGAACAGGTCGTGGACGCGTCGCTCGCCGGCTTCCGGGACGCCGAGCGCGACTTTCCGATCCGCATAGGCGTGATCCTCTGCGGCATCCGCAACCTCAGTCCGGCGGTGACGATGGCGCTCGCCGACCTCACCGTGGCCTACAAGGGCCGCGGCGTCGTCGCTCTGGACCTGGCCGGACCCGAGAACAACCACCCGCCGGGCGATCATCGCGAGGCCTTCGAGCGCGTCGTGCGCGCCAACATGCCCGTCACGGTGCACGCCGGCGAGGCGTTCGGTCCCGCGTCGATCCACCAGGCGATCCACCTCTGCCACGCCGACCGCATCGGCCACGGGACACGCCTGCGCGAGGACCCGGATCTCGAGCAATACGTGAATGACCGCAGGATAACACTCGAGTGCTGCCCGACTTCCAACGTCCAGACCGGTGTGGTCGAGAGCCTGGAGGCCCACCCCATTCGCCACTACTACGACCGCGGCCTCATGGTGACGGTGAACACCGACAACCGGCTGATGAGCGGAGTGACGCTCACCGAGGAGCTATGGCGGACGCAACAGGCCGCGGCGTTCTCGTGGCCCGAGCTGTGTGACATCGTCGAGACCGCCTTCCGCGCCGCCTTCCTGCCCTACCAGGACCGGCGTGGGCTCCTCGCCGAGGTGGGCGCCGAGATCGACGCTCTGGGAAGGACGCCGACTGACCGCCACCCCCGAGACGGCCGACCGGCGCCCCCCATGTAGAAGGGCCCCCCGGCGAACCGGCGGGCCCTTCCCCGTCCATGGCGTGCGTCCGGCGGGCTCCGCTGCCGCCCGAACGGACTCCTGACGGCTAGTACTCCACGCGAGCGCCCAGCTGGAGCTGCCACTGGCGCAGTGTGAACCCGAAGGGGTTCTCCTGGCCGAAGCCGCCGCGGGTGGAGTAGGTGAACTCGCCCGTCGTTTCGTCGAACGCTTCCACCTCGAGGACCGGCTGGCCCAGCGTGCCCACCGAGAGGACCTGGCCCCAATCCTCGTTCAGCAGGTTCAGCACGTTGAACAGGTCCGCGATCAGCTCGATGCGCTGCCCGCGGCCGGTCTCGAACGGCAGCGTGAGCCGCGCGTCCAGGCGATTCACCCACGGGTTCCTGCAGCTGTTGCGCCCGGCGATGCGCCCGACCTGATCCGCCAGGCACTCGTGCTCGTTCAACAGCGCCGCGTAGGCTGCCTCGTCTTCGGGCGAGTCGAAGAGAATGTCGCCCGGCGCGCCGATGAACGCGCGGTCGTTATCGTCGCGGCCGTCGCCGTTCACGTCGCCGTCGACGGTCGGCGTGTACGGGAGGCCCGACTGCCCGCGGTAGATTCCGCTCACCATGATGCCGGCCCACGGCAGCTCCGCGACGCCGCTCACCACGACCTGGTGCGGGCGTTCGAAATCGGCGGGACCCCAGCTTCCCACGAGGTCGTCACCGGGCTCGCCGAGGAAGTTGGGGCTCGACGCGGTCGGCGTCTCGAGGATCGCCGTCGACGAGATGCAGCAGGAAGACGAGCTGTTGTCGCGGCTGTTGGAGTAGGTGTAGGCACCGCGCGCCGAGAAGCCGTTGGCGAACTCGCGCTTCACCTCGAACGTGGCCTGGTACGTCCGTGAGTCCGCGTCGTTGACGAGCACGAGGACGTCGTTGAAGCCGCC
>DATHRK010000088.1:0-44702 GCA_035465395.1 Longimicrobiales bacterium | reverse complement strand
CGAGTTCGATGATCCGATCTACGATCGCGACGTCGACGTGTTCGGGCAGCCGTCCGACATCGACGGGAACGGCCGGATCATCATTCTCTTCACTCCGGTCGTGAACGAGCTGACGCCGCCCAACTCCGACGGCTTCGTGGCCGGCTTCTTCTTCGGCCTCGATCTGACGTCGCAGGCCAACAGCAACGAGGCCGAGATCTTCTATTCCGTCGTGCCCGACCCGGCCGGCGACTTCGGCGACGTCCGCACGCGCGATCGGATTCTCGAGGTCGTGCCCCCAGTGCTGGCGCACGAGCTGCAGCACATGATCCATTTCAACCAGCGCCGGCTCCTGCGCTCCGGAGGGGGGGAGGACCTGTGGCTGTCGGAGGCGCTCGCCCACACCGCCGAGTCGATCGTCGCCGAGGAGTTCGCGTCGCAGGGCGATGACGCGCGGGCCGCGGACTTCGAGCTCTCCAATGTGGCGCGGGCCCGGCGCTATCTGCTCGATCCCGAAGAGACGCGCCTCGTGGCGCGCTTCGGTGACGGCACGCTCGCAGAGCGCGGCGCCGGCTGGATGTTCATGCAGTACCTGAGGGGCCACTTCGGGGGGGACGCGATCGTGACCAGCCTCGCGCAGACCACTTCCACGGGGGTGGCCAACGTCACCTCCAAGACGGGTGAGAGCTGGCTGGATCTGCTCACGCACTGGCTGATCGCCAACTACGCCGACGACGCCCCGGAGCTGCCCACGGGGCCCACCGATCCGCGAGACAGCTACCCGAACCTGAACCTGCGGGCCACCTTCCAGGCCCTCGGCCTCAGCTACCCGCTGACGCCGCAGTCGTCCGGGTTCACGACGCTCGTCGAGGCGGCGAACGTGCCGTCGTCGGCGGGACGGTACCTGGAGTTCGATGCGGGCGCCGGCGCGCCCGATCTGCGCCTGCGGCTCACGGGTGAGGACGGCGAGCCGTTCCCGAGCGGCGCCGTCCCGACGCTGTCGGTGATCCGCACGCGCTGACGCTTCGCGGAGCGCGCCTCTTCCTGCGGTGCACGATGGACCGGGGGGGCGCGCCGTCGGATCACGCTCCGCTAGGGTCGGAGGACGGCCACCGGGGGGCGGGGGCGTCGGCGAGCGATGGCGATGCCCGATACCGTCAGCGCGGCACCGACCAGCTGCAGGGGCGCGGGCCGCTCCCCGAGCCACGCCCACGCGACGCCGATGGCGACCACGGGGACGAGGTTGCCGTAGGTGGCGGTGCGCGCGCCGCCCAGCGCCTGCACACCGCGGTACCAGAGCACGTACGCCACGGTGATGCTCAGGACGCCGGCGTACGCGACCGCGGCCCATGCGGCCCAGCCGAGGCTACCGATCCCGACCTCCCGCAGTTGGCCGATGCCGAGCCACGGCAGAACCACGGCCCCGACCCACATGGTCCATACGGTCACGGGTAGCGGGCCGTAGCGCCGGACGAAGGGGATCGACAGCACGGTGTAGAGCCCCCACGCGAAGGCGGCGCCGAGCGTGAGGAGATCGCCGGCCAGGGTCGCCTCTCCGATCGACGCCGAGGCGCCGCCCAGCACGACGAGCGTCACCCCCGCGACCGTCAGCAGGATCCCGAGCCAGGCGGCGCCGCCGACCTGTTCGCGGGCGAGCGGCACCGCCAGCGCGGCGGTCCACACGGGGGCGGTGGCCATGAGGATCGCGGAGTTGGACGCCAACGTGCGGTCCAATCCCTCGATGAAGAGCAGTTGGTACGCGACGTTGCCCAGAAGGCCGAGCGCGACGATGGCGCCGAGATCGGAGCGGAGCGGCCGGGTGCCGTCGTCCAGCCAGCGCAACGCGACAGCCGCGGCCAGCCCGGCGAGGGGATAGCGCAGCGCGTTGAACGCGAGCGGCGGAACGATCGAAAGCGCGGCCTTCGCGACGGAGAAGTTGATCGCCCAGATGAGCGCCGTCAGCACCAGGCCCGCCTCGGGAGATCGGATCCTGCGGGTCCAGGGCACCATGCTCCGTCTCCGGCGGCCGGCGGTGGTGGTTGCGGCGATTCGCGCGGGGTCGCCAAAGTGTCTCCATGCGCGGCCGCGCCGCGCCGAAACTGGCGTGGGTCGGTTCGATTCGACAGGGGACCCGTTTGCGGCGCCGCGCCGCGTTTCGGACCGGCGGCCAACCACGAAACGGGAGCATCCAGGAAGAGGATGAAGAGCTTTCACGACGAAGAAGGGGACCGTTGGTCGGCGACCGTCCGCGAAGAGCCGACGGTGCGGCACCACGGGCGGTGGTACCTGGTGTTCGAGGCCGCCGACGGCAGGGTGCTGCCGATGGGCGAAGTGCGCTGGCAGACCCGCGCGTCGGCCGAGCGGACGATCGCCACGATGGGCGAGGCCGAGCTCCGGCGCCGGCACGCCAGCCTCGTGCGCCGGACCGCCGGATGAGCGACTCGCACGACCCCCTCCGGGCCGCGACGTGAGCGATCTGGACCGCCTCCTCCGCGAGGTCGGCGGGGAGTACGCCCCCGATGGCCGCACGGCGGTCTTCGAGGTCGCCATCGAGGACGACGCATTGACGGGGCAGACCACGGTCGCCGCCGCCGTCGACGCGCTCCTCGGACTGCTCGCCGAGCGTGGCACCCCGCTCCGGGACGAGGTCGTCCGGCTCCCGGATCCCCTGCTGGCGGGGCGTCGCTGTGCCCTCGTGACCTCGCCGTACGCGCCGGTGAACGCGCGCCCCGCGGTGCGCGGCACGCAGCTCACGCAATACGTGCTGGGGGCGCGCGTGGACGTGCTGACGATGCGCGACGGTTGGCTGCGCGTACGCGGCGAGGACGGCTACATCGGCTGGATGCACCCCGGGTATCTCGAGATCGGCGAAGAGGAGTGGGCCCGCGAATGGGAGACCGGATCGGCGGGCGAGTCCCTGGTGTCGCTCGACGCGCAGTTGCAGGACGAAGCCGGGCGGACGATCGCGCGCCTGCCGTGGGGCGCTCGCGTGATCCGGGACCAGCCCCGATCGATCAGGCTGCCGGACGGCCGCCGTGGCGTGGCGGGCGAAGGCGAACTGGTAGCGCTGGCGAGACGCGCCGATCGGTTCCCGGCGCGAGGGGACAGCGTCGTGCGCAGCGCGCGACAGTGGCTCGGCGTGCCCTACCTATGGGGCGGCGTCACGCAGGCCGGCGTGGACTGTTCGGGGCTGGTGCAGTCGGTGCTTTGGATGCACGGCATCGCGCTGCCGCGCGACTCCGACATGCAGGCGCTGGTCGGCGAGCCCGTCGAGCAGCCGCCCGAAGGGTTGCAGGAGGGAGACCTGGTGTTCTTCGCCGAGGACGGAGAGAGGGCAACCCACGTCGCGCTGGCGATGGGCGGTGGCGAGATCATCCACAGCGCGATCGCCAACGGCGAGGTCGCCGTGGACGACCTGACGGGAGGGAAGGACCTCGAGCGGCGGTTGGCGGGCACGATCGTGGCGGCACGTCGGGTCCTTCCGGACTGACGTCACCTCACGGAAGCGTGAGGGCCTGGCCCGGCATGAGCCGCCGATCGCGCACGCCCGGGTTGGCCTGCCGAAGCTCGGTGACGGTCACGCCGTGCTCCTTGGCGATGCCCTCCAGCGTGTCCCCCTTGCGGATCGTGTAGGATCCAACGCTGCCGCCCCCGAGCGCCGTGCGGGCTGCCCCGCCGGCATCTGGCGAGGAGCTCCCGGCGGCGGCGCCGCCCTCGGCAGCGAGCCGCCCGACGCTCGGCGCCGGTCGCCGGAAGCGGGCCATGCGCGCGCCCAGCGCGTCCTCGACCCGCTTGGCGGTCCACGTGGAAGGCACGCCGTTGGCCACGATGCTGAACCCCAACAGCTCGCCGTCGGCGGCGCGGACGTACCCCGCGAGCGCGGAAACGCGCTCGATCGTGCCCGTCTTTGCGCGCAGCCGTCCCTCCGCCGAGGTCTTCGCCATGCGGCGCAAACCACGCGGGTCGCCCGCTTCCGGCAGGGTGGCCAGGAACGTCCGGCCGGCGGGCAGCTCCGTCATGCGCGCGAGCAACGAGACGATCGTGGCCGGCTCGACGCGGTTGTCGGCGGATAGCCCCGAGCCGTCGCGCATGCGCAGCCCGGAGAGGTCGACGCCGGCCTCCGCGAGGTACGCCACCGCCGCGCGCGTGCCCGCCGCCAGACTCCCCTCGCCGGTCTCCACGCGCCCGATGGTCCGCAGGACCTGCTCTGCGTAGAGGTTGTGGCTGCGCCGGTTCACCACGTCCAGGATGTCCACGAGCGGTGGTGAGCGGTGCGTGGCCAGCAGTCGCGGGGGACGCCGCTCGAACGTCGGAGCCTGCACGGTCCGCCCGGTCACCGGCGAGGCTTCGGGGCGCTCCACCACGCGGACCCGCCCCGCGATGCGAATGCCGTGTGCCTCGAGCACCTCGCGCAGCGTCGCGCCGGCGTAGCGGGCCGGGTTCGCTACGGCTACCTGCCGCCAGACGTCCCGGCTGCCACGCCCGATCTGGCCCGATATCAGGATCGGGCCGTCGTAGGCGGCGCGCCGGATGCGCAGCCGCGAACGGTTCCCCGCCACGGTCCTGGCGGTGTTGACCACTGCGATGCCCTTGCCGCCGCCCGGGAAGTACTCGATCCGCGGCCGGTGACCGACCGCCTCGCCGGGCAGGATGCGCAGCGAGACCGCGTTGTCGTTGTAGGCCAGGGCCCCCGGCAGCGCCGCGTACGCGTCCGAGCGATAGCTGTCCTGCCACCCGAGTGACACGCCCACGGGTCCGAAGTAGCTCGCGTCGGCGACGAGGTCGCCCCGCACCTCGCGGACACCCATGCGTCGGAGGGAATCGGCAAACGCCTCCCAGACGTCGTTCGGCGCTCCCAGGAAGCGGTCGGAGAACGTGGGATCGCCGGTACCGTAGAGGATCAGGTCCCCCTCGAGGGCGCCTGCCTCCAGGGCGCCGTCGGCGAGCAGGTACGTGCCGTAGCGGAAGTCCGCTCCAAGGGCCTGGAGCGCGGCGGCGGTGGTGAACAGCTTCAGATTGGACGCCGGGACGAAGGATTCGTGCTCGTTCAGCGCGAAGAGCGTATCCCCCCGCTCCATCGAGACCACGAGCACGCCCCACCGATCGGTCGTCCAGCCGCCGCGCGCAACGATTTCGAGGAGATCCGCACGAAATTGCATCAGCGCGGCGTCGTCGGCCGACGTCTGCACGGAGGCCGGCCTCCCGCCGTCCGCCGCCGGATCGGCGAATTCCCCCGCCAGACCGGCGCGGAACCCCGCTACTGCGATCAGCGCGATCAGCGCTGCGCGCACTGCCAACGTCCTCATCGACCCCTTCCTCGGGTGAGTCCACCAAAGATAAGGAGCAAAGAGCAGACCAGCCATCGTTCCCCCCCGGAGGCCGCCGTCCTACCTTGATCTGCGTGATCCTCGGTATCGGAATCGACCTGGTGGCTGTCGCCCGCATCGAGAAGCTGCGCGCACGCCGCGGCCAGCGTGGGCTGCAGCGGTTGCTCACGGCCCGCGAGCTGGAGCACTGTCTGCGCCTGTCCGCGTCGGGCCCGTCGCTGGCAGCGCGGGTGGCCGCCAAAGAGGCGTACTACAAGGCCATCGGAACCGGCATCGGCGCCCACGGCGGCTGGCGCGACGTGGAAGTTGCCCGCCGCGACAATGGGCGGCCGCTCCTGATCCTCCACGGCGCGGCGGCTCGGTACGCCCGCGAGCGGGGGGTGCGGCGCGTCCACCTGGCGCTCACGCACACCCTCGACATGGCCGCGGCGACGGTTACCCTGGAGGGGATCGACCCGCAGGATGGGCACCACGGATGGGAAGCGGATGGGGCCCGCGAAGGGAACGTTTGACGTCCGCTCGCGAGCGGGCGCGTGTGGCACCGGTCCTGCATGAAGAGGCGGAAAAGTCCCCACGTGGCGCGGGTGGCGCCTTCAGGAGATAGAGCATGGCGGATTCCCTTCGGGTTCTCATCGCCGACGACGAGGCGCTCCACAACGTCGCACTCACAAGCCAATTGAAGGGTCTCGGCCACGAGGTCGTCGCCGCGGCCCGCGATGGCGAAGAAGCGGTCGAAAAGGCCCGCGAGACCGAGCCGGACATAGCTTTCCTCGACATCCGCATGCCCGGGATGGAGGGACCCGAGGCCGCGAAGCGGATCTTCGAGGAACGTCCGATCCCGGTCGTCATTCTCTCGGCCTACAGTGACGAGCGGACCGTGCAGGCGGCCGCGAAGGCGCCGATCT
The DNA here is from genome assembly GCA_035465395.1 of Longimicrobiales bacterium. Lineage (GTDB taxonomy): Bacteria > Gemmatimonadota > Gemmatimonadetes > Longimicrobiales > RSA9 > DATHRK01. The sequence continues at coordinate 38,491 of DATHRK010000088.1, read as the reverse complement.
TCCACTACCTCGTGAAGCCCGTCGACTCGAGCGACCTGGCACCCGCGATCGCCGTGGCGCTCCAGCGCTTCGATGAGTGGAAGCGTACCCGATCCGAGCGGGACTCCCTTCAGCAGAAGCTCGACGAGCGGAAGATCATCGAGCGCGCGAAGGGGCTGCTGATGAAGAGCCGGGGCATGGACGAGGGCGAGGCCTATCGTTTCCTCCAACGCGCCAGCCAGGACAAGAACACGCCGATGATCGACCTCGCCAAGAAGATCGTCCTGGCGGCGCCGCTCCTCCAGGACCACCAGTGACCGGTCCGTGGCGATCCCACCCGATGAGCAAGCCTCCGCGGAGATAGACTCCGCGGCCCCGGCGACCGCCTCAGACACCGCCTCCGCACCGGCACCGGCCGCCGTGCTCGTCGTCGACGACGAGCCCGCCGCGCGCGACTTCATGGCGGACGTGCTGGAGCGCCAGGGGTTCCGTGTGGCCACGGCGGGCCGGGCCTCCGAGGCCCTGGAGCTGGTGGGTGGCGTGGACCTCGTGATCCTGGACGCGATGCTCCCCGGCACCGACGGTTGGGAGGTCTGCCGGGAGATCAAGAAGCGGAACGGCCCGCTCTTCCCGGTGATCATGGTAACCGGCCGCACCGCGTCCGAGGACGTCGTCCGCACGTTCGCCGCCGGTGCCGACGACTACGTGGCCAAGCCGTTCAGCGTCGTCGAGCTGGCCGCCCGCGTACGCACGCGTCTGCGGATCTACAACGCCGAGCGCGAGCTGCAGAAGGCCAACGAGCGCCTGTCGGATCTGGCCGACCAGAACTACGAGCTGTATCAGCGGGCCCTGCGCGATTCCGAGGAGCGCTCCCTGCTGCTGCGCGAGATCGACCACCGCGTTCGCAACAACCTGTCCGTGATCCTGGGGCTCGTCAGCCTGGAGCGCGGTCGCGAGCCCGCACGCCCGGTCGAGGAGGCGCTGCTCAGCCTCGAGACCCGGCTGCGGGCGTTTGTGGTGGTGTACGAGTCGCTGCGCAACGAAGCCTACCGCGGCGTGCCCATCGTCGACGTCGCCGAGCGGCTGCTCCTGAAGCGGCGCGCGGCCTCACCCGTGCCGATCGATGTGGACTTCGAGGCGGACGACATGGACCCGCTTTCAGAGCGACAGGGGTTCGCTCTCGCGTTGGTGCTCAACGAGCTCGTGGAAAACGCCATGCAGCACGGCGCCGAGCTGAGCGGCGCGCCGCGCGTGACGGTGAGCCTGACGGAGCGCCGGGGCACCGTGCGCGCGACGGTGTGCGACGGCGGGCGCGGCTTCGATGACGAAGAGGCGATGCGCGATCCGGGCAGCGGTCTGGCGCTGATGGACGCGCTGCTCAGGGACGAGCTGGAGGGTGAGGTGGAGCGGTCGACGGGTCCGAAGGGCCACTGCGTGACGGTGCGTTTCCCGCGAGAGCCGCTCGACCAGCCGGAGACGACCCGCTGAGCGGGATCGTCCGCCCCGGCGGTCGGGCCGGGGCGGACGACCGATGCTTCCTCAATACGCCAGGTAGCGCTCGATCTCCCAGTCGTGCACCTGGCTGATGTAGTCCTCCCACTCCTGCTCCTTGGCCGCGACGAAGTGCTCGAAGACGTGCTCGGCCAGCACATCCTTCATCACGTCGTCCTTCTTCAGGTGGGCGATCGCCTCCCCGAGGTCCCGCGGCAGCTGCTTGATCTTGTAGCGGCGCCTTTCCCTCACCGTGAGCGCGAAGATGTTCTTGTCGACCGGGTCGGGCGGGGTGAGCTCGCGCTTCACTCCGTCGAGGCCGGCCCCGAGCTGCACCGCGAGGGCCAGGTACGGGTTGGCCGATGGGTCCGGCATGCGCAGCTCCATGCGCGTGCCGGGCCCGCGCCGCGCCGGGATGCGCACCATCGGTGAACGGTTGCGGTGCGACCACGCGACGTTCACGGGGGCCTCGTACCCGGGCACCAGGCGCTTGTAGCTGTTCACCAGCGGGTTGGTCACCGCCACCAGTCCCTGCGCGTGCTCCAGGATGCCCGCCACGTACGACCGCATCACCTGGGACAGCCCGTCCTCATCCTGCTCGTCGTAGAATGCGTTGCCGGCGTCGGTGAACAGCGACTGGTGCGTGTGCATCCCGGAGCCGTTCTGACCGAAGATCGGCTTGGGCATGAACGTGGCGTGCAAGCCGTGTTGCAGCGCGACGTTGCGGACCACCCACTTGAACGTGGCGAGCTGGTCCGCGGTGATCATCGCGTCCTCGTAGCGGAAATCCACCTCGTGCTGCCCCGGCGCGACCTCGTGGTGCGCCGCCTCCACCTCGAAGCCCATCGCCTCGAGCGTGTTGACGATGTCGCGCCGCGCGATCTCGCCGAGATCGACGGGCGTCAGATCGAAGTAGCCGCCGGCGTCGTGGGTCACCCTCGTCGGGCTGCCGTCCGCCGCGCGCTGGAAGAGGAAGAACTCGGCCTCGCACCCCGCCTTCATGCTGTAGCCCAGCTCCGCCGCCGCGGCGACCTGCCGCCGGAGCACCCAGCGGGGGTCGCCCGTGAAGGGCTCCTCGTCGGCGGTGTAGACGTCGCAGATCAAGCGGGCGACGCGGTTGTCCGGATCGCCCCACGGGACCACGGCGAACGTGTCGAAGTCGGGCTTGAGCAGCATGTCCGACTCCTCGATGCGGACAAAGCCTTCGATCGACGACCCGTCCATCATGATGTCCCCGTCCAGCGCCTTCTCGAACTGGCTTTCGGGCACCTCCACGTTCTTGATGACCCCCATGATGTCGGTGAACTGGAGGCGCAGGAAGCGGACGGAGTTGGACCTCATCAGGTCCAGGAGGTCCTGCCGGGAGGCGCCGGTCGTCCGCGGAATCGAGGGCTGCTGCGCGCGTGGTGGCAGCTTGTGATCGGGGACCATGTCGGCGTAGACGGCCTCGCCCTCGTGTCCGCCGCGCGTCTTCGTCGCCGTGCCGGATCCGCTCATGCTCGCGTGCTCCTTTCGGGGTGGAATCGAGAAGGCCGGAAGGTACCCGTGAACGCGCATGACGTCAACGGTATTTCTGACAAAATGTCCGATTCTTTCTCGCGACGCTCTCAGATGCCTCAATTTCAGACGATCTGTCACGTCAAAGCGTGACAATCCACGCGTTGGGGTGGAGGGGCCGTGGTGCCGTGGGGACACGGCGGAGCGCCTGCTCGCGCGTTGACCCCGAGGCCGCCTCCGGCGACGTTTTCCGGCATGCCGACGCTCCCCGAACTGCTCCGCGAGGCCAGCCGCACGTTCGCCATCGGCATCGAGCTGCTGCCTCCGCCGCTGCGCGACGAAGTCCGCATCGCCTACCTGCTGCTCAGGGTGTCCGACTACCTCGAGGACAACGAGGAGATGGATCCCGCGGTCAAGAGCGAGCTGCTGCGGGCATGGGAGCGGGTGCTCGCCCGGGTGGACGACCCCGCCGCTCTGCTGGGCACGCTGGAGGACGCGCGCGACCCCACGCCGGATGCTCTCGTGGCCCGGCACGCCGGGGCGGTGCTCGCCGGGCTCGAGCGGATCGATCCGGGGGCACGCGAGATCGTCACGGACTACGTGCGGGAGTCGACGCTCGGGATGGCCCGCTGGGTCGAGCGCGGATCGGACTTCGCGGACGAGTCGGACCTCGACGACTACATGCACGAGGTCGCCGGGCGTGTGGGCTACCTCCTGACCGACCTCTTCGCGTACCGCGAGCCGTCCACTCTCGGACCGCTGCGAGCGGAAATGATGGAGCCGGCGAGGGAGTTCGGGCTCGCGCTGCAGACCGTCAACGTGATCCGCGGACTGCATACCGATCGGGACCGGGGATGGGTCTACGTGCCCCGCTCCTTCCTCGGTGACTTCTCCGGTCCGGCGTCGGCGCTGTTCCAGCTGCAGCATCGTCCGACCGCGCTGGCGGCGCTGGAGCGCCTGGTGCGCAAAGCGGAACGGCATCTGGACGCGGCGCGCGGCTACGTCCGCTCGATACCGCGGCGGCACCACGGCATCCGCCAGTTCTGCCTGCTGCCACTCTTCTTCGCGGTGCGTACCCTGGCGATCAGCCGTGCGAACCCGGCCGTGTTCGACGCGGAGACCAAGATCTCACGGGGCGAGGTTCGGCGGATCGTCGGCGCGGCCCGCCTGCTGGGAGCGTCGAACGCCTGGATGGAGTGGTACTGCGCCCGGCTGGCGGTCGCGGGTTAGCCTGCCTGGCGTGGGGCGGGGAGGCTCGGGCGCGGCCTCAGGCGCCGCAGGCGGCGCACACGCCGACCAGTTCGAGGCGGTACCCCTGCACCTGGAAGCCCGCAACCGGCTGGAGCGGCTCCACGGCGTCCGGGGCGAGGCTGCCGGGAACGTCCCGAACGGCTCCGCACCGGAGGCATCGGGCGTGGTGGTGGGGATCCGTCCTGCCGTCGTAGCGGGCGGACCCGTCGCCGTACGTGAGCTTGCTGGCGAGCCCGCAACCGACCAGAGTTTCCAGGGACTTGTAGACGGTCGCGAGCGAGATGTCCGGGATGTCCGTGCGCACTGCCAGGAACACGTCGTCGGCGGTCGGGTGCGACTGCGTGCCCGCGAGGAAGCGGTAGACCGCCGCGCGCTGCTCGGTATAACGCTGGCCGCTCGCCTCCAGCGCTTCGCGCAGGACGCCGTCCGGATGGTGTAGAGGGTCAGCCTTCATATTGATCGAGCGGGCAGTTTCGGGGATTTCTTGCGTGTGGGAAACTAGATGCAGATCACAGCAGCGTCAATAGTGATTCTTTCTACAATGAGGAATGCAATCTCTTGACCGATAACGAGTTGCGCCTGTCCGGGGCCGCGTCCCGCGAGGACCCCCTCTTCGTCGCGCTGTGCCCCGACCTCTTCTTCGCCTCGAAGCTGCGAGGCGCCGCGACGGCGGTCGGCCGAAGCGTGCGCATCGTCCGCGACCAGGACGCCCTGCTCGCCGCCGCGGAGGGGGCGATCCGGGTCTTCGTGGATCTCACCGCGGCGTCCGACGGGGCGTCGGCGATCGCCGCGCTGAAGGGCGCAAGCGGTGGGGTCGAAGTGGTCGCGTTCGCGCGTCACGACGCGGTCGACGACATCCGTGCGGCGCGTGCGGCGGGCGCCGATCGCGTGCTCGCGCGATCGGCTTTCGTGAAGGAGCTGCCGGGCCTGCTGGCGGAATAGGTCGGGGCCGGGCACGAAAAAGGCGCCCGCAGGCGCCTTTTCGCATCACCGGGGCATCGCGGCCCGCCCCGACGAACGGTCCCTCAGGCGGCGTCGGCCTCTTCGCGCCGCTTGCAGTCGATGCAGTAGCGCGCGTGGGGCAGGGCGTCCAGCCGCTCGAAGTCCAGCAGGTTGCCGCAGCTGTGGCACTGGCCGAACGTCTCCGGGTCCTTGTAGAGGCGCCGCAGCGCCTCCTCGACCCGGTAGAGGTAGCGCCCCTCCTTGCTCGCGAAGAGCAGCATCTTCTCGCGCTCCATCGCGTCGGTCCCGAGGTCGGCGATGTGATCGCTGTAGGAGTAGAGGTCGCTGTCTGCCTGCTCCGCAGACTGCTTGGCGAGCTCGTCGAACTGCCCCAGCGACCGAAGCGCCCGCTCCCTTTCCCGGAGGAGCCGCTTCTGCAGGTGCTCGATCTGCTTCTTGGTGAGCTTCTTGGCCATCGAATACCCCCTTACGTCCGCCCCCACACGCGCGACACCACTCAGAGTGGGGAGAGCCGACGCCGCGCTTCCAGATCGCAAAAATACCGGAAAGGCGCACCGCCGACAACCGAATCGGGCGCCTGCTACCCCGGGGTGACGGCGTGGGTCCTGCCCGTGCTGGGCCTCCGTGGAGGGGGCGTACGTCGGGGTCGCCGGGCCGTCGAATCGACCCATTCGTCGGCCCTATCGGCGTACGACGAATCCGACGCCGGCGCTGTACTCCGTCCCCTCGACGGCGCCGTCGAGAGAGGCGCCGACGCGCGCGTCCACCTGAAAGTCGGGCGTCAGAAGCCAGGTGAAGCCCCCGTCCGCGAACGCGCGGTCGTCGGCGAGGTCCCCGTCGGAGGCGATCGCGTACACCTCCAGGAACGCCCCGCCGTGGGAGGCCACGCCGACGCCCGCCGCAAGGCTCGCCAGGAACTCGGTGAAGCGGGTCGTGCCGGCGACCGGCCTGGCGACCCCCGCGTTGGCCGACAGCGACACGGGCCCATCCCAAGCGGCTGCGATACGAACCTCCGGGATCCACTCGTCGCCGCCGAGCGCGCTCGCACCCGTGGGCAGCGTGGTCGTGACCAGCACGCCCAGGTCCGGCATGGCCCCGGCCGCGGATGCCGCCTGCCATTTCAGGCCGAGCGACGAGCCAGCGTAGCCCGACGGCCCATCGCCGGAGCCGACCGACACGAACGAACCGAGTCCGATCCGACCCTCGAGACGCCGCGCCAGCGGGATCCGCAGGAGGAGCTCGCCGAGAGCGTGGTCGGTGGACTCCGCCACGTGCGTGAGCGTGTAGCCGCCCTCGAGCTGGAGACGTGGTACCGCGTTGGGGCTCTCGGTGAAGTCGGGTCGGTCCCCGATCAGCGGCGCGCCGTCCCGCGCCGACGCGTCCTGCGCGGAGGCTATCGCCGGTGGGACGATGGCGCCGAAGGACACCGCGAGCAGCACGCGCCCACCCGGCGTCGCCGCCATCGCGCGGCGGCCCGCCGTGCGTCGCGCGCCGCCCCTCACCCGGTCACGAGAAGGCCCGTGAGGTACATGATCGCCATCCCGGCGAGGAGCCCGACCGCGTTGAGCGGGGCGGTCAGACCATGCTCGGCGCGTCGGCCGAAGAAGCGCGTCAGCTCCAGGATCACCTGGGCGACGGCGCCGGCCCCTACCGCGAGGAAGAGGGTGGTCGAAATGGGTGAGCGTGTGAAGCCGCCGATCCAGGCGCCCAGCACGGTGGGCACGCCCGCCAGGAGACCCAGGAGGATCAGCCGCCCGAGCGGGGTTTCCTCGCGCGCCAGTGGGGCGACGATGGCCAGTCCCTCGGTCGTGTTGTGCACGAGGAATCCCACGACGAGGAAGGCGCCGAGGGCGATCGCGCCGCTCGCGTACGCGCCGCCGATCGCCAGCCCCTCGCCGAGGTTGTGCAGGCCGATGGCCAGCGCCACGAGCAGCGCCAGCTGCCAGGGCCCCGCGGTGCCGTCGCCGCGTCGGCGCGAACGGCCGAGCGCGGTGAGCGCGAGCGGCGTGCCGAGCGCGCCGATCAGGATGAGCCCCGTGCCCTGGAAGGCGCCCGGCACGGACTCGGCCACCTCGAAGGCCTCGAGCAGCGCGTCGACGCCGAGGAACGCGAGCAGGCCGACGGTGAGCGCGAGGAAGAAGTCCACCCACCGCCGGTCGATGCGTCGCAGGAACGGGAGCCAGAGCAGCCCCAGCAGGACGGGCAGCACGCCGACGTAGACGCCCAGGAGCGCGAAGGCCCCCAGGTAGCGGGCGCCGACGGCCGGCGCGGTGGTCGCGACGTCGACGCCGCCCTCGAAAGTGATCCCGGTCTGCGTCAGGATCTGCACGCCGTGGGGCTCGCCCTCGACCCAAGGGTAGGGGATCGTGATCACCCGCCGCTCCAGCCGGCCGACGGTGCGGTTCCCATCCAGCTCGTGGCTCCACACGGCCTCGTCGACGACGACCTGCGCGATCGTGACGGGCTCGGGGCCGCCGTTCACGACCGCGACCCGCATCTCACCGGGCTCGGGGAACCAGATGCGCTCGATGGTCAGCTCCTCGACCGGCGGGAACGCCTCATCGAACAGGCCCAGGGGCCCCAGCCGGAAAAGCGCCACGAGCAGCAGCGCGAGGAGCACGAGCGGCCCGGCGCCGAGCAGCCACACGGGCCATCGGTGCCGCGACGCGTCCCCGCCCGCCGCATCGTTGGTGGGCGCGTCCGGCCCGTCGGTGGTGAGCGCATCCGCCTCCCGAGGAGGCCGTGTGGCGAGGGCGTGCCCCCCCCGGCCGGTCGGCTCCCCGTGCTCAGACAACGGGGGCCTCCTCGTCGTGGACGTCGAACATCGCCATCCAGCCCAGCTCGGCGAACTCGCTCTGGTGCGCGTGGAACATGAACCTGCCCGGGAACTTGAAGCGGAACTCGAGCACCGCGCGCTCACCCTGGCAGAGCGTGACGGTGTCGGTCAGCTCGTGGCGCTCGAGGTCGGTCCCCGTGCGGTAGAGCCGGAACATGTTGCCGTGCAGATGGAACGAGTTGATCAAGTCGAACTCGGTGATGTTGACCAAGTAGACTCGCACCAGCTCGTTCAGCGCCAGGCGGATCGGGTGGCGCTGGTAGTGGAAGCCGACCGTGTTGACGGCGTAGATCTCGTTCGAGCCGTCGAAGTTGGTGTCGAAGCCGTTCATCATCATCACCAGCTCCCGCGCCGGCTCGCGGCCCCCCGGGGGGTCGATGATGAAGGTCCCGTAGAGCCCCTTGTGGATGTGGCGCTTCAAGGGGATCGCATGGCAGTGGTACAGGTGCAGTCCGAACGGTTCGGCGTCGAACTCGTAGACGAAGCTTTCGCCGGGGTTGACGATCTCGAAGACGCCGTCGGCCTCCGCGGGGTGCGTGCCATGGAAGTGGATCGTGTGGGGGTGGCTGCCGCCGTTGCGGAAGTTGACGCGCAGTCGGTCCCCCTCGGTGCAGCGCAGCGTGGGGCCCGGCACCTGGCCGTTGTAGGTCCACGCGGGGAACCACACGCCGGGCGCCACCTCGATGTCCTGGTCGACCGCGACGATGTCCCACTCGCGGCGCGTGCGGCCATCCGCGGTCGCGGAGACGCGGCCGTAGTCGAACTCCGTCAGGTACGCGGTCGGGTCGAACCCGCCCGGGCGGATATCGCCGACGGCGTCGTTGCTGCCCACGTGTCCGTGGCTGCTGAGGAGCTGCGCGGCGCCGCGCAGCTGCTCGCTGCTCGCGCCTTGCTGCACCGCCCGGGCGGCGCCGGCCACCGCGACCCCGGCGGCGCCGACGGCCCCGGCGGCGCCGGCGCGCAGGAGCGAGCGTCGGGACACGCCGCCCCCGTTGCCCTCGCCACCGTTCGCTCCGGCCGGGCCGGCGCCGTCACGTGCGCGCCTGTCAGACATGCTCCACCTCCTCCACGCCCACGCCCACGCGCTCGACCCGTACGAGGTCGCAGACGGCCCTGCCGAGCACGCGCTCGGCGTCGCCGATCCGGACGGTGACCGGGCCGTCGAGAGGCGCGCGGTCGATCACCGTCAGGCCCGTGCCGGGCCGCAGCTCCAGCTCGGCCAGGTGGCGCAGCGCCTCGGGGCTCTCGTCGGACACCCGCCGAACGACGGCGGCCTCGCCCACCTCGAGGTCGCCCAGCCCGGGCCACTGACGCTCGCGGAAGTCCGCACCGGCCTCGGGGATGGGCGCGCCGTGGGGGTCCACCGCGGGGTCGCCGAGGGCGGCGGCCATGCGGTCGACCAGCTCCTCCGACGCGGCGTGCTCCAGCCGGTCCGCCTCCTCGTGCACGGAGTCCCAGGAGTAGCCGAGCATCTCCACCAGGAACGACTCCAGGATGCGATGCCGGCGGATGGTCCCGAGAGCCGCCGTACGGCCGGCCTCGGTGAGTCGGGCGCCGTAGTAGCGCTCGTAGGAGACCAGGCCCCGCTCGGACAGCCGGCGCAGCATCCCCGATACGGACGCGGCCGAGACGCCCAGAGCGTCCGCCACGGCGGACGTGCTCGCGGCGTCGCCCTCGCCGCGGCTGGCCTTGTAGATCGCCTTCAGATAGTCCTCGACGGCCGGTGTGGGCACCGGAACGCCTCCCATTCGACGGTTTTCGCAGTTACGAAACTGAAAGTTAGCTTAGACTAAACTACGACGGGCCGTCAAGGGAGTCACATGCCGCGGGCGGCACGCCGAGCCACCGCCGCTCCGTTGCCGTCGCCGCCCACGGCCGTCTATCATGGCCCCTCGGGCCGCCGGGCAGGGGTGGCGTCCTGAGGGGCTCGGCGCGCGCCGGCCCTCGACCCGACGAACGGAGAGTCCGCATGTCCGGCACCGCCCTCGACGCGCTCCTCGACGAGAACCGGAAGTTCCCGCCGCCCGACGACTTCGCGGCACAGGCCCGCGTCGACGACCGCGCCATCTACGAGCGTGCGGACGCCGACCCCGAGGCGTACTGGGCGTCGTGGGCGGAGGAGCTCGACTGGTTCGAGCCCTGGCACACCGTGCTCCAGTGGACGCTGCCGCACGCCCGCTGGTTCGACGGCGGGAAGCTCAACGTCGCGCACAACTGCCTGGACCGGCACCTGGACGGGCCGCGCCGCGACAAGCCGGCGCTCATCTGGGAAGGCGAGCCTGGCGAGACGAGGACCTACACGTACGCCCAGCTGCACGAGGAGGTGAGCCGCTTCGCGAACGCGCTGAAGGGGCTCGGGGTGGGGAAGGGCGACCGCGTCGCGATCTACCTGCCGATGATCCCCGAGGCCGCCATCGCGATGCTCGCATGCGCGCGCATCGGCGCGATCCACTCGGTGGTGTTCGGCGGCTTCAGCGCTGAGAGCCTACGCGACCGCATCCTGGACGCCGAAGCGACCTGCGTCATCACGGCGGACGGCGGCTACCGCCGCGGGAGCGTCGTGCCCCTGAAGAGCGCGGCCGACGAGGCGTGCGAGGAGACGCCGTCCATCGAGCACATCGTCGTCGTGAAGCGCGGCGTGGACACCCCCGTGCACATGGTCGAGGGCCGCGACGTCTGGTACCACGACATCATGGAAGGCGCCTCGGCGGACTGCCCCGCGGAGCCGATGGATGCCGAGGACGTGCTCTTCATCCTCTACACGTCCGGCACGACCGGGAAACCCAAGGGCGTCGTCCACACCACCGGCGGCTACCTGACCCACGCCTACGCGACCACGAAGCTGGTCTTCGACCTCAAGGACGATGACGTCTACTGGTGTACCGCGGACGTCGGCTGGATCACCGGCCACAGCTACATCGTCTACGGGCCGCTTGCCAACGGGACCACCGCGCTGATGTACGAGGGCGCGCCCGACTACCCCGACCGCGGACGCTTCTGGGAGTTGGTGGCGAAGTACGGCGTCACGATCTTCTACACCGCCCCGACCGCCATCCGCGCCTTCATGCGCTGGGGCACCGACTGGCCCGCGGGGCACGACCTCTCCTCGCTCCGGCTGCTGGGCACCGTAGGCGAGCCCATCAACCCGGAGGCGTGGATGTGGTACCACGAGCACATCGGCCACGAAGCCTGCCCGATCGTGGACACGTGGTGGCAGACCGAGACCGGCGGGATCATGATCACTCCACTGCCGGGCGTGACGGAGACCAAGCCCGGCAGCGCGACCGTCCCGTTCCCCGGGGTCGAAGCGAAGATCTTCGACGACGACCGCGAGGAGGTGTCCGCGGGCTACCTGGCCATCACGCGCCCCTGGCCCGGCATGCTTCGCACGATCTGGGGTGACGACGAGCGATTCCGCGAGACCTACTGGTCGAAGTGGCCGGACACCTACTTCCCGGGAGACGGCGCCAAGCGCGACGACGACGGCTATCTGTGGATCCTCGGCCGGGTGGACGACGTGCTCAACGTCGCCGGCCACCGCATCGGCACGATGGAGGTCGAGAGCGCGCTGGTGGATCACCATTCGGTCGCAGAGGCGGCGGTTGTCGGGCGCGCCGACGAGATCAAGGGTCAGGCGGTGTCGGCGTTCGTGACCGTGAAGGAAGGCGTCGACGCTTCGGACGCTCTGGCAGGGGAGCTACGAGAGCACGTGGCGCAGAAGATCGGCGCGATCGCGAAACCGGCGGACATCCTGTTCGCCGCGGACCTCCCCAAGACGCGCTCGGGCAAGATCATGCGGCGGCTGCTGCGCGACGTCGCGGAAGGGCGGACGCTGGGGGACGTCACCACGCTGGCGGATCCTGCGGTCGTGGCGAGGCTCCAGGCGCAGTACGAGGAGACGGAGGGCTAGAGCCCGCGGTCCGCTCCCTCAGCCATCGACCGGCCTCGTCCGCTCGATCGGCAGCCGCACGCACATGACCGTTTCCCCCGGGCGTGAGCGGACCTCGATGTGACCCTCGTGCGTGCGCACGATGCGACGCGCGATCCCGAGCCCCAGGCCCGTCCCCTCGCCGACGTCCTTGGTGGTGAAGAACGGCTCGAAGATGCGCGCGCGCAGCTCTTCCGGTATCCCGGGCCCGTCGTCGATCACGTCGACCTGGATCCAGCGGTCCTTGGTGGCCACGCGCAGCGTAAGCGAGCCACCCTCCTCGATCGCATCCAGCGCGTTGTCGATGAGGTTGGTCCAGACCTGGTTGAGCTCGCCCGCGTTGGCCGGCAGCAGCGGCAGGTCCTCCTGGTATTCCCGCGTCAGCTGAACGGACTTCTTCTTGAGCTTGTGGCCGAGCATGGTGACGGTGTTGTCGAGACCCTGTCGCACATCGGTCGGCTTGTGTTCGGCGGAGCGGTCCATGTGCGAGTAGATCCGGATCGACTCCACCAGCTCCGATATGCGCCCGGAGGCGGCGCGAATCTCACCGAGGATCCTCTCCGATTCGATTTCGGCGCCTAGCCACGTCAGGGCATCGGCCAGGGCCTCCGGGGGTACGGCCTCGGCGATCGCGGCCAGTCCGCCGAGGGTGAGGCCGGCCTCGGCGAACGTCGCGCCCGTGTCCCAAGGCTCGGGCACCCCGCGCGCCTCCAGCCAGTCGGAGATCGCGTCCTCCGCCATGCTCCGATCCCGAAACGACGTGGAACCGCCTTCGCCGGACAGCGCGTCCTGCCGCAAGGCGAGCAGCGCGTCGATCCCGGCCGCACCGACCTGGTGGGCGGAGAGGGCGGCGAGCAGCGGGCCGAGCGTGTCGCGGCGCTCGGAGAGACGCGCGGCCGCGCGCCGAACCGCCGCCGCCGGATTGTTCAGTTCGTGCGCGAGCCCCGCGGAGAGCTGTCCCAGCGCGACCATCTTCTCGTGCTGCTGCTCGAGCCGGACGTCCCCCCGCACCCGGTCCGACATCTGGGCCACGAGGCGCCGGCCGAGCTCCTCGCTCCGGTCGAGGAGCTCCTTGAAGAGCGCGGCCTCCAGACGGAAGACCTCGGACGGCTCCGCCGCCAGGGTGTACCGGGGGTAGTGCGTCATGCGCGAGAAGGGCAGCATGCCGGTCACCTCGCCGGGGCCCGTCGTGGCGACGAGCAGCCACTGACCCCCGTGCTCTTCGAAGCCCTGGATCAGACCCTTCACGACGATCCACATGGCGTCGGCGGGCTGCCCGCGCTCGAACATGTGCTCGCCGGCCTCGAGCCGGACCCTGCGACCACGTTCGGCGAGCCAGGCCAGGACCTCGTCGGGGAGACCGTCGAGGAGTCTCAGGGAGCCCAGTTCCTCGGCCGCGAACGCCGCGTCGCCCGTCATCGCTCTGCCAGGATCTGGTGGACGAACGAGACCGCGATCGACCCCTCGCCGACGGCCGAGGCCACCCGCTTGATCGAGTCGTGCCGCGCGTCTCCGCAGGCGAAGATCCCCGGCACGTTCGTCTCGAGCATGTAGGGAGCCCGGTCGAGGGGCCATTCCCTCAGGTGCGTCGCGGGGTCCAGATCCGCTCCGGTGAGCACGAAGCCGCGTTCGTCGCACGCCACCGTGTCGCGAAGCCATTCGGTGCGCGGGGCTGCGCCCAGGAACGCGAAGAGAAACTCCGCGGGGACCGTTTCACTGGTCCCCGTCTCCGCCGATCGGACCTCCAGGGACTCCAGCCGGTTCGAGCCGAGGCACCCCACCACCTCGGTGCACAGGCGGATCTCTACGTCGTCGGCCTCCTCCAGGCGTCGCACGAGGTAGTGGGACATCTTCGCCCCGAGGGAGTCGCCCCGAACGAGCATGACGACCTTCGCCGCGTGCTCCCTGAAGTACATCGCCGCCTGGCCGGCCGAGTTGCCCGCGCCCACGATGTGCACGACCCGGTCCCTGGCCAGGATCGCCTCGGACATGGCCGCGCCGTAGTAGACGCCGGCGCCGATGAACCGGTCGGCATCCCGCGCGGGAAGGAGCTTCCACGAGACGCCCATCGCGAGCATCAGCACGTGGCAGCCGATCTCCGATCCGTCGGCCAGCGCGAGTCGCTTGTACGGGCCGTCCACGCGGACGTCGGTGACTTCCTGTGGGGTGAGGATCTCCACCCCGAACCGCCGGGCCTGGGTCACCGCGCGGCGCGCGAGGTCGCCTCCCGAGAGCCCCGCGGGAAAGCCCAGATAGTTCTCTATGCGGCTGCTGGTCCCCGCCTGGCCTCCGGGCGCCTCCCGCTCGAAGAGCACGGTGCGAAGTCCCTCCGAGCCACCGTAGACGGCGGCGGCGAGTCCGGCCGGCCCCGCGCCGACGATGGCCAGGTCGTAGAATTCCTCCCTGGCCCGGGTCTCCAGCCCGATGTGGGAGGCGAGCGCGGTGGTGTCCGGACGCTCGAGCCGCTCACCGCCCGGCAGCACCACGAGAGGCAGCGACTCCGCGTCGGCCCCGCCCGCGAGCTCGCGAGCCTCGGCGGATTGCTCCACGTCGAGAAACGTGTACGGCACCTGGTTGCGTGCCAGGAAATCCCGCAGCGCGTGTCCCCGCGCGGACCAGCGATCGCCGACGATCCGCACCCCGCCGTATCCCGGCCGATACCCGGCGCGCCACTCGTCCAGCATGTCGTCCAGCACCGGAAACAGCTTCTCTTCGGGGGGGTCCCAGGGCTTCAGGAGGTAGTAGTGCACCTCGGACTCGTTGATCGCGCTGACCGCCGCCGCGATGTCCGCGTACGCCGTGAGAAGAATGCGCTTGGCCCGGGGGTGGTCCTTCTTCGTGGCGGAAAGGAACTCGGTGCCATCCATGCCCGGCATGCGCTGATCGGAAAGCACCAGCGCGACGGAGGCGCCAGCGTCCCGGACCTCTCCCAGCAGCTCCAGCGCGTCGTCGGCGGAGGACGCCCTGAGAACGCGGTACTCCGCGCCGTAGCGCTTGCGCAGGTCCCGGCTGACCGCGCTGAGCACGTCGGCGTCGTCGTCGACGGCGAGCAGGACGGGCTTCGTCATGGTCCTCGTGTTTTCGAGTCGCAAACCGGGCGATCGGCCGGACGCGGGTGCGTCGACGAACGGCGGATCGAGATGCGGGACCTGCGGTTCCCGGATATCCGTCGGGGGGCGACCCGAAGAACGTGGCGTCGAGGCCAGACGGCGGCAAGCCCGAGCGGACCCGCGCAGGGCGACGCGGAGGAGCCCCTCGGAGGCTAGGGCGGGCACCAACGAAAAGCGGGCCGCCCCTTTCGGGACGGCCCGCTTCCTACTGTGAACCTGGTGGCTCGTTACAGCTGGATGACGTTCTCGGCCGCGGGGCCCTTGGCGCCCTCGACCCGGTCGAACTCAACCCGAGCGCCCTCGGCGAGGGACCGGAATCCCTCGGACTGAATGGCGCTGTGGTGGACGAAGCAGTCCTTGCTGCCGTCCTCCGGCGTGATGAATCCGAAACCCTTCTCGTCGTTGAACCACTTCACGGTTCCTGTGGTACGCATCAAACGCGCTCCCTTGGTTGTGCAGTTCGGAGTAACGATTGACACGTACTCACCGACTGCCCTGTTTGCGCGGCTCCCCGCGCGGTCGTGGCCAACCTGGCCACAAAACAAAAGGCGCCGACCTCACCCTCGAGGCCTGCACCTCTGAGATCACTGGGTAGCCTCCCTGTGAGGCTGACGGCAGGAATGGTCATGCAAAGTTCGCGTCCTGTCAATGGTTTTCTCGATCCTGTGCCGGCACCTACGTTCGAGCACAGGCGTACGGGGCGCCTGCGGTCCGCGGGCGGAGCGGAGTCCAACCGAGGAGGTGGCCGGCATGCGAACGGGTCGTTCGAGCCGGTGCGCGCGCCTGATCGACGGCTGCCGCGCGCCATTGAACGAAGGATCTGATGCCGAGGCGGAGGCGCGGGCGTGGGCAGACGAGTCATGAGCGGCGACGAGGCACCGCGCGACGCCGCCGCGGTGCGCGTCTTCCCTCCGGCGATCCCACTCGCCGCGATCCTGCTGGCGTGGGGGCTCCAGAAGGTCTGGCCACTGCGCCTCGACGAGTGGCCGGGCGCAGCGCAGCGTCCGTGGCTCGGCTGGGGCGTCGCGGTCGGCGCGTTGGTGCTGCTGGGGGCCTGGTCGGTGGCGCTGTTCCGCCGGTCGGGGCAGAGCGAGAACCCGTGGAAGCCGACCACCGAGATCGTGCAGCGTGGCCCGTACCGCGTCACTCGCAATCCGATGTATCTGCAGATGGTGCTGATCGTCTTCGGCGTGGGGATCGCGACGGGGAACGGTTGGATGCTGCTGCTCGCACCGGTTACGGGCTGGGCCTTGCAGCGGTGGGTGATCGGGCCCGAGGAGGCGTACCTGGAGCGGAAGTTCGGAGAGCCCTACCAGGCCTACAAGCGCCGCGTGCGGCGGTGGCTGGGTCGACGCTCCGGATAGACCGCCACGCAGGCGGACCTCCCGGAGCCCGCTGTTTCGTTGGCGCTACGACGGGTCCGCCAGAGGGTCCGTGGTCTTCGGGTGCTTCGGCCGCTCTTCCATCGGCGCCTTCGTGAACCTCGGCTTGGCCGGGATCCCTACCGCGACGACACCGGAAGCGACGTCCTTGGTGGCCAGTGCGAGCGCCCCGATCATGCCGTCATCGGCGACGTGCACGCCGGCCAGCACGGTTGCGTGGTACGTGACGCGCACGCCGTCGCCCAGGACGGTGGCGGGCGAGTAGACGTCGCGCTGGTCGCCCAGATCGTGGGTATGGCTGTAGATGTTGGCAAAGTCCGCGATGGAGGTCTTGTTGCCGAGCTGGATCCCGCCGCGGTCGTCCAGCAGCACGTGCCGGTGGATCACCACCCCGTCTCCCACGTCCATGTTGTAGCCGAAGGAAAACTTCACGTGGTGGAAGCACTTGAAGTTCCTGCCGCACGACCGGAACACGTGCCGGGCCAGGATTCTCCGAAACTTCACGCCCAGGTGGATGTTTTCTCCCGCCGGGCTCTTGTCGAACATCTCCCAGAGCCACAACAGGGGCTTCACCGGGGCGTACTTCTCGGGGTCGATGTCCCGGTAGTACTCGGGCTCGAGGGTGACGTTGCGCGGGTCCATCTGGAGCAGCGCGACGCGACCGCCCGGCGGCAGTCCGGCCGGGTCCGTGTCGCGATGGTGCGGGAAGTAGAGATCGGTGAGAACCGACCGGCACAGCTCGTTCCTGTCGCATGCCGGATCCGACAGCGCGTCGGCGATCCCACCGAGCCAGGCGTCGTAGGCCTTCTCGGTGTCGCCCGGCAGCGGGACCGCCCGCAGCGGCAGAAACGCCATCTTCGCCTCGTCGGAGGCGCCACCCCCGGCGGCGTCGTGAGCCGTCGGCGGCCGACAGCCGAGGGGGCGGCGCGTGGGTCACCGGCGACCGTGGTGCGAACGGCCGCGTCGCTCTTGCGGGCCTCGGTGCCGGCCCGCCGCGCACGTCACCATACGGCGGCCGGTCGCGCGGGGTCAATGAGGCTTGACGCACGCTCCTCCCGCCCCCAGAATCCTCCGAATCGGAAATGAGAATCAATCTCAACTAGATCGGAAGGGATATGGGACACGGGGACAAACCAGGGCGTCGCGGGGGGCGGATCGGCCCCGGGGCCGACCGTCCCGCGAGACCGGTGCGCCGTGCACGACGAGCGGTCCGACGTTGCCGGCCCCTGGCGGCGCTGCTCCTCGCCACCGTGTGGGGCCTGCCCGCCGGCATCGGCGCGAGCCTGGCGGCGCAGGAGCCGCGCGACACCGTGGCGAGCGAGCTGGAGGAGCTGCGGCGCCGCATCGAGGATCTCGAGCTCCTGCTGGCGCGTCAGGGGGAGATGCTCGAGGGGCGGATGACGGAGGCGATGGAGCGGGAAGAGCGCGGGCTGGCCGTTCCGGATCCGCGACAGCGCGCGGTGTCCGGAATCTACGGCCGGCCGTTCGTATGGAAGGGCGGCGGCGCGGCCGTCGGCGGGTACGTGGACCTGGAGCTGGAGGCCGGCCTGGAGAACGACGAGCTCACCTTCGACCAGCACCGCCTGATCCCGTTCATCTTCGCCGAGATCACAGACCGCATCCACTTCGGCACCGAGCTCGAGTTCGAGCACGGAGCCGACGAGATCGCCGTCGAGTTCGCGGCGCTCGACGTCGCCTTCGCCGAGTGGCTGAACTTCCGAGGCGGCATCCTCCTGGCCCCGCTCGGCAAGTTCAATCTGATCCACGACTCGCCGGTCAACGACCTGACCGAGCGGCCCCTCGTCAACCGCCAGATCATTCCCACCACGCTCTCGGAGGCGGGCGTCGGTTTCTTCGGATCGACGTATCCCGGAGAGAGCTCGGTGCTGACCTACGAGGCGTACGTCGTGAACGGTTTCGACGCCGGCCTTCTGACCGGACCCGCCGAGGCCCGGCTCCGCGACGGGCGTGGCAGCGTGGAGAGCGACAACAACGCCGAGAAATCGGTGGTGGGTCGCATCGGCTTCTCCCCGATCCTGGGGGTCGAGGTCGGCGCTTCGGCGCACCACGGCGTGTACGCGCCCGACGACCAGGCCGACCGGGACGCTCTCGGCCTGAACGGCGACGAGAAGCTGACCATCGCGGCGGCCGACGCGATCGTGACGCGCGGGCCCGTGGAGCTGCTGGGCGAAGCCGCCTGGGCGACGTTCGACGCGCCGGCCGGCACGCCCGACGCGCAGTTCGGCTACTACGCCCAGGCGAACGTGCACTTCGGCCACGGGCTCGTGTCGATGTTTCCGAGCTCGGTGTTCACCGCGGTGGGTCGGTGGGGGGAGATCGACCTGGATTCGGACAGCGACGGCGCCCGCCAGCGCAGGCTCACCCTGGGTCTGAACTGGCGTCCCGTGGAGGAGACCGTCTTCAAGCTGGACCTCCTGACGGACTGGTTCCAGGAGGCGAGCGGCGAGTACGGCGATGCGGAGCAGAGGCTCTTCTTCTCGCTGGCGTCGTACTTCTAGCGGTCGCCTGGAGATCGCATGCTGACCCTGCACCGTCTGAGCACCGGATACCGCGTGCTCTACTCCGGCGTGCTGCTGTTCATGGCCGCCGGTACCTCGGCGCACACCGCGCACCAGGCCGCCCGCACCGGCATCGACCCGACCTCCATCGCGCAGTGGTACCGGGGCAACGAGGGCGACCTGGCCGCGACGGTCCTGCTTTTCCCGAAGTCGTTCGAAGAGGTCCTGGGTGACGCCTGGCTCGCCATCACCACGTACGCCCTCGCGTTCCTGGTCCTCGGCGCGGTGATGGCGCGCTCCGGGGCCGCCCGCCGGGCCGGCACCGGGCTCCTCGTCGGCTACGGCGTCGGGGCCGGGGTGCTGGCCGCGAGCCCTTTCCTCGTGGCCTACGGCGCGGCCGGCTGGGCCGTTCCGGCATCCGCGGCGCTGGTGGCCCAGCCGCTCCTGGCGGCGGCCATGGCGGGCCTGGCGATCTGGGAAATGTGGGCGCGACGGGGTAGGGGCCCCCGCTTCGACCCGGCCCGCCTTGCCGGTCGGCGAGCCGTACCGGTAGAATAGAATGAGATTCGTTCTCAACCAGGTCCGGTCGATGGACGCCTACGCTCCAATCAAGCGCACGCCCCCAGGGTGCCGCCGTCGGAGGTGCCGGCGCCTCGCCTGCGCGCTCGCCGTGCCGGCCGGCCTGGCCGTGGGGATTCCGCCCGCCGTGCCGGCCCCGCTCGCCGCGCAGTTCGCGCGCGAAGCCGAATCCGACGTCCGCGTGCTCCTCACGACGGAACAGGCGCTGGAGGAGGTCTTCGGCGAGTACGGGCGCGTAGCGACGGTACCGTTCCGCCCCACGGCCGAACAGCGCGCGGCGCTCGAGGCGTCTCTCGGCCGGCGCCTCTACGAGCCGCGGTACGACATCCTGGAGGTCTGGAAGGGCGCCCGCTTGCTGGGCTACGGCGTCATCACCGAGGAGCGAGGGAAGTACCGTCCGATCACCTTCCTCGTCGGCGTGACGCCCGACAACCGCGTGCTGGATGCCGCCATCATGGTCTACCGCGAGAGTCGCGGCGGCGAAGTCGCCCACAAACGCTTCCTCGGCCAGTACCGAGGCAAGTCGTCGGCGGACCCGATCCGCATCAACCGCGACATCATCAGCGTGAGCGGCGCGACCATCTCGGTGCGGTCGGTGAACGCCGGAGTCCGGAAGGTCCTCGCGGTGGTGGAGACGTGGGCCGCCGACCGGCCACCCACCGGCCGGGCCGCTTCGGGGCGCTGAGGCGGACGTTGGCCGCCTCACGTCGTGCGGCGGCCGGGCATCGCGCGAGCTTCCCGTGACGCAGTTCTTCACCTATCAGGGCTTCTCCCTCCGGCGCGCCGGGCTCCACATCCGCGTGCTGATCACGGCCTTCCTTCTCGTGGCGGCGGTGGCGTTGGCGGTGGGGGTGCTGAACTACTGGGTGCGGACGGGCCTGACGCCGATCGGGGCGGCGCGCTACCTCCGTGGTGACGGCATCGACCTGCTCGAAAAGAGCCCGCTCGAGCTGCTGGACGCGACGCACCCCCACCTCTTCGGCCAGGCGTTCTTCTTCTTCGTGCTGTGCCACCTGTTCGCGCTCGTGCCCGCGCGCTCGACGCTCAAGCTCTGGGTCTACGTCGCCGCATTCCTGTCGGTCCTCACCGACGCCGCGTCGCCGTGGCTCATCCGCTACGTGTCGCCCGCCTTCGGCGTGCTCCAGATCGCGGGCACGGTGACCATGACGGCGGTCTTCCTGATGCTGGTGGGGTGGCCCCTCAGGGAGATGTGGTTTCGCGACCCGGGGCCGCGCGCGGCGGCGCCCCCGCGTTGATCCGAGCCCGGCCGGGACCCGGCAGGATCGTGCCTACCGGAGCGCGCCGGCACGCCGCGCACGTCCGCGCCCGCAGGTGGGTCTGCGGCGTCCTGCTGCTGGGGTCGTGCCAAACCCCGGCGGATCCGCCCCGGACCGGCGTGCCGGCCGCAGGCGTCGGCTCGGAGCCCCGTTCCCTCGAAGTGCGCCGTGCCTGGCCGGTCATGGGCACGCTGCTCGAGGTCGCCGCCGAGCACGCCGACCCCGGGTTGGCCCTGGCGGCGGTCCGCTCGGCGCGGGCAGCGGTGGAGGCCGTCGACTCGTTGATGTCCAACTACCGGCCCGACAGCGAGATCTCCCGGCTCAACGCGTCCGCGGGGTCGGCGCGTCCCACGCCCATCTCGGCGTGGACCGCCGACGTCCTGCGTGCCGCGCTGGCATGGGGCGACACGAGCGGCGGCGCCTTCGACGTCACGCTCGGCCCGGTCGTCGACGCCTGGGGCTTCTACCGGGAGCGCGGGGCCGTGCCCGAGGAGGCGGTGCTCGA
The DNA here is from genome assembly GCA_035465395.1 of Longimicrobiales bacterium. Taxonomy (GTDB): domain Bacteria; phylum Gemmatimonadota; class Gemmatimonadetes; order Longimicrobiales; family RSA9; genus DATHRK01. The sequence goes on along the minus strand of DATHRK010000088.1, from coordinate 17,174 downwards.
TTCGGTGGCGCGGCTCGCGGGTCAGGGCGGCCTGGCCGTCGGCGCGCGCGCCGCACGGCTCGAGCGCGCGGGCATGCGCGTGGACCTGGGCGCGATCGCGAAGGGGTTCGCCGTCGATCGGGCGCTGGAGGTCCTGGCCCGGGCCGGCGTGGTCCGGGCCATGGTGGACCTGGGCGGCAGCGTCGCCGTACTGGGGGATCCCCCCGCCGGGGTTGCCTGGCCGATCGGCATCCGCGACCCCCGGCACGCCGAGCGGGTGGCCGCGGTCCTGCATCTGCCGCCCGGCAGCGCGACCGCGACGTCTGGCGACTACGAGCGCTTCTTCGAGGTCGACGGCGTCCGCTATGCGCACATCATCGATCCGCGCACGAACCGCCCCGCGCGGGGCGTAGCATCGGTCAGCGTGATCGCTCCGTCGGCGCTGGAGGCGGATGTTTTGTCGACGACGTTGTATCTTCTGGGACCCGCGCGCGGCGCGTGCCTGTTGGCCGACCGGCACGGCACCGCAGCGCTGTGGTTCCTGGACGACGGCGGTGGGGGCCCGGCCGTCGGAGCCGATCTGCCGGCCCTGGTCGCCGGGGCCGCCGCGGCGGCGTTCGAGCCGGCGGGGGAATCCCCTGGCGACTCCGGGGTAGGGAGGGCCGAGCGAAACCCGCGCGCGTACACCCGCGCACGCTGCGACACGGAAGGCTGACGCCATGCACGAGATCCTGCGCAAGCGCATCCTGCGGCGCCTGGAGGCCCTGCCCGAGGGCAAGCTGTACCAGATTCTCGACTACATCGAATTCGTCGAGTCGCGCTACGGCGAGCCGTCGGCTCCGCCGACGGGTCTGCAGAGCTTCGCCGAGCGCCTGGAAGACCGGATGCGGGCGCGGTCGGTGGTGCCCAGCGTGATGAGCGGCACCATGAAGGTCTTCGGCGCGGCCGGGAAGGTGCTGGATGAGGTGTCCTCGGTCGGACGCGGGTTCGTCGAGGGCATCGGAGAGGGGCTGGGTCCGCCGACAGGGCCACAGGCAGTCGGCTCCGCCCCGGGTGACGGCGCCGGCAGCGGCGACGGCGCGATCGAGGAGGTCGCGGGCTCTTCGGAGCGCCCGTCGGAGGCGGCGCCCGACGCCGGCGTCGACGTGCCGCGGGGCCCGGTGCTGGCCGACGACGAGGATCGCCCCGAGCCGGCTTGACGCATCCCGGGGCCCCCGGTAGCTTGCCGCCACCCCCGCCGGGCGGCACGCGCCCGATTCGCCCGGCCGGTCGATCATCGCCCGCGGTGAGGACTCGCCCTGAGGGCGCCATCCGCCGCGGGCGTCGTGTATCCCCACGGGGAGAGCATGGCTGAACCCACCGCACCCGACGAGCGCTTCCTCGGCGAGGCGCTCACCTTCGACGACATTCTCCTCGTGCCCGCGCACTCCGCGGTGCATCCGACCTCGACCTCGGTCCGCACGCGCCTGACGCGCGCCATCGAGCTGGCGATCCCGCTGGTGTCGGCGGCCATGGATACGGTGACCGAATCGCGCATGGCGATCGCGATGGCGCGCGAGGGCGGCATCGGGATCGTGCACAAGAACATGCCCGTCGAGCAGCAGGCCGCCGAGGTGGACCGCGTCAAGCGATCCGAAAGCGGCATGATCCTCGACCCGATCACGCTCGGCCAGGACGCGACGCTCGCCGAGGCGGCCGCCCTGATGGCTCGCTTCTCGATCAGCGGAGTCCCGATCGTGGACGGCGACGGACGCCTGGTGGGAATCATCACCAACAGGGACCTGCAGTTCGAAGCCATCGACGACCGGCCGATCGGGGCGGCGATGACGTCCGAGGGGCTCGTGACCGCTCCGGTGGGCACGTCGCTCGAAGGCGCCGAGCGGATCCTGCACGAGCACCGCATCGAGAAGCTCCCGGTCGTCGACGACGACGGCGTGCTCCGCGGGCTCATCACCGTCAAGGACATCTTCAAGCGGCGCCAGTTCCCCCACGCCTGCAAGGACGATCACGGGCGGCTCCGGGTGGGCGCGGCGATCGGCGCGTCGGCCGCCGACCAGGAACGCGCGGCCGAGCTCGTGCGCGCGGGGGCGGATGTGATCGTGATCGATACCGCGCACGGGCACTCCCAGGGCGTGCTCGACGCCCTCGAGAAGGCGCGCGGCCGCTTCGATGAGGTCCAGATCATCGCGGGCAACGTCGGCACGGCGGACGGCGCCAGGGCGCTGGCGGAGCGCGGCGCCGACGCCGTGAAGGTCGGCATCGGTCCTGGGAGCATCTGCACCACCCGCGTGGTCACCGGCGTGGGCGTGCCCCAGTTCACCGCCATCCGCGAGGCGGTGGAGGGCGTGAGCGAGGAGGTGCCGATCATCGCCGACGGGGGCATCAAGTACTCCGGCGACATCGTCAAGGCGATCGCGGCCGGGGCGCACGCGGTCATGATGGGCTCACTTCTGGCCGGCACCGATGAGAGCCCCGGCGAGAGCTTCCTGCTCGAGGGACGACGCTTCAAGATCGTCCGCGGAATGGGCTCCCTCGCGGCCATGGAGGAGGGGTCGGCCGACCGCTACTTCCAGGACCCTTCGGCCCCCACCAGGAAGTTCGTCCCGGAGGGCATCGAGGGTCGGGTGCCCTACAAGGGCCCGATGGCGGACGTCGTCTACCAGCTCGTAGGTGGTCTGAGGAGCGGCATGGGCTACTGCGGCTGTGCGGACATCGAGGCGCTCCGGTCCCGCGCGCATTACGTTCGGATCACCGCAGGAGGCTTGCGGGAGTCGCACCCGCACGACGTCGTGATCACCCGCGAAGCGCCGAACTACCATGTCTGACGGAGCGTTCGCTTGACCCCCCCGTCGAAGTCCGATCCGTCCGTGCAGAAGCGCGTTCGCCTGATGTCGGTCGTGCGGACGCGGGACGACATGGGAAGGGTGCGCGTGCGGGTCGAGCTGGAGTGGCGCGGCGAGACCTACCAGGGCGAGGCCATCGACGAATCCGGCTACGTGATCGAGCTGCGTACCGCCGCGGTGGCCGCGCTGGAGGCGGTGAGCAAGACCGCCGACGCGCTGAAGGCGCGCGTCGTCGGCGCCAAGGAGGTGCGCGCGTTCGATCACAGCCTCGTCGTCGTGGCGGTCGCCACCGACGACCCCGAGGACGGCGGATCTCTCGTCGGCGCCGTGCTGCGGGGTGCCGATCCGACGCGAGCGGCCGCGATGGCGCTGCTCCAGTCCCTGAACCGCGTCCTGGGCAACTACCTGCGGGTGTCACCCGAGGCCGACTGAGGCGGACAGCGGACGGAACCGCGTCGATCGGGGAAGGGTAGTCCACCAGGTCCGCGAACCCCGCGGGCTCCGCTGAACGGCTTTTCTCCCTTGACCCGTGAGGCCGCGTTGAAGCGATTCATCGGCCAGGCGACGCCCTTCGGGGCGTGGATGGGCGCCGTCGTGGGAGGCGTGTTCGTCGCGACCGCCGTCATGCGCTCGGCGACGCAGGACCCCACCCCCGCCGACCTCATCGCCGAGGCGGGAGCGGACGCGGACGAACACGCTTGGGACCTTCCCAACGTCGCCGACGACCGCGTCGAGTTCTGGGTGGACTTCCTGTCCGGCCGCAATCGCGAGTACACGCGCGCCTGGCTCGAGCGGTCGACGCGCTACGAGCCGCTGATCCGGAGGGAGCTGCGCGCGCGTGGCATGCCCGAGGATCTCTTCTACTTCGCCATGATCGAGAGCGGCTTCTCCAACCGCGCGCATTCGCGGGCGAACGCCGTCGGGATGTGGCAATTCATCGAGGAGACGGGGAAGCGCTACGGGCTGGAGGTCGACGGGTCCGTGGACGAGCGGCGCGATCCGGTCGCTTCCACGCGGGCGGCACTGGACTACCTCGCCGACATGCACGAGGACTTCGGCAGCTGGTACCTCGCCGCGGCCGGCTACAACAGCGGGCACAATCGGATCCGGCGGATCCTCCATGAGCGCTTCGGCGGCCGTCCCGGTAGCGAGGAGACGTTCTGGCTGATCGCGGACGAGCTCCCGCAGGAGACGCGCGACTACGTGCCGCTGATGATCGCCGCCGCACGCATCGGCAAGGACCCCGAGCGCTACGGCTTCTCCGGACTGCGCTACCAGGCCCCGCTCGCCTACGAGGAAGTGCTCGTGCCGGGTGGCGTTCGGCTCGCCTCGGTCGCCGAGCTGGCGGACGTGCCGTTCGAGCTGGTGGACGACCTGAACGCGCACCTCGTCCGGGACGAGACGCCGCAAGGTCGGGACATGGTGGCCGTGCGGCTGCCTTCGGGGACGGCCGACGGTTTCCGCGCCGCGGTGGCCCGTGCAGAGGCGGCGAGCCGCGCCGGCGCCCTGGCGAGCGCGGCCTACACGGCGGCAGGGGAGGCCGCGACGTCGTCGGAATGGACCACCTACGACGTGCGCAGGGGCGACACGCTCTGGGACATCGCGCGCCGCTATCGCGTCGGTGTGTCGGACCTGAGGGATTGGAATTCGCTGCGCTCCAGCCGCATCAAGCCGGGTCAGACGCTGAAGGTGGCGGCAGGCGCGTAGGGATCTCGTGCTTGAGGCGGGTCCCGGCGTCTCTCAGGGCGCCGCGGAGCGCAGCACCGCGCGCGCGTACCCGTTGGCTGGATCCACCCCCCGCCGCTGGAGCGAGTCGACCCGCGTGGGTCCCCGGTTGTAGGCCAGGAGCGCCATTCGCAGGTCTCCATCGTAGCGGTCGATCAGCCCCCGCAGGTAGCGGAGGCCGACGCGCAGATTCGTGCCCCGACGGAAGAGATCGCCGCGTCGGAGCCCGGGGTCGACCCCCACCGCGGTGCTCGGTAGCACCTGCGTCAATCCCACGGCTCCCATCGAGCTGACCACCCGCGGCCGGAAGCTGCTCTCCACGTGTACCAGCGCGAACGCTAGCCCCGGATCGATGCCCTCGCCGACCGCGGCATCGTAGATCTCCGTGGCCAGGTCGGCCGGGACGCCGTAGCGCGAGGAGTAGCTGATGATCCGGTCCAGGCGCGCGATCCGGTCTTCGAGGACCGCCCGCTCGCCGAGCTCCAGCTCGCGGAGCACCTGGCTGCGCACTTCCGCCGGGGCGAGCGCGCTCCGGCCGGCGGTCGCGGCGTCCGGACCGCTGCCCATGCTGGCGAGGGCCACCAACGCGACCGCGCCTACCATCGCCGCCGCGCGGCGAACGGCCTCCGGCCGGTCGAGGTCGATCCCCAATCGTCGCCCGAGGGCGGCGGCCCGGGCCCGAAAGCCGGCGGGGGATCCGCCGGAGGGGTTGGATCGGCGGTCGGCGATCACGGCGCCGCCTCCGACCAGGTTCCGGAACGGCCGCCTTCCTTGCGCACCAATCGGACCCCTTCGAGTCGCATCCCCCGATCCAACGCCTTGGTCATGTCGTAGACCGTCAGCAAGGCGATGGTGGTGGCTGTGAGCGCTTCCATCTCGACCCCGGTCCGGGCGCGCGTGCGCACGGTCGCGCGGGCGCGCACGCCCGGAAGCGCCTCGTCCGTCCACAGCTCGACGTCCGCGGCCGTGAGCGGCAGCGGGTGGCAGAGCGGCAGCAGATCGGGCGTGCGCTTCGCGCCCTGGAGGCCGGCGACCCGCGCGACCGCGAGCGGATCCCCCTTCGGGGTGTCTCCGCGCACGATGGCGTCGAGCGTCGCCGCGTCCATGCGCAGCGCGCCTTCGGCGACCGCCACGCGCTGCGTGACGTCCTTGTCGCCGACGTCGACCATGCGGGGAGAGAGGGCGTTGGAAGTATACACGGCCCGGAATTTAGCGACCTACCGCCCGCAACAGTAGTCCGGCGTCAGCGCGCCGTGCGATGGAGCTCGTCGAGGAGCTCGAGCGTCACCAGCTGCGGGTCGGCGTTGCGGCGCGCCGATTCCAGCGCCCGGTCGATGGCTTCCAGCGCCTCCGCGGCTCGTTCCGCGGCCCGGGGAGCCTGGGCGGACCAGGCGCGCACGCGGTCGGCGCGGTCGGCGTTGATGACCGCCTCGGCACCCGCCGCCCGGTGCGCCGCGATGTCGCGGAACCAGCCCGCGAGCAGGTCCAGCGTCTCGGCGAACTCGCCCCGCGACCCCGCGACCGGCATGGCGAGAGCGGCGGCCCAGCGGTCCGCGTCCGCGTCGGCCAGCGCGGCGTCCACCAGGCGCGCCGCGCGCTGGCGTGCGCCTCCGCCGTCGCCCTCGCTTTCCGCGAGGACTCCGAGGGCGCGGCCTATCGATCCGCCCGACATCCCTCCGGCCACCCCGGCGGCCTGCTCTCCAGCGCCCGCGTGGTCGCGCAGGAACGCCGTCACTTCGGCCACGGGCACGGGCCCGAGACGCACCGCGGACACGCGCGAGCGGATCGTGGGGAGCAACGCGTCGGGGTTGGCGGTGGTCAGCACGACCCAGGTGTCGGGCGGCGGCTCCTCCAGCAGCTTCAGGAACGCGTTCGCGGCCTCCGGGCTGGCCTCCTGCGGCACCATGGCCTGCGCCTCCCCCACGAGGAGAAAGCGTCGCGCCGCCATCGCCGGCCTGGCCAAGACGGCGCGTTTCATCGCGTGGACCTGCGCGACGTAGATGCCCGTGACCTCGTTGCGGTCGGGCGGCGCGAGGGGGTCGATCCTGGCCTCTTCCAGGCGATCCGCGCGGGCCTCCTCCAGCGCCGACGCGAGGCGGTTTCCGCTGGCGCCCTTCGGCCGGGGCAGGGGGAAGAACCAGTGCAGGTCGGGATGCTCCAGCCGGCGCGAGAGGAGGCACGCGCGGCAGGCCTCGCACGGTCCGGAGGGCGACGGAGCCTCGCACATCAGCATCTGTCCGAGCCAGAGGCCCAGGCGCTGCTTGCCCACCCCGCGCGGTCCGTGGAGCAGGAGGGAGTGCGGCAGCCGCCCTTCGACGTACGCCTTCGCGAGCGCATCGCGCTCGCGAAGGTGCCCCACGATCGGCGCCAGCGTCCGCGAGCCCGTCACCTCCGCCTGCTGAGCCAGGCCAGGGGGTCGACCGCCTCCGGCACACCGCCTCGCACGGGCACCCGAACCTGGAACTCGATGTGCGCGCCCTCCGGCGTGCTCTCGCCGCCCACGGTGCCCAGGAGCTGACCCTTGGCGATGATGTCTCCCGACCGCACGGCCATGTTGCGGAGGTAGAGGTAGAGCGTGTAGTAGCCGCCACCGTGGCTCACCCACACCGAAGGGCCGTAGCCCTCGAAAGGCCCGGCGTGCACGACGGTGCCTTCCTCCACTGCCCGCACCGGCGCGCCGGCCGGGGCCGCGATCCCCACGCCGTTCCAACGCAACACGACGCCGTTGGCCCTGCGCTCGGGTCCGAAGCGGTAGACGATCGATCCGTCGACCGGCCACGCCAGCGACCCCAGGTCGGAGCGGTCGAGGGAGCCGGCGCCCTCCGCGCCGCCCGCGATCGCCGCGCGCCTCTCGGCCTCCAGCCGGCGTCGCTCCAGCTCCGCGATCGCGCTGGCGAGCTGGCGCTCATCGGCCTCGAGCTCGCCCAATCGGGAGCGCGTGTTCCGCTCGCGCTGCCGGGCGCCCTGGAGTGCGTTCTGCGCCTGCCCCTCGAGGCGCTCCAGCCGGGCCACCTCGCCGATCTTGTCGCTGCGCAGGCGCTCCAGCTCGCGCAGGCTGAGGCGCAGCTCGCGCTCCTGCGCCACGAGGTCGGATTCCAGGCTCGCCACCTCGCTCACCAGCAGCTGCTCGGCCAGCGCGACCTGCTTGAGGTACTTGTAGCGCGTGAGCAGGTCCGCGAAGCTCTGGGCCCCTAGCAGCACCCGGGCGGTGTGCAGCGGGCCGCGCTTGTAGATGGTGCGCAGCCTGTTGTTCAGGACCGCCTCGCGATCCTTGAGCTGGTCGCGGGTCCGCGCCAGCGCCCCGGCGATGTCTTCGGCGCTCGCCGCCAACGCCGCGGTCTGGAAGTCCATCTCCCGGAGCGCCGCCACGCTCGCGTCCACCTGCCGCTCGATGTTGGCGACCCGGCGCGTCGCGCTCTGCACCTGGTTCGTCAGTTCGCTCATCTCGCGCTGGAGCCGCTCCCGCTCCGCGCGGATCTGCTCCAGCCGCTGACGGCTTTCCTGGATGTCGCGCGCCGCCTGCGCCGCCGCGCACGCGGGCATCGCCGCCGCGATGGTGAGCCCGAGCGCCCCCGCGAAGCAGAGCCGGCCCATCACGCGGTCCGCAGGTAGCGGCGCACGGCGAACGCGCTGGCCGCCATGCCCAGCAGGGCCCCGGCGACGAGGCCGCCGGCCACCCAATCGGGGGGGATCCACGCGAGCTGGACCACGCGGCCGGAGAGAATGCGGTAGACGATGAAGGTCGCCCCGAGCGCGGCGACGCCTCCCAGGATGCCCGTGAACAGGCCCTCCAGGAGGAACGGCCCGCGGATGAAGCGGTCGGCCGCCCCCACCAGGTGCATGATTTCGATCTCCTCGCGGCGGGCGAAGATCGAGATGCGCACGGCCGCGCCGATGATCAGCGCGGCGACCAGCCCGAAGGTGGTGCCGAGGACGATGCTGGCCGCACCCGCCACGCGGCGCAGAAGGAAGATCTTGTCCAGCCAGTCGGCGCCGTAGCGGACGTCTTCGACGATCGGCGATTCGCCGGCCGCGGCAGCGACGCCGCGCACGCCGTCGGCGTCGCGGTACTCGGGCACCATGCGGATCTCGAGCGAGGCCGGCAGGGGGTTCGCATCCAACGTCGCGAAGATCGAGTCGAATTCGGACATGTCGCGGCGGGCGTTCTGCAGCGCCTGCTCGCGCGAGACGTAGAAGACCTCGCCGACGTCCAGCCGCTCGGCCAGCGCCTCCTGCAGCTCCGTCACGGCCGCCGGGGAGGCCGAGTCCCTCAGGTATGCGACGATCTCGACCCGCGACTCGACCTCGTCCAGCACCCGGCTGACGTTCCACGTGGCGACCCCGAAGAGACCGACGACGAGCAGCGAGAGGCCGATCATGGCCGCGGAGAGGGCGGTCAGGAGAGGAGCCCGCCGGAAGGCCGCCAGGGCTTCGCGCAGGGCGTGGATCACGCGGCGCCCCGCTCGGCGGAGTCGAAGACGATCCGGCCGTGGTCGAGCTCCAGGACGCGCGCGAACGCGGCGCGGCGCACGAGCTCCAGGTCGTGCGTTGCGAACACCACCGCCGTCCCCGCGGCGCTGATCTCCCGGAACAGCTCGTAGACGCCCCGGGTCGCGCGCTCATCCAGGTTGCCCGTCGGCTCGTCGGCGAGCAGCACCAGGGGGTCGTTGGCGAGCGCCCGCGCGACCGCCACGCGCTGTTGCTCGCCGCCGGACAGCTCGCTGGGCAACGCGCCCGATTTCGTCGCCAGTCCGACCTGGCCCAGCAGCCTCGCCACGCGGGGCCGGATGTCGGAGCGCCGGGCGCCCGTCACCTCGAGCGCGAAGGCGACGTTCTGGGCGGCCGTACGGTCCTGCAGCAGCCTGAAGTCCTGGAAGACGAAGCCGATCTTGCGGCGCAGACGCGCGATGTCGCGCCTGCGCACCTTGGACGCGGAGTAGCCGCTCACGCGCACGTCGCCCGAAGTCGGCCGCTCCGCCATGTGGAGCAGTCGCAGCACGGTGGATTTCCCGGCGCCGCTGTGGCCGGTGAGGAAGCAAAAATCGCCCTTGCCGAGCTGGAAGCTCACGCCGTCCAGCGCGGTCGCCCGGGCATACCGCTTGACTACGTTGTCGAACCGGATCATTCCGCTTCGCCCCCGACCTCCCATCCCCGCGTCGCCAGGCGGGCCGCGAGGCCGATCGCCTCGCACATGGAAGTTGGGTCCGCGACCCCCCTTCCGGCAATGTCGATAGCGGTCCCGTGGTCCGGAGACGTGCGCGGGAACGGCAGACCGAGCGTGACGTTGACGCCCAGGCCGAAGCTCGCCGTCTTGAACGCCGCCATGCCGACGTCGTGGTAGGGCGCGATCACGGCGTCGAAATCGCCGCGCAGCGCGCGCACGAACACGGTGTCGGCGGGGATCGGGCCCGCCGCCTCGATGTCCAGCCTCCCAAGCGTCTCGAGCGCGGGCGCAACGATCCGGGCCTCGTCATCGCCGAAAAGCCCGCCGTCCGAGGCGTGCGGGTTCACCGCGCACAGCGCCAGGCGGGGTCGGGGTATCGCCCAGCTCGCGCGCAACGCCGCGTGCGTGAGGCGGGCCTGCTGGACGAGCAGCGAAGGGGAGAGCGCGGCCGGCACCTCGGCCAGCGCGATGTGCGTCGTGGCGAGGACGACGCGCAGCGGGCCGCCGAGGCGGGTCCGTTCGGCGGTCATCATCATCGCCACCGCGTCGCTCCCGGTGAGCGCCGCGAGAAGCTCGGTGTGCCCCGCGTGCGCCGACCCGCCGAGCCGCATGGCGTGCTTGTCGATGGGGGCCGTGACGAGGGCGTCGATGTCGCCGGCCAGCGCGCCTCTCACGGCGGTCCGGATGGCGGCTCCGGCGAGCTCGCCGGCCAGCGCCTCGCCGCCGTCGCGCCGCCACTCGCCGATCGGAACGAATCGGACATCGGCGTGGGCCGGCGCCCGGAAGTGCGTCCCCTCGGGACCGTACACGACCCAGCGGGCCGCGCCCGTGTGGGTGTCGATGGCCGACGCGGCGACCTCGGGACCGATGCCCCGGGGATCGCCCAGCGTCACCCCGATGGCCGGCCGGCTCACGCCCGTCGGGTGCTAGAGGCGCACGTCGACGTACATCCGCTCGCGCAGCTCGCCGACCACTTCTTCGTACAGGCGCTGGTCCTGGAGTTGCTGGCGCAGCGTGGGCGCCGCTTCGTCGAAGGAGAACTCGCCGGCCTCGCTGATGTCGGTCAGCACGACGATGGCGAACTTCCGTCCTCCCGACCCGTCATCCAGCTCGATCGGGCCGACGACGTCGCCGACGGCCGCGTCGGCAAGGGCCTGCGCGTAGGCCGGCTGCTGCTGCTCGAGCATGTTGCGCGGGTAGGGACCGACGCGCGACTCCTCGGAAGCGTCGTGGTGGGCTTCGATCGCCTCGTCCAGGTCGCCGCCCTGCCGAAGCGCAGCCGCCAGCGAATCGGCCAGCGCGGCCGCGCGGGCCCGGTCCTCGTCGGTCACTTCGGGGCGAACCAGAATGTGACAGGCCGACCGCTCGGGGCCCTTCGCCCGCTCCACCTTGATGATGTGGTACCCGAAGGGCGTCTCGACGATGCCGCTGGTCTGGCCCGAGCGGAGCCGGAAGGCCACGTCTTCGAACTCCTTCACCATCACCCCTCGCCGGAACCAGCCGAGGCAGCCGTCCCGCTGGCGGCTGCCGGGGTCGTCCGAGTGGCGGCGTGCCAGCGCGGCGAAGTCGCCGCCATCGGCCAGCTCGTCGCGGATGCCCCGGATCTCCTCCAGGGCTTCCTCACGCGCCGCCTCCGAGGGCTCGGGCGCGAGGACGATCTGGCGGAAGTCGACGGTCGCGGGCCGCTCGCCGAGCTGCTCGCGCCGCGCCTCGTAGGCCTCCCGCACGTCGCGCTCGGTGACGCGGGGATAGCCGCGCAACTGCCGGAGCTGGCGCAGGTACGTCGAAATCGTCTCGCGTTTCCGGAAACGCGCGGCGAGCATCTGCCGGTACTCGTCCATCGTGAGCCCTTCGCGCTGGAGCGCCGCCTGCATGGCGGCCGCGCCCCCCTGCGCACCGTAGCTCTCCTGGACACGCGCGATCTCCGCGTCGACGCGGTCGCCGATCTGGTCCTCGGAGACGATCACGGAGTCACGGAGCGCGGCCTGCACGAGGGCCAGCTCGTCGATCAGCCCGGACAGCACCTCACCCCGCAGGCGATCGATGGCTACCGGGTCGGTCGGGAGCTGCTGGCCGGCACGCGCCATGTCCACGAGCTGCTCGTCTATCTGACTGCGCAGGATGATGCTGTCGCCGACCACCGCCGCGATCCCGTCGAGCGTCTGGGGCAACTGATCCGCGGGGTCCGGCAACGCGGGCGCCGGCTGATCCGGGGACGGCTCGTCGGGCGGCGGCTGGTCGGTCTCCTGTGCGGCCGCCGGAGCGCTTGCGAGCGTGGCCAGCAGAAGGAGGGAGCGTGTCACGCGAGGCATCATCGTTCTCGTTCCGGGTTCGTGGCGCGGGGGACCACCGTCCGCGGCGGGGTCACTGCCCATCGAGTGGGCGCGCCTCCCCCGATGCGGCCCCCAGCGCGTCGGGCCGGCGCAGAACGCCGGCCCGCGGTTGTATGCACGGTGAGCGGGTCGGTTCCCGCGCCGTGGACACGGCGCGGGAACGTCGAGCCCGTCCGGCTCAGCGGCCGTCGTCGCCCTGCTCGCTCGCCTCCGGGTCGGTTCCGCCGCCCTGGCCGGCCGGCGGCGGCGCGGTCGGCAGCTGGCCCTGGGGCGGGACCTGCGGCGCGGTGCTGTCCGGGCTCGCGGCGGCGCGGCCCTCGGTGGCGCGCCGGATCACCTCGTCGGCGGCCTGCAGGAAGACGCGGGCGTTCGTGCCGTCCCGAAGCGCGTGCGACAGCGCCCCGAACTGCGGCACGTTGCGCCGGCCCGCGGCGGTCTCGTTCAGGGCTTCCATGACCGCGCGGTCGATCATCGCATGCGTGTCCTCGCCTTCCGCCGGCGTCAAAGCGTCGATGCCGATCGCCTGGGTGGCGTTGACCGTCATCCGCCGGGCCGTGTCCAGGAGGCTGTCCGCCTCCGCTGCGGTCGGCTCGTGGCCCGCGGCGCGCGCGGTTTCGATCAGGATCTTGTTCTGCGCCTGACCTTCCAGGATCGTCTCCATGTCCTCGTCGCCGGCGCCGGCGAGCTGCGTGAGCTGCCGTGGCGAGACGCGCTGCATCAGGTCGGCCAGATCGCCGACCGTGTAGGAACCTCCGCGGTAGGTGACGAGCGCTCGCGCCCGTCGCCGCGCGTTCAGGTCGGCGCCCGGCTCGCGCGCCAGCTCGCGCACGATATCCGGAGCCTCGGGCAGGACCTCGATCTCGCGCGACTCCATCAGGCTGTCGACGTACGTCTGCTCGGTCTCCAGCAGGATGTTGGCCTTCAGGGACTGCGCGAACGTCTCGCGGCGATCCTCGAACGACGGCTCGCGGCGTTCCTCCAGCTTGATGACGTGATAGCCGAAGTCGGTGCGCACCACCGGGCTCACCTCGCCGGGCTGAAGCGCGAACGCCGCTTCCCCGAAGGCCGGGACCATGGCGTCGCGGTTGAAGAACCCCAGGTCACCGCCGCGCTGTGCGCTGCCGGGATCCTGGCTGTATTCGGCGGCGAGGGCGGCGAAGTCCTCGCCGGACGCCGCGCGGGCCCTGATGGCCTCGATCTGGGCTTCGACGCTGTCGCGGGCCTCCGGGCTCGCGTCCGGAGCGAGCTGGAGGAGGACGTGACGCGCGCGGACCTCGAGGCCCGGCTGCTCCTCCTCGAAGCGGGCGCGCAGCTCCTCCTCGGTGAGCACGGTGTCCGGGTGGATCACTTCGTCGCGCAGCTTCTGCACGGCGATCGCGTCGAGCTGCGGCTGGATCACGCCCTCGAGCGATACGTTCGCCAGCGTCGAGTCGGCCACGGCCGCCTCGGCGAGCAGCGTGTAGTCGATCCAGATGTTCGCCAGGGCCTCCACGACGTCGGCCTGGGCGGGCAGGTTGGGGTTGTCGATCAGCAGGCTCGAGGCCTCATCGACCGACAGCTCGTGGCCGCCCGCGCGGGCGAGAACGTCGGTGTGCGAGGAGAGGGCCTGGCCCACGCTCTCGCACGCGGAGATCGCGACCGCACCGGTAAGCACGGCGGTCGCGGCGAAAATCCTCGTCATCCGGAGTTGCTCCCTTCGGGAAATCTCGAATTTTGGGCGCCCGAACGTACCCCGGGGCGCGCCCATGTTCCAGCGGGGTGCGAGCTTCAGGCGGCTTTTCCCCCACGTCGGGAAAGCAGGTCCAGCGCCTCGGCGAGGGTGTCGGCGAGTGGCTCGGCTCCGTAACGGCGAAGGACCAGGGACAGCGGCATGGCCCGCCGCACTTCCACCTCGAGCTGTCGGTCCCGGAAGGCGCCCTGAAGCGAAGCCATGCGCGGGACGACGTCCTTCGACCAGTTGACGCGCGCCTCGTCGGGCCGCAGGAGGATCCGCTCGACGCCCAGCTTCTGGCCGACCAGCCGCAGCCGGGCGGCGAGCAGCAGCCGGCGCGCCTCCGGCGGGAGCGGGCCGAACCGGTCGGTCAGCTCCTCGGCGAGGGCGGCGACCTCGCCGGCGTCGGCGACGCGCGACAGACGGCGGTAGACGTGGAGCTTCTGCGAGGGATCCGAGACGTACGCGTCCGGGATGTAGGCGGAGCCTTCCAGGGCCACTTCCGGCGGCCCGTGCCGGACCGCGTCGGGATCCTGCGTGAGCGCGCGCACGGCATCCTCCAGCAAGCGGGTGTACGTCTCCAGGCCGACCGCGTGCACGAAGCCGGACTGGTCGGCGCCCAGGATGTTGCCGCCGCCGCGCAGCTCCAGGTCCTTCATCGCGATCGCGTACCCGCTGCCCAGTTCGCTGAAGTGCTCCAGGATGCGCAGGCGACGCTCGGCGTCCTCGGTGACGCCGTCCGGGACCACCAGATAGCAGTAGGCGCGGTGGTGGGAGCGTCCCACGCGTCCACGCAGCTGGTACAGCTGGGCGAGCCCGAACTGGTCGGCGCCGTGCACGATCAGCGTGTTGGCCGTGGGCACGTCGAGCCCGTTCTCGATGATGGCGGTGGACACCAGCACGCGCGCCTCTCCCGACACGAACGCGCGCATCGCCTCCTCCAGCTCGGGCCCGGCCATCTGCCCGTGCGCGACCGCGAGGGGCACGCCGGGCACGAGTCGCCGGACGCGGGCGGCCACCTCCTCGATGCTCTCGACCCGGTTGTGGACCACGAATGCCTGGCCGCCCCGGTCCATCTCGCGGCGCATGGCGTCTTCCAGCACCTCCTCGTGCCACGGGAGGACGTGGGTCAGCACCGGCATCCGGTCGCGCGGCGGGGTCCGGATCAGGGTGAGGTCGCGCAGGCCGCCGAGCGCCATCGACAGCGTGCGGGGGATCGGGGTGGCGGTCATCGACAGGACGTCCACGTCGCGCTTCCGCTCTTTCAACCGCTCCTTGTGCCGCACACCGAAGCGCTGCTCCTCGTCGACGATCACCAGCCCCAGGTCGGAGAAGACCACGTCCGGCTGGAGCAGCCGATGGGTGCCGATGACGATGTCGATCGAGCCTTCGGCGAGCGCCGCGAGCAGCTGCTTCTGCTCGGCCGGCGTGCGGAACCGCGACAGGGCCTCCACCCGCACCGGATAGTCGGCGAGCCGCGCCGCGAACGTCTGCGCGTGCTGCTCCACGAGGATCGTGGTCGGCGCCAGCAGCGCCACTTGCTTACCGTCCTGCACGGCCTTGAACGCCGCGCGCACCGCGACTTCCGTCTTGCCGTAGCCCACATCGCCGCACAGGAGGCGGTCCATGGGGCGGGGCGTCTGCATGTCCTCCTTGACGTCGATCGTCGCCTGCCGCTGGTCCGGCGTGTCCTCGTAGAGGAACGCCGACTCCATCTCGCGCTGCCAACGCGTGTCAGGGGGGAACGCGTGCCCCTTTGCCGCGGCCCGCGCTGCGTAGAGCTCGAGCAGCTCGCTGGCCATCTCCTGGATGGCCTGCTCGGTGCGCCGCTTCATTCCCTTCCAGGCGCGTCCGCCGATCTTGTGGACCCGGGGCGCCTCGCCCTCGTCGGCGTCCGGACGCCAGCGCTCGATGAGGTCCAGCCGGTACACCGGGAGGCGCAGGACCTCGCCTCCGGCGTACTCGATCGCGAGCGACTCGATCTCGCGGTCCCCGACCGTGACCCGCTCCATGCCCCGGAAACGACCGATCCCGTGGTCCAGGTGGACCACGTAGTCGCCCTCTTCGAGTTGCGCGAGGCTCTCGAGCGCCAGCGCGCCCCGGAAGCGACGCGCCCGTCGCACCCTGCGGTCGCGGCGGAAGACCTCGTGATCGGTGAGGATGCGCAGCGGGGGCTCGGCGCCTTCCAGCACGAACCCCGCGTCCACGGTCCCCAGCGCGAGCACCGTGCCCTCGGGCAGTCCACCGGGACCGCCCAGCAGGTCCTCCAGCCGCTGCAGCTGCCCGGCGTTGTCGCAGAGGATCAACGTCCTCTCGCCGCGCGCCGCGCCCTGCCGCAGGAGCACCGCGAGCCGGTCCATGTCGCGCTCGATCGCCTCCGGACGGCGCACGCGAAAGCGCACGTCCGACGCGCCCTCCGAGTCGGACGCGGCCTCGTCCACGGCGACGGTCGGAAACGAGGCGAGCCGCTGGAGCGCGGTGTCGGGCGGCAGAAAGAGCCGGTCGGGCGCCTCCGGCGTGCCGCCACGCCTGTGCTCCGACTCGTGGAGCGCGAGCACCTCGCCCCACGTCGAGCGGAACGTCTCGGCGGGGTCGACCCCCGGAAGCGAGACGACGAGCGACGCCGCGGGAAGGACGTCGAGCAGCGACCGCCGGACATCGGGGCCGGCGCGTCCCGGCGCCGCGGAAACGTCGACCGGCAGCACGTCGACGCGCGCGAGGGTGGCCGTGGAGCGCTGGTCCAGCACGTCGAAGCTGCGAATCGACGCCACCTCGTCGCCCCAGAACTCGACCCGCACGGGCTCCGGGGTGCCGAAGCCGAAGAGGTCCACGAGGCCACCCCGCAGGGCGTACTCGCCGACCCCCTGGACCACGGACTCGCGCTCGAATCCGAGCTCCTCGAGCCTCCCGGCGAGGGCCTGCGGCGTCAGAGCGTCCCCGCTCGCGATGCGGACCCGCAGGTCTTCCAGGCTCGCGGGGAGATCGGACAGCTCCTGCAGCGCGCGCGGCGTCGTCACGAGCACCCGCACGCGGCCGGAGAGGAGCGCCTCCAGCGCTTCCACGCGGAGCCCGCTCACCTCGAGATGGTGCTCGCCCGCCTCGTACGGCAGAGTTTCCCGCTGGGCGTACAGGCGGGCGCGTTCCTCGTCCAGGATCGCGTGGAGGTCCGCTTCCACGGCCTCGGCGTGCGGCGGACTGGCCGCGACCACCACCACCAGCCGTTGCGGCTCGTGCTCTGCGAGAGCGGCTGCGAGGAGCGCCGGGGCCGACCCGGCGAGGCCCGTCGCTCCGACCGGCGAGGAGCCGGATCGGATCCGCTCCACGAGGCTGGCGAAGGCGGGCTGGGCGCGCATCGCGGCGAGCAGGACCGGGTGCGCCACCTCAGCCTCCGGCAGGCCCGGCGGGCGACCCGGCGGCGG
>DATHRK010000087.1:0-28016 GCA_035465395.1 Longimicrobiales bacterium | reverse complement strand
GACAGCCTGGGCGCCGGCACGTTCGGGGCGGCGGGGCTCGAGGGCGAGGTGTCCTTCGGCTGGAGCTCGAGCGGCGCGGCCCCCGTCGAGGCCGACGATGCGGGTACCCCGGAGGACTTCGAGGCGGCGGAGGTGGACGTCTCGGAATTGGCGGAGGCCGAGGAGGCCGACCACGATGCGCACGAGCGCGAGGCGATCGGAGATTTCGAGGACTCCCGATTCCGGCTCGTATCGACGGCGGGGGGGTCCTGGGCGCCCGCCGTCTGGGACGTCGACGAGGCCTTCGGGGAGGCTCATTTCATCACGCGGGCGCGCCTGCGCGTTCCCGGCGCCCACGGTCCGGAGTTGGGCGTGCGTTTCGGGGGGCAGCGCGTCTGGGGCGGCTTCCCCTTCCACGAGGCCGCCTACGTGGGCGGGCTCCGCTCGCTACGCGGCTTCAGAACCTTCCGCTACGGCGGCGACACGGCGGCTTTCGGCACGGTCGAGTTGGGAGTGCCTCTGTTCGACCTGGAGCTGCTCCTGCGGGGCAGGGTCGGCGTCTTCGGCCTGGTCGACGTCGGCCGGGTGTGGGTCGATGGCGAGTCGGCGGGAGGCTGGCACCGGGGCACGGGTGGTGGCGTCTCCTTCCGCTCCCTGGGTCGGGTCATCCGGTTGTCCGCCGTGAGCGGCGAGGACACGCGGTACTACGTCGACCTCGGCTGGCCCTGAGCCGTAAGGCTCAGCGCCCCCGCAGCGCGATGGCGGCGTTGATGCCGCCGAACCCGAACGAGTTCGAGACCGCGACGCCGCCGCGCGTCGGGCGTCCTTCTCCGGCGACGTAGTCCAGATCGCAGGCCGGATCCGGCTGCTCGAGGTTCAACGTAGGCGGAATCCAGCCCCGCGCCATCGCCAGCAGGGTGATGGCGGCCTCGTTCGCACCCGATGCCCCGAGCGCGTGGCCGTGAAAGGGCTTCGTGCCGAACACCGCGACGCGGTCTGCGTGCGAGCCCAGCGCACTGCGGATCGCGAGCGTCTCGGTGGAGGCGTTGTGCGGCGTGGAGGAGCCGTGCGCGCTCACCAGGTCCACGTCGGAAGCTTCCATTCCCGCACTGTGGAGCGCGCGCGTGATCGCGCGGGCGGCCTGCGCGCCGTCCGGCCTGGGCGCGGTCATGTGGTGCGCGTCGTTGGTGACCCCGTAGCCGCACACCTCCCCGTACACGCGCGCCCCCCGCGCGGCGGCGTGATCCGCCCGCTCCAGCACGAGAGCGCACGCGCCCTCCCCCATGACGAAGCCATCGCGGTCGCTGTCGAACGGCCTGCACGCCCGCGCCGGATCCTCGTTGCGGGTGCTCATCGCACGGATGATCGCGAACGCGCCGAAGGACAGCGGGGACAGCGGCGCCTCGATCCCGGCCGCGATCGCCACATCCGCCTCGCCGGAACGCACGAGCCGCCAGGCATCGCCAATGGCGATGGTGCCCGAAGCGCATGACATGGCGTTGGTGGAGTTGGGACCCGTGAATCCGAAGTGAATCGCGGCGTTGCAGCTCGCGGCGCCACAGAAGGTGTGCAGCGCCACGCGCGGATCGACCGCGCGCACGCCGTCTTCCAGGAACGCGACGACCTGCCGCTCGGCGTGGGCAACGCCCCCCAACGCCGACCCGACCTGCACGGCGACGCGGTCCGGATCGGCGTCGTCGGGGGCGAGGCCGGCGTCGCGCAACGCGAGTCCGACGCTGGCGACTGCGAACCTGGAGTAGCGGTCCAGGCGGCGCGCGAGACGCTCCTCCATGTGGTCTCCGGCCCGGAACCCCCGGACCTCCGCGGCGATCCGTGTCCGCCAGGGGGAGGGGTCGAACGAGGCGACGGTGTCGATCGGCGAGGCCATGGCGAGCAGCCCCTCCCAGAGCCCGTCGACCCCTGACCCCACGGCGGTGATCGGACCCAGCCCGGTGACCACGACATCGTGCGATTCGCCGTTCTTGCGGTTCACCGGCGCTCGGCCTCCGCGCCTACTCCGGCAAGGGTTCGGGAGGCGATGTGGTGGATGAAGACGGGACCGATGACCGCGTTGGCGGCCAGGGCACCGATGAGCGGCCAGGAGGGTCCGCCCCATTCGTGTACGATGCGCGCGTGCGTGCCGCCGGCGCGCGCGTTGAGCTCCCAGACCACGTCCATCCCCGAGGTGATGCCACGGATGTGGCGATAGTAGACGCGCCTGGCGTCGGCGTCGCAGCGCATCTCCGAAACCCACCACGTGGGATAGCGTAGCGGCCCGGCGAAGTTCCTCCAGGCGGCCATCTCCACGACGCCCTGTCCGAACCCGTCGCGCTCCAGGAAGCGAACGTAGCGATAGTGCGGGAGGATCTCCGGCCACCTCTCCACGTCCGCCGCGACACGGAAGGCGAGGTCCGGGTCCGCTGCGATGACGCGCTCGTCGACGGTAATCACGACATCGACTCGGGAGTCGCGCGGGAGCCGTTTGCCGCAGCGCGTATCGGCGTCCCGGGCACGGCTCTCGACGCGCGGGGGTGCAGGAGCGCACGGGCGGGGAGCAGGTCGGCGGTGATGCCGGCCAGGGTGCGTTGGAGTCCGGGCCAGCGCGCGAGGATCGCCAGCGCGATCTCGCACCGGGCGGGCCGACCCAGCGCGAGCTCGATCAGGCGCTGGACCCGCCTGGCCCCGGCGGTCAGGCGGCGATGCGCGACCGACCAGCGGCGCCACCACGGCCCCATCGCGGACTCCCCCCCGGCGAGCGTCTCGGCGAGCAGCGCGCCGAGCAGCTCTCCTCCCCGCAGCGCCTGGTATATGCCCTGGCCCGTGAAGGGGTCGTAGTATCCCGCCGCGTCGCCCACGAGCGCCCATCCCGGGCCCGCCACGGGCCGCACCGGCCTGTCGAAGGCGCCCGACGCCAGCGGTGGGGAGGCGCGGGTCCAGTCGAAACGGGTGTCCGGCGCGAGGGCCTCCACCGCGCGGCGCACGTAGGCCGGGCGCGTGCTCGCCGGAGGTCGGCCGAACCTGCCCGCGCTCAGCACCAGGGTTACGTTGTGCACCACCCCTCCTTCCGCCGTGTGATCGCTGAGCGGTGCCAGACCCAGGACCGCGCCGTGGCCCAGCCGGAGCTCCCCGACCTGGTGGCCCCGCGGACCGCTGGAGCCGTTCGTTGTCGCCCACGGATGGCGGCTCCCACCGCGCCCGGGCGCCGCGCCCGCTCGCACGACCGGAACCCGCATCGTGAAGGAGACCTTGCGCAGACGCGGCGCCCGCCGGACGACGCCGAGACGGGAAGCGACTGCCGAGCGCAGCCCGTCGGCGCCCACGACGAACCGGGCGCGCAGCTCGCGGATGGCGTCGCGACTCCCCTCGCACGCCGTCCCGCGGGCGCCTGCGGCGTGGTCGCCGGCGGGCGCGCGTGCGCTGCGCGGCCTCCCGGCACGCACCCTGACTCCCGTGACGCGCCCTCCGCGGCGCACGACGTCCACAACGTGCACGTCGGCCCAGAAACGCGCTCCTTCCATCTGGGCGCGTGCGATCAGAGCCGCGTCGAGGGGGCCGCGGTCCACCGCCAGGCCGCGCGCGCCGCCCGGAAAGGGGAGCCGGACCCGCCGGCCGCGCGGCGAACACAGCATCCACCCGGACAGCCTGGCGGGACCGAGCGCCAACGCCGCGGACCAGGCGCCCAGGCGGCGCAGCACCGGCTCGGCGCCCGGGCTGATGCAGTCGCCGCAGGGTTTGGTGCGCGGAAACGTGGCTCGGTCGAGCACCAGCACGTCGACGCCCGCGCGTGCCAGCACGATGGCGGTGGCCGCGCCGGCGGGTCCTCCGCCGACGACGATGACGTCGGCGTCCAGGTGGCGTGCAGCACGCCGTGGACGCGCCGAAGCGCCCGGCGGCGACACGCGCTGCGCGGTGGGGTCGTAGCGGGGGGCCTGCGCGCCGGGACGGATCACGGCGGGCTCGCCGTCAGCACGAGCCGGTGACCGAAGTGGGAGCGCACGCGTACCTCGCGCAGCCCCGCCGCCCGGGCGAGCTCCGCGAGTCCCGGCCGCGTGTAGCCGCGCTCCACCGACACGGGGGCGTCGGCGCGCACGATCGGGTTCCCGCGCCAGAGGGTCGCGGTGAGCAGCCGCGCACCGATCCGGTTGAGCGCGTTGGCGGCGAGGTCGGTCACCAGAACGCGCTCTCGCGCCACACGCCCCAGCTCGGAGAGCGCACGATGCTGCCGGGAGGGAGGCAAGTGGTGCAGGGCCATGTTCATCATCGCGATGTCCACCGAAGCGTCCGGGAGCGGAAGGTACAAGGCGTCGCCGCGGAGCACCCGGATCCGCGGCTCAGCAGCGCTGCGGGCGCTCATGCACGCTGCCGTGGCACGGTGGGGTTCCACGCAAACCGCCAGCGCGAACCGGTCGCCGAGACGCCGCAGCAGGTAGCGGGCCACGTCGCCTCCACCCGCGCCCACGTCGACCACGCTCAGACCGGTGGCTTCCGGTCGGATGCGCGCGATGGCCGAGGCGATCCGACGCCGGACGCCGGTCATCGCGGTCAGGCGCGCGAGGTGGTCGAGGCAGTCCGCCAGCAGCGCCGGGTCGACGTCGGGCGCGTCCATCGCCTCGACGGGCCATCCGCCCGCCCCCGGCTCCGGCTGCCAGCCGGCAACCCCGCGGCGCGGACCGGCGCTCACGCCCTGCCCCGCGGATCCACGGCAGCGGCTCCACCCGGCTCCACGTGCACGACCACTTCGCGCGCGAGCATCTCTTCGCCCACCCGCACCTCCACCTCGTCGGCGATCCGATGCGCCGCCGCCACGTCCAGTGAAGGGTCGACGGCGATGGTGAGTTCCGCGAACGACTCGCCGGGGCGGCCCCGCGAGCGCACGTCGTAGGCGGCCCGTACGCCATCGACCTGGAGGGCGACCCGCCGCAGGAGAGCGGGGTCCTCGGCTCGTTCGTCGACCAGCACGGGCACGGTGGATCGCAGCACGCGATAACCGGCGATGCCGATGATGCCCGCGACCAGCAGAGCGACGATCGCGTCCGCCTCGGGGTAGCCGAGCGCCGATACGCCCAGGCCCGCGAGCACGGCGAGCGATCCCCACACATCGGTTCGGGTGTGCACGGCGTCCGCGACGAGCAGCGCGCTTCCGAGCTCGTGCCCGCGTCGCGCCTCGTACCTTGACACGCCGAGGCTGACGAGCGCAGACGCCGCGACGACGATGACGAGCACCCATCCCACGTCGGGGCCCGGGCTGCCTTCCACCAGGCGTCGCACGGCGCCTTCCACGAGCCGGAACACCGTGACGGACAGGAACGCCACGATCCCCAGCGCGCCCAGCGTCTCGAACTTGCCGTGGCCGTAGGGGTGATCGTCGTCGGGGGCCGCCGAGGCGACGCGCGCGAGCGCCAGCGCGACGACGTTGTTGAGGGCATCCAGGCCGCTGTGGCCGGCCTCGGCGAGCACGGCCAGGGAGCCCGCAGCCAGACCGACCACCAGCTTGGCGATGACGACGCCGAGGTTGGCAAGAAGCGTCAGTACGAGGACCCGCCGGATCTCCTTCGCGTAGCGCACGTCGACCCCTCGCCTGGCCATGGGCGAACGCTAGTTGCGGAAACGGAACACGGCGCCGCCGAGCCCGGTGCGCCGCGAGCGGGCAAGCTGAGGCGAGCCGAACGGCGCATCGGCCCCGAAGGGCTCCATGACCTCGATCAGCACCCGGCCGCCGCCCGCGTCGGGCCCGAAGGGGTGCGCGTAATCGACGCGGACGGTCGTGCGACTCCCCGCGGGGAAGGCGAACCGCAGGCCGGCGCCGAGCGTGTAGTTCCAGTCGCTGTCGCGCCAGAAAGGGGCGTCGCCGGCCCACATCCGCCCCGCCTCGACGAACGCCGAGGCACCCACATCCAGGACGTCGCGGAAGGGCCAGCCGAAGTACATGCGGTCCTCGAGCAGGAACGTGGCCCTGCGTGCGCCGGGAGCCCGGTCGCGGGAGACGCCGCGCAGGCCGCCCTCGCTGCCGAGCGTGAGCTGGAAGGGGGTGAGGGTGTTCCAGCCCCCCTCGGCCGCTGCCCGGAAAAACAGGGTGTGACGATCCTCGACACCCGTCTGGAGGTAGCCCAGCAGCTCGCCTTCCGCCAGCAGGTCCACGAACTCCGGAGCGTCCGCGGGGCCCGAGAGGAGCCGGCGGAAGTCCGTTCGGGCCCGAGCAACGAACAGCGCGTCGTTCCCGCCGCCTCCCGCGTAGAAGGTCACCGCGGAGATCACGTCGTCTTCGTCTGAAAGGATGTTGATCGACCGGCCGACGGCGAACTGAATCTCGGCACCGAGCGCGAAGTCCTGCAGCCCCCGCATCGTGTCGAAGCCTCGCCGCTGCACCCAGCGGATGCTGCGCCGGCCGAACACGGCGGCCAGCCGGACCGCCCCGACCTCGCCCATCTGGTCCCGCACGTCGGCCTCGACCGTGGAATCGGCCAGGGTCGCCTCGCCGGCGGGGGTGGAGAGCAGGAGCGGCCCGAGATCCGCGGGGTACTCCAGGTCGTCCCAGAGCAGCGCCAGGCCGGCGATCGTCAGGTTGCCGCGCGAACCGAATCGCTTGCCGACGCCCACACTGCCGCGGATCGACCGGGTGGGGATCAGCACCCGGGCCGTGTCGTCGACCTGGAGTCCGAAGAAGGACTGCGCGTAGCCCAGACCGTGCTCCGCCGCGACCAGGCCCGTCTCGCCGACGAACGGGTACGCGAACCCGTAACCGAAGCTGCTGCCGATGCGCGTGCGGCTCACCTCCGCACCGAGGTCCCAGCGCGTGCCGAAGGCCTGCGGCGTGAAGTAGGAGATCCCGTAGTCGCGCGAATCCAGCTCGGGATCCTGCCGGAAGAACACCCCCGCCGCGTGGCCGCTGCCCCCGATGTTGTCCTCCGCCAGTCTGGCGCCTCGCAGCAGCACGCCGCCCTCATCGAAGTCGGCGCGGATGTCGACCTTGGTGCTCCACTCGTCGCGCGTGTTCACGATGACGTGGTGGGTGCCGTCCGGCTGCCGGACGGAGAACACGTCGACCGAGGCGAGGAAGCCCAGATCCCGCAGCAAGCGCTCCGATTCGGCCAGCAGGAACGGGTCGAGGCAATCGCCCTCCGCGAACTGGAGCTCGCGGCGAATCACCTCCGCATCGGTGCGGGCGTGCAGCGCGTTGGCGGTCCGGTACGCCCAGCGAAAGCGGGCGTCGAGCTCCGGATCCGACGTGTCGAAGATGGAGTGGTTGTCGATGAACACGTGGGCAATCCGGCCGGTTTCGCAGGGCGCGGGCTCCTGCCCGACGAGCGTGGCCGGCACAGCGGCGATCGCGCAGAATGCCGCCAGCGCTGCCGCACGGCCGACCGCGGCGCGGAACTCGCGGGATTGCACGCTGTCGGCGGTTGGCGCCATTTCCACCCTTCGATCGACACGGAACAGCACTCCCCGAGACGGCCGAACGCCATGAAGCCACGCCCCGAGGCGGCGCTGGACTATCACGAACAGGGTCGACCGGGCAAGATCGCGGTCGCTCCCACCAAGCCGGTCGCCACCCAGCGCGATCTGGCGCTCGCCTACAGCCCGGGCGTCGCCGAGCCCTGTCGCCGCATCGCCGAGGATCCCGAGGCGGCCTTCCGGTACACCGCCCGGGCCAACCTGGTTGCCGTGGTATCCAACGGAACCGCGGTGCTCGGACTGGGCAACCTAGGCGCCCTTGCCTCCAAGCCGGTGATGGAGGGGAAGGCCGTGTTGTTCAAGCGGTTCGCCGACATCGACGTGTTCGACCTCGAGGTCGATGCGGCGGACCCTGACGACGTCATACGGTTCTGCACGCTGCTCCAGCCGACCGTGGGCGGAATCAACCTGGAGGACATCGGCGCTCCCGAGTGCTTCCGGATCGAGCGCGCGCCGCGCGCCACCCTCGACATCCCCGTCTTCCACGACGACCAACACGGGACGGCGATCATCACCGGAGCCGCGTTGCTCAACGCCCTCGAGCTGGCGGGCAAAGCCATCGGCGAGGTCCGGGTGGTGTTTGCCGGTGCTGGCGCCGCGGCCACGGCGACGGCAGAGCACTATCTGCGGCTGGGAGTCGATCCCGAGCGGGTGCTGCTGGTCGACGAGAGCGGCGTGCTGGAAGCGGGCAGAGCCGACCACCTGGATGAGTTCCGCCGGCCGTTCGCGCGCTGGCCGCCCGCTTCGTTCGGCGCCTGGGCGTGGAGCCCCGCCTGGCCATGCTCTCCTTCTCGAACTTCGGCTCGGCTCGCCACCCGGCCAGCGCCCGAGTGGCTCGTGCAACGGCGCTCGTACGGGAGCGCGCGCCCGAGCTGATGGTGGACGGCGAGATGCAGGCCGACACCGCCGTGGAGCCGGACATTCTCGCCGCGTACCCGTTCAGCGCGTTGCGGCGGCCGGCGAACGTGCTGATCTTCCCCGATCTCGACTCCGCCAACATCTCCTACAAGCTGCTGTGGCGCCTGGGCGGTGTGGCGGCGATCGGACCGATCCTGCTGGGTATGGCGCGACCGGTGCACGTGTTGCAGCGCGGGAGTCAGGCGGCGGAGATCGTGAACCTGGCCGCGATCGCGGTCGTCGACGCGCAGCAGCGTAGCAGCCCGGCGGCTCCCGCCGATTAAGAAGAGGATACATGGCGACCACACTGGACCACGGAACCGAACTTCCCGGCATCGCTCCGCGGGAGGCGGTCCACGTGGACCTGTCGTCGGCGGAACTGCTGGAGCGCGCCGTGCGCCGTGAGGAGGGGATCCTGACGCGCCATGGCTCCTTCGTCGGCATCACCACGCCACACACGGGGCGGTCGCCCAACGACAAGTTCACCGTCCGGGAGCCCGCGTCCGAGGACGAAATCTGGTGGGGGCACGTCAACGTCCCGATGTCGCCCGAGCACTACGCCGCGCTGAGGGCGATGGCGCGAGAGCACCTCGCCGGCCGGGAACTGTTCGTGAGCGACGTCATCTGCGGCGCCGACCCACGCTACGCCCTGCCCGTCCGGGTCGTGTCCCCCAGCGCGTGGCACTCGGTCTTCGTCCGCAACATGTTCCGCGCGCCGACCGCCGAGCAGAGCGACCTGGCGGGCACCGGCTGGACCGTGCTCCACGCGCCCACCCTCCAGGCCGACCCCGAGCGGCACGGCACGCGCAGCTCCACGTTCGTGGTGGTCAACTTCGGGGAGCGGACCGTCCTTGTCGGGGGCACGCGTTACGCGGGAGAGATCAAGAAATCGATCTTCACCGTGATGAACTACCTCCTGCCGCGGCAGGGCGTGCTGTCGATGCACTGCTCGGCGAACGAGGGCCCCGACGGGGACGTCGCCCTGTTCTTCGGCCTGTCCGGCACCGGCAAGACCACCCTGTCCACCGACCCCGACCGGCGACTCATCGGAGACGACGAGCACGGGTGGTCGGATCGCGGCGTGTTCAACTTCGAGGGTGGCAACTACGCCAAGGTGATCCGGCTTTCCAGGGAAGGGGAGCCGCTCATCTGGGACGCCAGCCGCCGGTTCGGGGCGATCCTGGAGAACGTGGTGGTGGATCCGGCCACGCGGGACGTCGACTTCGACGACGGCTCGCTCACCGAGAACACCCGCTCCTCCTACCCGCTGGATTTCATCGAGGGGGCGATCCCGGACGCGATGGGGGGACACCCGCGCAACGTGGTCTTCCTGACGGCGGACGCGTTCGGGGTGCTGCCGCCGATCGCTCGGCTGACGCCGGCCCAGGCCATGTACCACTTCATGTCGGGCTACACGGCCAAGGTGGCGGGCACCGAACGGGGCGTGACGGAGCCGAAAGCGACGTTCAGCGCGTGCTTCGGTGCGCCGTTCCTGCCGCTGCATCCGTCCGCCTACGCGAAGCTGCTCGGCGAGCGGATCGAGACGCACGGCGTCGCGACGTGGCTCGTGAACACCGGCTGGACCGGTGGCCCCCACGGCGAGGGGTCGCGGATGCACCTGGCCTACACCCGCGCGATGGTGGCCGCCGCGCTCGCCGGTTCGCTGGACGGCGTCGAGTGGCACGAGGATCCCGTGTTCGGACTGTCGATTCCGCGAGCCGTTCCGGGCGTACCCTCCGAAGTTCTCGCGCCGCGTGGGACGTGGCGGGACCCCGATGCCTACGACCGCCAGGCGGCGCGGCTCGCCGCCATGTTCCGCGAGAACTTCCGGGCCTTCGAGGACGACGTGGAGCCCGATGTCCGGGCTGCAGGGCCCGGCGCCCCCTGAGCTCGCGGGGCGCGCCGCCCTGATCGTCACGCGTCCCCGGCATGTCCATGCCCCGCTCGACCGGCTACGGTGAGGAAGTGAACGAACACCGCGCCGGCCGCGAGTTCGCCGTCCGGGATCCCCTCTGGGACACCATCCACCTGGATCCGCTGGCCGCACGAGTGGTGGATACGCCGGCGTTTCAGCGCTTGCGCTACATCCGGCAGCTGGGCCTGGCGCATCTCGTCTACCCCGGAGCGACCCACACCCGGTTCGACCACGCGCTGGGCGTTTACCACCTCGCGCGGCGCGCGCTCGGCCTGCTGGCCAGGTCCAGCCTCCCCGAGGCGGCCCGGGAGGACGCGGCGCTGGTGCCCCTGGCGTGCCTCCTCCACGACATCGGCCACTTCCCCTTCTCGCACGCGCTGGAGGAGTTGGAGGATCTGCGCCGCGTGGGTGACCACGAGGAGGTAGGCGCGCGCTTCCTGAACGACCCCGGCATAGCCGCGGCCCTGGAGGGCCTGGGCGTGGACGCGCCCGCCCGCATCGCGGCGTTGATCGCCGGCCGGTCCCCGAGCCCGCTCTCCGGCCTGGTCAACGGCAGCATCGATCTGGACAAGATCGAGTACCTGACGCGCGACGCGTTCTTCTGCGGCGTGCCCTACGCAGCGGTCGACGTGAGCCGCCTGCTGCACACCATGGTGCTTCTCCACGACCCGGAAAGCGGACGCCTGGAGCTGGGCGTGCACGAGAAGGGGGTGGCCGCGCTCGAGTCGCTGCTGTACGCCAAGTACCAGATGTTTCGCAACGTCTACTGGCACCATGCCGCGCGGGCGGCCACCGTCCTCTACAAGCGGATCGTCGCCGAGGCTCTGCGTGCCGGCCTCGTCTCCCCCGAGAATCTCGTCGGGCGGACCGACGAGGAGCTGCTGCACGTGCTGGAAAGCGCGTCCGAGGAGGGCGGTTCGATACGCTCCGAGCGAGTGGCGAGGTGGACCGCTTCGCTGCGCGCGCGGCGGCTGCCGAAACGCGCCGCCGAGGTCGTGGCTGCGGACATAGGCGTCGACGACCTCTCGGAATGGCTGGCGTCGGACAACCCGCTCAAGCGGAGCGTGGAAGACGCCATTGCCACCGAGCTCGGACTGGAGGACGGAGCGGCCTTCCTGGACTATCCCTCCAAGGCGCGGATGTTCGGGCTCGACCTGCTGATAGGCATGCGCGACGGGCGCGTGATTCGCGTCGGCTCGGCTGGCCGGACCGGCCTGATCGGGCTGCCGCGGGTCGCCGAGGAGCTGTATCGGTCCGCCCGCGTCCTGCGGCTCTTCACCTACGGGAAAAGGGTCACCGTTGCCCCGCCTGCGCTCGCGGACATCGCCACCTGGTCACGCGAGGAGGCGAGCGAGAGGATCGCGGCGGGCAGGCCGGTCCTGCCGGCGCCCTGAGGAGTCTCAGCCGGTCGAAGGGACCACGCGCACGGAGACGGCGGTGGCGTTGTCGGGAGCCCCGCGCTGGTTGACCTCTTCCACGAGCTCCGCCAGCGCCTCGCCAGGCTCGGGATGCTCGCGCAGGGCGTGGGCGATCTCCCCGTCCGAAAGCACCCCGCAGATCCCGTCCGAACAGAGGAGGAACAGATCCCCCTCGCGCGCCTGTAGATCCTCCAGGTGAGGCTCGACGTCGTCGTCGAGCCCGAGGACGCGTGTCAGCACGCTGCCCAGCGGGTGGCCGGGCTCGCGCGCGGGGTCCACGCGCCCGGACTCTATGGCTTCCTGTAGAGCCGTGTCGTCCCGTGTCAGGCGCCGGAGCTCGTCGTCGCGCCACAGGTAGACCCGGCAGTCCCCGATATGGGCGATCGAGGCCCGGCCGGACACGTCCAGTTCCAGGACGCTCAAGGTGGTGCCCATGCCCTCCTCGCCCGGCTCGCGCACGGCGCGCTCGCGGATCGAGCGGTTGGCCGAGCGCACGGCCTCGCCGAGCCAGCCGGCGGGCCGACCGCTCTCCTCGGCGGCGTCGCGAACGCGAGCGACGGCGATCTGGCTCGCCACCTCGCCGGCAGGATGGCCGCCCATGCCGTCGGCGACGGCGAACACGCCGTGGTCGAGTCGGAGGAATGCGTCCTCGTTGCGTTCCCGCACGAGGCCACGATCGCTGATGGCTGCCGAGGTCCACTCCATCCCGAACGCTATTCCACCCGCAGGGACACGAGCAAGCCCGGGGGTCCGCGGGACCTCCGGCTCAGGGGGCTCCCGGGCCCGACGCGGCCCGGCACACAGCCCCGGGCAGGGGGTAGGCAGCCCGGACGAACCAGCGGAGAAGGCCGCGCATGCCACACCCACGCAGATCGCATTTCCGGCTCCGGGCGGGCCGCCGGCTGGCGGTGGCCGGGTGCGGGTGGATGGTGGTCGCGTGCGGAACGGCGCCCGACGAAGACCGCTTCGCCTCCCCCGCGACGGTGACCCTGGCGCCGGATACGCTCGACCTGGCCGGCAACCTCGCCCGCCTGCAGGGTCTCGTCGCCGAGGCGCGCGAGGCGGAGGGCGACGCGCTCTTCTCGACGATACGCGACGCCGAGCGGGTCACCGACCGCCTGCTCGAGACCGCTCCGCCGGTCGCCTGGATGCCGGAGCAGTACTCCGTGGACGCTACCCTCCGGCAGTTCCAGGCGGCGGCCGACCGGATCGTGGCCCGCCTGAGGCGCGGCGCCGGCGCCGAGGACATCGCCGATGAGCTGGCGGAGCTGGAGGCCTCCGTGGCGCGCCTCCGGCAGGTGCTCGAAGAGGGCACGGGGCGCCCCGCGCCGCCGAGCCTGGATTCCCTCCTCGCCGACTCCGCGGCGACGCGGCGGAGCCCGGTGGAGGTCTTCGGCGGGGCGCCCAGCGTGGCACCGCCGACTCGTTCCGCGCCGTCGCAACCCCCCGTCCTGCTCGGCGCGAGCGCCGATTCCACCGGCCCCTAATACAACCGCCTCCGGCGCGCAAGTGGGGGCCGGAACCTTGCCGACTCCGGAGGGTTACAGTCGGCACGTGGGCGTTCCGTAGGGACATCGGACCCCGCAAAAAGCACGCATCGGGACAATACCGAGGGGGCCCACGGCGGCCAGCCGTGTGCCCCTCGTTTTTCGAAAGAGATGGTGAAGTTGTGATCGCACCGGCCAAGAACATCGGCAAGAAGGGCTCGCGTCGGCCGAGCGACGGACTCGTCGCATTCGGCGCCGTCGACGACCGCGACGCTCTGGATCAGTACCTCCGAGAGGTCAGCCGCCACGAGCTGATCACGAAGGAGCAGGAGATCGAGCTCGGTCACCGCGCGTTGCGCGGCGACGAGGACGCGGTCCAGGCGCTGGTCCGAGCGAACCTCCGATTCGTCATCAGCGTCGCCAAGAAGTACCAGAATCGCGGCGTCGCGCTGACGGACCTGATCCAGGAAGGGAATGTCGGGCTGGTGACGGCTGCGCGGAAGTTCGATCCGGACCAGGGCGTAAAGTTCATCTCCTACGCGGTCTGGTGGATCCGCCAGGCGATCCTGAGCTCGCTGGCGAACCAGGGGCGGGCGGTGCGCGTGCCGCTCAACCGCGCGAGCGATCTCGCGCGCATCTTCCGCGAGCGCGAGCGCCTCAAGCAGGAGCTGAAACGCGAGCCGACCACGGAGGAGATCGGTCGAGCGGCGAAGCTGACGCCCGAGGTCGTGGAGCACCTGCAGACGCTCAACGCCTCGGAGATCCGCCTCGACGCGCCGATCGGCGACTCCGAGGACAGCCACCTCGTGGAGCGCTTCGTCGTCGACGAGGCGCCGGAGCCCGAAGAGGCGGTCGAGGACCGCATGCTGAGCGAGCACGTGGGCCGCGCTCTGGAGACCCTCCAGGAGCGGGACGCCAAGGTCCTGCGCCTCTATTTCGGCCTGGACGGGAGCCGCGAGCACACCCTCGAGGAGATCGGCAACATGCTCGGCGTGACGCGCGAGCGTATTCGACAGCTCCGCGACCGCGCCCTGCGCCGCCTGCGCGAGGGCGAAATGGGCGACGCGCTGGAGAGCTTCGCCGCTTGAGGGGCGCGCTCCCCGATCGGCGTTGGCGCGGGCGTTGAGCGCCCGTACCGGTGGGGGGCGGAAGGGACACGATGAGGCCGGGGCCGATACGGTTCCCGGCCTCGTTTTGCTAGCGCGCGGGGGCGTCTACACGGTGGAGCTGGCGGACGGCGTCACCGTGGACGCCTCGTTGCGCGGGCGCCTGAAACTCCAGACCAGGACCGGCGACGCCGTGGTCGCCGGCGACCGCGTCCGCGTCCGCCTCCCCGCAGACGACGGGGCGACGATCGAGGAGGTCGTTCCTCGCCATTCGGAACTGGCGCGGTCCGATCCGAGCCGCCGCGGCCGCCGTCCCAAGGTCATCGTCGCCAACATCGACCGGATCGCGGTCGTCTTCGCGCACGAGCGGCCGACACCCAACCCGCGGCTCATCGACCGTTTCCTGGTTCTCGCCGAGGCCAACCGGCTGCCCGCCGCGCTCATCCTCAACAAGGCCGACCTCGACGGCGCCGACGCAAACGCTCTCGCTCGGTACGACCGGATCGGCTATCGGGTGCTGCGCGTCTCCGCTCACGATGGTAGGGGGTTGCCGGATCTGAAGGCTCTCCTGAGCGGCAGCACCAGCGTGCTCACGGGCCCGTCCGGCGTGGGCAAGTCCAGCCTCCTCAATGCGCTCTGGCCCGGCCTCGATCTGAAGGTCGGTGAGATCAGCGAGGCGGTGAACAAGGGCCGGCACACGACGGTCGCCGCCCGCCTCCTCGCGCTGCCGGACGACACCTACGTGGCCGACACCCCCGGGCTCCGCGAACTCGGGCTGTGGGGAGTCGACGCGGATCGCCTGGACGTCTGCTTCCCGGAGTTCCGACCGCACCTCGAGATGTGCCGCTTCGTGCGCTCCTGCTCGCACACGCACGAGCCCGGATGCGCGGTGCGTGAGGCGGTCGAGGCGGGCGCCGTCACCCCAGAGCGATACGCGAGCTACGTGGCCCTCCTGGAGGACCTGGCGGACTAGCGAACCCCCGTCATCCGCCGAGGAACGCGCGCACGCCGGCCAGGACGGTGATCCCCCGGGCGTCGAAGCCGAACGGGTTGCGATAGTCCTCGTCCAGCAGGTTGTCGACGCGGAGCGTGGCCGCGAGGCCGGGACGGCCTCGGCGCCGCAGGAGCGGCACCTCGGCGGCCGCATCGAGCACGAAAAAGGCGGGGAGCTTCACCCGGCGGGCTGGAAAGTCGCGAAAGTCCTGGTCATCCCGCTCGCCCACGCGTCGGCCCTCCAGGGAGAGCGTCGTCGCGCCCCCGGACCGCCAGGCGAGGCGGCCCGACCAGGCGTGTGACGGCCGTCGCAGCAGCGGCCGGCCCGGGGCGAACTGGGCATCCTGCGTGGCGTCGAACCCGGGATCCAGCACCTCGGTGTCCAGCCAGGTGTAGTCGGCGTCCAGCGTTACGCCGCCGCCGAGCGCCGCGCGGCCGGAGACCTCGAGCCCGCGCGCGTCAGCCCGGGCGATGTTGAAGTAGTTCGGGTCGTCCTCCCGGGGCGGGGCGAAGGTGAAGTCGATCAGGTCGGTGAAGCGCTGGTCGAAGGCGGTGAACGAGATCGATGCCCGACGGTCCGTCGTCGCCAGGTCGACGCCCAGCTCCCGGCTCCGCGACTGCTCCGGCACGAGATCCGGATTTCCCCGCACGCCGCCCTCCGCGAAGTTCTCGAAGAACGTCGGCTCCTTGAAGCCGGTCCCCGCCGACGCCCGCAGCCGGAGACCTCCGAGGGGCGTCCAGGCGGCGCCCGCGCGCCAGGTCGTGAAGCCGCCGAAGGCGTCGTTGTCCTCGTGTCGGACGCCGGCCGTCACGGACACGCGCGGCGCCGGCGTCGCGATGACCTGGGCGTAGGCGGCGCGCGTGCCCCGATCGTCGTCCGACGCGCTTTCGAAGGGACCGAACGCGCTCTGCGATTCGAGCTTGGTGCGCAGGGATTCGCTCTCGACCAGGCCGCCCAGGGTGAGCGTCGTCCGACGCCCGACGCCGACGTGGACGCGGCCGTCCGCCACGAGGCGCCGGGCGTGATCGTCGGTGCGTAGCGACTCGCTGTCTTCGGCGTCGTCGAACGCATCGCGGATCCCCCCGTCGGTGTCGTGGAGCCCCAGGTTCAGCTCGGCGCGGGCGGCGCCGAATCCACGCCGCGCGTCCAACGACAGAACCGTACGGGAGCCCGCCGTGAACTGGTTCCGGTCCACCAGCGCGCCGGTCCCGTCGGTCGGGTAGTGGAAGTCGTGGTCCGAATGACGCGCGGAAAGCGAGAGCGAGGTGGCGGCGCCGGCCTCGAAATCCAGCCGCCCGCCGACCTCGGTGTTGCGATAGTCGTTGTTGAAGGCCAGTGCGCCGTCGGTGTCGAAGCTGCTGCCAGAGGCCGAGTAGGACAGCCGACCGCTCGCGCCCGCGACGGACGCCGCCAGATCCACCGTGCCGAAGCTGCCGCCCCGCACGCGAACCTCGGTGCGCGCCGGGCCCTCGCCGGACCTCGTGTGCACTTCGATTACCGCGGCGACGGCGTCCGATCCGTACAGGACGCTGCCGGGCCCCCGCACCACCTCGATCCGATCGACGTTCTCGGTGCCGAGGTGGGCCAGGTCGAGTCCGCCACCCGGAGCGTTGACCGGCACTCCGTCGATCAGAACCCGCACGTAATCGCTCTCGCCCCCGCGCACGAAGAGCGACGTCGTGCCCCCGAAGGAACCGGTCTCCACGACGGTGATGCCCGGCAGGTCGTCGAGGGCTTCCGCGAGGGAGCGGACTCCGCGTGCCCGCAGGTCCGCGCCGCTCAGCACGGACACGCTCAGCGGCACCGCAGCGGCCGGCTGCAGCGAGCGCAGCGCCGTGGCCGTGACGCCCGCGACCGGGTACACGATCGTGTCCGGCTCCTGTGCCACGAGCGGCGTGGACGCGATGGCGAGCGCGGCGGCGAGGGACAGCGCGGGTCGTGGGCGACGGGTCGTCATGGCATTCCAGGGTCGAAGGGTGTCGGGTCCGGGGCGTCGACGCGCGGGACTCTCGGGGGCATCAACAGCGGCACCACCTGGGGGGCCCCGGCGTCCTCGCCGGGCCCCGGATGGGGCGTGACACGGACGGGCCAGCGATAGACGCGGGCGATGACCGGCTCGGCGAGCACCCTGGAGGGCGGGCCCTGAGCGGCCGCCCGTCCGCCGTCGAGTAGCAGGAGGCGATCCGCGAAACGGCCCGAAAGGTTGAGCGAATGGGTCACCAGGACGACCGTCCGCCCTTCGCCGGCGAGCGTACGCAGGAGGCGAAAGATCGCCATCTCGTGCCGCACGTCGAGCGAGGCCGTCGGCTCGTCCAGCACCAGGGCGTCGGGCTCCTGCGCCAGGGCGCGAGCGATGCGGACGCGCTGACGCTCGCCCCCGGACAGCGTGGCCAGGTCGCGATCTCGCAGGTCCGCGATATCACAGCGTGCCAGGGCCGCGCGGATCGCATCGTCGTCGGCGTTCCTCGGCCGCCCCCAGGACCCCAGGTGCGGATAGCGCCCCATCGCGACGTACTCGCGGACGCGCATCGGGAACGCGACCGTCTCCGCTTGAGCCACGACCCCGACGCGCCTGGCCAGCGCGCGACGGTGCCAGGCGCGAGGCGCTACGCCCGCGAAGGTCACCGTCCCGGACTCCGGCGCGGCGGTTCCCAGCAGGAGTCGCAGGAGGGTGGACTTGCCGCTGCCGTTGGGGCCGATCACCGCGGTGAGCTCGCCCGGAGGGGCCGAGAAGTCGACGTCGGCGAGCGCGTGGCGCGTCGCGTCCGGGTAGCGGTACGCCAGACCCTCCGCCCGGAACTCCCCGGACGCCTTCACGCGAGGCTGCGCCGAAGGAGCAACGCGAATACGGGCACGCCGACCAGCGCGGTCACCACGCCCACCGGCAGCTCCATGGCGCCGGTGACGCCGCGCGCGAGGGTGTCGGCCGCGATGAGGAAGGCGCCCCCGGCGAGGAGGCACGCGGGTAGCAGGAGGCGGT
Organism: Longimicrobiales bacterium; assembly: GCA_035465395.1. Lineage (GTDB taxonomy): Bacteria > Gemmatimonadota > Gemmatimonadetes > Longimicrobiales > RSA9 > DATHRK01. Next base: position 9,788 of record DATHRK010000087.1, on the reverse strand, counting down.
GGTCGCCACCCCAGGCGAGACGCAGCGCGTGTGGCACGACCAGCCCTATGAACCCGATCACACCGGCGGCCGCGACCGAGCCGGCTACCAGCACCGAGGCCAGGAAGTACGCCGCGACCTTGACCCGCTCGACTCGCGTGCCGAGGAAGAGCGCGGTCTCCTCGCCGATGGCGAGCAGGTTGAGCGAGCGGGCGAGGAGCAGGAGCGCCACCGACACGGGCAGCACGACGGCCGCGAGAATCGCCGGGGCCCGCCACCCTGCGCCGGCGAGGCTGCCCATCATCCAGAAGATCGCAGAGCGAAAGGTCTCCGCGCTTGCGAACGTGAGCAGCAGGAGAATGATCGCGTTGAAGAACGCGCCCGCGATCACTCCCGCCAGCAGCAGCACACGGGTGTCCAGGGGTCGGCCGGGCGCGCTGGCGATGCGGAACACCAGCGCGGTGGCGCCGAGGGCGCCCGCAAGCGCGGCGAACGGAACGGCTGCGGACGCCGTGTGGTCGGCTCCCAGCGCCAGGGCGAGGACGGCGCCGACCGCGGCGCCGCCGGACACGCCGAGGACGTAGGGGTCCGCCAGGGGATTGCGCAGCAGCGCCTGGAACACCGCCCCGGAGAGGGCGAGCGCGCCGCCGACCAGGGCCGCGAGCAGGATGCGCGGCAGGCGGAGGTCCCAGACGATCACCCGGGTGGCCTGGTCGGCGCCCCCGCGGAGGGCGTCGAGGACCTCCGACAGCGGCAACCCGGCGGAGCCGACGCCGACCGCTAGGACGGCCGCGGCAACCAGCACGAGCCCGAGAGCCGTCAGTCTCATTCTTCCAGGCCCGGGTAGTAGATACGCATCAGCTCGCGTGCGACATCCACGAGGTGCGGTCCGGGTCGGTGGAAACGGTCGGCGTCGACCGGGTGGACGCGTCCGGCCCGCACGGCGGCCAGGTTCGTCCAGCCGGGCAGCGAAGCCAGCCGGTCGAGGGGTACGAAACCTTCCTCCCCGACAGGCACCAGGAGGAGATCGGGCTCCCGGTCGACCACGGCTTCGAGGCTCACCGTCGGCCACTGCGCCCCGGCGTCGCCGAATACGTTGGTGCCGCCCGCGAGCTCGATGATCTCGTGCAAGAACGTGCCCGGCCCGGCCGTCATCGGCGGGTCCACGGACAGCACGTACAGCACGCGCGGTCGAGGGAGGCCGCGCGCCGCATCCCGGACGTCGTCCAGACCCCGACGGGTGCGCGCGACCAGGGCCTCCGCCTCATCGTCCAGACGGAGGAGAGCGCCCAGGCGCAGCACGGTCGCGTCGGCGTCGGCCAGGGACTGGATGTCCGCCGAGTAGACGCCTATGCCGAGCGCCCGCAGCCGCCCGAGCACGGTGCGTGCGGTACCGTCGGTCCAGCCGATGACGAGGTCCGGCCGACGGCGCACCAGCCACTCGATGTCGGGCGTCAGGCCTCCGCCCACCGACGGCAGGGTGTCCAGAAGGGGGTTCGTGTCGTAGTCGGTGCGGGCGACCAGCCGGTCGCCGGCCCCCAGCGCGATGAGCATCTCGGTCACCGCGGGGATGAGCGAGACGATACGCCGAGGGGGCGCCGCGAGCGAAACGGCGCGACCGCCATCGTCCACGACCGACGGGGCCGGGGCGGTCGAACGCGCCGGCTTCGGGGTGGGGTCGGCCGCCTCCGCCGCCCCCGCCGCGGTATCGTCGGGCGACCCCTGGCCCGGCGCGCACCCGGCCGCCGCGAGGGCGCACAGCGCCAGCGCCGCCGTCCATGCGGCGCGGCGGCCTCGGCCCGTTGCAGCGATCGCTTCGCGGATGAACAAAGCCCGCTCCCGATGTTTCGGGGACGGGCCGGGAGCCGGGAGCCCACGAGGGGCGCGCCGCCACACCCCGGCCCTCTCCCACGGAGGACGTCGTCGGGGCGCGGGCGTGCCGGTCTCCTGGCTCGAGGCGGTCACCGTTCGCCTTCCCGGAACCGAGGTTCCAGTGGCCGTTGAACGGGCCGGGCCCGGCTTCGTGCCGGGGCCTCTCACAGTGGCGGGGCCGCGCCGGATTCTCACCGGCTTCCGATGGGCACCGCCCGCGTTCCTGGGGCGACGAAGCCGAAGGCCCCGCCACCATCGCCATCCCGGGTCGCGGCTGCGGCCGCGGGACGACACGAGAACGCTACGGCGGGTCGCCCCGCTCCCGCAAGCTTGTCCCGGCGCCGGGGCCGGGTGACATTCCGGCCTCGACGGGCCGAACGGCCCGCGTACACCAGCCAAGGGAGCGGATGAGCCGGGACGGCGGGATCCTTTCGCGGGGGCTGGTCGCGTGGGGTCAGACGGTGGGGAACGTCGCGCGCCACGCCGGGCGCATGACGTATCTCTTCTTGGGGATCGTCACGGCGTTCGCGCGCGGCCGGGTGCCCATGCGCGCGGTCGTGGATCAGATCTGGTGGATGGGGGTGCAGTCGATCCCGATCGTGATCGTCACCGCGATGCTCGGCGGCATAGTGACGTCACAGCAGGGGGGCTACCAGTTCACCGGCGCGATCCCTCTCTACATCCTCGGCAGCGTGGTGGCGTCCAGCGTCGTGCTCGAACTGGGCCCGGTGATGACCGCGATCGTCATGGTGGGCCGCGTCGGCGCGCGCATCACGGCCGAGTTCGGCACCATGAAGGTGTCGGAGCAGATCGACGCGTTGCACTCGCTCGGCCGGGACCCGGTGGTCGTGCTTGCCGCCCCGCGCGTTGCGGCGGGCCTCCTCGTCGTGCCGGTCCTGGTCGCGATCGCCAACGTCGTCGGCGTGTTCACCGGCATGGTCGCGGCGAACCTGACGATCGGGCTCGGGTCCGGCTCGTTCTTCTACGGAGCCCAGCTCTACTGGCACAAGTGGGACCTGGTGTACTCGCTCACCAAGGCCCTCGCCTTCGGCTTCTGGATACCCTTCATCGCCGTGCACATGGGCTTCGAGACGAAGGGCGGCGCCGAGGGGGTGGGCAAGGCGACGACTTCGGCGGTCGTCTTCATGACGCTCGCGGTGCTGATCCTAGATGCCTCCATGCCTCCGATCTTCCTCAACTGATGCGCGGAACGGGTCGCTGACATGGTCGAGTATCACGACATCCACAAGGCCTTCGACGCCCCGGTCCTGACGGGCGTACACCTGCGCGTCGAGACCGGGGAGACGATGGCGGTGGTCGGGCCGTCCGGAACCGGCAAGAGCGTCCTCCTGAAGACGACCATCGGGCTCATCGTGCCCGACCGCGGGGACGTCACGATCGACGGGAAGTCGGTGTACTTCTCGGGCCACGGCACGCTCGAGGAGATCCGGCAGCGGGTCGGATACGTGTTCCAGGGCGCGGCCCTCTTCGACTCGATGAACGTCTTCGAGAACGTGTCCCAGGGGATCGCGGAGGCCCGGCTCAAGTCGATGCCCCGCAGCGAGCTGCTGGCTCGCGTGGCCCGCTCGCTCGAACACGTGAATCTGGATCCGGCGCAGGTGCTCGCCAAGCTGCCCTCGGAGCTCTCGGGAGGGATGCGCAAGCGCGTGGGGCTCGCGCGGGCGATCGTGGGCGAGCCCGAGATCCTTCTCTACGACGAGCCCGTCACGGGGCTCGATCCGGTCAACGCAGCCAGCATCCACCTGCTGATCGAGCGTCTGGCCGAGGAGCTGGACGTGACCTCGATCCTGGTCACCCACGACGTGCACGGGGCGCTCGTGATCGCCGACCACGTGGCCATGCTGACGAACGGGACGATCCGGTTCGTCGGCCGGCCCGAGGAGTTCAAGAACACCGAGGATCCCATGGTGCAGGCATACCTGAGCCAGGACCCCCGCCAGTCGCTCGCCCTGATGGAGGCAATGTGATGGCGCAGGAACGACCGCAGAACCTGGAGGGCTCGATTCCTCCCGGCCCGGCGCGGCGCGAGGTCTGGGTCGGACTCTTCGCGATCGTGGGGGTGGTCGCGGCGCTGGTCACCCTGATCACGCTCACCGATCCCGGCACCTTCCGGGGCCGCGCCGATGTCTACGCCGTGCTGCCCGACGCCGGGGGGCTTCGCAAGGGCGATCCCGTGCGCATGCTCGGGGTGAACGTCGGGCGCGTGACCGACTTCGACATCGAGCCGGAGGGCGGGGTGCGCCTCCGCATCGAGCTCGAGCGGCAGTACGACGTGCCCGTCGACTCGCGCCTGCATCTGCGCTCGGCCGGGCTGGTGGGGGGGATGGTGGCCGACCTCGAGCCCGGCACGTCCGCCGACATGCTCGACGGCGGCGAGACCATCGACGGCACCATCGTCCGCGGCCTGCTGGACCCGGGATCCGCGGGCCTCGCGCGGGTCGACTCCATCCTCATGCGCGCGGAAGGGTTCGTTTCGGACAGGGTCGTGGAAGACCTCACCGAATCGGTGAGCGAGCTGCGCTCCCTGATCGTGGAGACGCGCACGCTCGTGTCGGCTCAACGCGAGGATCTCACCGCCCTGACGGCGGCGATGCGGGCAAGCGCGGAGAACCTGCGCGACGCCACGTCCGGTCCCGAGCTGCGCACCGCGGTCGCACGCATGGACTCGCTCACCGCCCAGCTCACCGTGGCATCCGCCAACCTCAGCGCGACCAGCGCGTCGGTGCAGGAAGTGCTGGCGCGGGTCGAACGCGGGGAAGGCACGCTCGGACTCCTCAGCGCCGACGACTCCTTGTACCACAGCCTGAACGGGGCGGCGGCTGGGCTTCAGGCCGCGACCGAGAGCCTGAACGTGCTTCTGGAAGACGTGCGCGCGAACCCGCGGAAGTACATCAACCTGGAGATCTTCTAGCGGGCGAAGCGGCGCCGGCCGCGAGGGCGCCTACAACCCGCAGGAGAGGACCGGAACGCGTTCCCAATCGCCATCCTCGCCCCGGGCGAGCATGTCGAAGCGGCTGCCCACGGTGCCGAAGACCTGCACGAGGAACGCCGGCCAACCGTCGCGGTCCCAGTCCAGGTAGTCGATCACCTTGGGCGCCGCTTTCCCCCCCGCAGAGTAGTCCGCGAAGGCCGTGTAGACGGTGTCGAGCCCGGTGCCCGAGCGATCGGCGGACGGACTGGCCAGGAAGAACAGCGCGTAGCCCTGATCGTCGAGGCCGGGCCCCAGGGTGTCTCCGACCATCAGGGTAGCGATGAGCCCGCGCGCGCCCTCGGGGGTCGGGAACATCTGCGCCTGCACCAGCGCCGCCTGCCAGTTGCTCGGCAGACCCGCCCGGCGGGCGCGCAGGAGCCTCTCGGCGAGGATGGGACCCAGCTGCCGGCTCCGCCCACGCAGGGCGGCGCGCGCGGCCGAGTCGGGCGCCGGATCCAGCGCCGGCGGCAAGGTCCCTTCGGGCAGGGCCAGGAACGCCCCGTCGCGCGCCACGCCCGCGGCGAGCTCCGCCGATCCCGTACCCGTGGCGATCGCGGGGCAACCGTCCTCGGCGGCCACCTCGGCCCCCTCGAGGACGAGGGTGCCGGCGCGCCGTCCCTCGTGATAGAGCGAGAACTCGCTGCCCTGGCGCATGAGCTCGGTGATGAAGCGACGCCAGTAGCCCTCGGGCAGGTCGTCCGCGTACAGGGCCTGGAAGCCGTCGGCTCCCACCGCCGCCACGGGACGCATGCGCACGCCGCTGTCGCCCCCGTGGACGACGAACACGATCGGATCGGTCGGCAGCTCGATGTCCCGCACCGGCTCCACCACGGTGTCGGCATCGGCGACCTGGGGAGCGCGCTCCGGGGGCGGCACGACGTCGAAGTCGACGCCCCCCCAGCTCACGTTGTCGCAGCCGGACGCGAGGATTACAATGAGCGCGCCAAGGGCGCTCGGAGACGCTCGAATGGTGCGCGAGACCTCTGGCTTTCGTGGTATTGGCGGCCGCATGCAGGAGGTGGTGGACCGTTCAGCTCGCTCGGCGTGGCGCTCGCGCGCCACGGGGCGCCCGGGATACCGCGCCGGCACACAAGAGTAGGCGCCGCCCGCACCCCTACGCAATGCGATGCAACGGTCGTCCGACCCTTCCAGCGACAACGGCGTCGACGAGGCCCGGGCCGCCCGGGCCTCGGGCCGCGCGCCCGTTCCCGAGGACCTGGAGTCGGCGGAGTTCCGACGGATTCTCGGGCACTTCATCACCGGGGTGACGATCGTCACCGCGACGGACCCCGCGTCCGGTGAACCCTGCGGCCTGACGGCCAACGCGGTGGCGTCGGTCTCCCTCGATCCTGCGCTGGTACTGGTCTGCATCGACCACACGGCCGACTCGCACGACCGCATCCTGGAGGCGGGGGTCTTCGCCGTGAACGTTCTGTCGGAGGATCAGGAGCGGCTGTCGCGACGCTTCGCGACCTGGAACACGCCCCAGAAGTTCGGTGGCGTCCCCTTCCATCGTGCGGCTACCGGCGCGCCCATCCTCGACGCCGCGCTGGCGTGGGTGGAATGCAGCATCTGGGCGACCTACCCCGGCGGGGACCACAGCATCGTGGTGGGGGAGGCGATCGGAGGCGACGCCCGCGAAGGGTCGCCGCTGCTCTACTATCGCGGCGGGTACGGCCGCTATTCGCGGTGACCGAGCGCCGGCCCTGGCCCGTCCCCTTGAGCGCGCTGGCGGTCGGCGTCTCGTGGGGCGCCGTCGCGTTGATCGGGGCGTCGCTATCGCTCGCAGTCGGCAACGGTCTGTTGCGCGCGGCGGCCTTCCTCCTTGCGATCTCCGCGGGCGCGGCCGCCGCGGCGGTCTGGGTGCACGCGGGTCGCGCCGTGTCCCCTTCCGTGCTCCGCTCGCGCTGGACCGGGGTCGTCATCGCCTTCGCGGCGGCCGCCCTGTTCGCGGAAGTCCTGCAGCTGTTCCCGGCGTTCGGCAACGCACTCTGGGGGCGTCTGCTCGCGGCGGTGCTGTTGGTCGCCGAGCCCACCTACGCGACGGCCGCCCTCGCCACCGCGCTGACGACGGCCGAGGCTGTCGCGCGCCGCGCCGCGCGGGCGACGGGGGCACCGGCGCCGCGCCCCACGTCCCTGCCGGGGGTGGCCGCGATCCTGCTTGGGTCCGCACTCGGCGGGCTGGCGGCCGCCGCCTGGCTGATCCCCTCGGCGCCCCTCGGGTCCAGCCTGCTGGGCGCGGCGGTGATCGCCGCCTTCGCGGGCGTGTTCGACAATCGACGACGACTGGAGCTACGCGTGGAACTGCAGGACAGGGTGGCCATCGTCACCGGGGTCGGCGGCAGGGGCCAGGTCGGCTTCGCCGTCGCCGAGGCGCTCCTCGCGCGGGGCGCCCGCGTGGTCGTGGCCGACATCTCATCCGTGGTCGAGGGGCTCGCCGAGGAGTTGCGTGCCCGCGGCGACGTGGAGTCGGTTGCGGCCGACCTGTCGCGCCCGGAGGGCGCGCGGCGCGTCGTCGAGGCGGCGCTCGCCCGGTTCGGACGGATCGACGCGCTGATCAATGCCGCCGGCGGCTTCCCCGGAGCGGTGGCGGTCGCCGACGCGCGACTCGAGGACTGGACGCGCGAGCTGGAACGCAACGCGACGACGGTCTACGCGATGAGCCACGCCGCCCTCCCCGCACTGCGCGAGTCGGAAGGCTCGGTGGTGAGCTTCGCATCCAAGGCGACCGACCGGCCGGTCGCGGGCCAGAGCGCCTACGCGGCGGCGAAGGCGGCCGTCGTGGCGTTCACGCGGACGCTGGCGCTGGAGGAGGCGGAGCACGGCGTCCGCGCCAACGCCGTCGCGCCGGGCATGGTGGACACCGAGGAAAATCGCCGTTCGGTGTCCGACCCCGAGTCGGTCGATTGGGTGTCGCGGGAGCAGGTCGCCGACGTCGTCGCGTTCCTGATAGGTCGCGGGGCCTCCGGCGTGACGGGCCAGATCATCGGCATTCCCGCCCGGGGCTACTCCTGAGCGTGAGGCGCCGTTGAAGATCGCCCACGTGGCCGATCCGCACCTCGGCTACCGGGCCTACCACCGCCTCGACGGGAGCGGACGGAACCAGCGCGAGCGGGACGTGGCGGAGGCGTTCGCCGCGGCGGTCGACGGCGCCATCCGCGAGGCGCCGGATCTGGTCCTGGTGGCGGGCGATGTGTTCCATTCCGTGCGACCGCCCAACGCCGCGATCACCGACGCGTTCCGCCAGTTCCTGCGCCTGCGCGCCGCGCTGCCGGAGGCGGAGATCGTGGTGATCTCCGGCAACCACGACGCGCCGCGCTCATCGGAGACCGGCAGCATCCTGCGCCTGTTCGCGGAGATTCCAGGCGTGCACGTGGCCGACGGCAGGCAGCCCGAGACGGTCCGCGTCGTCTGCGGGGGCGAGGCCGTCGCCGTCCTGTGCGTCCCGTACGCGGCGCTGGCCGCGGGGGAGCCGTTTCAGCTGGAGCCGGACCCCACCGCGGCCCACAACGTCCTGCTCATGCACGCGACCGTCGTGGGTGGACCGCACGCGCAGAAGATCCGCCGCGGCGTGGGCTACGGCGGCATCGAGCTGGGGCTCGAGGAGCTCCGGCCCGAGCGGTGGACCTACATCGCGCTGGGTCATTACCACGTCGCGACCGAGCTCGCGCCGAACGCCTGGTACGCGGGCTCCACCGAATTCACCAGCACCAACATCTGGATCGAGTCCGAAGAACCGAAGGGGTTTCTGACTTTCGACACGGACGAACGACGGGCGCGTTTCCACGGCGTGCCGACCCGGGCGGTGCTGGACCTGCCGACCGTCAGCGGCCGGGGCGACGGCGGCGGCTACGTCTCCGCCGAGGAGCTGGACGGTCGCATCCAGGCGCGCGTCGATGCCATCCGGGGCGGGATCGACGGCAAGGTCGTGCGCCTCGTCGCGCTCGACGTACCGAGGGACCTCCAGCGGGCGCTCGACCACGACCGACTGCGGGCCCTGCGCGCCCACGCGCTGCACTTCCATCTGGACGTGCGCAGGCCGGCGCAGGCGACCACGGCGCTCGCGGGGACCGTCGCGCCGGAGCGGCGGCTGTCGCTCGAGGAGGAGGTCGGCCGCTTTCTGCGCGACTGGCAGCCCTCGGCCGCCGACCTGGATCGCACACGCCTCGCACGGCTCGCGGAGGCCTACCTCACCCGCGCGGTCCAGGAGGACGTGGCGTGAGCCAGCGTCCCCGGCCCGGCGGAGGGGCACGCGCGCCGTGAGGCTCGACCGGCTGACACTCGAGAACTTCCGTCAGCACGCGCGTGCCGACGTGGCGTTCCACGACGGGGTGACCGCCATCATCGGCCCCAATGGCGCGGGCAAGACGTCTCTGGTAGAGGCGATCGGGTGGGCGATCTACGGCGCCGCGGCGGCGCGCGGCACGAACGACACGATCCGCTACGCCGATGCCGTGACCGGCAGCCGCGTCCGGGCGGAGCTGTGGTTCCGGCTGGGCCTGCAGCGCTATCGCGTGCGCCGGTCGCTGGCCTCGGCCGATGTCTGGGTCGATGACGGGTCCGACCCCGTCGCCAGCGGAGTCGGGGGGGTCACCGAGTACCTCGAGCGGCGTCTCGGGATGAGCCGCGAAGAGTTCTTCAACACCTACTACACGGGCCAGCGCGACCTCCACTTCCTGGCGCGCTTCGGGCCGACCGAGCGGGCCCGCTTCCTGAACCAGGTGCTGGGCTACGACCGCCTCCGCATCGCCCAGGATCTGGCTCGGCGCAGGCGCTCGGAGCTGCGTCACGAGGCGACGGGGCTGGCCGCGGCGCTCCCGTCCCGCGCCGCCCTGGAGTCCGAGCGGGACCAGGCGGCGGGCCGCGTCGGGCAGGCGGTGGCGGCGGTGGCGGCCGCCGAAACGGAGGAGCGCCGCGCGAGCGGGGCGCTGGCCGAGGCCGCGCC
>DATHRK010000086.1:0-2383 GCA_035465395.1 Longimicrobiales bacterium | reverse complement strand
GTCACGATGAACGACAGGAAGAACCAGTTCGCGACGTAGATGTGGGGCTCGCGCCGCTTGATCAGCGTGCCCATGAAGACCGCGAGATAGGCGAGCCAGACGATCGTGAGCCACAGGTCGACGTGCCACTCGGGCTCGGCGTACTCCTTCGACTGCGTGGCGCCCAGCAGGTAGCCGGTGGCGGCCAGCACGATGAACAGCTGGTAGCCCCAGAACACGAACCACGGCAGCCTGCCGCCCCAGAGCCGGGCGCCGGTGGTGCGCTGGACCACGTAGAACGAGGTCGCGATAAGGGCGTTGCCGCCGAAGGCGAAGATGACAGCCGAGGTGTGCAGCGGCCGGAGCCGGCCGAAATTGGTCCAGGGCAGGTCGAAGTTGAGCTCGGGATAGGCGAGCAGGAACGCGATCCAGACCCCGGCGAGAAAGCCGACGACGCCCCAGAACGCGGTCGCGACCACGCCGGCGCGCACGACGTCGTCCATGTAGCCCGTCGGGGCCGCCGCCTCGGGCACCGGCTGCCGGTCGGGCGCCGTCATCACGCGGAGGAACATGAAGGCGGCGATCGCCAGGATCAGCAGGGCATGGACCCGGTAGGCCAGGTCGTGCCCGAAATTCGCCGCCAGCGCGGCGAACACCGCCAGCGCGCCGAGCGCGGTCAGTTTCAGCGCCGTGTCCATTCCCCTCTCCGTCGCGATCGCAGTGAACGGGCGGACCGGTCGCCCGGTCCGCCGCAGCATCAATCACATCGGAGGTTGAAGGGAGCCTTGATCCAGGTCAATCGGCGACGCGGCCGATCAGGTGTCGAGACCGCCGTCGCTGTCGTCGCCGGCCGCGTCGAGCAGCGCCGCGTAGTCGAGCACGACCACGCGCCGGGCGCTCTGGAGCTCGATCAGCCCGGCCTTTTTCAGGCGCCCGACCTGGCGGCTGACCGTCTCGATGGTCAGGCCCAGATACTCGGCCATGTCCTCGCGGCTGAGCGGCAGGTCGAACGCCTGTCCCGCGACCGGATGGGCGGCGCCGAGCATGCCGGCGCGGCGGCCGGCGAGCGCGATGAAGCTCGCGACGTCTCCTCGGCGGTCTTGCTGACATTTCCCTTGGATTAGGGCCGGCGTGAACTGGAAATCTCCGGGTGCTGGGCTGCGGGTAGCGCCGCCGTGGAGCCCGCAAGAGGCTCAAGCGGCGGCGCGGTGGTTTCGGCCAGGAACTCCTTCGCTGAGCGGTAGCCGAGCGTCGAGTGCGGGCGCTCGGTGTTGTAGTGGTCGCGTGTACCGCCCCCGGTTCGTGAGACATCGGTTTGCGCCTACGCGGCCATCGGCTGGTTGTCCAGTTGGTCGCGTCTGAACTGGGCCGGCGAGCGGTGGCCGTGGCGCTCGATCAGCCAATGCTCGTTGTAGGTCCGCCGGAACTCGAGCAGCGCCTGGCGGAGGTCCTCGACGGTCTCGAAGGTTCGGACCCAGAGCAGGTTCTCCTTGAGCGTCCGAATGAAGCGCTCTGCGCAGCCGTTGCCTTCCGGTGCCCGGATGAACGCCGGGGACGACGCGATGCCGAGCCAGCGGATCTCGTGCTGGAAGTCGTGGGCCATGTACTGGCTCCCATGATCGTGGCGCAGGCTGAGCTCGGAGGCCGCGTCCTCTCCGATCGCCCCGAAGCGCGCCTTCACCCCCTGGCGCACGGGCTCGAGCGCTTCGTGGCGGGTGCCGTTGAGCGCGGCGTGGATCCCGACGCACTCGGCCGAGCAATGGTCGACGGCGACGAAGACCGCCACCTGGCCATGCTGCACCGTGACCGTCGCCGTCATGTCGGTACCCCACATGCGATCGACCGTGTCAGGGATGATCGTGCGGTCATGAACCCGCGGCCCGCGCGGCGTCGCCCGGCCGGTGCCCGCCGAGAGCCGGTTCTCCCGCATCAGCCGGCGCACGCGCTCCTTCGAGGTCCGCACACCCTTGTGGCGCAGCCGCGCCCAGACCTTTCGATAGCCCTCGCCGTGAAAGGGGCTCGAGGCGAGCACAGCGCGGATCTCCGCCACCAGCGCGGCGTCCGGCATCGGGCCCTGCGGCCCCGGCCGACGGCGCGGCGGCGCGGGCAGGTTGGCGGCGTGGCGGTGACGATAGATCCCCGCCCGGGCGATGCCCCAGACACGGCAAATGCGCGCGAGCCCGTAACGGCGGTGTCCGGAGGTCGAGAAGACGGTGCTCATGGCTTCGACCTCCGACGGGCCAAAGGGCGGCCCACCTCCATGCGCTCGATCTTCTCCTGCAGGAGCTCGTTGTCCATGGTGACCTCGCCCAGCTTCGCCTGAAGCTGCGTGATCCGGGCGTCCCGGTCATCGCGGGGACGGGATTTCAGGCTGGCCGCCCCGGCCTCCACAAACGCGTCCCGC
>DATHRK010000085.1:0-26536 GCA_035465395.1 Longimicrobiales bacterium | reverse complement strand
AAGGTGGGCGACGAGGTCGAGATCGTCGGGATGGGCAAGGACAAGAAGACGGTGGTGACCGGAGTGGAGATGTTCCGGAAGCTGCTGGACGAGGGACGCGCGGGAGACAACGCGGGGCTTCTGCTTCGGGGCGTGGGCAAGGACGAGATCGAGCGCGGGCAGGTGCTGGCGAAGCCGGGTTCGATCACGCCGCACACGAAGTACAAGGCGGAGGTGTACGTGCTGACGAAGGAAGAGGGCGGCCGACACACGCCGTTCTTCGACGGCTATCGTCCGCAGTTCTACTTCCGGACGACGGACGTGACGGGCTCGGTGCAGCTTCCGGACGGAGTGGAGATGGTGATGCCGGGCGACAACGTGCAGATGGAGGTGGAGCTGATCACGCCCATCGCCATGGACAAGGAGCTGCGCTTCGCGATCCGCGAGGGCGGCCGCACCGTCGGCGCCGGCGTCGTCACCGACATCATCGAGTAGCGACGAGACCGGAACGGGACACGAGCAATGGCTGCAGGCGGGAAGATCCGGATCAGGTTGAAGGCGTTCGATCACGCGGTGATCGATCAGACGGCGTCCGACATCGTGCGCACGGCCGAGAAGACCGGCGCGACGGTGAGCGGGCCCATCCCGCTGCCGACCCGTATCCAGCGGTGGACGGTGCTGCGGTCGCCGCACATCGACAAGAAGAGCCGGGACCAGTTCGAGCTGAAGACGCACAAGCGCGTCATCGACATCCTGGACTCGCGCCCGCAGACGGTGGACGCGCTGACCAAGCTCGATCTGCCGGCCGGCGTCGATGTCGAGATCAAGGTCGACTAGGATGATGAAGGCGATTATCGGCAAGAAGCTGGGCATGACCCAGATCTTCGATGATGAAGGCACGCTGACCCCGGTGACGGTAGTCGAGGCCGGGCCGTGCCCGGTGGTCCAGGTCAAGAGCGTCGAGACGGACGGCTACGACGCGATCCAGGTCGGCTTCGGGGCGCAGCGGGCCAAGCGCACGACGCGGGCGGAAGCCGGCCACGCCGCGAAGGCCGGACTCGAGGCCGCGCCGCGGACGCTCAGCGAGTTCCGCCTGCCCGAGCCCGGCGAATACGAGGCCGGCCAGGAGCTGACGGTGGAGCAGTTCGAGGCGGGGGACCGGGTCAAGGTCACCGGCACGTCGCGCGGGCGCGGATTCCAGGGCGTGGTGAAGCGTTACGGCTTCCGCGGGCGTCCGGCGTCGCACGGGCACCCGAAGTCCCGGATCCCGGGCTCCATGGGCCCCGGGACCGACCCGTCCCGCGTGATCAAGGGGAAGAAGCTGCCGGGCCAGATGGGCGACGTGCGGCACACGGAGAAGAATTGCCGCGTCGTGCGCGTGGATGGCGAGCGCAATCTGCTCTTCATCCGCGGCGGGCTTCCGGGCTCGCGCAACGGCGTCCTGTTCATTCGCGAGGCGTAGGCGATCCGATGTACGAGGCACCGGTCTTTACGGCGGAGGGCAAGAAGGCCAAGGGCGCGGCCCGGCCGCTGCCAGAGTCGATCTTCGACGGTACGGTTCACGAGGCCGTTCTCTGGCAAGCCACCAAGGCGTACCTGGCGAACCAGCGCAAGGGCAACGCGTCGACCCGCAACCGCTCGGCGGTGCGCGGAGGCAGCCGCAAGCCCTGGCGGCAGAAGGGGACCGGGCGGGCCCGGCAGGGAACGATCCGCGCGCCGCAGTGGCGCGGCGGCGGCGTCGTGTTCGGGCCGACCTCCGCGCGCAACCACCGCGAGGAGCTGCCCCGCAAGGTGCGCGGCCTAGCGCGGCGCTCGGCGCTCAACGCGCGCGCGCAGAGCGGGCAGGTCGTCGTCTTCGAATCGCTGGCGCTGGATGCGCCCCGTACCAAGGCGATCATCGCGCTGCTGGAGGGGGCGGGGGTCGAGGGCAAGACGCTGATCCTCACCAACGGCCACGCGCCGATCGTGCATCGCTCGGCGCGCAACATCCCGCAGGTGAAGGTCGTCGCCTTCGGGCAGGAGTCGGCCTACGACGTCCTGTGGGCGGATGCCGTGCTGATCGAAGCCGCCGCGCTGGATGCGGTGCCCGAGGCGGAAGCCGCGAAGCCGGCGCAGCCGGCCAAGAAGAAGAGGGCCGCCAAGGCGCAGCCGGCCAAGGCCGAGAAGGAGAAGCCGGCCGAGGCCGAAGAGGCCGCCGAGGCGAAGCCGGCCAAGACCGACAAGGCCACCGCCGCGGAGGATACGGTCGCCGAGATGGAGGGAGCCGCGGAGGACGTGGCCGCGGACGCTGCTACCGGCGCCGCCGCGGAGGCGGATGCCCAGGAGGACGCCTCGGAGGCAGAGGAAGAGACGAACGATGGCTGAGGCGCGCGACGTGATCATCCGGCCGGTCGTCACCGAGCAGACGATGCTGATGGGCGGCGGCCAGTTCTCGGGCACCGAGGACAGCGCGAACGCCTACGTCTTCATCGTGCGCCGGGACGCCAACAAGATCGAGATCCGGAAGGCCATCGAGTCGCTGTTCGGCGTGTCGGTGGTCGACGTTCGGACCATGAACTATCGCGGTAAGGCGCGGCGCGTGGGCCGCATTCCCGGCAAGCGCGCGGCCTTCAAGAAGGCCGTCGTGCGCCTCGCCGCCGGTGAGTCGATCGACGTGTACGAGGGGGTCTGATGGCGCTCAAGAAATTCAAGCCGGTCACGCCCGGTCAGCGCTTCCGATCGGTCGGGGCGAGCGACGTCATCACCCGGGACACGCCCGAGAAGTCGCTCACCGAATCGCTGCGGAAGAAGGGCGGGCGCAACCACCACGGGCACATCACGACGCGCCGTCGAGGCGGCGGGGCGAAGCGACGCTACCGGCGCATCGACTTCAAGCGTGAGAAGCACGGCGTGCCGGGCCGCGTGGCCGAGATCGAGTACGATCCGAACCGGTCCGCCAACATCGCCCTCATCCACTACGCGGACGGCGAGAAGCGCTACATCCTGCACCCGAAGGGCCTGGCGCAGGGTGCCGAGATCATGTCCGGGCCGGGCGCCGACATCCGCATCGGCAACGCCGTGCCGTTGGGCGAGGTTCCGCTGGGCACCGTCGTGCACTGCGTGGAGATGAAGCCGGGCAAGGGCGCACAGATGGTTCGCTCCGCGGGCACCGGGGCGCAGCTCGTGGCCAAGGAAGGCGACTTCGGGACGCTCAGGCTGCCGTCGACCGAGGTCCGCATGGTCCGCCTGACCTGCATCGCCACGATCGGCGAGGTCGGCAACTCGGACCACGAGCTCCAGGTGCTGGGCAAGGCCGGTGCTTCCCGTTGGCGGGGTCGCCGACCCAAGGTGCGTGGCGTCGCCATGAACCCGGTCGACCACCCCCTGGGCGGCGGCGAGGGGAAGGCGTCGGGCGGCCGGCCGCCCGTCACCCCCTGGGGCAAGCGCGAGGGCAAGAAGACGCGGAAGAGGAACAAGGCTTCCAACCGCTACATCGTACGCGGCCGCAAGCGCGGCAAGGCGACGAAGTAAGGCGACACGATCATGTCGAGATCCGTCAAGAAGGGCCCGCACATCGACGAGAAGCTCCTCCTTCGGGTGGAGAAGATGAACGCGCGCAACGAGAAGAAGGTCGTCAAGACCTGGGCGCGCGCGTCAACGATCTCGCCGGAGTTCGTGGGCCACACGATCGCCGTGCACAACGGCAACAAGCACGTGCCGGTCTACGTGACCGAAAACATGGTCGGGCACAAGCTCGGCGAGTTCGCGCCCACCCGCCTCTTCCGCGGGCACGGCGGCAAGCTCGCCGACAAGCGATCGAAGGTGAAGTAGCATGGAAGCACGAGCGACAGCCCGGTACGTCCGTCAGAGCCCGCGCAAGATGCGGCTCGTCGCGGACCTCATCCGGGGCAAGCGCGTGGGCGAGGCCTACGCGATCCTGCAGCACTCGAAGAAGCGTGCGGCGCGCATGGTCGACAAGACGCTGCGGTCCGCGGTGGCCAACGCAGTGGATCGCGCCTCGATCGGGGGCGAGTCGCTGGACGTGGATGACCTGGTCGTGGCCGAGGCGTTCGTGAACGAGGGACCGCGGTTGCGGCGCTGGCGCGCCGCGGCCATGGGCCGAGCGGCGCCACGGCGGCGCCCGCTCGCCCACGTGACCGTCGTCGTCAACGCGGGGGAGTAGGCCCGTGCGCGCACCGATCACACGAGAGAGGTCGTAGGTATGGGACAGAAGGTCCACCCGCGGGGATTCCGGCTGGGAATCGTGAAGCCGTGGAAGTCGCGCTGGTTCACGTCCGGCAGCTTCGGCGCGCTCCTCTCCGAGGACGAGACGATCCGGCGCTACCTGCATCGACGCATGGCGCACGCGGCCATCTCGGAGGTCACGATCGAGCGCAAACCGCAGAAGATCATCGTGACCATCCACACGGGCCGGCCCGGCGTGGTGATCGGCAAGCGCGGCGCCGAGGTGGACAAGCTCCGCGACGAGCTCGCGCACCTCACGAACAGCGAGGTGTCGATCAACGTCGAGGAGATCAAGCGCCCGGAGATCGACGCGCAGCTCGTCGCCGACAACGTGGCGCACCAGCTGACGCAGCGCATCTCGTTCCGCCGCGCCATGAAGCGCGCGGTGCAGTCCGCTATGCGATCGGGCGCGGAGGGGATCAAGATCCAGTGCGGCGGTCGGCTGCAGGGCGCCGAGATCGCGCGGACCGAGGGCTACAAGGAAGGGCGCGTGCCGCTTCACACGCTGCGCGCGGACATCGATTACGCGACCTCCACGGCGAAGACCACGTACGGCACGATCGGCGTGAAGGTCTGGATCTTCAAAGGCGAGGTCGTCGAGGACCGGCGCGGCCGGACGTACTCCAGCGACCGCGCCTGACGGCGAGACAAGGAAGACGCTCGGATGCTTGCTCCCAAGCGGATCAAATACCGGAAGCAGTTCAAGGGCCGCATGCGCGGACTCGCGCGTCGGGGCAACTACGTCGCGTTCGGTGAGTGGGGCTTGCAGACGATCGAGCCGGGCTGGATCACCAACCGGCAGATCGAGGCGGCGCGTGTGGCCATGACCCGCCACATCAAGCGTGGCGGGAAGGTCTGGATCCGCATCTTTCCCGACAAGCCGGTGACCAAGAAGCCGGCGGAGACCCGCATGGGGAAGGGGAAGGGCAACCCCGAGATGTGGGTGGCCGTCGTGAAGCCCGGACGCGTGATGTTCGAGATGGAGGGCGTGGACGAGACGACGGCTCGGCGGGCGCTGCAGCTCGCGTCGGCCAAGCTGCCGGTGAAGACGAAGATCATCTCGCGCTCCGAGGGAGGCGAAGGATGAAGGCGGAGGAAATCCGCGATCTGGACGACGATGAGATCGCGGGACTCATCGAAGAAAAGCGTGAGGCGCTGTTCCGGCTGCGCTTCCGCTCCGCGTCGCAGTCCATCGAGCGGCCGTCAGATTTTCGCGCATTGCGGCGCGATGTTGCACGGCTGAAGACGGTGCTGCGGGAGCGGGAAACGGCCAATGGCTGAGGACACGATGGAGCAGACCGAGCGAGCCCGCCGCAAGGTGCGGCAGGGGACGGTGGTGAGCGACCGCATGGACAAGACGGTCGTGGTGGCCGTGGAGCGGCGCACCGCGCACCCGTTGTACGGCAAGATGATCACGCGCACGAAGAAGTATCACGCGCACGACGAGGCGAACGACGCGCGGGCGGGGGACATCGTCCGCATCGTCGAGACGCGGCCGCTGTCCCGGACCAAGCGTTGGCGCGTGTCCGAGATCCTCGAGCGCGCACGCTAGAGGGAGCGGGCCATGATCCAGCAGGAATCGATGCTCCGCATCGCCGACAACTCCGGCGCCAAGAAGGCCAAGTGCATTCGGGTTCTCGGCGGCTCCAAGCGGCGCTACGCGCGCGTGGGGGACATCATCGTCGTGGCGGTCAAGGATGCCCTGCCGAACGGGACGGTGAAGAAGGGCGAGGTGGCGCGGGCCGTCGTGGTGCGTACGTCCAAGGAAACCCGTCGTCGGGATGGTAGCTACATCCGCTTCGACGACAACGCCGCGGTGATCATCAACGACGCGGGCGAGCCGCGCGCGACGCGCATCTTCGGCCCCGTCGGCCGGGAGCTGCGTGAGCGCCGCTTCATGAAGATCGTATCGCTCGCGCCCGAAGTGATCTGAGCGGGGTGAAGAGGGAGACAGGATAGATGCCAGGCATGAGGACCCGCCGCGCGACGCGCGGCAAGAAGACCGGTGGACGGCAGAAGGTGCACGTCCGTCGCGGCGATCGCGTGCGCGTGATCAGCGGCAACCACCGCGGCCAGGAAGGCACCGTCCTGCGCGTGCTCACGAAGGAGAATCGCGTGGTCGTGGAAGGCGTGAATCAGCGCATACGCCACCAGCGGCCGACGGGCAACGACGAGGGCGGGCGGATCACCTTCGAGGCACCGATCCACGCGTCCAACGTCATGCTGATCGATCCCTCGACGGGGGACCCGACCCGCGTGCGCAGTCAGGGCAGCGGTCGGGACAAGGAGCGGGTGTCGGTGAAGAGCGGCAACCCGATCCCGAAGTCGAGCTGAAGCGGGCCTCCAGGGGCCGGCGGATAGGACCATGAAGCCGAGACTGAAGCAGCACTACGAGAATCGCGTTCGGCAGCGCCTGACGGAGCAGTTCGGGTTCGACAACCCGTTCCAGGTCCCGGCGCTGGAGAAGATCGTCCTGAACGTCGGATTGGGCGAGGCGTCGCGGAATCCCAAGCTGTTGGATTCGGTCGTCGAGGAGCTCCAGACGATCACGGGGCAGCGACCGGTCGTGACGCGCGCGCGCAAGTCGATTTCGAACTTCGGGCTGCGCGACGGCATGCCCGTGGGCGTGAAGGTGACCCTGCGCCGGGAGCGGATGTACGAGTTCCTGGACCGCCTGATCAACGTGGTGATTCCTCGTGTGCGTGACTTCCGCGGGCTGAACACACGCGCGTTCGACGGTCGCGGAAATTACTCCGTAGGCGTCCGGGAGCAGATGATCTTTCCCGAGATCGACTACGATGACGTGGTCGAGGTGCACGGCATGGACATCGTGATCGTGACCACGACCGACAAGGATGATGAGGCCCTGGCGCTCTTGCGCGAGATGGGCTTCCCGTTCCGGGGTGAGACGCCGGTCGTGGTGTCCGGCGAGGCCATCCCGGGGCCAGAGGAGGACTAGGATGGCACGGAAGGCCCTCGTACAGAAGTCGCGGCGCAAGCCGAAGTTCTCGGCGCGCGCCTACAACCGGTGCAACCGGTGCGGGCGCCCGCGCGCGTTTCTGCGCAAGTTCGGGCTGTGCCGGATCTGCTTCCGGGAGCAGGCGCTCGCCGGAGAGATTCCCGGCGTCCGCAAGGCCAGCTGGTAGGACAAGAACCCTTCACCTCCCTCCCGCTGAACCCGGGACGGGAGGTCGGGTAGCAGGCAACCAACGCGGACAAGGTCCGCTCCGTTTCCTACAAGTCCGGCGAACGGCCGGATACTATAGGAGCTGCAATCCGCCATGATGACGGATCCCATCGCCGACATGCTCTCCCGCATCCGCAACGCATCGCGTGCGGGGCACAAGAGGGTGGACGTGCCGGTGTCCAAGCTGAAGTCGGAGGTCGCGCGCATCCTGCGGGACAACCACTTCATCCACGACTTCAAGCAACTCGATGACGGCCGGCACGGCGTGCTGCGGCTCTACCTCAAGTACTTCGAGGACCGCCCCGTCATCCGCAACATCGAGCGCGTGTCCAGGCCCGGACGGCGCCGTTACGCGGGCGTCTCGGACCTCAAGCCGGTTCGCGCCGGGATGGGCATCGCGATCGTCTCGACGTCACGTGGCGTGATGTCCGACAAGCAGGCGCGCGCCGAAAACGTCGGCGGCGAAGTCATGGCCCTGGTCTGGTAGGGGTCGAGCCAATGTCGCGAATCGGAAAGATGCCCATCGCGATTCCTTCGGGAGTCAGCGTGTCGGTCGAGGATGGCGTGGTCCGCGTAAAGGGCCCGAAGGGCGAGCTGGAGCAGCGAATGCGCCCCGAGGTGGCCGTCGAGGTGGACGACGGCGAGGTGCGCTTCACGCGCGCGACCGAGACCCAGGCGGACCGCGCGTTCCATGGGCTCATGCGCGCGCTCGTTGCCAACATGGTCCGCGGTGTCAGCGAGGGGTTCCAGAAGAGCCTCGAGTTGCAAGGCGTGGGCTACCGCGCGGACAAGAGGGGGAGCAACCTGGTGCTGACGGTAGGCTACTCGCATCAGGTCGAGTACCCGGAGCCGGAGGGCGTCTCGATATCGACGCCCAGCCCCACCGTGATCGTCGTGGAGGGCGCCGACAAGCAGAGGGTCGGCCAGGCCGCCGCGGAGATCCGCTCGGTCAGGCCGCCGGAGCCGTACAAGGGCAAGGGCATCCGCTATCAGGGTGAACACGTCCGCCGCAAGGCGGGCAAGACCGGCGTGTAGTCGGAGGAGACGATCATGGCGAGCAACAACCGAAGCATCCGGGAGCGCGCCCGTCGGCTCCAGCGACGGCACCGCAGAGTACGCAAGCGGATTTCGGGGACCGCGGATCGGCCGCGTCTGGTCGTCCACCGGTCCCACAAGAACATGCAGGGGCAGATCGTCGACGACCTCGAAGGCCGCGTCCTTCTGGGCGTGTCGACGCTCGACCCCGAGCTGCGGAAGGTCCGCGAGGACGCCGAGACCGACAAGAAGGTGCTCGGTCGCGAGGCTGGCAAGCTACTGGCCGCACGGGCGAAGGCGGCGGGCGTCGAATCCGTCGTGTTCGACCGGGGCGGATACCTCTATCACGGCCGGGTCGCCGCGTTCGCCGAAGGCGCGCGCGAGGGCGGCCTGAAGTTCTAGGGCTGATTCGATGGCGAGAGATCAGAAGAAGGGCGGTCGCCGGGGTCGCGAGTCCGACCTCGTCGAGAACGTGATCCACGTGAACCGCGTCGCGAAGGTGGTCAAGGGCGGCCGGCGGTTCAGCTTCACGGCCCTGGTCGCCGTCGGCGACAAGAAGGGCAAGGTCGGGGTCGCTCTCGGCAAGGCCAACGAGGTCGCCGAGGCGATCCGAAAGGGCTTCGAGAAGGCCAAGGACGACATGATGACGGTGTCGCTCGTGGAGGGCACGCTGCCGCACGAGATCGTGGGTCGCCACGGGGCCGGACGCGTCATTCTCAAGCCGGCGGGGCCGGGAACGGGAGTGATCGCGGGGGGGCCGGTGCGAGCGGTGCTCGAGGCGGCGGGTGTGTCCGACGTGCTCACCAAGAGCCTGGGCTCCAACAACCCGATCAACATGGTGCGCGCCACCCTGGCCGGCCTGCGCGACCTGGTGACTCCGGAGCAGGTAGCCCGGGAGCGGGGCATCGACGTCGAGGAGTTGGGAGCGGTGCGCCATGGCTAAGAAGAAGGCACCGGCCCGGCTGCTCGTGACGCAAGTGCGCAGCAGCAACGGGAAACTGGCGAAGCAGCGCGCGACCCTGCGGGCCCTGGGCCTGCGGCGCCACCAGCAATCGGTCATCCAGAACGACAATCCCGCGATCCGGGGCATGATCTTCCAGGTCCGCCATCTCGTCGAGGTGGAGGAAGTCGAAGGGGAGGCGTAGCGAGCGATGTCGAACCTGAACGAGCTGAAGCCGCCCAAGGGCGCCACCCACTCGCGCAAGCGCCTGGGCCGGGGGCCCGGATCGGGCAAGGGGAAGACCTCCGGTAAGGGTCACAAAGGCCAAAAGGCCCGCTCGGGCTTCAAGCACCGCGCTTGGTTCGAGGGCGGTCAGATGCCGCTGCAGCGGCGCGTGCCGAAGCGCGGCTTCACCAACCGCAACCGGGTGGAGTGCGAGATCGTCAACGTGGGCGACCTCGAGAAGCTCACCGAGGACATCGTGACGCCCGAGGTGCTCCACGGGCGCGGGCTCATCAATCTCAACCGCGGCGTGCCGGTCAAGCTGCTGGGCCGCGGGGAGGTCGAGAAGGCCTACACCGTGCGCCTGCACCGGGTGAGCGCGGGCGCCCGCGAGAAGATCGACGCCGCCGGCGGCACCGTCGAGATCCTGGACTGACGCGATGGCCAACCCGATCGCACCGTTCTGGCGCATTCCCGAGCTGAAGAACAAGATCCTCTTCACCCTCGGGATCCTGCTCCTTTACCGCATCGGCGCCCACATCACGACCCCGGGCGTGGACGTGGTGGTTCTGCGGGCCCAGTTCCAGAACCTCGAGAACACGCTGTTCGGCGTCTACGACCTGTTCGTCGGGGGGGCGCTGTCGCGGGCGACGGTGCTGTCGCTCGGGATCATGCCCTACATCTCGGCGAGCATCATGTTTCAGCTGCTCGCCGCGGTCGTCCCCACCATCGAGAAGATGCAGAAGGAGGGGGAGGACGGCCGCAAGAAGATCACCCAGTGGACGCGCTATTCGACGGTCGGGCTCGCGGCGCTGCAGGGGTGGGGCTACGCCGTGTTCCTGCGAAGCGCGACGGGCGCGGTGACGATGTCGGCGGTCCCGTTCATGATCGGCACGACGCTGATCCTGACGACGGGTGCCGTGTTCGTGATGTGGCTCGGCGAACAGATCACCGAGCGCGGCATCGGCAACGGCGCTTCGCTGCTGATTTTCTTCTCGATCATCGAAGGCTTCCCGCGAGCGCTCGGCGCCACCTGGGAGTCCTACCGGGTCGGCGCGATCAGCGCGTTCGCCTTGGGGGCCCTGGTGGCGGTCATGATCGCCGTCACCGCGGGCGTCACGTCGATGACGATGGCGGCGCGCAAGCTGCCCGTGCAGATCCCGCGCAAGGTGCTCGGACGGGGCCGGATCCAGGAGGGCTCGAAGAGCTTCATTCCGCTGCGGGTGAACTCGGCGGGCGTGATGCCGATCATCTTCGCCCAGTCGATCATCATCGTGCCGGGCACGATCGCGGCGTTCAGCAACGTCCCGATCCTGCAGGACATCTCCCAGACGTTCCAGCCGAACAACTGGGTGTACTATACGACGTACGCGCTGCTCATCCTGTTCTTCACCTACTTCTACACCGCGATCATCTTCAATCCGGTGGACCTGGCGGAGAACCTGAAGAAGCAGGGAGCGTTCATCCCCGGCGTGAAGCCCGGCCGCGACACCGCCGACTACATCGACCACGTGCTGACGCGGATCACGCTGCCCGGGGCGTTCTACCTGGCGCTGATCGCCTTGCTGCCGTTCTGGATCTTCGCCGCGTTCAACATCCAGACCTTCTTCTTCGGGGGCACCTCGCTTCTGATCGTGGTCGGCGTCGCGTTGGATACGGTGCAGCAGATGCAGCAGCACCTCCTCCTGCGCCGGTACGAGGGCTTCATGAAGAAGGGGCGGGTCCGCTTCCGCGGGCGTCAGCAGTACATGTAGGGCTCGGAAGACCACGACGACTCAGCACGGGCGAGCATGCAACTGATCCTTCTGGGCCCCCCCGGTGCCGGCAAAGGCACCCAGGGGGCCCTTCTCACGGAGCGGTACGGGATCGTCAGGGTCTCCACGGGCGACTTGCTGCGGGACGCCGTACGCGAGGGCACGGCGCTGGGAAGGGACGCACGACGCTACATGGACGCCGGCGAGCTGGTGCCGGACGAGGTCATCCTCGGGTTGGTCCGCGAGGTGCTGGGGCGCGTGGAGACCGGCGTGGTCTTCGACGGTTTTCCGCGCACGATCGCCCAGGCGGTAGGCCTTCAGCGCCTGCTCGCCGACCTCGGCAGGACGCTCGATGCGGTGGTCGTGATCGACGTGGACGACGAGGAGCTCGTGCGCCGGCTGGCCGGGCGCCGCGTGTGCCCCGACTGCGGTGCGACCTACAACGTCCACGCCCAGCCACCCACCATCCCCGGCGTATGCGACGCGTGCGGTGCGACGCTGATCGTGCGCCCGGACGATGCGGAGGCGACCGTGCGGCGCCGCCTGGCGGTCTACCGCGAGCAGACCGCTCCGCTGATCGACCACTATCGCGCCGGCCCGGTGCCCGTCTGGACGCTGGACGGCGAACGGCCGATGGGCGATGTCAGCGCGGACCTCATCGCGCTGCTCGATCCCCTGCGGGAGTGAGCCAACTCGCCGCGCCGCTGCGGGGTCTCCGGATCGCGGTGACGCGGCCGCACGAGACCTCGGGCGGGCTCGTCGAAGCCCTCGCTGCGCGCGGCGCGATCGTACTGGAGCATCCGGCGATTCGCATCGCCGACCCCGCCGACCCCGCGCCCCTCGCGGCCGCGGCCGCCAACGTCTCCGCCTACGACTGGATCCTGTTCACCTCGGCGAACGGCGTCGATCGCTTCGCGCACGCCCTTCACGTCGCCGGGCGCTCGCCCCTGGATGCCGGGCGCGTCGCCTGCGTCGGCCCTGCCACCGCCGCCGCCGCCCGCGACGCGGGCTTTCCCGAGGGACCCGTCGCGGCGCGGCACCTTTCGGAGGGCCTCGTAGAGACGCTCAAGGCCGCGGGTTCGCTGCATGGCCGTCGGGTGCTCCTGCCGCGCTCCGAGGCCGGCCGGGACGTCCTGCCCGACGCGCTGCGCGCGCTCGGCGCCGACGTCGACGATGTCCCCGCGTACCGGCCGGTCCCGGACCGCGATTCGCTGGGCGCCCTGGCGGCTGCCGTCGAGGAGGGCGGCGTGGACGTGGTGGCGTTCGCGTCCTCCTCCGCCGCGAGCGCGTACGCGGAGGTAGTCGGGCCCGGACGCGTGCTCTTCGCCTGCATCGGACCGGTCACCGCCGAGACCGCACGGAGCGCCGGTCTCACGCCCGTCCTGGTCGCCGACGCCCACACCGGCGCCGGGCTCGTGGAGGCGTTGGAGGCGTGGCGCGCGGGCAAGGCGGTGCGATGAGCACGGCTTTCGCGCGCGAGCTGGACGTCGCGACCCGGGCCGCAATCGAGGCGGGCGCCGCCGCGATGCGCCACTACGGTACGGCGTCCGCCACCCGGAAAGCGGGCGGCTCTCCGGTCACGGAGGCCGACCACGCGGCCAACGAAGTGCTTCTCCGCCGCCTCGCGGACGCGTTTCCCGGGGACGGACTGCTGTCGGAGGAATCGAACGATTCGGGGCGCAGGCTGCGCGCTCGGCGCGTCTGGATCCTCGACCCGCTCGACGGAACGAAGGAGTTCCTGGCACAGAACGGCGAATTCGCGATCATGGTGGGGCTCGCGGTCGACGGCCGCGCCGCGGCCGGGGTCCTCTACATGCCCGCGGCCGCCGTCCTGCTGCGCGCGGCAGACGGCGCGGGCGCGTGGCAGCGGGGACAGGAGACGGCCGGACACGCGGGCCCATGGCAACGGCTCGTGCCGAGTCCCGCCACGCCGCCGCTCCGGCTCGTGGGCTCGCGCTCGCACGCCGATCCGTTCCTCCAGCGGCTGGCCGAGCGGCTCGGCACCGGGGACGTGCGCCCGAGCGGCTCCGTCGGGGTCAAGTGCTCGCTGATCGCGCGCGGCGAGCGGGACCTCTACGTACACCCCGTGTCCTACCTCAACGAGTGGGACACCTGCGCCCCGGAGATCGTCCTGCGCGAGGCCGGCGGCACGGTTCTGGACTGCCGGGGTTCGGAGTTGCGTTACAACAAGGAGGAGACGGTGCAGCCGCACGGAATCCTGGCCTGCGGGCCGGGCGCAGAGCACGCCATCCCGGTCGTCACGCGTCTTTACGAAGAGCGCGGGGGAGCTGCGTGATGGCGGAGCCGTCCTCCCATCTCGCGCACCTGGAGTCCGAGGCGATCTACGTCATGCGCGAGGTGGCCGCGCAGTTCGAGCGCCCGGCGCTGCTGTTTTCGGGCGGCAAGGACTCGATCGTGATGGTCCACCTCGCCGCCAAGGCCTTCGCCCCGGGCAAGATCCCCATCCCGCTGCTCCACATCGACACCGGGCACAACTTCCCGGAGACGCTGGCGTTTCGCGATGAGCTGGCCGACCGCGTGGGGGTGGAGCTGCTCGTGCGCACGGTCCAGGCGTCCATCGATGCGGGCCGCGCGGTGGAGGAGACGGGGCCCGACGCGAGCCGCAACGTCCTCCAGATCGTGACCCTGCTCGACGCCATAGCCGAGCTCGGCATCGACGCGGCGCTCGGCGGCGGCCGGCGCGACGAGGAAAAGGCACGCGCGAAGGAGCGCTTCTTCTCGCACCGGGACCGCTTCGGTCAGTGGGATCCCCGGAACCAGCGCCCCGAGCTGTGGAACCTCTACAACGGCCGCAGGGCGCCGGGCGAGCACTTCCGCGTCTTCCCGCTGAGCAACTGGACGGAGACCGACATCTGGCAGTACATCGCGGCCGAGGAGATCCCGATCCCGTCGCTGTACTTCGCGCACGAGCGGGAGGTCGTGAACCGTCAGGGCACGCTGCTGGCCCGGAGCCCGTGGATCACGCTGGAGGACGGCGAGCGTTACGAGACCCTCACCGTCCGCTTTCGCACGATCGGCGACGCGACGTGCACGGGCGCGGTCGTCTCCGACGCGCGCAGCCTCTCCGACATCATCGCCGAGGTCGCGGCGGCACGCGTGACCGAACGAGGCGGCCGGCACGACGACCGGCGCTCGGACTCCGCGATGGAGGACCGCAAGAGGCAGGGGTACTTTTGAGCAGGCCGCCGAAGAGGGGAAGTGGGGCCCGATGACCGATCTCCTGCGCTTCACGACGGCCGGCAGCGTGGACGACGGCAAGAGCACGCTGATCGGGCGGCTGCTCTACGACACGAAGTCGATCTTCGAGGACCAGCTCGAGGCGATCCGCGGCGCGAGCCGGCGGCGGGGCGACGATCGCGTCAACCTGGCGTTGCTCACCGACGGGCTGCGCGCCGAGCGCGAGCAGAAGATCACCATCGACGTCGCATACCGGTACTTCGCCACGCCCCGCCGCAAGTTCATCATCGCCGACACGCCCGGGCACGAGCAGTACACGCGCAACATGGTCACGGGGGCCTCCACGGCGCACCTGGCGGTCGTGCTCGTCGACGCACGCAAGGGCGTCCTCACCCAGTCCCGGCGGCACGCGTTCATCTCCTCGCTCCTGGGCATTCCCCACATGGTGGTGGCGGTGAACAAGATGGACCTGGTGGACTGGTCCGAGGACGCCTTCGACGCCATCGCCGACGATTTCCGTGCCTTCGCGGCCAAGCTGGCGGTCCGCGACATCGTCTTCGTCCCGCTGTCGGCGCTGGAAGGCGACAACGTGGCGCGGCGAAGCGAGCGCATGCCCTGGTACCAGGGCCCCTCGCTGCTGCACCACCTCGAGACCGTGAACATCTTCGCCGACCGCAACCTGGTCGATTTCCGCCTGCCCGTGCAGTACGTCGTGCGTCCGGGCCAGCACTTCCGTGGCTTCGCGGGCGAAGTCGCCTCCGGCACGATCTCGGTGGGAGAAGAGGTCGTCGCGCTGCCGTCGGGGCGAACGAGCCGGGTGCGCGACCTGCGTGGGCCCGATGGGGACGTCGAGCGGGCCGCGGCGGGCGATCCAGTGGTGCTCCGGCTGGAGGACGAGATCGACGTCGCACGAGGCGACATGATCGTGCGCCGGCACAACCTGCCCCAGGTCGGGCGCCGCGTCGAGGCGATGCTGTGCTGGATGTCGGAGCGGCCGCTCGAGGTCGGGCGCCCGCTGGTACTGCGGCACACGACACGCGCGGTCCAGGCCTACGTGACCAACGTCCTGTACCGGATCGATGTCGACAGCCTTCACCGCGAGCCCGCGGAGACCCTCGGCCTGAACGAGATCGGGCGGGTCGAGGTGGAGACCGCCGACCCCCTGTTCTTCGACCCCTATCGCGTCAACCGCGCGACGGGCGCTTTCGTGCTCATCGACGGGTTCGGCAACGGTACGGTGGCCGCGGGCATGGTCCGGGGCGGCGTGCGTACGCCCGACGACCTGGCCCGCGAGTCCGGGCGGGCGAGGCAGCGCGAGACGTCGCCGGACGTGACGTGGGAGCCCGAGGCGATGTCGCTGTCGGCGCGTGAGGAACGGAACGGGCACCTCGCCGCCGTGGTCTGGTTCACCGGACTGTCGGGCTCGGGCAAGTCGACGCTCGCGCGGGCCGTCGAGCAACGCCTGTTCGAGGCGCACTGCCAGACCGTCCTGCTGGACGGCGACCGTGTACGTCACGGGCTGAGCGGGGACCTGGGCTTCTCCCCGGAGGACCGTGCCGAGAACATCCGCCGCGTGGCCGAGGTGGCGCGCCTGTTCTTCGAGCAGGGGAGCATCGCTCTGTGCACGTTCGTGTCTCCGTACGCGCGGGACCGGGCGCGGGCGCGCGCCCTGGTTCCCGAGGGCCGGTTCTTCGAGGTGTTCGTGCGCTGCGACATCGACGAGTGCCGCCGGCGCGATCCCAAAGGACTCTACGCGCGGGCCGACCGCGGTGAAATCGACGGCCTGACCGGCGTGTCGGCTCCCTACGAAGCGCCCGACGCGCCCGAGCTCGTGGCCGACACCCAGGACGCGCCCGTCGAAGACCTCGCCGACCGGGTTCTGGCGATGCTCCGCGACGCCGGCGTGGTGCCGCCGGCGCGGGCCTGAGGCCGGACGTGTCCTGGCAGGCCTGGGTGACGGCGGCCGTCGTCGTCGGGGTGATCGGCTCCCTCGCTCGTGGCAAGGTGTCGCCCCCGCTCGCGATGATGCTCGGCGTGATCGCACTCCTGCTTCCAGGGATCCTGACCCCCGCGGAGGCATTCGCCGGCTTTGCCAACCCGGCGCCCGTCACCATCGCGGCTCTCTTCGTCATCGCCGGGGGCATCGAGAAGACCGGCGCCCTCCAGCCCCTCGTCCTCACCGTGTTCGGCCGGCGCGATGGGGATCGGAGCGCCCTTGCCCGCCTGGTCGGCTTCGTGGCGGGGACGTCGGCGGCGATGAACAACACCCCCGTCGTGGCGATGCTCTCTCCCCAGGTCTCGCGCTGGGCGCGCCTGCGCGGCCGGAGCCCTTCGCCCTACCTCATGCCGCTCTCCTTCGCGGCCATTCTCGGCGGCACCGTCACGCTGATCGGCACGTCCACCAACGTCGTCGTGTCGGGCCTGCTCGAGTCCGCCGGCATGGCCCAGCTGGGGATGTTCGAGATCACGCCGGTGGCCCTGCCGCTCGCGCTCGCGGGACTGCTGTACCTGATCCTCGCCGCACCCGCGCTGCTGCCCCAGCGCCGCTCGTCGGCGACGAGCGCGGGCGCCGAAGCCCGCGAGTTCGTGGTGCACATGCGCGTGGCGCGCGGCGGGCCGCTCGACGGGGCGGCGGTGGAGGAGGGAGGCCTGCGGCACCTGCAGGGCTTGTTCCTGGTCGGCCTCGAGCGGGGCAGCGAGTGGATCGCCCCGGTGGGTCCGACGACGCGCCTGCAGGGAGGGGATCTGCTCGCGTTCGTGGGCGTATCGGAGGCGGTGCTCGAGCTCCAGCGCATGCCGGGCCTGAGCTCGGCCGAGGAGCGCCACTTCCTCGACTTCGACGATCCCGGCCACACCTTCTTCGAAGCGGTCGTCGGCGGCGCGTCGCCGCTGCTCGGACGCACGCTCCGAGAGGCGGGGTTTCGGGATCGCTACCAGGCGGCCGTCATCGCGGTCCACCGCGCGGGCCAGCGCGTCCACGGCAAGCTCGGAGACCTGGCGCCGCGGGTGGGGGACACGCTCCTTCTTCTCGCCGATCCCGGGTTCCGCGCCCGCTGGAAGGACCGGAGCGACTTCCTCGTCGTGTCGCGGCTGGGCGGGCCATCGCCCACGGCCACCCGGCGGGCTCCGCTCGCCGCCGGCATCAGCCTGGCGGTCATCGCGGTCGCCGGCGCCGGGGCGCTGCCCCTGCTCCACGCGTCGCTCGCCGGCGCCGCGGCGATGGTGGTCTTCGGCGTTCTCAGTCCGGCGGAGGCGCGCGGGGCGTTGGCTCTGGACGTGCTCGTCGTCGTGGCCGCGGGATTCGGCGTCGGAGCGGCCGTCGAGCGGAGCGGGCTCGCGGCCGTGATCGCCGACGGCGCCCTGGGCCCGCTGGCGGCCGCCGGAGCCCCCTTCGCGCTGGCGGGCATAGTCCTGCTCACGCTGGGGCTCACGGAGCTGATCACCAACACGGCCGCGGCGATCCTGGTGTTCCCCATCGCGATCACGGTCGCGCAGGGAGTGGGCGCCAGC
Organism: Longimicrobiales bacterium; assembly: GCA_035465395.1. Taxonomy (GTDB): domain Bacteria; phylum Gemmatimonadota; class Gemmatimonadetes; order Longimicrobiales; family RSA9; genus DATHRK01. The sequence goes on along the minus strand of DATHRK010000085.1, from coordinate 8,487 downwards.
CCTCGCGCGTTCGCCATCGCGGTGGCGATCGCCGCGTCCTGCTCCTTCCTGACCCCGATCGGTTACCAGACGAACACCATGGTCTACGGTCCCGGCGGGTACCGTTTCTCGGACTACGCGCGCCTGGGCGCGCCGCTGACGGCCCTGGTTTTGGCCGGCATCGTGCTGCTCACGATGTTGTTCGGAAGCTCCTGACCGCGACCGGGACCCCGGGGATTCCACGTCCGGTCCGGGTGCGTTAGATTCCGCGTGCCTTTCGGGGCCCTCGGAGCCGGACCTTCGTGCGCTGATGCGCCAGCGAGCTAGACCGACACACCACTCCGTGATTCCGCTCAAGACCGCTCTGGACATCGACGCGATCGGCCGTGCGGGCCGCATCATCGCCGCGCTCTTCCAGGAGCTGCCGGAGCGGATCGCCCCGGGCGTGACCACCGACGAGCTGGACCGGTTCTGCGACGGATTCGTGCGGGGTCACGACGGCGCGCTGCCATCCTTCAAGGGACTGTACGGCTTCCCGCGCAGCGCGTGCATCAGCGTGAACGAGGAGGTTGTGCACGGCATCCCCTCGCCGGGACGGGCCCTCGTGGCGGGCGACCTGGTCACCGTCGACGTGGGGGTCGAGCTGGATGGCTGGTTCGGCGACGCGGCCCGCACCTATCCGGTCGCCGAGGTCAGCGACGACGGACGGCGCCTCCTCGACGCGACCCGCGCGGCGCTCAATGCGGGCGTCGAGCAGGCCGTGATCGGGAATCGTCTGGGCGATGTGGGCCACGCGATCCAGGCGGTCGCCGAACACGCGGGCCTGTCGGTCGTGCGCGAGCTCGTCGGTCACGGCATCGGCCGTCGTCCGCACGAGGAACCGAACGTGCCCAACTACGGTCAGCCGGGACGGGGCCTGAAGCTGAGAGAGGGGATGGTGCTCGCGATCGAGCCCATGCTGAACCTCGGCGGCCCCGATGTCGAGACGCTGGACGACGACTGGACCGTGGTCACCGCGGATCGCAAGCCGAGCGCCCATTTCGAGCAGACCGTGGCGATCACAGCCGAGGGGCCGAAGGTCCTGACGAGCCTCAACGGCAACCGCCTCTGACACCTCCGGTGGAGCTGCCGGGCGGGGTTGCCCGATTCCCAATGCCAGTCTATACTTACCAGCTATTCACGATTTTCGGGGACCCGGTACGGGCATGACATGAAGGTACGCAGCAGCGTAAAGCCGATTTGCGAGCATTGCAGGGTGATTCGCCGCCGCGGCGTGGTCCGGGTCATCTGCAAGAAGAACCCGCGACACAAGCAGCGACAGGGCTGACCGAATGGCGCGCATCGCCGGCATAGACTTGCCACGAAACAAGCGGATCGAGGTAGCGCTGACCTACATCTACGGGATCGGCGACTCCAAGTCCGGCAGGATCCTGGGCAGGACCGGGGTCGACCCCGACCGTCGCGTCCACGATCTCACCGACGAAGAGGTCAACCGCCTCCGCCGCGAGATCGAGAGCAAGCACAAGGTGGAGGGCGCGTTGCGCACCGAGGAGTCCATGAACGTGAAGCGGCTCATGGACATCGGTTGCTACCGCGGGCTTCGCCACAGGCGGGGCCTGCCCGTACGCGGCCAGCGCACGCATACGAACGCCAGGACCCACAAGGGCACCCGGCGGGCGATCGCGGGCAAGAAGAGGGCGCCCAAGAAGTAATTCCGGCGTTCCGCGGCGCCGACCGCGGGAGCCACCGTCGTCGCACCCACGTCTCACAACGGTCGAATGGCGAAGCCGAAGAAGACGCGTCAGAAGCGCAGCAAGAAGAACGTCGAAGCCGAAGGCATCGCGCACATCCGCGCGACGTTCAACAACACGCTGATCACGATCACCGACATGAGCGGTGCCGTCGTGGTCTGGGGCAGCGCGGGGCGCGCCGGATTCAAGGGCTCGAAGAAGTCCACGCCGTTCGCCGCTACGGTGGCCGCCGAGCAGGTGGGCCGGGAGGCGATCAGTCTGGGCGTTCGCAGGATCCACGTCCGCGTGCAGGGACCGGGAAGCGGCCGTGAGTCGGCCGTCCAGGCGCTCGCAGCGGCCGGCCTCGACGTCCGCTCGATCAGGGACGTGACGCCGATCCCCCACAACGGGTGTCGGCCTCCCAAGAAGCGCCGCGTCTGATTCGACGCGGGAGACGTAAACCGCCGCTCCATCCAGGCGGGAAGAAGTCTCCGATCAAGGCAGCAACGACACGGATGGAGACCGAAGCGACATGGGACGCCATACGGGACCGGTGTGCAAGCTCTGCCGCCGCGAGGGGCAGAAGCTCTTTCTGAAGGGCACGAAGTGCTTCACCGAGAAGTGCCCGATCGAGCGACGGAACTACGTTCCCGGGCAGCACGGCCTCACCAATGCCCGCCGCCGCAAACAGTCCGAATACGCCCTCCAGCTGCGTGAGAAGCAGAAGGTCAAGCGCATCTACGGCGTGGGCGAGGCGTACTTCCGCAACCTGTTCGCGGAGGCGCACCGTCTGCAGGGCGTGACCGGCGAGAACCTCCTGGTGCTCCTGGAAAGCCGCCTGGACAACGTCCTCTACCGCCTCGGTCTGGCAGAGAGCCGCAGGCAGGCGCGCCAGCTCGTGCGGCACGGACACGTGGAGGTGAACGGCGCGGGCGTGGATGTCCCGAGCTACCGCGTCGGCGCGGGCGACGAAGTGCGCATCCGCGAAGGCTCGCGGAACCTGGTTCCGGTGCAGGCGGCCGTGGAAGCCAGGACACGCCCCGACACCGTGCGTTGGCTGGCGGTCGACACGGACACCCGCACCGGCCGGATGCTGGAGAGCCCGACCCGTGCGGAGATTCCGCTGGCCGTCCAGGAGCAGCTCATCGTCGAGCTTTACTCCAAGTAGCGACGTGCGGCGGCAAGACAACGAATCGGCAAGAATGACTCGAACCGGCCCGCGGGCCGGGAGGCGATAGTGGAGCTAGATCTCAGCGGATTGGTCCTTCCTGAGCGTGTCGAGGTGGTCCACCGGTCGGAAGACGGGCGGGCCGCCGAGTTCGTCATGGCGCCCCTCGAGCGGGGCTTCGGGCACACCCTCGGCAACACGGTGCGTCGCATCCTGCTGTCCTCCCTACCGGGCGCCGCCGTCTGGGCCTTCCGGATGGACGGCGTGGTCCACGAGCACCAGACCGTGGAGGGCGTCGTCGAGGACATCCACCAGATCATTCAGAATCTGAAGACGCTCGTCCTCGAGTGGGACGGCGATCTGCCCCACGCCGTACAGGGCAGCGCGCCGGTCGCGGACGAGGAGGACGACTTCATCGTGCAGGAGGAGGTCCCGGCGCCCGTCACGCTGGAGCTGCGGGTCGACAAGGCCGGCCCGGTCACCGCCGAAGCCATGGGCGGCAACGCGCGAGTCCAGGTGGTCAATCAGGATCACCACCTGTTCACGCTGCAGGATGATCGCGAGATCAACCTCACGCTGTACGTCAATCGCGGCCGCGGGTTCGTCGCCGCGGATCAGCATCGCCTGCCCAAGGGCAGCCCGGTCGATCTGGTCCGCATCGACTCGATCTACAATCCGGTGCTGCGTGCGAACTTCACGGTCGAGGAGACGCGGGTCGGTCAGCGCACCGACTTCGACCGGCTCACGCTGCTCGTGGAGACCAACGGCAGCCGGGCGCCCGAAGAGGCGGTGGCGCACGCCGCCGAGCTGGCCCGCCGCCACTTCGCCTACCTGCTGCAGTTCGGGGGCATCAAGGCGAGCGACCCGCCAGCTCCGGGGGCCGTCCGCATGTCGACCGGCATGCAGGACCTCTTCCAGCGGCCGATCGAGGATCTGACCGAGTTGTCGGTCCGCTCGGTGAACTCGCTGAAGAAGGAGAGTATCGTTACTCTCGGGGATCTCGTGCGGCGGACCGAGCAGCAGATGCTCAACATCGAGAACTTCGGGCAGAAGTCGCTCGAAGAGATCCGGCGCTTCCTGGAGGACCAGGACCTGCGTTTCGGGATGCAGCTGGAGGCCGGCGAGGACGGCGAGTTGTACCTCGTGGGCGAAGACGCCGAAGCCGAACAGCCTGCGACCGCGGAGGACTAGTCGGATGAGGCATCGCAAGAAGGGACGGCATCTGGGCCGGACCGCCGAACACCGCAAGGCGACGCTCCGCAACCTCGCAACGGCGCTGTTCCGGCACGGCCGGATCCGCACGACCACCGCGAAGGCGAAGGAGCTGAGAGGGTTCGCGGAGCCCCTCATCAGCAAGGCCAAACGGGGCGACCTCCATGCGCGCCGCACCGTGGCACGGAGCATCGGCGACAAGGACGTGCTCGCCCGCCTGTTCGGCGAGCTCGCGTCGCGCTACGCCGATCGGCCCGGCGGCTACACGCGCGTGCTGAAGCTCGGGCATCGTCCGGGGGACGGTGCCGACATGGCGATCATCGAACTCGTCGAGTAGACCCATGTCCGATTCCAGGGCGCATCACCGTTCGGCCGGCAACACCACGCTCCTCATGGTCCTGGCGCTCGTCCTGATCGCCGGGCTGTTCGTCTGGCTCAGCATGGCTGCGGAGCCGACCCAGATGACCGTGGTGGAAGACCCCGACAGCGCGAACGTCGATGTGGGTTCCGGGGATCCCGAGGCCGCCGAGGTATCGCTCGCGGAGTTCGGGACGGGTCCCCAGGGGTATCAGAGCTTGAACATCCGGCTGCGGGATGTCGCGGTTGCGGCCACGTTGGGCGATCGCGGGTTCTGGATCCAGCTGCCCAACAACCAGCCGTACCTGGTCCATATCGGAGACGACCTGGCGGCTTCGGGGACCACGGTTGCCAGCGGCGATACCGTGACCGTGTCCGGGACGGTCCGCATGATGTCGGATTCCACGCTGAACGCGTGGCGGTCGGCGGGAGTGCTTACCGACGATCTCGAGATGGACGAGGCGCGGTTCGCGACGAGCTACCTGGACGCGCGCTTTCTCAACCAGTAGGCGCGAGCGAGGCGAAAGATATCATGGCGAGAGTCTGCTACGTGTGCGGCAAGCGTCCCATCACGGGCAACAACGTGAGCCATGCGAACAACAAGACGCGCAGGCGCTGGTTGCCGAACCTGCGGCGCGTCAAGATCGCCCTGGATAGCGGAGAGGCCCGGCGCGTGCGCGTGTGCACGCGGTGCATCTCCGCCGGCAAGGTGAGGAAGGCCGTCTAGCGAGCCGCTACCCCCGTTCGGCCGACCTGCCAGTACCGGCGGTGCCAGGCTCGCGGGGCCCGGGGCCGGCGCGCGACAACGCGGCCGGCCCCGTCGTTCATCACGCCGCCGGACGCATCGCATTCTGCGACTCGCAAGGCTGGAGTTTCCCGCCGGACCGCCCTAGGTTGCGCCGCCGAACGCACGTCGACCGGAGGCGGGCCGCGTGCGCTGTCCGCCGAATCTCCTCGCTGCCGGGGTCGTGATGCCGCACGTTGCCGCACCGCTCATCCGCTTGCTGGTCCAGGAGGGCTCGGACACCGCGTCCGTCCTCGCCGACACCGCGCACGCGGCGGCCGAGGCGGGCGGTCACGCCGCGGGTGGTGACCACCTGACCGTGCCCGCCTTCCTCGCGGTCCTGATCGCGATTCTCATCGGCGCCAAGCTGTTCGGCGAGCTGGCCGAGAAGATCGGCCAGCCGGCGGTGCTGGGGGAATTGGTCGCGGGGGTCGTGCTGGGCGCGTCCGTGCTCGGCCTCGTCGACCCGACGGTCGAGACGATCCACCTCATGGCCGAGATCGGCGTCGTCATCCTGCTGTTCGAGATCGGTCTCGAGACCGATCTGAAGAAGCTGCTGCAGGTGGGCGGTGCGTCCCTGACCACAGCCATCGTGGGGGTGGTCCTGCCGTTCGCGGGCGGCTACTACGTCTCCGCGCTCCTGGGGCTGGACACGATGGTGGCCGTGGTGTGCGGCGCCGCGCTGACCGCCACTTCGGTCGGCATCACCGCCCGCGTGCTGTCCGACCTGGGTCGGCTCCAGGAAACCGAGAGCCAGATCGTGCTGGGCGCCGCCGTCATCGACGACATCGTCGGCCTGATCATTCTCGCCATCGTCGCGCAATTGGTTGCCGGTGCCGCCGTCACGGCGACGGGCATCACCGTCACCGCGCTGGTCGCGTTCGGGTTCGTCGGGGTCGTGCTCGTGGTCGGCCGCTTCGTCGTGCCGCCGATCTTCGATCTGCTCGCGCGCATCGGCAAGCCGGAGACCCTCGCCACCATGGCCCTGGCGTTCGCCTTCCTGATCGCCTACCTGGCGGACGCCGCCGGCTCCGCGCTGATCGTGGGGGCGTTCGCCGCGGGACTGGTGATCGCCCCCACGCGCCACGCGCACACGGTCGAGGCCGGCGTCACGCGCCTGGGACACTTCTTCGTGCCCATCTTCTTCGTCGTCGTGGGAGCTTCGGTGGACGTGCGAACCTTCGCCGATGCGTCCGTCATGAGCGTCGGACTGGCCCTGATCGTCGTGGCGATCGTGGGCAAGCTGGCCGCGGGGTACGCGCCGTTCTGGTTCCATGGAAGGAAGTCCGTGATCGGCGTCGGCATGGTCCCGCGGGGCGAAGTCGGCCTGATCTTTGCTCAGATGGGCTTGACGTCGGGTGTGCTCGACGTCGGTATTTTCAGTGCGCTGACGCTCATGGTCATGGTCACGACCTTCATGGCGCCGCCCTTGCTCAAGGTGTTGTTCCCGCCGAAGGGCACGCCGGGTCGGACGCCGGGCGGTATCGCCGAGTCTATGACCGAGGCTTAGGGGGACGCCGGACAGTACCCGCACAAGACCGTCCGGCACCGAGGTAGCCAAGGTCGGATGCGGAGGGAAGAGCCCGCGGGTTGCATCCACGGTGGACGCGGGGTGGACGAGGGGACTCGTGGTTGGGGGGGTGGGAGACGTGAAGGCTCGTTTGCTGGGTGTTCTCCGGGCGCCGTTCGCCCCTAGAAGGCGCGTCGCGTACCTGATATACGCGATTCTCGCGGGGATTTCCTTTGTCCTCGCGTACGCCCTCCGCTTCGAATTCCGCCCTCCCAGGGAGCACATCGCCACGGCCGCCATCGCGGTCGGGTTCGTGGTGCTTGTGCGCCACCTCTGTGCGCGTGCCTTCCGGCTCTCGGCGGGGCGGTGGCGGTTCGTTGGAACGGGAGACGTCGTTCGCCTCATCGCGGCCACTGCGGTCGGCACGCTGATCCTGGCAGCGTTGAACGCCTTCGCGCCGTTCGAGCCGCGCATCCCTCGCTCCGTGCTCCTGATCGATTGGGTGCTGCACGGGTACCTGCTCGCGGGCGTGTGGCTGGCCTACCGGCTGACCTTCGAGCGGATTCGGCAGTTCCGTCGGACGAAGCCGCGGGGCGATCGGCGCATCGTCATCGTCGGGGCCGGTGAGGCCGGCAACCTGCTGGCGCGCGAGATGCTCCGCTTTCCAACTGGGTATCGCCCGGTCGCATTCGTGGACGATGAGCGATCGCAGATCGGGCGCTCGGTCCAGGGCGTGCGCGTGATCGGGGCGACGGAACGCCTGCCCGAGATCGCGCAGCAACTGGATGCCGACGAGATCGTGCTGGCCATTCCATCCGCCAGGCCCGCCGACCTGCGTCGGATCGTGGAGCACTGCGAGCGCGCCGAGCTGCCTTTCCGTGTGCTTCCGGGCATCTCGGAGGTGCTGTCCGGCAACGTGCGCCTGAGCCACCTGCGCGAAGTCCGCATCGAGGACCTGCTCGGCCGGGAGCCCGTCGTGCTGGAGCTCCCCGAGCTGGCTGCCGACATCCAGGGCAAGGCCATCCTCATCACCGGCGCGGCGGGGTCGATCGGGTCGGAGCTGACGCGGCAGGTGGCTCTCCACCGGCCCGACACGCTCGTCGCTCTGGACCAGGCCGAGAGCGAGCTCTGCTTCCTGGAGTCGGACCTGCGCGAGGCCCACCCCGGCCTGCACGTCGTGTCGGTCGTCGCCGACGTGACCGACGGAGCGTTCCTGGACAGGCTGTTCCGCCGCTACGCCTTCGACCGCGTCTATCACGCGGCGGCCTACAAGCACGTGCCCATGATGGAGGAAAACCCGCGCGAGGCGGTCCGCAACAACGTCATCGGGACCTACCGCGTGGCGGAGGCCGCCGGCCGGAACGGCGCGGAGAAGTTCGTGCTCGTCAGCAGCGACAAGGCGGTCCGTCCGGCGAACGTCATGGGAGCGACCAAACGGATGGCGGAGATCGTCATCCTGGAGCTGCAGGAACGACATCCAGATACCGCCTACTCGGCGGTGCGCTTCGGCAACGTCCTGGGCAGCAAGGGCAGCGTGCTGCCCGTCTTCCGGCGCCAGCTGGAAGCCGGCCGCGCGCTCACGGTGACCCATCCCGACGTGACCCGCTACTTCATGACGATACCGGAGGCGGTGCAGCTCGTTCTCCAGGCATCGCTTCTCCAGGGGATCAAGGGCCGCGTCGCGATGCTCGAGATGGGAGAGCCCGTCCGCATACTCGATCTCGCCCGAAACCTGCGTCGGCTCGCG
>DATHRK010000084.1:0-94045 GCA_035465395.1 Longimicrobiales bacterium | reverse complement strand
ACGAACGCGGTCAGCATCCAGCCCTGGTAGTTCTGCCAGGGCACCCCGAAATGCGTGCTCGTCGTGGGCGGGAGCCTCGTCCCCTGGGCGCAGTTCTGCGGCTCGACGACGGAGACCAGCCAGCGCCAGGCCGGAATCTCGCCGCTCGCCGCAATCGCCGCCTGGTCCACGCCGTCGAGCGGCTCGTAGCTCATGATGGGATCCATCGTCAGATCCCACGCCGTCATGATCGCGGCGCTGAGCAGCGCCATCCACAGGATCCAGACGAAACGGCCGTTGGCCGGGGTCGCCCGTCCCTCGGCGACGAGGTTCGCGATCACGTAGCTCGGGTAGAACATCATGTACCACGCGAACGGGATCAGGAACGGGATGCGCCCCCCGATCTTCGGTCCCAACAGCTCGGTGTAGCAGTACGGGCCGAACAGCCAGCCGCGCGTCTGTCCGAGCGTCTCCGCCCCGAGCGAGATCAGCGTCGCACAGGCCATGAGCGCCAGTGCCCTCCGCCAGCCCAGCAGATACCAGGAGTGGATGAAGCAGAAGGAGGCCGTGACGGGAACCAGGATACGCCAGGGGAGGCGGTCGATCTCGGAGAACACCGCGTGGCCGTGCAGCGCGATGAAGAAGATGAACAGGCAGACGGCGAGTCCGAACAGCAACCAGTCCCTGGTGCTTCGCTTCATCGCGGCGCTCCCCATCGGCGATGGCTCAGAAGGTCCACGTGACCGACCCCAGCAACCGACGCTCGAGCACGGCTCCGCCGAAGATCTGATACCGCTCCTGATCGAGGACGTTCGTCGCGACCCCGCGCACCGTGAGCCGGTCGGAGATCGCGTAGCCGGCGGACAGATCGAGGGTCTGACTCGCCGGCACCGGACCCGCGAAGATCCCCGAAGCCCACTCGAACGCGCTCACGAACCGTGCGTCCGCCCGGGCGCTGAGGCCCTCCTCTCCCTGATAGGCGAGCGACAGTTTGACCTTGTGCTCGGGCGTATTGGGCAGGACCTGGTCGCCTGGCACCACCGCCGACGAATCCACCTCGAACTCGAAGAGCGAGTAGCTGCCTTCAGCGCGCAGCGTGCCCGTCAGCTCCGCGGACGCGGACAGCTCCACGCCCCACTCGTCGACCTCACCCGCGTTCCCCAGCGACAGCACGACCGCGGTGGCGCCGTCGGGCAGGCGGGTCAGGCCGGCGGCGGCCGCCGGTGAGATCTCGGCGAGGAAGCCCAGCGCCGCCTCCTCCACCGCGTCGCGCGCATCCTCGGGCACGCGCGGGTCGGCGGACCACGATGGGTACGCCGGGTTCACACCGGGCAGCAGGTCGGTGACGAAGTTGCTCAGGCGAGAGAAGTAGGTGTCGACCGACACCGAGAGCCTGTCGCCGAACTGGCGCCGGTACCCGAGCTCCGCCGAGGTGACGCGCTCCGGCTCCAGGTCTCGGTTGCCCAGCGCCAGGATCGGCACGGCAGCCGAGGTGGTGAAGAGCTCGCCTTCCGGCACGTTCTCCAAAGCCTCTCCCAGGGGCGAGGCCCGCAACCCCGCCTCGAGAGCCGTGAGGTCGACCGGAGCACCCGCCGGGAAGCTGACGTACAGCTCGAGCGTGTTCGGGATCTGGTAGGCCCGGTTGACCGACAGGCGGAAGGCCTGCTCGGCGGTCGGCTGGTACACCAGCGCGGCCTTGGGGGAGATCTCGGCGTCGAAGATGTCGCCTTTGTCGAGGCGCGCCGCCCCGACGAGCCGCAGCGTCGGGCCGAGGGCGTAGTCGACCTGGCCGTACAACGAGCCGTAGAGGTCGTTGCGGGCGTCGTCGTCGGCCGGGATCAACGTCTCGCGGCTGTCGATGAAGCTGTTCCGGAGCGATCCTCCCACCACCGCGCGCGCGCGCCCGTCGGCGAACAGCCGGTTGTGCTGGATTTCGCCTTGAACGACGTGCGAGCGATCGTCGATCGGCGTGTTGGTCGCGAGGGACCACCCCGGGTCCGACGCGATCCGGCCGGTGTACCACGCGGACACCGCCCAGCCGGAGTTGGCCCAGGCGGCGCGGGCCCAGGGCCGGAGGGCCAGGTCCCGCTGAATCCGCCCCGCGCCCGTGACCACGATCTCGTTCTCGACCCGGGAGGCGCCGCCCTCGAGCGTGAGCTCGGACCCGTCTGCTCCGTAACGGTCCAGCCGGGCGCCGCCGTACACCGACGTGAGCCGGTCGGGCGTGCCGGTCGCGCTGGACGGCAAGGGACCGGCCAGCGTCTGGCCCGCCACGGGCCTCAGCTCGAATCCGGGCACCGGCGTCTCGAAGGGCTCGTCGGTCGCGTCGGCGTACTCCTCCTCGAGGTCGCCGAGGCCCGTGCGCGACCGGTTCCAGGTGTCGCTGGAGGAATACCCGAGGTTCAGGCGATACGCCCACGAGCCGTCCCCGAGCAGCCCGCCGTTGCGGACGTCCGCGCGGACGGTCGCGAGGGTGCCACCCCCGACCGTCACCTTCGAGCCGACCGTCTCCCTGGCGCGCGGGGTCCGGATGTCCATGACGCCCGCGAACGCATTGGCGCCGTACAGGGCCGACCCCGGACCCCGCACCATCTCGATCCGGTCGATGTCCTCGAGCGGCATCGTGAACGCCGTCCACTCCTGCGATCCCAGGAACGCGATCGACACGTCCCGGCCGTCCTGCAGGACGAGCACCCTCCGGTTGAGCGAGGTGTTGAACCCGCGGGCGTTGACGTTGAAGTCCGTGACGTCGCTCTGGACGATGTCGATGCCGGGCTGCTGCGCGAGCAGGAGCGGCAGCTGCCCGGTAACCGAGAGCCTGCGGGCATCTTCCGCCTCGACGACGGATACCGCTGCGGGAGCCTCCACGATGCGCTCGGGGAGCCGCGAGGGGGCCGTTACGGACACCTCGTCGAGGGCGATCGGCTGCAGCTCCAGCGTCACGTCCATCGTGCGGGTCTCACCGGCCGAGACGGCGTAAGGCACCTCCAGCGCGCGGAACCCGAGCCGGGACACCTCGAGGGTCCCCTCGCCAGCGGGGACGGGCGCCATGATCCACACGCCGTTCGCGTCGCTGACGACGCCGCCCGCCGATCCGACCCGGCGCACCGACGCGTACGGTACGGCGCCTCCGCCCTCTGCCGTGACGCGGCCGCGTAGCGTGGCATCCTGGATGGCGCGCGCAGGCGCAGGCGCGATCAGGATCGCCGCGACCGGGATCAAGGCGAGCGCGACGTACGCACCGTTCACCGACCCGTGGGTGGTCCCCGAGCGGGGAGTTCTGCGTCGCCGCATGTTCGAGTGCCCCTCCGGGGGCTGGGCGGGTTAGTACAGTGAAGGGTGGAATAGGCCATACCGCGGGCGGACGGGCAAGGGAGGCTAGCCCCGCCGCCCGCGCGCCGTTCCGCTACGATCGCCTGGCTCTGGCGAGGCCCCCGCCGCCTCGGTTAGTGTGCAAACGAAGCGCCCGAGCAACGGAACCGCGCGCGCGGGGGCCGGGTGCCGGGGCACCACCGATCGCTACCCGAGTCCACCGATCCTGTCGACGATCCAACGCGCGATGCGCCGCGCCCGAAGTGAGGGCGGTCCATGAGCGTGCAGGCTGCATGGCTCATGGCTGGGCTGCTGTTCGGCCACTTCCTGGGCGACTTCACGCCGCTCTCCACCGCCCGAATGCAGGAGGCGAAAGCGAAGGGCGGCCCCATGGGGCCGATCCTCGCCCACGCCGCGGTACACGGCCTGCTGGTGGCGACCGTCGTCGCGGCTATCGCTCGGCCTGCGGCGGCGGCGGTCGCCGGACTGGCCGTCTACGAGTTGGCGACGCACTTCCTGCTCGATGCGGGCCGGGCCCGGCTATCGCTGAGGCTCCCCCCGTTTCGGGATCCGGCCCGCCGCCCGTTCTGGACGCTGCTGGGGTTGGATCAGTTCGCCCACGCCCTGGTCCTCGTTTCGATCGTCGCGTGGCTCACGTGACGAACCGGGCGGCAGGGTTCGGGGAGGGCCGGTGAACGGGCTACAGCGATTCATCGCGGAGCTCCGGCGGCGCCACGTTCTGAAGGTCGCTGTCTTCTACGGGTTGGTTGCCTGGCTGATCATGCAGGTGGGCGAGGTGGCGTTCGAGCCGCTGGGCCTGCCCGACTGGACGCTCACTCTCGTCATCGTCGTGGCGATCCTGTTCTTCCCGCTCGCGATGATCCTGGCGTGGGCGTTCGACGTCACGCCGCAGGGGGTGGTCCGAACGCCGTCATCGGTGGAGCCGGGCAGCACGGCGACGACCACCGTGGCGGAGGAGGGAAGCGCCGCTGCACCGGGCCCCCAGTCCGCCTCCCGCGCCGGGGTCGCCGACGACGTGCGCAACCGTTCTATCGTCGTGCTCCCGTTCGACAACATGAGTCGCGAGCCGGATAACGAGTACCTCAGCGACGGCATCAGCGAGGATCTCATCATCCGGCTTTCGAAGGTGGAGGAGCTCAGGGTGATTTCACGGACGTCTGCATGGCGTTACAAGGACGGAAGTCTCGCCGCGGGGGACATCGGACTCGAGCTGGGGGTCGCCTACCTGCTGACGGGAAGTGTGCGACGAAGCGGAAACCGGCTCCGCATAGCCGCCGAGCTCATCGACACGCGCAACGATGACCACATCTGGGCGGAGAGCTACGACCGGGAGGCCGCGGACCTGTTCGACATCCAGTCGGAGGTCGCGGCGAGCATCCTCCACGCGGTCGGCCCGCGCCTCGCAGGCTCGGGGCGGACCGGATCCGCGACGCTGACCGCCGGTGCGACTTCGTCCTCGGCGCCGACCGACCTTGCCACCTACGAAGCCTTCCTGCGGGGCCGACACCATTGGAACCTGCGGACGCCTGCCGATCTCGACCGCAGCGTCGAAGCCCTGCAGGAGGCGGCCGCAAGGGACCCTTCGTTCATGCTCGCCCACGCGGGCCTGGCCGATACGTGGATCACCCTCGCCATCTATGGTGAGCGCGCCCCGCACGAGGTCATGCCCCTCGCCAGGCAGGCAGCCGATCGGGCGTTGGCGCTGGAGCCCGGGGCGGCCGAGGCACTCACCGCTCGGGCCTGCGTATCGGCGGTATACGAGTGGGATTGGCAGCGCGCCCGGAAGGAGTTCGAGGATGCCGTGAAGGCCCGTCCCGCCTACGTCACCGCCCGCATGTGGTACGCGATGCACCACCTCCTCCCTTTGCGACGGTTCGCAGAAGCCAGGCATCAGCTGGATGCGGCGTTGGCGATGGACCCGCTGTCGGCCACTGTCCACGTGAGCCGTGCGGCGCTGGCTTACTACGAGGGAGACCATGACCGGGCGGTCGCCGCTTTCGAACCGATCGTGGAACAGCATACGCACTTCGGTCTCGCCCACATGCTCTACGGTCTTTCGCTCCTCGGTGCGGGAGAGCTGGACCGCGCGCTCCTCGTGCTCGCACGTGCGCGTGAGGTCGGAGGCGGGAGCGTCGAGACGACGGTCGCGTACGGGCGCGCTCTCGCGGCCGCCGGCTCGGACCGGGAGGCACGGGGCCTCCTGGCGCGTCTCCGGGACGACAGGGAGGAAGGCTACGTGTCCGCCGCGCGGGTGGCCCAATTGGAGGCCGCGCTCGGCGACCACGACCAGGCCCTGGCGTCCCTCGCGCGAGCGGTAGAAGACCGGGCGGCCGACCTGGTGTGGCTCGATGTCATCAAGGCATTCGACGGTCTTCGAAGCGACGAGCGGTTCCAGGTATTACGGGAGCGCATTCTGTCGCGGCAGTAGCGCGACGGGCCGCGGCCCATGGACCGGACCCCGGCGCCGCGCAGACTCAGCCGTTCTCTTCGGTCGCAGCGAGCTGGGAGCCGATGGTCTTCATGCCCCGATGGTAACTCCGTCCACTCGGACCCGTCGCGCCCCTACGCCGGTCGCGACGGCCCGGGATCAGCACAGCCTAGGAGTCGTACCGGTCGACCTCCGCCCGCACAGCCCCGTCCGGCGCGATCCACACGCGGTACAGGCGGTCGTACTCGGCGTCGGGCATGGGCTCCGCCGGTTCGCCCGTGAGCTCCGCCACCAGCGCCGGCGTGGTGTTGGAATGGCCTACGACCAGGATCGCGCTCTCCGGCGCGTTCCGGAGCGCATCGGCCAGAGCCGGGATGTCCGTCGGGTCGTAGATCTCCAACTCGAGCCCGAACGCCTCCGCGGTCGGCAGGGCGGTGTCCCGGGTGCGGATGTAGTCGGTGCTGAGCACCCGTTCGATGCCCGCGTCCTCGAGCGCGGCCGCGAGCGCGGCCGCCCGCTCCACGCCGGCCTCCGAGAGGGCGGGGTCGGCGCTGGCGTCGACCTTTTCGGCGTGTCGCACCGCGACCACCAGCCGCTCCCCGGCGGCCGAGGCGACGCCGTCATCGGCCGGGGCCGTCGCGCCGGCGTCCTGTCCGGCGTCGGACGCCTCGGGGGCGCCGCCGCCCGCGCACGCCGCGAGCGCCAGTGCGAGCGCCCAGACCGGCCAGGCTGCGCCTGCAGCCCTACGCCACACGGTCCACCACCCATTCCACCACGTTGTCGATCGCGACCCGCTCCTGCGCCAGCGTGTCCCTGTCCCGGATCGTCACGGTGCCGTCCTCGTTGGTCTGTCCGTCGATGGTCGCGCAGAACGGCGTGCCCGCCTCGTCCTGACGCCGATACCGCTTCCCTATCGACCCGCTCTCGTCGTAGAAGGATGGGACGCCCCGGGCGCGCAGGTCGGCGTGCAGCCGGGCGGCCAGCTCCGGGAGCCCGTCCTTCTTCACGAGCGGGAATACGGCGAGCTTGATGGGGGCCAGCTTCGGATGCAGCGCGAGGAGCACGCGCGGTTCTCCCTCGATCTCGTCCTCCCGGTACGCGTCGGCGAGCACCACCAGGGCCGTGCGGTCGGCTCCGGCGGATGTCTCGATCACGTAGGGGATGTAGCGCTTGTCCCGGTCCACGGGGTCGATGTACTCGAGGCGCTTGCCGGAGTACTCCTCGTGGCGCCTCAGATCGAAGTCGGTGCGGTTGTGGATCCCCTCGAACTCCTGCCAGCCGAACGGCAGCTCGTACTCGATGTCGAATGCGCTCTTGGCGTAGTGCGCGAGTTCGTCGGGGCCGTGCTCGTGGAAGCGCAGCTTCTCCTCGCGGATGCCGAGGGACTTCACCCACGCCATGCGCTGCTCCATCCAGTGCTCCATCCACCGCTCGTCGGTGCCCGGCTCGACGAAGAACTGCATCTCCATCTGTTCGAACTCGCGGGTGCGGAAGATGAAATTCCCCGGGGTGATCTCGTTGCGGAACGCCTTGCCGATCTGCGCGATCCCGAACGGCACGCGCTGCCTGCTGGTGGTCAGGACGTTCTGGAAGTTGACGTAGATACCCTGCGCGGTTTCAGGTCGAAGATAGATCGTGGACGCTTCCTCCTCGACCGGGCCCATGAACGTCTTGAACATCAGATTGAACTGGCGGGGCTCGGTGAAGGTGTCCCGCTTCCCGCACGACGGACACTGGCCGTCCTGCACGTCCTCGTGGTCGGCGCGGAAACGCCGGTGGCAGTTGCGGCACTCGATCAGGGGATCGGTGAACCCCTCCACGTGGCCGCTGGCCTCCCAGACCCGCGGATGCATCAGGATCGCGGCGTCGAGCCCCTCGATGTCGTCGCGCGCCCGCACCATGGCGTTCCACCACGCGTCCTTCACGTTCTTCTTCAGCTCGACGCCGAGGGGGCCGTAGTCCCACACCGACCCCGTGCCGCCGTAGATCTCCGAGGACTGGAACACGTATCCGCGCCGCTTGCAGAGCGATACGAGCTTGTCCATCGAAGCACCGTCTTGTGCCATGGAATCGCCGGGTCTGTCCGGCCGCGCGGCCGGGAATTCGTAGAGATCATCGAAGAACGGGGCCGGAAGGTAGCGGCTCGCCCGGAGCACGGTCCAGCCCGCCACTCGGCGGGGCGCCGCGGTGATGCGGGCCGCGCCCGGGCGGTCCGGCGGCGGCGGGAAATTGCTTGTCCGGTCTCCGGTGGAGACGTCGGGGGCCGGAGCCCATATTGCGTCCATGATCGGCATCCACGAGGGGCACGACATGGCGGCGGGGCGACACCCTCCCACGCGGCTCCCGCCCGAGGACGAGATGTATCGGGCGGTCGAGCGAAGCGATACGCGTTACGACGGCGTCTTCATCGTCGCCGTGCGCACCACCGGGATCTTCTGCCGGCCGTCGTGCACGGCGAAAACGCCGCTGCGCCGCAACGTCGAGTTCCTGGCGGACGCGCGCGAAGCCCTCCTGCGCGGCTACCGCGCTTGCCTGCGGTGTCGGCCGCTGGAGCCTCCGGGGGCCACCCCCGACTGGCTGAGGCCGCTGCTCACGAGCGTGGAGAAGGCGCCCACGAAGCGCTGGCGGGACCGGGACCTCCGCGACCTCGGCGTCGACCCCGTGCGCGCGCGCCGGTGGTTCCGCAAGCACCACGGCATGACGTTCCACGCGTACCAGCGGGCCCGCCGGGTCGGGCACGCGCTGGGTCACATTCGCAACGGAGGCGCAGTGACGGAGGCGGCGTTCGGCCACGGCTGGGAATCGCTCAGCGCGTTCCACGAGGCCTTCCGCGATGCCATCGGCACGACGCCGGGGCGGGCGGTCGAGGGGCGGGTCGTGCGGGTCCATCGGGTCCTCACGCCCCTCGGGCCGATGCTGGCCGGGGCGACAGAGGACGCGCTGTGTCTGCTCGAGTTCGTGGATCGGCGCATGCTGGCGACCCAGATCGGGCGTCTGTCCCGGGCCCTAGAGTGCGCGTTCGTGCCAGGCATCAACGGCGTGCTGGCTCTCGCGGAGAGAGAGCTCGCCGCGTACTTCGCCGGCGATCTGCGACGGTTTTCGATCCCGCTCGAGCTGCCGGGGACCGCGTTCCAGCAAGCGGCCTGGGCCGCGCTGCGGGACATCCCGTACGGTGCGACCCGGAGCTATGCGGAGCAGGCCGAGGCGATCGGGAATCCCGCCGCCGTCCGCGCCGTCGCGCAGGCCAACGGCGCGAACCGCATCGCGATCGTCGTGCCATGCCACAGGGTGATCGGCAAGGACGGTCGGCTGAGCGGGTACGGCGGCGGGGTCTGGCGCAAGCGCCGGTTGCTGGACCTGGAGGCCGGGGTGCTGGCGGCTCCCGGTCTCCTGGCGGAGGAGGCCGAGCACGCCGATCGAGGCGCTCGCTAAGCCTCGCGCCTTCCCTCCGCCGCCGCGCCCGTAGCCGCGAGCCTCGCCAGGTCGCCGGCCTCCAGCACGGAGCCTCCGTCCGTGAGGACGCGCACGCCTTCGCGCGCCGGGGCCGAAGTCCGTCCCGCGATTACGAGCACCGGTACGCCCGCTGCTCCGGCTCGATCCACGATGGCGCCGACGATCTTCCCCATGCCGCTCTGGCCGTCGTAGGCGCCCTCGCCGGTGATGACGAGGCGGGCGCGGGCGAGACGCGCGTCGAACCCGGTGGCATCGAGCATCCACGCTGAGCCGCCCTCGAGGCTGGCGCCCAGGAAGGCGACGGCGCCCGCACCCAGCCCGCCGCCGGCGCCCCCGCCCTCGATCCCCGCGATGTCCACGCCGAGGTCGGAGCGGATGCGCTCGGCGAGCCGTTCCAGACCCTCCTCCAGCCGTCGCACGTCGTCCGCGTCGGCGCCCTTCTGGGGCGCGAACACGCGCGCCGCGCCGTCGGCGCCCAGGAGCCGGTTGCGGACGTCGGCGAGGGCGGTGACGCGGTGGGGTGGGGAGATCCTCGCGCCCCCGTCGCCGGCCGGCACGGGCTCCGGCGGCGCGACCCTACGCAGCGACAGGAGGCCGCCGCCGCCCGGACCGATGGGCCTACCGACGCCGTTCAGCAATCGCCAGCCGAGCGCCTGCGCCATCCCGGCGCCGCCGTCCACCGTCGCGGAGCCTCCCAGTCCGAGGACCAACGCGTCCGCGCGCAACGCGCCGATCAGCTCGCCGAGGCCGCGCGTCGTGGCGCGCACAGGGTCTCGTCGGGCGGGCGGGACCAGCGCGAGGCCGCAGGTCCCTGCGCTCTCCACGTAGGCCGTGGCCCCGTGCTGCAGGTATTCGGCGCTGATTGGCTGCCCGAGCGGACCCGCGACCTCAGCCCCCATGCGCTCTGCGCCGGGGAGGACGGCGGCGACAGCGGCCAGGAGACCGTCGCCTCCGTCGGACAGCGGCAGCTCGTCGACTGGGCCGACTCCGGCCGCGCGCAGCCCAGCCGCCATGGCGCGGGCAGCGGTGTCGGCGGGGATCGTGCCCTTGAAGGAGGTGGGACAGACCAGGACCGCGTCGCGCGGGCCGTGGGCCGTGGCGTCCCCCGGACGCGGGGAAGGGGAAGGTGTCGTCAGCGGGCCGGAGGCGGAGCGCCGCGCACGGGCCTGGGGCGGGGCTCGGGCGGACCCGTCTCGACCGCGAAGAGCCCCAGCCGCTGGGCCGCGATCAAATAACCGACCCACGCGACCACGGTGCCGAATGCCGGGACCGCGAGAAGGCCGGCGGCGGGAACCAGGAGGACCGAGGCGAAGAAGAACACGACGCCCGCGCCCAGGGCGCTGAACTCCAGCTCGTCCACCATCCGCCGGCGGAACGTGCCGAGCGCCAGAGCGGCCCCGGCTCCGCTGTAGAAGATCGCGCTGGTGAGAACCAGGAAGATGCGCCAGCCGGGGGTGATCATGCTGCAGACTCCAGGGCCGATCGAGCAGGTTGCGATGGCAATCTCATCCGGCCGCGCCCGGCGAGGCAAGTGCTCGCGTTTCCGCCGAGGGGGCCGGCTTGCCGCAACCTGCCGGGCATGCACATCTTGAGCCGGTAGCGACCTGCCATGCAGCCGGCGCGCTCGCCCGGAACTTCCGGCCGCGGAGCACCCGGCCCCCGAGCTTTTCGACCCTCCAGCCGGAGAATCACCGTGTCGAGCCTGCCCAGCCTCTCGTTTCGTCCAGTCACGGTCACCGCCCGGTCCATGCTCCTCTCATGCGTCGTGGCGTGCCTGCCCGGCCTCGCCTGGGCGCAGGAGCCGGTCGTGGACGCCGCCCCGGAGCTGCCACCCTCGCCTCTGGACACCGCGTCCCTCGGCACGGAGCTGACGCTCGATCCCGCGGTTCGCGCCGGCGTTCTCGACAACGGCCTGCGCTATTTCATCCGCGCCAACGACGAGCCCGAGGACCGCGCCGATCTGCGCCTGGTGGTCGACGCCGGATCGGTTCTCGAGGACGAGGACCAGCGCGGGCTAGCGCACTTCGTGGAGCACATGGCCTTCAACGGGACGGAGCGCTTCACGGGCGAAGAGCTGCGAGCGTATCTCGAGTCCATCGGCATGCAGTTCGGCCCCGATGTGAACGCGTACACGAGCTTCGATGAGACCGTGTACATGCTTCATGTCCCGACCGACACCGCGGGTCCGCTGGAGCGCGCCTTCGAAATCCTGGAAGACTGGGCCGGGGGCCAGGTCTTCGACGCCGAGCAGGTGGACATGGAGCGCGGCGTCGTCATCGAAGAGTGGCGCATCGGCCGCGGCGCCGGCGCGCGCATTCGGGATCGGCAGTTTCCCCTGATCTTCCACGGCTCGCGCTACGCCGACCGCCTGCCGATCGGCACGCAGGAGTCGCTCGAGAGCTTCGAGCAGGACGCCGTCTCCCGCTTCTACCGGGACTGGTACCGCCCCGCTTTGATGTCGGTCGTTGCCGTCGGCGACTTCGACGCCGACAGCATAGAGGGGCTCGTGCTCAGGCACTTCTCCCGGCTCCAGCCGCGCGAGGAGGCGCGCCCGCGGCCGAGCTTCGAGATCCCCGGCCACGAGGACGTCCTCGTCTCGATCGAGACGGACCCGGAGCTCACGCAGACGCAGCTGATCGTCTACCACAAGCTCGACCTCGACGAGGACCTCACGGTGGGCGACTACCGCCGTCAGCTCGTCGAGCGCCTCTACTTCACCATGCTCAACCAGCGCCTGGACGAGATCCGTCGGCAGCCCGACGCCCCCTTCCTGCTCTCGTTCTCCAGCAAGGGACGGCTCGGGCGCACACGGGGCGCGTACACCCTCGGCGCGCTCGTCCCGGAGGGCGGGGTGGTGCGGGCGCTCGAATCGATCCTGACCGAGGCCGAGCGGGTGGACAGGCACGGCTTCACCGAAACCGAGCTCGAGCGCGCCAAGGTCGGCGTACTGCGCGGCATGGAGCAGGCCTACGCGGAACGCGCCAACCAACCCTCCGCCCGCCTCGTGACCGCGTACACCGCGCACGTGCTCAACGGCAACGCCGTCCCCGGAATCGAGACCGATTACCGGCTCGCGCGGCGCTTCGTGCCGGGCGTCACGCTGGAGGAAGTCAACACGCTCGCGTCGCGGTGGATCACCGAGGTCAACCGGGTGATTCTGGTCTCGGGCCCCGAGAAGGAGGGGCTCGACATGCCCGCCGAGGAAGAGCTGCTCGCGGTGTTCCGGGAGGTCGAATCCAGCGAGATCGAGCCGTTCGAGGATCGCGTGGCGAGCGGCCCGCTCGTGGCGGTCGTGCCCGAGCCGGGGAGCGTCGTGGAGGAGACGCTGCACGAGGACGTGGACGTGCTGGAGTGGCGCCTGTCCAACGGTGCGCACGTGTTCCTCAAGAGCACCGATTTTCGCGACGACCAGATCCTCTTCCAGGCCCTGAGCCCCGGGGGTGTCTCGCTCTACCCCGACGCCGACGTGGACGCGGCCCAGTACTCCGACGCCATCGCCGGCGAGGGCGGCCTGGGCGCGATGAGCCAGGTGGAGCTGCGCAAGGCGCTGACGGGCAAGGCGGTGGGCGTGCGCGCCTTCGTGGGCCCGCTGTCGGAGGGCCTGAGCGGCCAGGCGTCGCCGCGCGACCTGGAGACGCTGTTCCAGCTCACCTACCTGATGTTCACCGCGCCGCGCACCGACGAGCAGGCCTTCGAGGCGTGGCGGCAACGGATGGTGGAGTTCACCCGCAACCAGGGCGCGACGCCCGTGCGCGTGTTCTTCGACACGCTCAACGCGACGCTCACGCAGAACCACCCGCGCGCGCGCCCATCCACCGCCGAGACGTTCCTGGCGCTCGACACCGAACAGGCGATGCGGATCTACGCGGAGCGTTTCGCGGACGCCGATGACTTCGCGTTCTTCCTCGTCGGTGCTTTCGCCGCGGAGGAGGTCCGACCGCTCGCGGAGCAGTGGATCGCGAGCTTGCCGGTGCGGCCGGACTCGGAGGCGTGGGTGGACCAGGGCATCCGGCCGCCGGAAGGCGTGATCCGCAAGGTGGTCCGGCGCGGCGAGGAGGAACAGGGTCGCACGCAGATCGTGTTCACGGGGCCGCTGGCGTGGTCCCGCCGGCTCGAGCACGACCTGACGTCGATGGCCGACGTCCTCCAGATCCGGCTGCGGGAGAAGCTGCGCGAGGACATGGGAGGCACGTACGGCGTGAGCGTGAGCGGGACGCTGCAACGCGACCCCTGGGAGAGGTACACGGTGCGCATAAGCTTCGCAGCGGACCCGGCCCGCCTGGACGAGCTCACCGACGAGGTGTTCCGGCAGATCGAGCTCATGCGTGACGCGGCGCCGACCGCAGAGGAGGTGGCTACGGTGCGCGAGATCCAGCGACGCGACCGCCAGACGGCACTACGCGAGAACGGCTTCTGGAACGGTGCGCTCTCCAGCCTCTGGTGGAACGGCCGGGAATTCGGTGAGCTGCTGGACTACGAGGAAAGGCTGCGGAATCTGAGCCCGGAGGGAATTCACGCCGCGGCTCTGCAGACCCTCACGACCGACGACTTCGTGCAGGTGTCGCTGGTCCCGGGGGAAGAGGGCACGTAGGAGGTCGGCGAACGACTGGAGGCGGCCGTTTGGGCGCGTCGGAGCCGCTCCGCCGGCGAAACTGCGCGCCGAGCGAGCACGCGGGACGACTCCGACGGGCCCTACTACTGGGCGGCGAGTTGCCCGCCGTAGGTGCGCTCCTCCTCGACGGTGCCGTCGAGGCGGCGGATCACCACCTTGCTTGGCAGGTTCGCTCGCGCGAGCCCCGCGCCGCGGTCCTCCGCCGACTGCCTCGTGTAGTGCAGGCTGTCCGTCTTGGACGCCGCCGTGCGGACCGACCAACGCCCTCCCGTCGTCGGTACGACCTCGTACAGACTCCGAACCATCGGAACCTCCGTGGAAGCTACCGGTCCTCGTCGACCGGCCCTCTCGCGCGGTCCGTCGCCGCGTGACGATCCGTAGGGGTCAAGCCACGTGCCAATCCGCGTTGACTTCGCTAAGTCATTCCAGAACAACGATCTGAGCCGCCGTCGGGAGTGTCGCGGCGCCCGCGTTTCGTAACGATTCGATACGACGCTCGCGGAACGATTCGTGGTCCTGCGCAGCCGGCGGTGGGGGGAGGCCACGCCGGGCGCCGGGGGGGGAGAGGCGCACTCCCGAGTGACGACCCGACGCCCTGGCGCGTCACCCCCGCTGGCACCCCGGTTTCCGAGACCCGATGCACGCTCGTATCTTCGGACGGCCCGGTGGGTGAGGGAACGGGCCCCGAGTCTGGCTTCGACCCGAAGATCCGCGATGCCTCAAATCGACCCCGACCTGATCACTCTCGTCTATCCGCTTCGTGGGCTGCTGACCGGACTGGGCGTCTTCGCGTTCCTGTTCATCTGGACGACGGTCGAGGTCCGGCGCCACAACGCCCGCGTCAAGCATCCCTTTCGTACCGTACTGCGCCACGTCGTCCTGGGAGCGCTCGTGGGCCTGCTGGTCGCGATCGACACATGGTCGCTCCTCGGATCCCTTCGGTGGCCCGTGGCGATCACCCTGCTCGCGATCGTCGCGCTGGCTATCTTCACGGCGCTCGGTAGGCGCCTCTGGGCGCCCCGCCAGAAGGATCCGCAGCACCCCGAGTGACGAACCCGGCGGGTGGCCCGTCTCTACGCAGGGATTGATGCGCGTGTCCGCACGCGTTTAGATTTCCTATCCGGCCGCTCTTCGCGGTTCTCCCCCGAAAAAAACGACATGCGGTGGGCAAGGTGCGCCTTCCTGCGGCGCAGTCCGGCCGTGAAGGGTGGCCTTCCTACCGCATACGCCTCTGCGCCGATACGGCCTGGCTCGGTCCGCGGCGGGCGATCGACAGCCTATTGGAGGTCCCCATGAGGGTACGGTCATCCTCCCGTGCGATGACTCTCCCCGTACTCCTCGGTGCCTTCGCCGTCTTCGGCTGCGAGAGCGCGACCGACCCGGTCTCCGCCGGGCTCGAGCCGCCGCTTTCCGTCGTGGAGGCGGGGTACACGCTGCAGGACATCGGCACGCTCGGCGGCGCGTTCTCCGTGGCCTTCGACGTGAACGACGACGGTACCGTCGTGGGTCGCTCCCAGACCGCGGACGGCTCCATCCACGCATTCGCCTTCTCCGACGGCGTGATGCAGGACCTGGGCTCCCCCGGCTCGGGGGCCAGCGAGGCCTGGCTCATCGGGGCCGGCGGCCACGTCGCCGGCATCTTCCGGGAGGGCGCGGTCACGCGCACGGCCCTGTGGGCGGACGGCGGCGTCACCGACATCGGCGACTTCGGCGGCTCCTTCACGGCTCCCACCGGCGTCGATCCGGCGGGCAACGTCGTCGGGTGGAGCCGGCTGCCGGACGGCAGCCGCCGTGCGTTCCGCTGGTCGGCCGGCTCGCTGCAGGACCTGGGCACGCTCGGCGGCCTGGAGAGCGCGGCGCTGGGCGTGAACGCCTCCGGCGACGCCGTGGGCTGGGCCAGGGACGCCTCGGGCAACGAGCACGCGGTCCTGTGGCCCGCGGCCGGCGGCATCGTCGACCTGGGCACGCTCGGGGGCCTGTACAGCGAGGCGCTGGCGATCAACGACGCCGGCTCCGTGGCCGGCACGGCGCAGACCGCGAGCGGCGACATGCACGCGTTCGTCTGGTCGCCCGCCTCGGGCATGGTGGACGTGACGCCTTCGCTCTCTGGCGCCGCCGAGGCCATCGCGCTGAACGAGCTCGGTCAGGCCGCGGTCCGCGTGATGTCGACCAGCGACCACGCGTTCCTGTGGGACGGCACACAGCTCGTCGATCTGGCGACGCTGGGTGGCGACTTCTCCGACGCGATGGATCTGGACGGCGCCGGCGTGGTGGCCGGCGTCAGCCAGACCGTCGACGGCGTGTTCGCGCCGGCGGCATGGGCCGGCCCGGACCCGGCGGCGCTGCCGCTGGGCGGCGCGGATGCGGGCGCGGCGGGGGCCTCCAACGCCGGCGGCACCATCGTCGGCAACATCCGCTTCGGGAGCGTACTGCACGCTGCGGTATGGACGGCCGACGGAGACGGCGGCGACGGTGGGGGCGGAGGCGAGGGCGGATCGACCGATCCGATTCAGGCTCTGATCGACGCGGTGCAGGCGATGGCCGACGCCGGGACGCTGTCGGCGGGGCGGGCGAACGCCCTCCACGTGTCGCTGTACAACGCCATGCGCCGGCGAGACGAAGGCCGCACCGCGGAGGCCATGCTTCAGTTGCGAGCCTTCTCGCACAAGGTCCAGGCCATGGTGTACTCCGGCCAGCTCGTGGAGGGGGAGGCATCCGCGCTGTTCGGCATGTACGTCGAGGCCATGACGTCGCTCGGCTAGAACGTCCATAGACGGGGTCGGCCCGCTTCCGCGGTCGACCCCGTCCGCCGCGTTCCGGACCCCCGGACGCGGCGCTGGCCGGAGCCACCGCCCGGTGGCGCAGGACCGGCACCCTCCCTACCATCGGTGCGCCCTTGCGGGCCGCCCCGCGTCGCGCGATCGGCGGCCGTGGATTCCCGGAATCCGGAGAGCGTCGTGGCTTCTTCAACCGGTGCGCGCGCCGCGTCCTTCACGTCCAGGTGGGGCATGCTGCTGGCCATGCTGGGCATGGCCGTCGGCACCGGGAACATATGGCGCTTCCCGCGCGTCGCGGCTTCCAACGGCGGCGGAGCGTTCCTGGTCGCCTGGGTCACCTTCCTGCTGCTCTGGTCGGTGCCGCTCATCATGGTGGAGTTCGCCATGGGGAAGGGGACCCGCGCGGGCCCGGTCGGCGCGTTCGTGCGGCTGCTCGGGCCCCGCTTCGCCTGGATGGGCGCGTGGGTCGCCTTCACCGCGACCGCGATCATGTTCTACTACGCGGTCGTCATGGGCTGGACGATCCGTTACTTCTGGGGCTCGCTGACCGGCGAGCTCTCCGGCGCGCAGCCGGGCGCGCTCTGGGATTCCTTCTCGTACTCGTACGGCGTCCTGGGCTTCCACGCGCTCGCGCTCGCCATGGCCGGGTTCGTGGTCTGGCGTGGAGTCCGCGGCATCGAGGCGGCGGCGC
Source organism: Longimicrobiales bacterium (assembly GCA_035465395.1). GTDB lineage: Bacteria > Gemmatimonadota > Gemmatimonadetes > Longimicrobiales > RSA9 > DATHRK01. The sequence continues at coordinate 76,772 of DATHRK010000084.1, read as the reverse complement.
GCGTGCTGATCCCGACGCTGTTTGTCCTGGTCGTCGCGCTCGCGATCAAAGCGCTGACGCTGCCGGGCGCGTCGCGCGGACTCGACTTCCTGTTCGGCTTCGAGTGGTCCGAGCTCGCCGACGCGAGCATCTGGCTCCAGGCCCTCACCCAGAACGCGTGGGACACGGGGGCAGGGTGGGGGCTCGTGCTGACCTACGCGATCTACATGAAGGCGCGCGAGGACACGGTCCTCAACTCGGCCCTGCTGGCGTTCGGCAACAACTCGGTGTCGCTGCTGGCGGGGATCATGGTCCTGTGCACGGTCTTCTCGATCATGCCGGACGCCGCCTCGGAGATCGTCGGGGCGGGCAACGAAGGGCTCACCTTCATCTGGGTGCCGCAGCTCTTCCAGCAGATGCCGGGCGGGCGCTTCTTCATGTCGCTGTTCTTCCTCGCGCTGGTGTTCGCGGCGTGGACCAGCCTGATCGCCATGATCGAGCTGGCGACGCGTGTGCTGGTAGACGGCGGGGCGAGCCGGGGCCGCGCGCTCGCGCTCGTCCTGATCTTCGGCTTCGCGCTGGGCGTGCCGTCGGCGCTCGACGCAGGGGTCTTCGCCAACCAGGACTTCGTCTGGGGCGTGGGGCTCATGGTGAGCGGGCTGTTCTTCGCCTTCGCGGTCATCAAGTACGGCGTCCGCCGCTTCCGCGAGACCTTCGTCAACACGGCCGATTCCGACGCCCGCGTGGGGGTGGTTTGGGAGTGGGCGATCTACTTCGTGGTGGTGCAGGCGCTGGTGCTGATCGGCTGGTGGATCTGGCAGGTCAAGGACGAGCCTCAGATCTCGCCGTTCGGGGCCGGGCTGATGCTGATCGAGTGGGCGGCCGCGCTCGCGATCTTCCTGGCCGCGAACCGCTGGCTGGCACGGGTGGGGACGCGCGACGCGGCGCGGATGGAGGAGACGCCCCCCGCGGCGATTCCCTGACCGTCGCGGGTCGAGCCGGCAGCATCGGGCACCGCGGGCGACCGCAACTCGATCGCACGCCGGGGTGTCCATGGCCGGGGTGGAGCCGCCGCAACAATTGGCCGGTCCGCCGGTACTAGCCGGCCGTCCGGGAAGGGCTGGCCTCCCCGGGCGAACCGAACCGTCCCGAACGATGCCACGAAACGTCGCCATTGCCCCGAACGCCATCGCGTCCGTCGCGCTGGCAGCCGCGGCTTGCGCTTCCGGGCCTGCTCCGGAGGTCCGCCTCGAGGCCCCGCCGACGGCGGAGCGACGGGATTCGACCGCCTCGGAGGACGTCGCCTACGTCGTCTACGTCGCGAACGAGTCGTCCGACGCCGTCTCGGCCGTCGAGGTCGCGCCTAGCGGAGTGCCGCGCGTGCGCAAGGAGATCCCGGTGGGGCTCATGCCGGGCGACATCGACGGCGCGCACGGCCTCCAGGCGTCCCCCGATGGGCGCTACTGGTACCTCACCATCGCCCACGGCCAGCCGTTCGGGACCGTGTGGAAGTTCGACGCCGAGGCGGACACGCTGATCGCACGCACGGAGGTGGGGATGTTTCCCGCCACGATGGGCATCAGCCCCGACGGCGAGTACCTCTTCGTCGTCAACTTCAATCTGCACGGTGACCCCGAGCCATCCACGGTGTCGGTGGTGCACACGCCGACCATGACCGAGCTGACCAGGACGCGCGCCTGCGTCCGGCCGCATGGCTCCAGGGTGAGCCCCGATGGCGCGACGAACTACGTCGCGTGCGTGGGCGGCGACCAGGTTCTCGCGATCGACACGCGGTCGTTCGATGTCACGGCTCGCTACAGCGTGGCGCCCGGGAGCGAGGGCCCGCTCGGCGACGACGCGGCCGGCGTGGTGTCGAGCGCGTGCGGGCCCACGTGGGTCACGCCGGGCGTCGGGCCCCGCGAGGGCAAGCTGTACGTGCCGTGCAACAAGTCCGCGGAGGTGCTGGAGATCGACGCGCGAAGGTGGGAGGTCACGCGTCGGTTCGCGACGGGCGCCGGACCGTACAACCTCGCCATCACGCCCGACGGCACGACGCTGGTCGCGACGCTCAAGGGTGCCCAGCAGATCGCGCTCTTCGACCTCGACGCCGGCCGCGAGGCCGCGCGCCTGCCGACCAGCCAGCCGGTCACCCACGGCGTCGCGATCAGCGCGGACGGCCGCTTCGCCTTCGTCTCCAACGAGGCCGTGGGCGCGACGCCCGGCACGCTGGACGTATTCGATATCGCCCGGCGCAGCCTCGTGGGCACCGCTCAGCTTGGACTGCAGGCGGGCGGCATCGCGCTGGTGAGGGCCGAGTAGGTGCGCGCGCCGCTGGCGGTGTGCGCTGCGCTCGTGCTGGTCGGCGGTGCCTGCGCTGCCCAGTCGACGCCCGATCCGGGCACCGCTGCACCGGCCGCGGCGGATTGGCGCCCCAGCATCGCGCCCTTCCCGGTGCGTGACGAGAGCGGCCTCGCCTACGAATTCCCTTTCCTGGGCGGCTTCAACGTCCCGCGTCCCCAACTCGTCGACCTGGACGGCGACGGCGACCTGGACCTGGTGGTCCAGGAGCGCAACGACGAGCTGCTCTACTTCGAGCGCCAGGGCGACGGCTACGTCCTGTCCGCCGACCTCGGTCCGGACCTGCCGGTAGGCGAGTGGTACCGCTTCGTCGACGTCGACGGGGACGGCGATCCCGACCTGCTTGCCGAGCAGCCGTACAGCTACGTGCGCCTGTATCGGAACGAGGGCCCGGAGGGCTACCGCCTGGTCGCCGACACGATCCGCGACGCCCGCGGCGGCGCGATCTTCTCCGACCGTCAGAACATCCCCAACGCCGCCGACATCGACTGCGACGGCCGGCTCGACCTGTTCATCGGGCGGCTGGCGGGCACGATCACGCGTTATGAAGCCACGGGCCGCGTCGGCGCGACGGTAGCGCCGTTCCGGCACGTGGAGGACCGGTTCCAGGGGATCGAGATCATCGCCGAGTTCGGCAACCCGCTCTACGAGCCGCCGAGGGACACGCTGCCGGTCGCCGGTCCCAGCATGCACGGGGCGAACACGATGGCGCTCGCCGACGCCGACGGGGACGGCGACATCGACCTCTTCTGGGGCGACTTCTTCGAGCCGGGGCTGCTGCTCATCGAGAACACGGGGACCTGCGAGCGCCCCGACATGAGCGGCGGTCCGGTCGCCTTCCCGCGCGAGGACCCGGTGCTGACCAGCGGCTACAACGCGCCGACGTTCGGGGACGTCGACGGCGACGGCGATCCCGACCTGGTCATGGGCGTGCTCGGCGGCGCCTACGACGCCAACCGCTCGGCCACGGACAACCTCTACTACTTCGCGCAGGAGGACGGCCGATTCGCGCTGGTGACGAAACGCCTGATCACCCAGCTCGATGTCGGTTCGGAAAGCATGCCCGTGCTGGTCGACTGGGAGGGCGACGGCGATCTGGACCTGCTCGTCGCCAACAAGATCGACCCAACGGATGTCGGCACCTCGCGCATCTATCTGTTCGAGAACGACGCGCAGGGCGGGGGGGCGTCGTACGTCGCACGGGGGGCGGTCGCCCTGGAAGGTGCCTACCACAACGCGCCGGCGTTCGGGGATCTGGACGGCGACGGCGACCTGGACATGGTGCTGGGCACGTGGCGGCCCGATGTGGCCGTTCTGTGGAATCGGGGGTCGCGCGCCGAGCCGCGCTACGAGGCGGCGTCGACACCGCTGCTGACACTGACCCGTGGGGCGAACGCGGTGCCGGCGCTGGGCGACCTGGACGGCGACGGCGACCTGGACCTGGTCGTGGGAGAGGCGTCCGGGACGTTGAACTTCTACCGGAACGAGGGCACGCAACGGGAGCCCGCGTTCGTGCTCGTCAGCGACAGTTGGTTGGACGTCGACGTGGGGCGCCGCGCGGCGCCGCGACTCGTGGACCTGGACGGGGACGGCGACCTGGACATGGTCGTGGGCTCCGAGGCGGATGGGCTCACGGCGTTCCGCAACGATGGCGACGCGCGCACCGCGGAGTTCCGGGCGGTCGACGGGTGGCTGCCGGGCGCCGTGCCGCAGTACGCCGTCCCGGCCGTCGGAGACGTCGACGGCGACGGGACGCTGGATTTGTTCGTGGGCGGTGGCGGAGGTGGGGTGCTGTACTTCGAGAACGTGGGCGCCGGACCGGCGCCGTAGTCGAAATTTCACACGAGGGAACCGAATGCGCAGAGCAGTCTTCGCCATCGCGCTCGCAGTCATGGGAGTCGGGCTCCATGCCGACGCCCATGCGCAGCAGTTCGGCGCGGCGGCGCTCACCGACGGCGAGCACATCCTGATCGCCGAGCCGGTCGTCCAGGACGAGCCGGCCACCATCTACGCCTACGCCCGCACCGCCGACGGCTGGGACCGGGTCGCCACGCTGAACGCCCCGGATCACGAAGGCGGCGACTTCTTCGGGCGCTTCATGGCCATGACCGACGACGAGCTGATCTTCGGCGGCACGACGCTCGACGAGAGCCACGGCGGCGTCTGGGTGTTCGAACGCCGCGGGTCGGACCTGCCGGTGTTCAAGACGTTCCTGCGTCCCGAGGCGGTCGAGGCCGGCTCGTCCTTCGGCCGCTACGGCATCACCGCCGACGGCCTGCTCTTCGTCTCCGCTCTCGGCCACAACGACCGCCGCGGGGCGGTCCACGTCTTCCACAAGGAGGGCGGGGAGTGGGTGCACGAGGCGGTCCTGAGCCCCGCCGACGCCGACCCGGCGGAGTTCTCCGGGTGGACCCTGGCGTACCATGACGGTCGGCTGCTCACCGGCGCGCTGCAGGCGAGCCAGGAGCTCGAGCAGCGCGGCGCTGCCTACATCTATCGGCGCAACGAAGACGGCACCTGGGAGCAGGAGGCGCGCCTGAGCCTCGGCGAGGACGCCTCCCGGCCGGGCGACGCGTTCGGATCGGCGGTGGCCTGGATGGACGGACGCGCGCTGATCGCCGCGGCAGGCCGGGACGGCGCCCGCGGCGAGGTGTTCACCTACACGCGCGATGCGATGTCGGGAGCCTGGCAGGCGGGTCCCTCGCTGGCCGCGTTCGACCGCCAGCAGGGCGCGCGCTTCGGCACCGCGCTGCTGCCGCGCGACGGCGAGCTGTGGGTCGGCGCCCCCGGCGCCGACGGTGCAGGCCGCGTGTACCGCATTTCCTACGCGGACGGCGAGTTCGGCTCCGCGAGCAAGATCGAATCGGGCATCGACATGGACAGCGGGGACGGCTTCGGCACCGTCCTCGTCGAGTCGCCGGAAGGCGACTTCGTCGTCGTCGGACAGACGTTGGACGACAGAGGCCTCGGCTCGGCGATCGTCCTCACGCCTTCCGCGGACACGTGGACCGGGTCGGCGAAGCTCACGGGGCCGATCGACGAGGGCCTGCCCGCGCTCGTGGGCGCCGAGATCGACTGCTCGTCGGGCCAGGCGGACCAGTTCGACTGCAGCAACGTGAGCATCGAGTCGTTCCTGCCGGTGTCCGCCCTCGGCGGCGGCCGCGGCGCCCAGACCAACGACGTGTGGGGCTGGACCGACCCCGAGACCGGCGCCGAGATCGCCATCGTCGGGCGCACCGACGGCACGTCCTTTATCGACATCTCCGATCCGAACAACCCGGTCGTGCTGGGCAACCTGCCCAAGACCGAGGGGTCGGTGTCGAACGCCTGGAGGGACATGAAGGTCTACCGAGACCACGCCTACATCGTGGCCGACGGCGCGGGGGACCACGGCATGCAGGTGTTCGATCTGCGCCAGCTCCGGGACGTGCAGAACGCCCCGGTGACGTTCGAGGAGACGGTCCACTACGGCGGCATCGCCTCGGCGCACAACATCGTCATCAACGAGGAGAGCGGATTCGCGTACGCGGTCGGCTCCAACGGCGGCGGCGAGACGTGCGGCGGCGCCTACCACATGATCGACATCCGCAACCCGGCGAACCCCACCTTCGCCGGCTGCTACGGCGACCCCAACACCGGGAACGCCGGCACCGGCTACTCGCACGACGCGATGTGCATCCTCTACAACGGCCCCGACAGCGAGCACGCCGGCAAGGAGATCTGCTTCGGGTCCAACGAGAACGCGCTGTCGATCGTCGACGTCACCGACAAGGAACACCCGGTCGCGCTCGCGGCGGCCGACTATCCCAACGTCGGCTACGCGCACCAGGGGTGGATCACCGAGGACCAGCGCTACTTCTACATGGATGACGAAGGCGACGAGTCCAACTCGATCCAGGCCGGAACCCCGATGCAGGGCACGCGGACGCTGATCTGGGACGTCTCGGACCTGGACGACCCGGTCATGGTGAAGGAGCACTTCGGCGAGACGTTCACGATCGATCACAACCTGTACATCAAGGGCAATCTGATGTACCAGTCGAACTACGTGAGCGGCCTCCGCATCCTCGACATCAGCGATCCGCAGAACCCCGTCGAGGTGGGCTTCCTGGACACCGTTCCGTGGAGCGAGGAGGTGGAGTTCGACGGCTCCTGGAGCAACTACCCGTACTTCGAGAGCGGCACGATCGTCGTCTCCAGCGGCGCCGAGGGCGTGTTCTTCCTGAAGTACACGCCGCAGGAGCTCGTGCCCTAGCAGGATTCTGAAGGCGCGGGACGCGGCCGCGAGGTGCGGCCCGATTCCCCGCGCCATGGGGCGGACAGGGCGGCCCCGCGGGATGCATCCCGCGGGGTCGTTCGTCGTTGCCGGGGGTCGGCCTTGACCGGTCGCCGCCGCGGACGCTGATTCCGGGTCCCATGGACTTCGAACGTTTCGACCGCCGTGCCCGCGACGTCTGGGAGGAGATTCCGCCCGAATACAAGGCGGGGGTGGACGGCCTGACCGTGTCGCGCGAGCGCCGCCGGCATCCCGACGGCCGGGACGTGTACACGCTGGGCGAGTGCCTCACCGAGTCCTACCCCTCCGACTGGGAGGGGCCCGAGACGCTCCGCTCGCGGCTCGTCCTCTACCACGGCTCGTTCCGCGCCCTGGCGGCGCGCGATCCCTCTTTCGACTGGGAGGGGGAGCTCTGGGAGACCGTCACCCACGAGCTCCGCCACCACCTTGAGTCGCTCGCGGCCGAGGACGCCCTGGAGGGCGTGGACTACGCCGCGGACCAGGAGTTCCGGCGCTTCGACGGCAGCCCCTTCGAGCCCTACTACTACCGTTCGGGAGAGGCGCTGGGGGAGGGCCTGTACGCGGTCGAGAGGTCCAGGTATCTGGAGCTGTCCTGGCCGGCCTCGGGCGACGCGACCTTCGAGTGGGAGGGGGTTCGCTACGCCGTGTCGCCGCCTCCGGAGGCCGGGGACGTCGCCTACCTGGACATCGTCGACGGGCTGCCCGGCGAGCCGCAGCCGGAGCTGACCCTCGTGCTCGTGCGCCCGCGGGGCCGCTGGGAGGCGCTGAAGCGGCTCGTCGGGGGGCGGGGCCAGACCGTCGTGGAGGCGGAGCGGGAGGCCCGGGCGCTGCCGGGCGCGGCGCCGTGAACCCCTACGATCTCGTCTTCGCGCACCCGTCCATCGAGGAGGGTCGCTTCCGGGACGTGGCCGAGGACCTGGAGCTGCGGGGCAGCGAGGCGACGGATCCCGAAGCCTTCGGCTTGCTTGACCCGGTGCGAGCGCTCGTGGCGGCTTTGGGGACGGACGAGCCGGGCGGCCCACGCGGCGAGGAGTACCGCGCGCTCGCGCGGCTCGTCTACCACGGCTTCCTGTACTGGCGGGCCGGCAAGCCGGCGCGCGCCCTCGACCGCGACGCCGCGCGGGGGCTCGCCGTGTCCGGAGACGTCGGAGACACCCCCGGCACCGCGGGGTGGGTGGCGCTGCCGAGCACGCTCTTCTGGGCCCGCGTGCGGCCGTCCGCGCCGCCGGAGCCCGTGAACGGGTTCTTCTGGGCCGCTCCCGACGGCGAGCTGCAGGTCCAGCTCGTCACCGGGATGCGGCCCGACCGACCGGGTTTCGGGACGCTGGACGCCCGCGCGGCGTTCGGCCCGGACGGTTTCGCGGAGGACTTCCCGCCCCGCCCCGACGGCGCGGAACCGTTCGCCAACATCTTACCGGGCGGAGAGCTCGACGGGCTGCTCGCCGTCGTCACCCCCGGGGAGGCGCTCACCCTCGCGGCGCGCGCGCTGGCCAGGCTCGCGGCACACGACCGGGGCGGCGCGTGAGCGGCGCCGCGCAGCAATCGGGGGTCGGCGAGGGCGGTGGATCGGCGGTGGACCGGAGCACCGCGGCGGCGGTCCTCGCCGAGATCGCGACGCTCCTCGAGCTGCAGGGCGCGAACCGCTTCAAGGCGCGCGCCTACGCCGGCGCCGCCCGCGCCCTGGAACGGGCCGCAGGTTCGCTGCACGGGCTGATCGCGACCGGCGCGCTCGGCGAGATCGAGGGCATCGGCCCCGCGACCCGTTCGGTGATCGAGGAGCTGGCGGCGACGGGCGCCTCCGGCTACCACGAGGAGCTCCAGACCCGCACGCCGCTGGGGCTGCTGGAGCTTCTGCGCGTGCCCGGCCTCGGCGCCGCCAAGGTCCGGACCCTCCAGGACGAGCTGGGCATCGACACGCTGGACGCGCTGGAGACGGCGGCGCGCGAGGGCAGGCTCCTGCGGCTCAAGGGTTTCGGCCCGCGGGTGCAGGCGGCGGTCCTGGACGGGATCGGCTTCGTGCGCGCCTCGTCCGGACGGCGCCTTCTGTCCGCGGGCGACCGTGCCGCCCGGCGGTTCGCGACCACGCTGGCCGATCTCGACGGCGTGCGCGAGGTCCGCGTCGTCGGCACCCTGCGCCGGCGTGAGGAGGTCCATCGCGAGGCCGCCCTGCTCGCCAGCGTGGAGCCCGAGGCGCGCGAGGAAGTCCTGGGGGCCTTTCTGGCGCTCCCGGCCCTGCTGGCGGCCGAGCGCGTCTCGCCTTCCGAGGCCCGGGGCTCCCTGGCCGACGGGTTCGGCGTTCGGCTGCGGGTGGTCGAGCCCGCGGATTTCGCGATCGCGCTCGTCGAGGCGACGGGCACGCGGGAGCACGTCGAGGCCTTCGCCGGTCGGGCCACGCTCGCGGGCCTCGAGCTGCGCGGCGGCCGGCTCCTGGACGGATCGGGAGAAGTGGTCGCGGTGGGGGACGAAGCCGGCGCGTATGCGGCGGTCGGGCTCGCCTGGGTGCCCCCCGAGCTGCGCGAGGGGATGGGCGAGACCGACCTGGCCGCGTCGGGCTCGCTGCCGAGGCTACTCGAAGCCGACGACCTGCGAGGCTGCCTGCACAACCACACCACGTGGTCGGACGGCTCCGCCTCCGTCGCGGAGATGGCCGAGGCGGCGCTGGCCCGCGGATGGCGGTGGCTGGGCATCGCCGACCACTCCGCGGCGGCCGCGTACGCCGGCGGCCTGGACGGCGAGGCACTCGCCGAGCAGCGCGAGGAGGTGGATGACTGGAACGCGAGGCGGGGCGAGGAGGTGTGGCTGTTCCACGGCGTCGAAGCGGACATCCTGCCCGACGGCAGGCTCGACCTCGCAGACGAGGAGGGCGTCCTCGCGTCGCTCGACTACGTCGTGGCGTCGGTGCACTCCTCGTTCGGCCTGGACGAGCGCGCCCAGACGGAGCGCGTTCTGGCGGCGCTGGGCCACCCGGCGGTGACGATCCTGGGCCACGCCACGGGTCGGCGACTGCTCCAGCGCGAAGGCTACCGCATCGACCTCGAGGCGATCATGCGCTTCGCCGCGGAGCACGGAATCGCGATCGAGATCAACGCCAGCCCCCGCCGCCTGGATCTGCCGTGGCGCTGGTGGCACCGGGCTCGGGTCCTCGGCGTGGAGACGGTGATCGACCCCGACGCGCACGCCCCCCTGGAGCTCGACTACGTCCGCTTCGGCGTCGACGTGGCCCGCAAGGGGCGCCTGGATCCGGATTCCGTCTGGAACACGCTGGGGCTCGATGAGGTGCGTGCCCGGTTGGGACGGCGCGGGCAGGAGGCGGACGATGCGTAAACGCACGAGGTTGCGGGGAGGGGCGGCCTGATGCCCCGGGAGAGTCTGGCCGCCAAGCGCGAGCGCGTGGCCGAGATCCTCGACCGCCTGCACGCCGAGTATCCGGACGCGCGCTGCAGCCTCGACCACGACGACGCCTTCCAGCTGCTCGCGGCGACGATCCTGTCGGCCCAGTGCACGGACGAGCGCGTGAACGAGGTGACGCCCGAGCTGTTTTCCCGGTGGCCCGACGCCGGCGACCTGGCCGGGGCGCGCCCGGAGGAGGTGGAGGAGGTCATCCGACCCACGGGCTTCTTCCGTAACAAGACGCGCAGTCTCCTCGGCATGGCGGAGGCCGTGACGGTGCGTCACGACGGCGAGGTGCCGGCGGACATGGACGCCCTGACGGACCTTCCCGGCGTCGGCCGAAAAACCGCGAACGTCGTCATGGGCAACGCCTTCGGCGTCGCCTCGGGGGTGGTTGTGGACACCCACGTCAAGCGGCTGTCGGGTCTGCTGCGGTTGTCCCGCGAGACCACACCCGAGAAAATCGAAGCGGACCTGGCGAAGATCGTCCCGCGCGACGAATGGATCGACTTGCCGCACCTCTTCATCTACCACGGCCGCGAAGTGTGCATCGCGCGCCGGCCGCGGTGCGAGGCCTGCGTCCTCGCGGACCTGTGCCCGAGCTCGCGCGTTTGAGGGCCCCGGCGTGAGCGACGCGGTCCGGGACGCGCTCGCGGCGTTCCCCTACGGCCTCTACGCGATCGGCGTGGCCGAGGGCGACCGGCGCAACGCGTTCACGGCCAACTGGGTCACGCAGGTGTCCGGCGAGCCGCCTCTCGTCGCCGTGGCGGTCGAGGCGGACGCTCCGTCGCTGGACATGGCCCGCGCCGGCGGCCGCTTCTCGGTGACGCTCTACGATGCTTCGCAGCGGCGGGACGCCGCCCTGCTCGCGCGACCGAGCGCCCGGACGCCGGCCAAGCTCGCGGACGTCGGCCACACCGTGCACGCCACCGGGCTGCCCATCGTGGAAGGCGGCGCCGCCTGGCTCGTGTGCGAGCTCGAAAGGGCCGTCGATGCCGGCGACCACGTCGTACTGGTGGGGAGCGTCGTCGACGCGGGCACCGCCGACGGAGTGCCCGAACCCCTCACCCTGGCCCGCGCCGGATTCCGCTATGGCTGATGCCGATCGCCCCACCCCGGTCGACGCCGACCATCCCAACCTGGAGGGCTCCGCGTCCCCCTTCCTCGCGCACGGCGCGGAGCAGCCCGTCGCGTGGATGCCCTGGGGGGAGGCGGCCTTCCGCAGAGCGCGGGAGGAAGACCGCCCGATCCTCCTCGACATCGGCGCGGTCTGGTGCCACTGGTGCCACGTGATGGACCGCGAGAGCTACGAAGACCCCGACACCGCGGCGCTGATCAACGAGCTCTACGTGCCCGTGAAGGTCGACCGCGACGAGCGTCCGGATGTGGACGCGCGCTACCAGCGGGCGGTGCAGGCGATGACCGGGCAGGGGGGCTGGCCGCTCACGGCCTTCCTCACGCCGGACGGCGAGACGTACTTCGGCGGCACGTATTTCCCGCCGACGGACACCGAGGGGAGGCCGGCCTTCCGCAAGGTCCTGACGGAAATGGCCAGCGTGTGGTCCGGCGAGCGGGAACGCGCACGGCGCGCCGCGCAGTCACTCGCGGAGCGCATCGCGCCGCTGCCGCCCGAGCGGACGGCCGCCGCGCTGTCTCGCGACCAGGTGTTCGCCGGCATCGAAGCGTTCGCGGGGATCTTCGACGTGCGCGCCGGCGGCTTCGGCAGCGCGCCCAAGTTCCCCAACCCCGGCGCCCTGCTCCTCCTGCTCGACCGTCACCTGGACACCGGCGAGCCGTGGATGGAGCGGGTGGTCAGGGAGACGCTCGAGGGGATGGCGCGCGGCGGCATTCACGATCAGCTCGGGGGCGGCTTCCACCGCTACAGCGTCGACGCGCGCTGGCTGGTGCCGCACTTCGAGAAGATGGCCTACGACAACGGGCCGCTCCTCGAGGCGTACGCGCGGGCCCATGCCGCCTTCGGCGAGGCGTCGTTCGCGGACGTGTGTCGCGGCGTATTGCGCTACTATCGCGACGTGGCGCCCGAGCTCATCGAGGCAGGTGGATTCCCCGCCTCCCAGGACGCCGATACGGGCGCCTCGGACGACGGCGACTACTGGACCTGGTCCCCGGCGGAGATCCGCGACGCGGTGGACGGCAACGACCTGCTGCTGCGGGCCGCGACGTTGCGCTACGGCATGGACGACGAAGCCGCCGCGCTGCACAGCGACCCCGCGCGGCGGGTTCTTTGGGCCGCGCGCTCGGTGGACGAGGTGGCCGGCGCGCTGGGACTGTCGGCCCTCGAAACAGGCCGCATGCTGGAGCACGTGGAGCACGCACTGCGGGACACGAGGGCCGGGCGCGAGGCGCCCTTCCTCGACCGCACCGTGTACGCCGGTTGGACCTCGCTCGTGGCCTCGGGCTTCCTGGCCGCCGCGCGGTACGTGCGCGACGCCCGCGCCGGGATCGAGGCGCTGCGCGCGCTGGACCGGCTGTGGAGCGACGGCTGGCGCGACGGCCTCGGCGTCGCGCACCGCGTGGCGCCGAACCCCGCCGAGGGCGCCGACGGCCCGCCGGAGCTGCTCGAGGACCAGGCCTATCTGCTGCTGGCACTGCTGGACGCTTACGAGCTCTACGGGCGTGCCGACCACCTGGAGCGCGCACGCGCCGTCGCGGGCGTGATCGCGGGCCGTTTCCGCGACCCCGCCAGCGGAGCCCTCGAGGACCGCCCGCGGGACCTTTCGGACCCGCTCCTGACCGAGCCCCTGCACGGCGTGACCGATGCGCCGTCGCCCTCCCCGCCGGCCTCGGCCGCGCTGGGACTGCTCCGGCTCGCGGCGCTGCTCGGGTCAGGGCCCGAGGCCGGCGACCTGCGGGAGCGGGCGGCCGGCGCGTTGGGCGCATTCACCCGCGTGGCCGAGCGCGCGCCCACGGCGATGGCCACGTGGCTGCGCGCCGCCGACTGGGCCACCGGCCCCGTCAGCACGATGGTCGTGGTAGCCGACCAGGCCGACGCGGACCTCTGGCTGGCGGCGTTGGAAACGCCCCGGCCCCGAACCGTCGTCCGCCGCATCCACGCCGAGGACGTCGACGGAGCCGCGCACCCCCTTCCCGATGCGGTCCGCGCCATGATCGACGGCGCCTCCCCCCGGGCGTACCTGTGCGTCGGCCGCACCTGCGCCGCGCCGGTGTCGGAGCCGGCCGAGCTACGGGACCTGTTGAAGGCCTTCCACGGCTGACGCCCAGAAGGTCTCAGCGACCCGCTAGGCGCCGAACTCCGCGAGGACCTCCAGCACGCTGTCGACGTCCGCCTCGGTGTGGTCGGCGTTGATCTGGAAGCGGATCTCTTCGTCGCCTCGCGGCACGACCGGATAGGCGAGACCGGTGGCCAGCACACCGTTCTCGTACAGGTGGGCGACCAGCCGGCGCGTGCGGTCCGTGTCGCGCACCATGAGCGGCACCACGGGGTGCTCTCCGGGGATCACTTCGAAGCCTCGCTCGACCAGGCCCCGCTCGAATCGGGCGGTGAGCTCCCGCAGCCGCCCCAGCAGGGCCCGGCCGCGCTCGCTGTCCAGGATCTCGAGCGCAGCGGCGGCCGCCTGCGCCTCTCCCGGGGTAATGGGGTTGGAGTAGATGTACATCATCGACGACTCTCGCAGATAGTCGATGACGGACCTGGACGCCGCGACGTAGCCGCCATTCACGCCGAGCGCCTTGCCAAGCGTCGCGACGAGGATGTCGGCGCGTGCCGCGCAATACTCCTCCACGCCGCGCCCGGTGTCACCGAATGCACCCACTCCGTGTGAGTCGTCCACGATCACGACGACGTTCTCGGCGAACGCCTCATCGTAATGACGGGCAAGTGCCACGACCTCATCCAGCGGGGCGTGATCGCCGCGCATGCTGAATATGCCGTCCGTGACCAGCAGCACACGCCGTGCGCGCGAATCCTCCGGGGTCGCTGCGGCCTCCTCGAGGACCTGCTCCAGGGCGCCCATGTCGTTGTGTGCGTAAATCTTCTTCGCCAGGGGTCGTGACAGGCGAATGGCGTTGATAATGCAGTTGTGGTTCAGCTCGTCGCTTATCAGCAACGTGCCGTCGTCGGTGAGGGGTGCGATCGTGCTCACCACGCTGGCGTAGGCGGAGCTGAAGATCATCGCCGCATCCCTCTGGTGGAAGGCCGCCAGTCTCCGCTCCAGCTCCACGTGCGGCTCGTAGGTGCCGCTGATGAAGCGGACCGCCCCGGGTCCCGCGCCGTAGCGTCGCGTGGCCGATTCTTCGGCTTCGATCACCGCGGGGCGGAGCGACATTCCCAGATAGGAGTTGGAGTTCATGCGCAGGAACTCGCGCTCGCCACCTCCGGCCAGGAGTACGCGGGGGCCCCGCTCCTCGCTGGGCGGACGCACGGCGACGACGATCGATTCGTCCCCTTTGGCCGTCCCGGCCTCGCGCAGGACGCCGACCGCCCGTTCCAGGGCCGCGTCGAGTCGTTCGTGGGCCATCAGCGACCTCCGACGGGCTGCACCCGTGCCGACAGTTGTGCGATCATGTCTTCGACCGTGGCGGAAAGGTCATATTCGGGCTTCCAGCCCCATTCCTGCCGCGCCGCCGAATCGTCCACCGAGCGTGGCCACGAATCGGCGATCGCCTGACGAGCTGGGTCGACCTCGTAACGCACACTGAACCCCGGCACGACGCGACCGATCTCCTCTGCCAGCTCGGCGGGTGTGACGGCGAACGCGGATATATTGAAGGCGTTGCGGTGACGAAGGGAGTCGGCGTCGGCCTCCATCAATTCAACGGCCGCCCTGACGGCGTCAGGCATATACATCATGTCGATGCGGGTGTCGGGGCGCAGGTAGCACGTGTAGGACTCGCCCCGTAGCGCGACGTGGAACATCTCGACGGCATAGTCGGTGGTGCCTCCTCCCGGCTCCGCGACGTGCGATATGAGACCGGGGTAGCGCAACCCGCGGGTGTCGAGGCCGAACTTCCGGTGGTAGTAGTCGCACAGCAGCTCGCCGGCGACCTTGGTCACCCCGTACATGGTCGTGGGCCGCTGCAGCGTGTCCTGGGGTGCGCCGTCCCGCGGCGTCCCCGGCCCGAAGGCGGCGATGGAGCTCGGGACGAACGTCGCGGCACCGGACCGTCGGGCCGCCTCGAGGACCGCGACGAGAGAGCCGAGGTTGACCGCGTAGGCGGCCTGCGGCTTGCGCTCCGCCGTGACGGAGAGCAGCGCCGCCAGGTGATAGACCGTGCCGACCTGCCGTCCGGCGAAGACGCGCTCTACGGCGGCATCATCGGTCGCATCCAACACCTCGAAGGGCTGCCCGAGTCGCCCGGCCGCGTCCTGAACGTCGGTGGCGATGACGCGGTCCCGTCCGTAACGCTCCCGAAGCGCCGGCACGAGCTCCGCGCCGATCTGTCCCCCGGCGCCCGTCACCAGGTAGGTCCCCGCCTCGCGCTGGTGCTCCAAGCGATCTCCTTCGCAGCGGCTGCAGCATCCCGTCCTGCCGATGCGCGTCGGCGGCTGGCCGACGCCGGCGCGGGCACACTAGGGGCGCGCTGGACGAAGGGGCAAGCGCGTTTGCGGACGGCCGTTCAATTCCCCGACATTGATCACTCCCGGCCGCGCGGGTGCACGCCCGGACGGTCCCGACACGACGACCGCGAGGAGGGCGGGTGCCAACGAGAGCGGATGCGCTGTCGCTGCTGGAGTCCTGGGTCGACAGCGAAGGCCTTCGCAACCACATGAAATCGGTGGAAGCCGCCGTGCGCTTCTACGCCCGGCGCCGCGGAGCGGACGAGGATCTGTGGGGGATGGCGGGCCTGCTCCACGACCTGGACTGGGAAAAGCACCCCGACGAGCACCCCCGCGTGGCGGTCGACGCGTTACGCGAACGAGGTTATCCGGAGGAAGTCCTGCACGCCATCCTGGCGCACCGGTCGGACTTCACGGGGGTGCAGCCGGAAACCGAGCTGGACAGGACCCTCGTGGCGTGTGACGAAATCACCGGTTTGGTCACGGCCACCGCGCTCGTTCGCCCGAGCGGGATCTCGGACATGAAGCCGAAGTCCGTGAAGAAGAAGATGAAGGACGCGACCTTCGCGCGCGGGGTCGACCGGGACGACGTGGTACGCGGGGCCGAGCTGTTGGGCGTGCCGCTCGACGAGCACATCGCGAACGTCATCGAGGCGATGCGGAGCATCGCCGACGAAATCGGCCTCGCCACCTGAACGGGGCCTGAGCCCCCCAACAAAAGAAGGCCGCCCGCAAAGGGCGGCCTTCTCGCCTTCCGTCCCGTCGAATGTCAGCTCGCGGCCTTCATCACGCGGTCCACATACCGGTCCACATCCATGACGAGGTCGACCATGTCCGTCATGCTGTTGGCAGCGCTGACCTTACGCGCATAGTCCAACAGGATCTTGCGAACCGCCTCACGGTCGCCGCCAGATGCGGCGCGCGGCGCCCGCGGGGCGGCCTTGCCGGATGCGCGCTTGCGTCCCCGTCCGCCCGACTTGGCGGCCGCCTTCGGCTTGGCCTTGGCACGTCCTGTCTTACGTCCCTTGGACGACGCCTTGGCCTTGGTCGCGCCCTTCGCCTTGGCGCCCTTCCCCTTCCCGCCGCGCTTCTTGGCGGAGGGGCCGTCCTTGCGCCGCTTCACCTGGAGCGGATAGCGCGCATTGAATTGTCGCGCGGACAGTCGGCCGACCGCCGCGTCGATCTTCTTCGCCTTCTCGAGGAGCGCCTCGTTGGATATCGAAGGATCCTTGCCGAGCTCCCGCTCGATCATCGCCATGACCTTGGGATTGGTCTCAGCCATTACGGTCCCCGTTGCTGGTGTTGTCGTGAGAACTGCGAAAAAGACCGCAATGGCCGACCGAAGTCAAGGCATTCGATTTTGCAAAGTGCACGTTCGATATTGTCTCCAATGAGCCGAGGGTCGCCTCTGTCGAGGGGTCGGGAGGGTGACCGGCCGGCCCGCGCTGGCGCGGGGAGGAGGTTCCTCGCAGATTCCCGCGCCGTTCCGAGCGACTCCCATGCTATGCCCGACGATGAGAACTGGACCAAGCGTGGCCTTCTTGCTCGCCGCGGCCGCCCTGACGGCCTGTGGCGACGCGCCGACGAACGACGACCGGCAATGGTATACCAAGGCCCCACTCGAAGAGCCTGGACTGACCATCACGGCCGAAGAGCCATCGGAGATGGCGGAACTGGGCGAGCCGGACATCTACGGGCGCGGCGCACCCGAGGCCGAGTCGGATGACGGCGCCGGCCCGACGGTCGGCGGCGAGGCCGCTGCGGATGAGGGCGAGGGACCGGCCGGGGCCGCCGAGGGTGCGGCGGCCGATTCTTCTCCGTAGCAGATCGGCGGTCGCTCCGAGCCGCCGCCGACCTCAGATCGGCGGCCGGGGCCGCAGCGCCCTCCGGTAATACTCCAACAGCTCGGCCTCGCCGAGCGCCTCGGCGGCTGCGACGGCGGCCGCCGGATCCCGGTGCCAGGACATTCCCACCACCACCTCGTCGGTCCGCGACAGCTTGCCCTCCCGACGAAAGACGAGCGCGTTGTGCCACGCGCCGCCGCTGTGCTCCGTCCGCACCCAGACGCCCTGCGTCTGGCCCCCGACGATCAGGCTTCGCACGCGGCGTTCGGCGGACTGCAGCGGCTGCGGCATGGCGCCGTCCCTTTGCGGTTGAAGATCATCGGCACGCCGCCGACATCGACGTCCTGCGAATATCGGGCGCCCGTCGCGCGTAGAACAGGGAAACGAGGACGCTCCGCGCCGTGCGGGCGCCCCGACGACCGACCGGGACCGATCGATGTTCACTCGCTGCCTGTCCTGTCACGGTGCGTTCACCGAGAACGAGTCGCTCGAGCGGCTGCGCGCCGGACGGCGCGTGGCCTACGACCCCGAACGGGGCCGCCTCTGGACGTTGTGCGACGCCTGCCGGGCCTGGAATCTGGCGCCCATCGAGGAACGCTGGGAGGCGCTGGAGGAGCTGGAGAAGCTGACGCGAGACCGCGGCAAGCTGCTCGCTTCCACGGAGCACGTGGGGCTGATCGAAGCCGCGGACCTCCAGATCGTCCGGGTGGGAGAGGCGCGCCTGCCCGAAGAGGCGTGGTGGCGCTACGGCAGCGAGCTCCTCCGTCGACGCCGGCGGCAGACCGTCAACCAGGTCCTGGAGGTCGGAGCGATGGCGGCCCTCGCCGTGGCCACGGGGGGCGTCGCGGTGTTCTACGGGGCCGGTGGTGGGATGCTGTCCGAGGTGCAGCGCTGGCGCCGCTACGGGCGGATCGCCTGGCGGGGCGAAGCGACGTGTCCTCGCTGCGACCACGTCCTGTACAGGTTGCGCTTCGCGGCATCCAAGAGTCTGAGGCTCGACGCGACCGAGGCCGATCGCCTGTCGCTGGTGTTGCCGTGCAGGCGCTGTGGCCGACGCGCGCGGAGCACGGGCCCCGGCCGCGGCCATCGCATCGAGGGCGTGCAAGCCGAGCACGTCCTGCGGCGCGTCATGGGGTACCGCAACTTCGGAGGCGGCAAGGAAAAGCAGATCCGGGAGGCCACGGCCTTGATCGAATCGGTGGGTTCGCCCGAGGCCCTGATCCGCGAGTTCGGCAGGGGAGACCTGAGCCTCCGGGAGGTCGGCAACGCCAACAAGCGGGTGTTCCGCTCGTTGGCGCTCGAAATCGCCCTGAACGACGACCTCGAAAGGCGCCTGCTGCAGATGGAGCTGGACGCCATCGAAGCGCGCTGGCGCGAAGAGGAGGAGCTCGCGGCGATCATCGACGGGGAGCTCACACCGCTGCCTGCTGTCGCCCTACCGGCTGTCGAGCGCCCGCGCGGGGCCACCGCGCCCTGATCGGCGGCGGGTCCCTCCCGCGTCGCTGGCCAAGCCGCACCGGCGCGCGGTGGTGTTCGCGCCGCCAGACCCGTCGGGACGCGTTGCGAAGGGGTCGTCGATTCCCGAAGTTGGGGCCGCTTCGGGCGGCCTCGCGCGGCCCGTGACCCCGACGAAACCGGAGCCGTCGACCATGTCCGGAAACGCAACGATCGTGATGCTCCTCATCGGCTCGTTCGTCTGGGGCGGGTTCCTGCTGATTCTCGTGACCGCGATCGGCAAGGAACGGGAAAAGGCGGCCACGGCCCCCTTCGACCGATAGCGACGAGCTTCCCCACTCCGTGCCCCGACGCGACGACCTCCAGAGCATCCTCCTGATCGGGTCCGGTCCCATCGTGATCGGACAGGCGTGCGAGTTCGACTATTCCGGCACGCAGGCCGTCCGCGCGCTCCGCGAGGAGGGGTACCGGGTCGTGCTGGTGAACAGCAATCCGGCCACGATCATGACCGACCCGGATCTGGCCGACGCGACCTACGTCGAGCCGATCACGGCGGAGTGGATCGAGCGCATCATCGACAAGGAGCGGCCCGACGCGCTGCTGCCGACGATGGGGGGACAGACTGCGCTCAACGTCGCCCTCGAGCTGTACGACGCCGGGGTGCTCGAGCGCTACGGCGTGGAGCTGATCGGCGCCGACGCGCGCGCCATCCGCATGGCCGAAGACCGCGAGGAGTTCGCCGAGGCCATGCAGCGCATAGGCCTCGCCGTCCCGCACGGAGGCTTCGCGCGCACGATCGACGAAGCCGAGCGCATCGTCGAGGACACGGGCTACCCCGCGATCATCCGCCCCTCCTTCACCCTCGGCGGCACCGGCGGAGGCATCGCCTACAACGCCGAAGAGTTCCGCGAGGCCGCGCGTCGGGGGCTGGATCTCTCCCCGATCACCGAGGTGCTGATCGACCGGTCGGTGATCGGCTGGAAGGAGTTCGAGCTCGAGATGATGCGCGACGCGGCCGACAACGTCGTCGTGGTCTGCTCGATCGAGAACGTCGACGCGATGGGGGTCCACACCGGGGACTCGGTCACGGTCGCGCCGGCCATGACGCTCTCCGACGTCGAGTATCAGCGCATGCGCGACGCCGCGATCGCGATCATCCGCGAGATCGGCGTGGACGCCGGCGGCTGCAACATTCAGTTCGCCGTGAGCCCTGAGGACGGGGAGCTGCTGGTCGTCGAGATGAACCCGCGCGTGTCGCGCTCTTCCGCGCTCGCGTCGAAGGCCACCGGCTTCCCCATCGCGCGCATCGGCGCCAAGCTCGCCGTGGGGTACCGCTTGGACGAGCTGCCCAACGACATCACCCGGTCCACGCCCGCGAGCTTCGAGCCGGTGCTCGACTACGTCGTCGTGAAGTTCCCCCGCTTCGCGTTCGAGAAGTTCCCGGCCGCGGACGACACGCTGGGTGTGCAGATGAAGGCGGTGGGCGAGACCATGGCTATCGGCCGGACCTTCAAGCAGGCGTGGCAGAAGGGCTTGCGGGGCCTGGAGATCGGCCGCTCCGGCTGGGACGCCGGCGCGACGCTGGCCGACGACGGCCTCGCCGACGACCAGCCGGAGACGCTGCGCGCCGCGCTGCGCCGGCCGACCGCAGAGCGGCCCTTTCAGCTGAAGCGCGCCCTCGTGGCCGGGTTCTCCACGGCCGAGCTGTACGAGCTGACGCGCATCGACCCCTGGTTCCTCGAGCAGCTTCGCGACCTCGTGGAGGCCGAGGAGGCGTATGCGTCGGCCGGCGACGCCGCCGACCCCGATCTGCTGCGCCACATGAAGCGGCTCGGCTTCGGCGACGCGCAGCTCGGGCGGCTGCGCGGGGAAACCGAGCGCGACGTCCGCGAGCGCAGGTGGGAGCTCGGCATCCGCCCCACCTACCACATGGTCGACACCTGCGCCGGCGAGTTCCCGGCCGCGACGCCGTATCTCTACTCCGCCTACGAGGACGAGACGGAGGCGCCGCCCTCCGAGCGCGAGAAGGTCGTCATCCTGGGCAGCGGACCCAATCGCATAGGCCAGGGGATCGAGTTCGACTACTGCTGCGTCCAGGCCGCCCTCGCGCTACGCGAGGCCGGCTTCGAGACCATCATGGTCAATTCCAACCCGGAGACCGTGTCCACCGACTTCGACATCTCCGACAAGCTCTACTTCGAGCCGCTCACGCTGGAAGACGTCCTGGAGATCGTGGACCGCGAGCGGCCGAAGGGTGTGATCGTGCAGCTCGGCGGCCAGACGCCCCTCCGCCTCGCCGGCGCTCTCGACGCGCTCGGCGTCCCGATCCTGGGGACCCCGGTGGACGCGATCGACCGCGCGGAGGACCGCGACCGCTTCGCCGCGCTGTGCCGCGAGATCGACGCCGTGACGCCGCCCAACGGAGTCGCCACCAGCGTGGAGCAGGCGACCGCCGTCGCCGACCGCATCGGCTACCCGGTCCTCGTGCGTCCTTCGTACGTACTCGGCGGGCGCGCCATGGAGATCGTCTACGACCGGGACTCGCTGCTCGCCTATTTCGCGCGCGCCGTGAAGGCGTCGCCGGATCACCCGGTGCTCATCGACAGCTTCCTGGAGGATGCCTTCGAGGCGGACGTGGACGCCATCAGCGACGGCGAGCGCACCGTCGTCGGAGGCGTCATGCAGCACATCGAGGACGCGGGGGTGCACTCCGGCGACTCCGCGTGCGTGTTGCCGCCCTACCTCCTCGGCGACGCGGAGGTCGAGGAGATGCGGCGCCTGACCCGCAGGTTCTCCGAGGCGCTCGGCGTCGTCGGGGTGCTGAACGCGCAGTACGCGGTGCGCGACGGCCAGGTCTACGTGCTGGAGGTGAACCCGCGCGCGTCCCGCACCATCCCGTTCGTGTCGAAGGCCACGGGCGTGGCGCTGGCCAGACTCGCGGCGCGCGTGATGGCCGGGGAGAGGCTCGCCGGCCTCGGCCTGACAGACGATCCCGATGTGCGGGGCGGGGTCGCCGTTAAGGAGGCCGTGCTGCCGTTCAACAAGTTCAACGTCGACGTCATCCTCGGCCCCGAGATGCGTTCCACGGGGGAGGTGATGGGCTTCGACCGCTCGTTCGGGATGGCGTTCGCCAAGGCGCAGGTGTCGGCGGGCTCTCCCCTGCCCACGTCGGGCGCGATCGTCGCGACCGTGAACGACCGCGACAAACCGACGGTCCTGCCCATCCTGAGACGCTTCCACGAAATGGGCTTCCGGATCCTGGCGACGGGCGGCACGGCCCGCTATCTGGGCGCCCGGGGTGTTCCGGCCGAATCGATCTACAAGGTGGGCGAGGGCCGGCCGAACATCGTGGACGGCATCATCAGCCGCGAGGTCGTCCTGCTCATCAACACGCCGCTCGGCAAGAAGTCGCAGTACGACGACTACTCCATGCGTCGCGCCGCGATCGCGCACAACGTGCCGTACTGCACGACGATGTCGGCGGCGTCGGCCGCGTGCGATGCCATCATCGCGTTGCGCTCCCTCGATCGCGACGTGCGCAGCCTCCAGGAGCACTACCGCGCGTCCCGCCCCTCGCCTCGAAGCGAGGCGATCCCTGCCGGGTGACCCGCCCGGTCTCGGGAAAGTCCCGACAGACCTTACGGCTCTCGACCCTTGCGGGAACCGTTGGCGGCGGAAAACCATTCCTCCGGGCGATGCTCTTCGGCGCGCCTCGCCGATGGCGTCGTGCGATCCAACCCGAGACGAAGGCCGGCCGTGCGGCACACCAGCGACGCGAGATTACTCGATGATTCCGCGCCCGTTCCGATGAAGCGGGCCGCGCCCGCCACGCCGTCCCGCCACGAGCACATCGTGGACGGAGCGCTGGAGCTCGGTCGCGCCCACCTCCTGTCGCTGCGGAACCCCGACGGGCACTGGTGCGGAGACCTCGAGGGAGACACCGCCGTGGAGGCGGAGTACGCGCTCACGCTGCTCTTCCTCGGTCGTCGCGACCTGCGCTTCGAGAAGCTCGCCAACCGGCTGAGGACCCACCAACTCTCGGGCGGGGGCTGGGCGATCTTTCCCGGCGGAGAACCCGAGGTGAGCGCGTCGATCAAGGCGTACTTCGTGCTCAAGCTCGCGGGAGATCCGCCCGACGCCGACCACATGCGGCGTGCGCGGGAGACCATCCTGGCGCTCGGAGGCATCGACGCCGCCAACACCTACACGAAGATCTACCTGGCGATGTTCGGCCAGTACCCGTGGGCGGAGTGCCCTGCCGTCCCGCCGGAGATGGTGCTGCTCCCCGACTGGTTCTACGTCAACGTGCAGGAGATGTCTTCCTGGTCGCGGGGCATCTTCGTGCCTCTGTCGATCCTCTGGTCGCACAAGCCGGTCGCCGCGATCGCTCCCGAGCTGGGGATCGCCGAGCTACGCGCTGCGCGACGGCCCGGCGCGGAGCCGCCGCCCAGCCCGATCGAGCGCCGATGGCGGGCCTTCTTCGTGGCCGTGGACCGCGGCATCAAGCTGCTGGAGGCGGGCGGCGTGCGCCCCCTGCGCCGACGCGCGCTGAAGGCCGCGGAGGATTGGATCCTCGACCGTCTCGAGCGGACCGACGGCCTCGCCGCCGTCTTCCCGGCGATCGCCAACACGGCGATGGCCTTTCACGTCCTCGGACGCGGCGGCGACGACCCAGCACTGCGCAGCCAGCTCGAGGCGCTGGAGAAGCTGGAGATCGACCACGGAAGCGAGCTGCAGGTGCAGCCGTCGCTATCTCCCGTGTGGGACACGGCGCTCGCGACGACGGCCCTGCGCGCCGCCGGACTGGCGCCCTCGGACCCGCGTCTGGTCGAGGCCGCGGCGTGGCTGCTGGACCGGGAAGTGAAGCGGCCGGGGGATTGGCTGGCCCGCAACCCGGACGGCGTCATCGGCGGCTGGTACTTCGAATACGCGAACGAGTTCTATCCCGACTGCGACGACACGACGGCGGTGCTGAGCGCGCTCGCCGGCGTGCGCATTCCGGATGCCGCGCTGCGCGAGCGCGTGGACGCGGCGCGGGCCCGCGGGCTTCGCTGGCTGCTCTCCATGCAGAACGACGACGGCGGCTGGGCGGCGTTCGACCGCGCCTGCGACAAGCTGCTCCTGACCCACGTGCCGTTCGCCGATCACAACGCGATGATCGATCCCAGCTGCGAGGACATCACCGGCCGCGTGCTGGAGACCCTGGCGATCGAGGGGTTCGACCGCTCCGACCCCGCCGTGCGCGGTGCGGTCGCCTTCCTGCGCGATCGGCAGCAGGAGGACGGCACCTGGTACGGCCGCTGGGGGTGCAACTACATCTACGGGACCTGGCTCGCCCTGTGGGGCCTGGCCTCCATCGGCGAGGACATGTCCCGGGAGCGCTACCAGCGTGCGGCCGCGTGGCTCACGGCGCGCCAGAACGAGGACGGCGGGTGGGGCGAATCGCTGGGCACCTACGCCGACCCCTCCCGGAAGGGTCGAGGGCCCAGCACGGCCTCCCAGACCGCGTGGGCCTTGATGGGCCTCATGGCCGCCGGCCACCACGGCTCGGCGGCCGTGGCGGGCGGGGTGGCGCACCTCCTGGAGACCCAGCGTCCGGACGGTTCCTGGGACGATCCCCACTGGACGGGCACGGGCTTCCCGGGCGTGTTCTACCTTCGCTACCACCTGTACGACGACTACTTCCCCGTCAGCGCGCTCGCGACGTATCGCCGGCTGGAGCTGAACGGGGGCCGGTTCTCGCCGCTCCGCCGAGCGGCGCCGCCGGTCCACCTTTCACGATAGGCGCATCATGCGGTTCCCGACCCACATCGTTCTCGACAACCTGAAGCATCAGGTGGCGAACGCCTTGAAGGGTCGGCGTCGCTACCCCTTCGTCCTCATGCTGGAGCCGCTCTACACCTGCAACCTGGCGTGCATCGGCTGCGCCCTGGAGCGGCACACCGGAAAGCTGAAGGACCGCGTGCCGCTGGAGAAGGCGCTCGAAGCGGTGGATGCGTGCGGCGCGCCGGCGGTATCCATCTGCGGCGGCGAGCCGACCGTCTATCCGGAGCTCGGCGAGCTCATCGACGGCATCATCGCCCGCAGGAGGCACATCTATCTGTGCACCAACGCCCTGCTGCTGGATCGCAAGGTCTTCGACGTCATCCCCCCCCACAAGCGGCTGACGATCAACGTCCACCTGGACGGGATGCGCGAGACGCACGACTACGTCACCGACCGCGACGGCACGTTCGACAAGGCGGTTGCGATGATCCGCGAGGCCAAGGCGCGCGGGTATCACACGATTACCAATACCACGGTGTTCAAGGAGACCGAGATCGACGAGGTCGAGGAGATGTGCACGTTCCTCACACGCCTCGACATCGACGGCATGCTCATCGCGCCGGGCTACCAGTACTCCTCGGTGGAGCGCGACATCTTCCTGACGCGCCGCGATACCGAGGAAAAGTTCAAGCGGATCCTCGCGATGTCCGATCGCTTCAAGCTGGTGTCCAGCCCGTTGTTCCTCGAGTTCGCCGCCGGACTGCGGGACTACCGCTGCTCGCCGTGGAGCACGGTGACGTACACGCCGAAGGGGTGGAAGCGACCGTGCTACCTGATCGGCGAAGGCTTCATCGAAACCTGGGACGAGTTCTGGAACGACACCGACTGGGACTACTGGGAATCGCGCCAGGACGAGCGGTGCACCAACTGCAAAATGCACTCGGGCTTCGAGGCGTCGGCGGTCATGGAGCTGCACAAGAGCCCCGCCGACATGCTGCGCATGGCGCGCTGGAACCTGAGCGCGTGACCGGCCCCTCCGCCCGCCCCTGAGCGGGCTCGGGCCCGCCCTCGTCACGGGAGGGACGGGCTTCATAGGCGCCCACGTGGCGCGAGCGCTCGCGCGACGTGGCATCGAGGTCCGCTGCCTGGTGCGCGAAGGCAGCACGCTGCGGCGGCTGGAGGGCGTCGATGCGACGCTCCGGCCCGGGGACCTCCTGGACCCGGCCTCCCTGGAGCGGGCCGCCGCCGGCTGCCGCGCGCTCTTCCACTGCGCCGCCGACTACCGGTTGTGGGCCCCCGCGCCGGACGACATCCTGCGGACCAACGTCGAGGGCACCCGCAACGTGCTCCGCGCCGCCGAAGCGGCGGGCGTGGCGCGGGTCGTCCACACCAGCTCCGTCGGCGCGCTCGCCGGGGGGACACGGGAGGCCCCCGCCGACGAATCGGGCGAGGTCGACGCGACTGCGCTGGTGGGACCCTACAAGCGCAGCAAGTACCTGGCGGAGCGCGAGGCGGCCGCGTTCGCCGAGCGGGGGCTGGACGTGGTCATCGTCAACCCCTCGACACCGGTCGGCGAGGGGGACGTCAAGCCGACCCCGACCGGCAAGGTCATCGTCGACTTCCTGCGCGGCCGGATGCCCGCCTACGTGGACACGGGCCTGAACATCATCGACGTCCGCGACGTCGCCGAAGGGCACGTGCTGGCGGCGCTCCACGGGCGCACCGGCGAGCGCTACATCCTGGGCAACCGGAACATGTCGCTGCGCGAGCTCTTGGAGGCCCTCGCGAGCATCGCGGGGCGCGGCGCGCCCCGCGTGCGCCTGCCGCACTGGATTCCGCTCGTGGCGGCCCACGCGGCCGAGGCGTGGGCGGGGCTGGCGGGCGGCGAGCCCGCCGTGTCTCTCGCCGCGGTGCGCATGGCGCGACAGCCGATGTACTTCGACGCGGGCAAGGCGGTGCGCGAGCTCGGCCTGCCGCAGAGCCCGATCGAGCCCGCGCTCGAGCGCGCCGTGGCGTGGTTCCGAGCGCACGGCTACGCGTGAGCGCCGCCACGAGGGGCGCCGAACCGGCGTCGGGCACCGAGCCGCAGGGCAGCCCGCTCCTTCTGGTCCTGGCGCCCCTGGCCGAGGAAGCGGTGGGCATCCGCGCCCGACTGCGAAAGCGCGCGCGCGCGGGGGTACCGGGGCTGCGCCGGACGTGGCGTGGCGAGCTCGCCGGCCGGCCGGCCGTCCTCGCGATCGTCGGCGATGGACCCGTCGCCTCGGGACGCGCCACCGCGCGCCTTCTCGCCTGGTCCGAGCACGGCGAGGATGGCGCCCCCCTCGCGGCCATCGTGTGCGGCGTCGCCGGAGCCCTCGAGCCAGACCTCGCCACGGGTGACATCGTGGTCGCTGAGGAGGTCATCGACGAAGCTTCCGGCGCGAAGGCGGTCCCGGCCGCCGCCGCGGCCGCTGCTCGCGAGCTCCCGGGCGCGCGTATCGGAGCGGTCCTGACGGCCCGCGCGATCGCCGCGGGGCCCCAGGACAGGCAGGCGCTGCGGGACCGTTGGCCCGCGGCGCTCGCGGTGGATCTGGAGACCTTCTCCATCGCGCGAACTCTGGATGCGGCAGGCGTGCGTTGGCTGGCGTTGAGGGCGATCGCCGACGGCGTCCGCGACGTGCTGCCGCCCTACCTGGAAAGCGCACGGGGCTCCGACGGCGCGATCCGACGTGCGGCGGTGCTTGGCCACGCCCTCGCGGCTCCGTCCTCGATCCCCGCGCTGCTGCGCATGCGCTCTCGCGTCGCGCGCTGCTCCGCCCGGTTGGGGGCGGCGGCGGAGCGGGTGGTCGCGGCCGGCTGGCCCACGCCGCTCGCGCCCGGCCCTGGACGCCGCGCGGGCCATCGCCTAGGCTTCCCGGAATGAACGGAGGGCGCGCGTGAACACGGCGGAGCCTCTGCCCCGGGATCTCCTAGCGCGGGACCGCAAGGCCGAGCACATCAGGATCGCGCTGGAGCGGTCCGTACAGCTCGAGGCCCGTTACTTCGACGCGTGGGCCTTCGAGCACGTGGCGCTCCCGGAGATCGCGGGTGCCGATGTGGACACGGGGGTCACGTTCCTGGGCAAGTCCCTGCGGGCGCCGCTGCTCGTGTCGTGCATGACGGGAGGGACCGAGGCGGCCGCGCGGATCAACCGCCACCTCGCCGAAGCGGCCGAGGCCGCCGGCGTCGCGATGGGCGTCGGGTCGCAGCGCAAGGCGATCGAGGATCCGACGCAGGCGGACAGCTTCCGCGTCAGGGACGTTGCGCCGACGATCCCGGTGCTGGCGAACCTGGGAGCCGTGCAGCTGAACTACGGGTTCGGGCTGGACGAGTGCCGCGCGGCGGTGGCGATGATCGAGGCCGACGCGCTCGTCTTCCACCTGAACGTCCTCCAGGAGGCGCTGCAGCCGGAGGGCCAGACCGACTTTCGCGGCCTGCTCGACGCGATGGGCGACATCGCGGCCCGCCTGGAGGTGCCCGTGGCGGTCAAGGAGGTCGGATGCGGCCTGTCCGAGGCCGTGGGCAGGGCGCTCGTGGAGCGCGGCATCCGCATCCTGGATTCGTCCGGACTGGGGGGCACCAGTTGGGCGCGGATCGAGGCGCGCAGGTCCGGCGACGTGGCGCTGGGAGAAATGTTCGCTGACTGGGGTATCCCGACCCCCGACTCCATCCGGCAGCTCGGACGGATCGACGGCGCGACCGTGATCGGGAGCGGCGGGCTGCGTAGCGGAGTGGACGCAGCCAAGGCGATCGCGCTGGGCGCGGACCTGGCAGCGATGGCGTTTCCGTTCCTCGAGCCGGCGACCGAGTCGGCGGCCGCGGTGGAGGCGCGGATCGCGCGCACCGTGGAGGAGCTGCGCATCGCGATGCTGTGCGTGGGTGCGTCGGACGTGGGGGCGTTGCGGGAAACGAAACTGGTCGAGAGGTCGATGCCGTGAACAGGGCGACGATCGCCGTAAACGAACGGAGGATCCGGGAGGAACTGGTCCAGCGCCTCGTGCGCAGGGAGATCGGGTTCCACCGGCTGCCCGCCGACATGCCCGCCGCGGAAGCGGCCGGAATTCGCCGCGAGGCGTTGGAGAGGATCACCGGCGTGCAGCTCCGGCACCTCGCCGAGCACGACCCCGAGGCGGCCAGCAGCGTGGTTGGCAACGTGGAGAACTTCATCGGCATGGCGCAGGTGCCCGTGGGCGTCGTGGGTCCGCTCACGCTGCACGGCGAGGAGGGCGAGGCGGAGGTCTACGTGCCGCTCGCGACCACCGAGGCCGCGCTCGTGGCGAGCACCAACCGCGGCTGCTCGGCCCTGCGGGCCGCCGGCGGCGCCGTGGTCACCGTGGAGGACGCGGGCATGACGCGGGCGCCGGTCTTCCGCACCGAGGGCGCTCGGCAGACCCGGGCGTTCCTGGACTGGGTCGCGGCCCACGAGGACGAGATCCGCGCCCGCGCCGAGCAGTCCAGCCGGTACCTCCGGCTGCTCGACATCCGCCCGATGGCGTTCGGGACAACCGTCCTGCTGCGCTTCCGCTACGAGACGGGCGACGCGATGGGCATGAACATGGTCACCATCGCCACCGACCGGGTCGTGAACGACTTCATCGAACCCGGCACGGGCGTCGAGTGCGTGGCGCTGTCGGGCAACTACTGCGTCGACAAGAAGCCGTCGGCGATCAACTTCCAGGAGGGCCGCGGCAAGCGGATCTTCGCCGAGGCCGTCCTCCAGCCCGACATCCTGGCGCGGGCCCTCAAGACGGACTCCGATGCGCTCGCCGAGGTGCAGTACCGGAAGAACCTGTTGGGCTCGATCGCCGCCGGGTCGCAGGGCGGCTTCAACGCCCACTACGCGAACCTCGTCGCCGCGTTCTTCCTCGCCACGGGCCAGGACCTGGCGCACGTGGTGGGCGGCTCGATGGGCATCACGTGCATCGAGAAGCGCGCGGACGGCGCGGCCTACGTCTCGATCTACATGCCGGACGCGCCGCTGGGCGTCGTCGGCGGCGGGACCCGTCTGGGCACCCAGAGCGAGTCCCTCGCCATCATGGGCGTGGAGCCGGACCCGGAGCGCCCGGGGCGCGCGGTGAAGCGGCTGGGCGAGATCCTCGGGGCGGTCGTGCTGGCCGGCGAGCTGTCGCTCATGTCCGCGTTCACGTCGCGCGACCTCGCGGGCGCGCACGACCGGTTGCGGCGCGGCGGCGACCTGTCCGCCGCGGTGCCGGCCGACCGTTGACGCCGGCCCCGGCGATCGGGGCAGATCCGGGCAACACCGACCCCCTCCGTCCGCGCGGAGCCGTCGAGGCACGCGCTCCCGGCAAGCTCATCCTGATGGGGGAGCACTCCGCCGTGTACGGTGAGCCGGCGCTCGTCGCCGCGCTCGGCATGTACCTGACGGTGCGGATGGAGCCGCTGTCCGGCTCCGATCAGGTCGCCATCCACCTCCCGACCTTCCACCATCACGAAGCCACCGACTGGGGCACGCTGCGGGCGGTGGCCGAGGCGGAGGCCGAACGGTGGGCCGCCTTCGAGGCCGATCCGGTAGCGACGCCCTTCGCAGCGATCGGCGGGGCCGCCGGGCCCGATCGCCTCGTGCGCATCGCCCTCGGCGAGGCCGCGCGCAGGGCGTTTGTGGCGCTGCCCGGATGCCGGGTGGAGATCTCCGGCGACCTCCCATCGGGGTCCGGATTCGGGAGCTCCGCGGCCCTTGCCGTGGGGGTCCTGGCCGCGTGCCGCGCCCTGGGCCTTTCGCTCTCTGGAGCGGAGCTCGAGGCCGCCGCGCTGGACGTGGAGAGGCGGCAGCACGGACGGCCGTCGGGAGTGGACACGGCCACGGTCCTGCGCGGCGGCGTGGTGTGGGCGGAGCGGTCCGGGGCCGGCGATCTGGCGGTGCGCCCCGCACGGCCCGACCCCGAACACCTGAAGCGGTTCCGCATCGTGCACACGGGAGCCCCGGCGCATTCGACCGGCGCCATCGTCGACGCGGTACGGGGCGTGGTCGAGGCCGAGGGTCCCCACGCGCGTGCCCGCCTCGCGCGTATGGGCTCGACGACGCGCGAGTTCCGGCGCGTGGTCGAGGGCGGCGGGAGCCCGGGCGACGCCGTCCGTCTGATCCGCGCCTACCAGGTGGATCTGACGGCGCTCGGTGTCGTCCCGGAGAGGATCGCAGATCTCGTCGAGCAGATCGAGCGCGCGGCCGGCGCCGCCAAGATCTCCGGCGCGGGGGCGCTCGCCGCCGAAGCCCCGGAGGACGCCGGCGCGGGGTCCCTTCTGGTCTACCACCCGGACCCCGATTGGCTGGCGGCGTGGACGCCGCCGGAGGGCGTCACGGCGGTCGATGCGGAGCTCGGCGTGCCCGGCGTGGAGGCCCGCGGATGACC
Source organism: Longimicrobiales bacterium (assembly GCA_035465395.1). Lineage (GTDB taxonomy): Bacteria > Gemmatimonadota > Gemmatimonadetes > Longimicrobiales > RSA9 > DATHRK01. The sequence continues at coordinate 45,758 of DATHRK010000084.1, read as the reverse complement.
GCCGTGAGCGTCTCCTCGCCCGCCAACATCGCGCTGATCAAGTACTGGGGCGCGGTCGACCTGGAGCGGGCGCTGCCGCTCAACCCGTCGATCTCCATGACGCTCCGGGAGTGCAGGACGGTGTGCACGGCGGACCGCATCGAGGGCAGCGAGGACATCATCCAGGTAGCCGCGCCCGACGGCTCCCTGCGCGACGCGCCCGACCGCTTCGCGCGCGCCGTGGGCGCGCACCTGGACCGCCTGCGCTCGCGCGCGGGACACCGCGGCGCCCTCCGCATCGCCACGCGCAACACCTTCCCGACGGCCGTCGGCCTGGCTTCCTCGGCGGCGGGCTTTTCCGCGCTCACCGTGGCGGTCACCCGCCTCCTGGGGATCCACGCGGATCGGGGCGAGCTGGCCGAGCTGGCGCGCGCGAGCGGCTCGGGGTCCGCGGCGCGCTCGGTGGCCGGGGGCTACGTCGAGTGGGGCATGGCGGAGGGCGGCGAGGCGACCGAGCTGCGCATCCTGGGCGACGCCGGGCACTGGGACCTGCGCAACGTCATCGCGCTGGTCGACGAAAGGCCCAAGGACGTCGCTTCGCGGGAGGGCCACCGCCGGGCTCCGGGGAGCCCGCACTACGCGGCGCGCACGGCCGAGCTGCCGCGCCGGCTCGATGCCGTGCGCGCCGCCATCGCGAACCGGGATCTGGCGGCCATGGGTGAGGTCGTCGAGGAGGAGGCCATCGAGCTCCACCTGATCGCCATGTCGTCCCGGCCACCGATCTTCTACTGGGAGCCGGGCACGTTGGCCGTGCTGGCGCGCGTGCGGTCGCTTCGCTCCGAGGGGATCGCGGCGTTCTCGACGATGGACGCCGGAGCCAACGTCCACGTGTTGTGCGAGCCCGCCGACGAGCCGGCCGTCGCCGCAGCGCTCGAGAACCTCGCCGAGGTCGGTCGGGTCATCCGGGACGGCGTAGGGACGGGCCCGGCGGACGCCGAACCCCTGTTCTGAGGGCCGTGACCGCTCCCGCGATCACGCTACTGAAGCTCGGCGGCAGCCTGCTGACCGACAAGCGCGACGTGGAAGCGGCGCGGACCGCGATGATCGGGCAGCTGGCGCGACAGATCGCCGCCGCGGAAGCGAAGCTGCCGGGCGCGCTGATCGTCGGGCACGGCAGCGGTTCCTTCGGGCACGCCGAGGCGCAGGCGCGCGGGCTTTCGCGCACCCCCGTTCGCGCGTCGCCGGAGGGCGTAGCGGCGGTGCGCGCGGCGGCGGCACGCCTCCACGAGCTGGTGCTCGCGGCGCTGCGGGAGGCCGGGGCCCGTCCGCAGTCCATCCCCCCGTCCGCCGTCATGGTCATCGACGAGCACGACACGCATGCGTGGCCCGCGGCCGGCCTGGAGGCCGCGCTGGCCGCCGGGCGCTTGCCCGTCGTCTACGGCGATGTCGTGCTCGACGCGCTCGGGCGCGCCCGAATTGTGTCGACCGAGGAGGTGCTCGCCGCGGTCGCAGCCTCGCTTCGAGGCGCCGGGCAGCGCATCCTACGGGCGATCTGGCTGGGAGAAACCGATGGCGTGCTGGACGCGCGGGGCGAGCGCATCCCGGAGCTGGTCGCGGGCCGCGACGCCGTGCCGGCTGCGGCCGGCGGTGCCGCCGGCGCCGATGTGACGGGCGGCATGGCGCACCGCGTTCGCACGGCGCTCGCGCTCGCGCGGCGTGGGGTGCCGTCATGGATCGGCGACGGCCGTCCGCCGGACGCGCTACGCCACGCACTCGAGGGACGCGAGGTCGGCGGCACGCGTGTCCGGCCGGCCGCGGAGCCCGCGCAGCAGGTCGGGCAGCTCACAGACGAGGACGAACGCGATGGGATCGATGCTTGAGAGACCACGGGCGGCGGCGCTGCTCCTGATCGCCCTCCTGGCCATGCCGTCCGCGGCGTTCGCCCAGCAGGACGTCGAGCCCGCACCGGACCGTCGGCCCGATGAGGGCGAGGGCCCCTTCGAGCGCCTGGTGATTCGCGGGGCCACGCTCATCGACGGCACGGGATCCCCCCCGATCGGCCCGGTCGATATCGTCATCGAGGGGAACCGCATCTCCGAGATCCGATCGGTCGGTTTCCCTGGTGTGGACATCCGGGACGAACGCCGCCCCGAGGGGGGCGGGCACGAGATCGACGCCGCCGGACAGTTCGTGCTGCCGGGCTTCGTCGACATGCACGCCCACATCGGCGGCTCGTCGCAGGGCACCCCGTCCGAGTACGTCTTCAAGCTCTGGATGGGCCACGGCATCACCACCATCCGCGATCCCGGCTCCGGCAACGGCCTGGACTGGGTCCTGGAGCACAAGGCGCGCAGCGAACGCAACGAGATCGTGGCTCCCCGGATCCACGCCTACGCGTGGTTCGGCCGCGGCTGGGAGCAGGGCCCCGTCGAGACGCCGGAAGCGGCCCGCGCCTGGGTGCGCTGGGTCGCCGAGCAGGGCGGCGACGGGCTCAAGCTGCCGTCGCTCAGCCCGGATGTGATGGAAGCCACGTTGTCGGAGGCGAACCGGCTGGGGCTTGGCACCACCGCCCACCTGAACCAGCTGCGGGTCGCCGAGATGGACGTGCTGGACGCCGCGCGCCTGGGGCTCTCGGGCATGGAGCACTGGTACGGGCTGCCGGAGTCGATGTTCGTGGACCGCACCGTCCAGGACTTCCGCCTCGACTACAACTACAACGACGAGCAGCACCGGTTCGGGCAGGCCGGAAGGCTCTGGCTCCAGGCGGCGGAGCCGGGCAGCGATCGATGGAACGCCGTGATGGAAGAGCTCCTCGACCTCGGGTTCAACATCGACCCGACGATGACGATCTACGAAGCGAGCCGCGACCTGGTGCGCGAGATGCGCCAGCCATGGCACGACGACTACACGCTGCCGTCGCTGTGGGAGTTCTTCCAGCCGAGCCGGGAGGCACACGGCTCGTACTGGTTCTACTGGACCACGGAGGACGAAGTCGCCTGGAAGAACAACTACCAGCGCTGGATGCGGTTCCTGAACGAGTACAAGAACCGGGGCGGGCGCGTGACGGTCGGCTCGGACGCCGGCTTCATCTTCAAGGTCTACGGCTTCGGGTACGTGCGCGAGCTGGAGCTGCTGCGGGAAGCCGGCTTCCACCCGCTGGAGGTGATACGGTCCGCCACGATGTGGGGCGCCCAGGAACTCGGGCGCGACGACGTCGGCGTGGTCCGGCCGGGGGCCCTCGCGGATCTCGTCATCACCGAGCTGAATCCGCTCGAGAACCTCAAGGTGCTGTACGGCACGGGAGCGCCCCGCCTGAAGGAAGGGGGCGGCCTGGAGTGGGTCGGGGGCGTTCGCTACACCATCAAGGACGGGATCATCTACGACGCCAAGTCCCTTCTCGCGGACGTGCGGGCGCTGGTGGAAGCGGCCCGCGAGCCGGAGACGGCGGCGACGTCCGAGTAGGTCGCGGGCGTCGTGGCCGGGCCCGGCACTGCGCTGCTCCTGCACCCCGACTGTGGGCGTCACGACCCCGGCTGGGGCCACCCCGAGCATCAGGGCCGCCTGCCCGCCATCGTGTCGGCCCTGGAGAAGGTCACTCCGGAGCTGCTCGACAGGGTGCTGCAGGTCGAGGCCACGCCGGTGGACGAGGACCTGCTGCCGGTGTGCCACGCTCCCGCGATGATCCACCGGGCCCGCGACGCCGTGGCACGCGCGGAGGCGGCGCGAGCGCCCGTCGCCCTCTCCGAGGACACCAACGTCTCGGCCGCGTCGTGGGACGCGGCGCTCGCCGCGGTGGGGTGTGCCGTCGCCGGCGTCGACCTCGTCCTGGATGGGGTCGTGGACAGCGCCTTCGCGCTGACGCGCCCTCCGGGCCATCACGCCACGCCCACGCGGTCGATGGGGTTCTGCCTGTTCAACGCGATCGCCCTCGCGGCGCGCCACGCACAGAACCGCGGAGCACGGCGCGTGTTGATCGTCGACTGGGACGTCCACCACGGCAACGGCACCCAGGACATCTTCTGGCTGGACCCCGATGTGTTCTACGTTTCGTTGCACCAATGGCCCTGGTATCCGGGCACCGGCGCGGCGGATGAGCGCGGGGAAGGGGAGGGCCGGGGGACGACCCTGAACAGGCCCCTGCCGGCCGGCGTGACCGGGACGCGGTTCCTCGAGGTCTTCCGCGAGGCCCTGAGCGCCGCGACGGCCGCGCACGCGCCCGAGCTGCTCCTGGTTTCAGCGGGCTTCGATACCCTGGCGGGCGACCCGCTGGGCGGATTCCTCCTGGAGCCGGCCGACATGCACACGCTGACGCTCGCGGCGCGCGAGATCGCCGGCGACGCGGTCCCGCTGGTCGCGTGCCTGGAGGGCGGCTACGATCCGCCGCGCACCGCCGCCGGCGTCGTGGAGGTCTTTCGGGCGCTCGCAGCCGGGTGACCCGGCCCCGGGGCGCCGTTTGACCGCCGATCCGCCCGCGGGCCAGATTCCAGCCATGGCCCCGCCCAATGGCCCGCGCGAAGCGGACGACCCCGACGACGGGAGCGAGCAGGCGAATCGGACCGGGGGGACGGCTCCCGCCGCGGTGCTGGGGGCGGGCGTCGCCGTCCCCGGGCGGGCGATTCCCTCGGCACTGGACATCGCGCGGTTGAGCCGCAGTCGGGGTCTCGCCGAAGGCCGCGCCGAGCTCTACCGTCACGTCGCACGCGTCTCGGCGTTGGGGCCCGGGGACGAGTTCCTGATCGCGCCGTCCGCGACCGGTTCCGCGGCCCGGTTCCTCGCGAGCGCAAGCGGCGCTCACGGCGTCGGCGTCGATCCGGACGCGGACCTGGTCGCGCACGCGACCGAGCGCGCCCGCGTCGCCGGCCTGGGCACCCTGGTGCAGTTCGATCAGGGCGATCCGCGCGACCTGCCGTACACGGACGCGGTGTTCGATCTGGCGATCGGCGAGATCGGGCTCTCGGCGGCCGACGCCGAGCGCGGCGTCCGTGAGCTCGCCAGGGTCGTGAAGCCCGGCGGCCGGGTGTTGCTGGTGCAGCCGGTATGGACCGCGGACGTGGAGGAGGCCCGCAAGGCGATCCTCGCGCGGCGGTTCGGGTTCCGTCCCTACCTGGCGCAGCGCTGGAAGGTGATGCTGCGGGCGGCGGGTGTCGGCGAGCTGAACGCCGAGGATCTGTCGGACGTCGCCGCCTCGCGCACCGGCGCCGCTTCGGTGCGGACGCTGACGGACTTCTTCACCGTACGCGATCGCTTCGCGGTCGCCTTCGCCGCCTTGCGGCGTTATGGGTGGCCGGGTATCTCGGCTGCGATCGGGCGGGAGCAGGAGTTGCGGAGACTGGTGAGCCGGGAGCGCGTGCTCGGTCTCTCGCTGATCTGGGGGGTCAGGAAGGCCGGCCCCGGCGGGACGATCGCCCCACCGGAGCCTCCCAGCTCGTGACGCGCCCCTCGCAGCGCACCAAGGGATAGGAGGATTCGTGGCGTTGGATCTGTCCGCATCGTCGGATTTTGCCCGCTTGCAGGCGGAGTTGCCCGGGATCCGGGCCGTGCTGCGCGAGCTCGAGCTGGACGGCTGGCTCCTCTACGATCTGCACGCGCGCAACGCGGTCTCCGGAGGACTCGTCGGGCTGGGGGACCTCACCCGGCGGTGGTTCGTGTGGATCCCGGCGAAGGGTGAGCCCACTGCGATCATCCACGGTATCGAGCTCGGGCCGTGGGCTCTGTGGCCGTGGTCCACCCGGGAGTACGTCGGCTGGCGCTCGCTCGAGACCGAGCTCGCCCGGACCCTGCGCGGCACCGAGTCGGTCGCAATGGAGATCTCCCGCAGCGACGCGGTGCCCGCGCTGGACCTCGTGCCCCTCGGCGTGGCCGAGTTGGTGGAGCGCATGGGACCCACGGTCGTGACCTCGGCGGAGCTCGTCTCGCGCTTCTACTCGGCGTGGGACGAGGAAGGTCGCGCCTCGCACCTCCGCGCGGCGAAGACGGTGGCCGACGTGGCGGCGCGGGCCTTTCACCGCGCGGCCGAGGCCGCGCGCGACGGCGCGCCGCTGAGCGAAGGCGAGCTTCGCCGCTGGATCATCGACGCTCTGGGCGAGGGCGGCCTCACCATCGGCGCCGACACGATCGTCGCGATCGGCCCCAACGCCGCCGACCCGCACTACGCACCCGGCGAGAAGGGGGCACTGATCGAACGCGGCCAGACCCTCCTGATCGACCTCTGGGGCAAGGAGAGCGAGGACGCGGTGTACGCCGACCAGACGTGGATGGGCCACCTTGGCGCCGAGGTTCCCGGTCGCGTGGCGGAGCTCTTCGCCGCCATTCGCGACGGTCGCGACGCGGCGGTGGAGCTGCTGCGCGAGCGGGCCGACGCCGGCGAACCGACCGCCGGGTGGGAGGTCGACGACGCGACCCGCGCGGTCGTCCGCGAGCGCGGCTGGGGGGATGCCTTCGTGCACCGCACGGGGCACTCCATCGACCGCGATCTGCACGGCACGGGGCCCAACATCGACGACCTGGAGACCCACGAAACCCGTATCCTCGCGCCCGGCGTCGGGTTCTCGATCGAGCCCGGCATCTACCTGCGCGGAAATGTGGGACTACGCACCGAGATCAACGTATGGATGGGCGAGGACGGCCCCGAGGTGACGACGCCCGATCCGCAGGATCGCGTCCTGGCGCTCCCTGAGGCCGATGGCTGACCGCGACGTACCCGATGGGCTCTACCTGTTCGGCTTCGTCCGGGCGGTCGGCAGCTGGGAGATCCTGCGGCGCAAGGAGGACGCGGGGCGCAGCCTCCTCCGGGTGGCGTACAAGGACGTGGCGGCCGTCGTGACCGCGGCGGAGTTCATCGAGCCGGAGGTGAGCGGCGAGTCGATCCTCGCGCATCACCGCGTGGTCGACGAGACGATGCGCATGGAAACGGTGCTGCCCGCGCCCGTGGGCGTCGTCTTTCGCGACCGGAAGGCTCTCCTGTCGTTCCTGCGCGAGGAGTACGAGAACCTGGATCGAGGACTCGCGCACGTCGAGGGGCACTGGGAAATACGCGTGCACATGGACGTGCCGGAGGGCCATGCCCCGCTGCCCGAGCACCGGGAGACGGCGGGGCGCGCGTACGCCGAGCTCAAGCGCATGGCGCGCGGAGGAGTGCCCTTCAAGGTCCCCGAAGGCCGGGTGTTCGGCGCCGCCTTCCTGGTGGAACGCGACCACATGAAAGCGTTCGTGGAGAAGGTGGAGGCGGTGGAGGCCAGCCTCGAGGGAGCGCTCGTGTTCGACGTCACCTGGCCCTGGCCACCGTACGATTTCGTCCGACTCACGAACTGACGTGTCCTCCCGCGACGCGGCGGCGGGCGCGGGCCTCATCGAAGTGGCGCTGCCGGTGCCCGTCCCCCGCACCTTCCTCTACCGCACGCCGACGCCCCTGGCTCCCGGCACCCGGGTGCTCGTGCCCTTCGGGCGCCGACGCCTCATCGGCTGGGCGGTCGGAGGGCCCGCGCGCGGCCGCGACGTGCCAGCGCGCGTACGCTCCGTCGCGGACGTGCTGGAGGACGAGCCGAGCGTCTCCTCGGAGCTGCTCGCGCTCGCGCGCTGGATCGCGGACTACTACCTCGCCTCGCTCGGCCAGGTGCTGCGGGCGGCGCTCCCCGCCGGCCTCTCCGCGCCCGCGCGTCCCGACCCGGCTGCGCGCACGCGGCGCGTCCTGCGATTGGTCGGCGACCCGCCGGGCCTGCTGGAGAGGGATGCGCTCTTCGGACGCGCTCGTCGTCAGCGCGAGCTGTTCGAGTGGTTGGAGAACGCCGGCCGCACGGCGGACGTGGCGTCGCTCCGCGAGGCGGGCTATTCGGCGTCCGTGATCGACGGCCTGGTCGGCCGCGGCGTCGCGCGTATCGACGACGAGGCGGACCCGCGCGACCCGTTCGCGGCGGACGACGACGGCCCGGCGCCGCGGCTGCGGCCGACTCCGGCGCAGGCGGCCGCCGTGGCGGAGGCGGTGTCGGCGCTGGAGTCCGCGGGCGCGTCTCCGCCGCTCCCCTACCTGCTCCGCGGGGTCACCGGCTCGGGCAAGACGCTGGTCTACATCGAGCTCCTGCGGCACGTCGTCGAGGAGCGCGGTCGCGGGGCCATCGTCCTCGTGCCCGAGATCGCGCTGACACCGCAAACGGTCGCCCGTTTCCGGGGGGCGTTCGGCGACCGCGTCGCGGTGCTTCACAGCGCGCTCAGCGACGGTGAGCGCTTCGACGCCTGGTCGGCGCTGCGGGCCGGCGAGAAGCGCATCGCCGTAGGCGCGCGCTCGGCCGTCTTCGCGCCCGTCCCGAACCTCGGTGCCATCGTCGTCGACGAGGAGCACGAGGGTTCCTACAAGCAGTCGGAGACCCCGCGCTACCACGCCCGGGAGGTGGCCATCATGCGCGCCCGGGCTGCCCGCGCCCTATGCCTGCTGGGGAGCGCGACTCCGTCGATGGAGAGCTGGCACAACGCGGCCATCGGCAAGTTCCGCCTGCTGACCCTGCCCGATCGGGTCGCCGACCGGCCATTGCCCCCGGTGCGAACGATCGACCTGCGGGCCCGCTCCGCGGATGCCGGGCGGAGCGCGACCCCGGGATCCGCGGCCCCCAGCGGCGGGCGCGGCCCCGGTATTCTTTCGGAGCCCCTGACGGAGGCGTTGCGTCAGCGGCTGGCGCGCGACGAGCAGTCGATCCTGCTGCTCAACCGGCGCGGCTACGCGACGTTCCTCCAGTGCCGCGGCTGCGGCGACGTGCTCCAGTGCCCTCGCTGCAACGTATCGCTCACCTACCATCGCGGTCGGCGCCGCCTCGTCTGCCACTACTGCGCCCACGCAGAGCCGCCGCCGCGCACGTGCGCCCGCTGCGGCTCCGATGTCGTCCGCTACCGAGGCTACGGCACCGAACAGGTCGAGCGGGCGGTCTACGAGGCCTTCCCGGAGGCTCGCATCGCCCGCATGGACGTCGACACGACCGGCGAGAAGTGGTCGCACCACCGCATACTGGACCGCGTGCGGAGACGCGAGGTGGACATCCTCCTCGGCACGCAGATGATCGCCAAGGGCCTGGACTTCCCCAACGTGACGCTGGTGGGGGTAGTCAACGCCGACGTCGGCCTGAACCTGCCGGATTTCCGTGCGGCCGAGCGCACGTTCCAGTTGCTGACCCAGGTCGCCGGTCGCGCCGGTCGCGGGCCCGCCGGGGGCGAGGTCCTGATCCAGACCGCGCATCCGGCCCACTACGCCATCCGCGCCGCCCAGGGCCACGATTACGACGCCTTCGTCGCGAGGGAGCAGGAGGAGCGGAAGGGGCCGGGGTATCCGCCCTTCGGCAGGCTCACCAACGTGATCGTCACGGGGACCGCCGAGGCCGCCGTGCAGGAGCACGCCACGTCGATCGCCCGGGACGCGGCGCGGCAACTCGGGGCCCTGCGGGCGACCTCGGTAGAGATCCTGGGGCCGGCCCCCTGTCCCATCGACCGGATCCGGGATCGTTGGCGCTGGCACCTGCTATTGCGGGCCGCCGAACCGGGGCCTCTCGGTCGCGTGTCCAGGTGGCTTCTGGAGGCATGCGCCGACCGCGTCGGCGGGACCGACGTTCGCGTGAGCCTGGATCGGGATCCGCTGGCCCTGCTGTAACCGATGCCGACCTCCGGCCCGGCACGCCGCCACATCCGATGGTGTACCCACGTTCCTAACGGGCGCGGAGGACGCTTGCGGCCCCCGAAGAGCAACCGTACACTCCGCCGCGTCGGTGTGGGCCTTCTTCGATTCGGGAGTGAAGCGCGTGGGTTGTCTGGCGCTGAATGCCTCGTACGAGCCCCTGACCATTCTGCCGCTCCGGCGGGCGTTGCGGTTGGTTCTCGACCAAAAGGCCGAGATCCTCGAGATCGACGACGCCCGGGTATTCCGCTCCGAGCGTCGTCGCCTGCCGTGCCCGGTCGTCATTCGCCTCGTCCGCTTCGTCCACGTCCCGCGCCGCTTTCGCCGGCAGGTCACCAACACGTTCCTGTTCGCGCGGGACCACTACTGCTGCCAGTACTGCGGCAGGCACCGTGCGGACCTGCGCGGCCGCGAGTTCCTGACGCGAGACCACGTGCTGCCCATCTCGCGGGGGGGCGAGAACACCTGGGCGAACGTCGTTTCGGCGTGTTCGGCTTGTAACAATCGGAAGGGCAACCGAACACCCCGAGAGGTGGGGATGACGCTGCGGAGCGAGCCTCGAGAGCCAAATTACGTGGAGTTGGTGTGGGCGGTGCGCCGGGTCACGCCGATTCAGGCCCGGTGGATCCGTATGTTCTACGGCGAAGACGTGTTACGCGCGCTTTCGGTGGAGTCCATCAAGAGTCTGGACACGCAGGTGGCAGGCTTGTAGCGTTCATCTGGGATCACTTCCCGCTCTCCCCACCCGCGCACGTCGCGGGACCCGCATAGCCAAAGGTTTGCGCTTATGAACAAGCGCCTCCTTCTGGCGGTGGGCCTTGACGCCGAGACCTACGCCACGCTGACGGGAATCGTCAACTACAGCGACTGGGGCATCCTCCCGGCGCCCGATGATTCGCACGCGCTTCGATTGGCGGTGAATCACCGGCCGGATCTCATCGTGTGCTACTACAAGTCGAACACGATGCCCGGAACGTCACTGCCCGAGCAGCTGGCACGCGCTGGCGTGTCGGACCTGCCGGTGGTGGCGGTCATCGACCGTGCGCTGCCCAACCTCGTCTCGCGGCTGCGTCGTATCGGCTGTCGTGGTTACGTGGTGCGCCCCGTGCGGTCGGCGGCGCTGAAGGGCACGATCGAGCGCCTCGCCCCGGCGGGCCCCGCAAGGGAGCGCTCCACGCTGCCGTTCGCGCACACCTGACGTCGGCGCCGCTACACTAGAGCGGCTGCCGGAGCGCGGCAGGTACCGCCCGCGCTCGCGTCAAGTCACTCCTCGCCCGGCTCGGGAGCGCGGTCCGCGGAGGGGGGGGCGGCGTCGTCGTGCAGAGAGATCTCGCCGTCGCGAGGGCGGGCGTCGTCATCCAGCCACCGCCTCACCTTCCGGAAGAGCTCGCGGAAGTCGATCGGCTTCGGCACGAAGTCGTTGACTCCCGCCTCGATCGCGCGTCCCCGCGCACCCTCCATGGCGGTGACCGCGATGATCGGGGTGCCGAGCTTGCGTTCACGCAGTTCGCGCGTGGCCGTGAAGCCATCCATGGAAGGCATCATCATGTCCATCAGGATGATATCCGGCCCTTCGGATTGCGCCTTCGCGACCGCCTGAAGACCGTTCTCGGCGGTAATCACGTCGTAGCCCGCGGCCTCGAACATGAGCCGCATCGCCTCGAGGCTGTCGCGGTGGTCTTCCGCCACCAGGATCCGCCTCGGGCGGGCGTCGTGCTTTTCGATGGCCTGTTCCACCCGCCGATAGCCCTTGTTTGGGGTTGGATCAGAGTCTATCGCTTCCGCCGGACCGTAACGGTCCGGAGTACCTGTTTACGCAAGAAAGTGGCCATGTAGCGCCGGCAAGCAGGGCCGTCGGTGCTCCGCCGTGCCCAGCCCCGGACGCGTCCCCGTGGAATGTCGCACCGGCGTCCGAGGCCGTAGGTTGGCGGCTGCGTCGATTCGACCCCGATCGTCGACTTCCTTGGGGCTGCAATGGGTACCTCCGAGCGTGCCGGACCGATTCCGGTCCGCGAGCTCATGTCGCACCTTTCGACCGACACCGACACGTCGGCGGCGGAACGCCCCGCGCCCGGCGGCGACGGGACGGCCGCGGAGGAGGTCCGTTTCGAGCACGAGGGCGTGGAGTGGGTGGCCAGGGAAGCCGGCGAAGCGGCTTGGGGGACTGACGTGGCGGTCGCATCGGTGGCGGTCGCCGTCCACTTCTACCGCGCAGAGAAGCCCGGCTACCCCGCGCGCGAGGCGCTGCTGCCCCGGGGACGCCTGTGCGCGCTCTTCCCCTCCCAACTGGTGGACCTGCTGATGACGTCGACCGAGGTGCCTCCGGAGGGCACTACGGTGACCCGGCCACGCCGGACTCGACGAAGCCCCCGCCGCAGCACGGGCCCGCATAGGACACCCCGCTCCGACCGCGGCGGGCGCGACAAGAGACGGGAGGGGTCGTGAGCGGCAGGGCCGGACAGAAGCGTGTGCTCACCGGCGACCGCCCGACGGGCAGGCTGCATCTCGGCCACTGGGTGGGCAGCGTGGCCAACCGCGTGCGGATGCAGGACGACTACGAGTGCTTCTTCATCGTCGCGGATCTCCACACCCTCACGACCCGACCGGAGCGCGAAGAGATCGCGCGCGTGCCCGGCAACATCCGCGAGATGGTGCTGGACTACCTGGCGTTGGGCATCGACCCCGCGCGGTCGCGGATCTTCGTCCAGTCGGCGGTGCCGGAGACGGCGCAGCTGGCGCTCATCTTCTCGATGCTGGTGTCGCTGCCCCGGCTGGAGCGGCTGCCGAGCGTCAAGGACATGGCGGCTTCCGCCGAGCTCGACGTGCTCCCGTTCGGACTCGTGGGCTACCCCGTCCTCCAGGCGGCCGACATCCTGCTCGCGCGCGCCGATGTCGTGCCCGTGGGGAAGGACAACGCGGCGCACGTGGAGATCACGCGCGAGATCGCGCGGCGCTTCAATCACCTGTACGGGGAGGTCTTCACCGAACCCGAGCTGCTGCTGAGCGACGTGGCGACGCTGCCCGGGATCTACGGCAAGCAGAAGATGTCCAAGTCGCTGGGGAACGCGATCATGATCTCCGACAGCGCCGAGGAGGTCTCGCAGAGGGTGCGCCGCATGTACACGGATCCGAATCGGGTCCGCGCCGACGTCCCGGGCAGGGTCGAGGGGAACCCCGTCTTCCTCTATCACGACGCGTTCAACCCCGACGAAGCCGAGGTCGAAGATCTGAAAGCGCGCTACCGCTCCGGCACGGTCGGCGACGTGGAGGTGAAGACGAAGCTGGCCGCCGCGATCAACGCGTTTCTCGATCCGGTGCGGGACCGTCGGGCGGAGCTCGCCGCGGAGGATGGACTGGTCGAAGACATCCTCTCCACCGGCAACCGTGCCATGCGTGAGATCGCCCGCGACACCATGGCCCGGGTGGAGGAGGCGATGGGGCTGACCTACTTCCGGAACTGACCGAAACCGGATCCCCGGGCTACCGTACGGACCGGTCGACGTTCAAAGACAGGAGGCGGTGATGACCGATCTGGACATACTCGTCCCGCTGAGCGCCATCATCTTCGGGAGCTTGATGTTCCTCATCCCGATCGCGGCGCTGTCGCTGCGGTTCGCGGCGAAGCCCATGGTGGAGGCGTTGACGAGCTGGCGCGAGGCGCACGGCGGCGGTGAGCAGCTGCTCGTCGCCAAGGAGCGCATCGCGTTCCTCGAGCAGCGGGTCGAGGCGCTCGAGGATCACGTCGGCCGACTGGACGAGGCGCGCGAATTCGATCGGCGGCTGGCCAACGAACCGCCCCAAGAGGCCAGGTTGACCGGGGGCACCACCGACTGATCGGAGTGGACGCTACCGGGTCAGGCTAACGTAGACGCTCCTCACGAAAGCTTCGGGATCGACGAACCCGGCGCCCCACGTCTCGTCCCAATCCGCGGACGGGCCGGCCGCGACGACATCCTCCTCTCCCATCCCCTCTTCGATCATCGCCGCCACGTTCTGCCGGACGGCCACGAGGACGTCGCGGTACGCCTCCAGGTCGGCCACCGTGGACAGCGGCCCGTGCCCGGGGATGATCCGCGTCTCTTCGTCCGCCAGCGCCATGCCGGCCTCGACCGCGGCGATGACTCCGTCGATGGAGCCCCCGCTGGACACGTCGATGAACGGGTATCTCCCCGCGAAGAACGTGTCGCCCATGTGGATCACGTTGGCGCCCCGAAACACGACCAGCGCGTCGCCATCGGTGTGCGCGGCGGGTACGTGGAACGCCTCGATATCCTGGCCGTTGATGTGGAAGGTGACGTCGTTCGTGAAGGTCACGACGGGCAGCGCCCCGGGCGGCGAGGCCTCCACGGCGAGGTCCAACGCCTCGATGAACTGATCCGAGCCCATGCGCTCCCGCACGTTTCGGTGCGCGACGATCAGCGCACCCGCCCGACCGAGGTTCTCGTTGCCGCCGGTGTGGTCACCGTGCCAGTGCGTGTTCAGCACGAAATCCACATCGCCGAACCCGAGCTCGCCGATCGCGTCCCGGATCGGTTCGGTGAGCGGAGCGTACTGATCGTCGACGAGGAAGACGGCTTCCTCGCCCGCGGCGACGCCGACGTTGCCCCCCCGGCCCGTGAGCAGCCAGACCCCTTCGGCCACCGGGGACACCTCGACCTCGGCGTCGTTCTGAGCGGCGAGCGGCGCCGCAAGCAGGACGGTCGCGCACACCCAACCGCAGCCGGTCGAACGCGTCATGCCTTCTCCTGGGATAGTGGTAGACCATCCGGGCGGCCGTCGACGACCGCGCCGGAAATGCACTCGGGGCGGAAGCACAGATCGCGGCCCCTGTCGTCCTCGAACCAGAGCGGCTTGCCCTCGCGCAGCCGGTAGAGGATGCGCCTCTGCAGCGCCAGCGCCGTTTCGCGCCAGCGCGCCCGGAATGCGATTTCGCCGTCGTCCGTGGACAGCCGCACGAGCACCGTCGGGATTCCGGCGGTCCGCGGCCGCGGAGCGAAGCCCACGGCGCTACAACCCCTTCCGCCGCCACAGGGCGACGAGCGGGTCGTGCCGCGGCCCGACCCGCTCGCGCCACTCGGCTGTCTCGTACACGCTCCGGGACCGCCCCGTCCCGCCACCGCCGCCGATGCCCAGCTCGCTCGCTACGCGGACGAGCGCCGTCCTGGTGTCCACCATCCGGCGGTGGAAGCTCGTCCCCGGCCCCGCGTAGGGGCTCATGTTCTGCGCGCTGGGGTGCAGCAGCCACAGCAGGTGGGGGAGCGGCCTCGGCCCCCACGCCCGCTCCCAGGCGGCGCGAAAATCCTCGCCCGCCGCCGGCGCGCTTTCGCCTGCCTCGGGCCAGCGTCGCGCGACGCCGCGGCGAAACCCGTCGGCCTCGATCCGCCCCAGGCCCGGCAGCCGCAGGGGGGCACCGGTCCGGTCGCAGGCCGCCGCGAGTGCGCTTCGCAGGGCCACGTTGCCGAGCGCGACGACCAGCGCGGCGCCGCTCGCCAGGATGGTGGCTCGAAGTGCCTCCACGCTGTCGGGGAAATCGCCTGCCGGGCGTGCCAACTCGGCCACCCGCGGCTCGCCGCCGCCGCGTTCCGGCAGACGGTTGAGGGCGGCGGCTATGAAAGTGTCGTCGCGGGTGAGTCCGATGGCGGAGAGCAGCAGGTCCAGGTTGGCGCCCGCGATGTCGCCGCCGAACGGGATTCGGGTCCCGTGGGAGCCCAGCGCGCCCTCGCCGAGGCCGCCGTCGTTGCCCGGGGCGGCGCCGATCCAGAGCACGTCGACGCGGCGCCAGGGGCCGTTCCTGCGCGACCACACCACCGGAGCGGTCGGGCCGCCGCCGGCGGGGATGCACGGCGCGTCGAGCCATTCGTCGGAGGCGCACGCCGAGTGTCCGGCGTGCAAGCGCCGAAACGTGTCGCGGTACCGGCCTTCGACGGCCGACGCCTCGACGGCCGGACTCGTGACCGCGGTGAGCATGGGGCGAAACTAGGAACGGGCCAGTAGACGGGCCAGCGCGGGGGAGGGGCGAAACCGCAGGACCGGCCCGGGCAGGGGCTGAGCCGCGGGCGTCTACGAACCTCGGGCGCAGAGGCCCGGGCGTCGAGTCACAAGCTCTTCAGGAGATCGTCGATCGCCTTGCGGTCGGCGTCCTTCGCCTGGCCGGACAGCAGGTTCTCCAGCATCTCGCGGGCGTCGCCCGCGACATCCGGGTGGTGCCTGTCGTGCGAGCTGCGCACCACGTTGCCGATAGGCAGCAGCGCGACGTGCGACCTCTCTCCGCCGTCGGAGTACGGCGAATCGTCTTCCTGCTCCCACGGCGGGGTCGGCACGCTGTCCTCCCACGAGGCGCTGGGCACGCTCGACCGCCATTCCTCCTCGTCGCTCTCCTCGCGGCCAGCGTCCTCGCCTCGTCCCTGCATGGGCAGGACGAGGCACACGCGCCCTTCGATGTTCCCGTCCTCGTCCTCGCTCGCGGCGAGGGCGACGGGCACGGGCGTGCGTAGGAGCTTGTCGATCGCTTCGAGGCCCTCGCGGGACACGACGCCTCGGGCGATGACGTTGCCGCGGAAGTAGTACGCGAGCCCGATACCTCCATCCGGCACTGCGTGGTGGTCCACGCGACGTGCCTCGATGGACAGGGGCTGCGGGTACGTGACGACGATCAGTTCGTCCAAGAAACCTCCTCCGAGGTCCAGCGCCGCGGTGTCGGTCGCGCGCGCGCACGCAGGAGGCCGGGATTGCCGTACCCGACCCTACGCTCCATGGATACCCCGGCGCCGGGGTGCGGTCCCCGGCGCCGAGCGCGAGAGCGGCGCGCGCGAACGCACGCGTCGGCGGCCACGACGACCGTCGGGATCGACGAAAGGGAGACGTTCCGCATGGATCCATCAACGGGAAACGTTTGGCGCGCCGCGTGGGTGACGGCCTTCCTCGTAGCCCTGCCGACGCCGTCGTTGAGCGCGTCGTCGGTCGCCTCGGCGGCACAGCAGCAGTGGCCCGAGCCCCCGCCGGAGTTGCTCGCACAGGCGCGCGCGTTGCTCGCCGATGCCCCGGTCTTCGACGGACACAACGACCTGCCCTCGAAGGTGCTCGATGAGGCGGGCGGGGAACCACGCCGCTTCGACCTGTCGGTGCGCGGCGATCGTTTCCACACCGACTTCGTGCGCCTGCGCGAGGGAGGCGTGGGCATGCAGTTCTGGTCGGCCTACGTCTCGGTGGACTACATGGGAGGCGGCGCCCTGCGAAGGGCGATGGAGGAGATCGACGCGGTCCACCGCCTCGCGGCCGCGTATCCGGACCAGCTCGCGATGGCCTACACCGCCGCCGACGTGGAGCGCATACGCGCCTCCGGTCGGGTCGCCTCCCTGATCGGCCTCGAGGGAGGCCACGCCATCGAAGGATCGCTCGCCGCACTCCGCATGCTCCACGACCTGGGGGTCCGCTACATCACGCTCACGCACTCGCAAACGCACGGCTGGGCCGATGCCTCGACGGACGCGCCCCAGCACAACGGGCTGACCGAGTTCGGAGAGGACGTCGTCCGCGAGATGAACCGCCTGGGAATCTTCGTGGACATCTCGCACGTGAGCCGCGAGACGATGCTCGACGCGCAGCGCGTGTCTCGCGCCCCCGTCATCTTCTCCCACTCCTCGGCCCGCGCGCTCAACCCGCATCCGCGCAACGTCCCCGACGACGTGCTGCGCATGCTGCCGGCCAACGGCGGCGTGGTCATGGCGACGTTCGTTCCGGCGTTCGTGGCCCCCGATGCCGGTGCATGGTCCGCTTCCCGCGACTCCGTCCGCGAGGAGCTGTCCCGCTCGCTCGATGACCGGGAGGCGATCGCCGCCGCGCTCCGCGCCTGGCAGCAGGAACACCCACAGCCGCGCGGCACGATCTCCGACATGGCGGACCACATCGAGCACCTCATCGACGTGGCCGGTATCGACCACGTGGGGATCGGCTCCGACTTCGACGGCATCTCCTCCACGATCGTCGGACTGGAGGACGTCAGCCGCTTCCCCTATCTCTTCGCCGAGCTGCTGCGCCGGGGTCATTCCGAGGACGACCTGCGCAAGATCGCCTCGGGCAACGTCCTGCGAGCGTTGCGGGCGATGGAGGAGGTCGCCGCGCGGCTGCGCGCGGAGGAGGAGCCCCGCGTCGTCCAGGACGGCCTGGTACCGGAGTGAGCGACCCGCCCGCCCGACGCCCGTGAAGACGAACATCCTGGTCTGGCTGCTGAGCGGCGAGCGCTCTCACGCGGATCCGGCGCGCTGTTTCGATGCCCTGTCGCCGGATCTGGCCGGGCAGGCCGGGGCCGGGCCGCACACGATCTCCGAGATCCTGGCGCACATGCGCTACTGGCAGGAGGTATACCTGCGGCGGCTCGACGGCGAGGACGTGCCCACGCCGCCGAGCGCGGCGGACGGCTGGCCGGGCCCGGCCGCGCCCGCCGGGCTCGCCGACTGGGAGGCGGCCGTCGAGGCGTTCCGGCGCGGCGTCGCGCGTGCACTCGCGATCGCGGGCGGCCCCGATCTTGAGCGAGCCTTGCCGCACTGGGGAGGCATCAACCGCGCGCACGGGCTCGCCCTGCTCGCGGCTCACAATGCGTATCACGCCGGTCAGGTCGTGCTGTTGCGCCGAAGTCTCGGCGCGTGGCCGCCGCCCGGCGTCGGCGACACCTGGTAGCGACGGGCGCTGGACGGGAGCAGAGACGATGCGGATCGAATACGCCGGTGTGGACATGGCCGGGGCGACGAACACCTGGCTTTGCAGGCTGGCCGATGCCGAAGGCTGGCCGGAGCTCGTCGAGGCGCCCCGGACGACCACGCTACGTGAGATCGTCGACTACGCCGGCGAGCACGACGTCGTCTCGGTCGCGATCGACGCGCCGCTCACCTGGGCGCTCGACGAGGACAGGGGCCTGCGCGACAG
The DNA here is from genome assembly GCA_035465395.1 of Longimicrobiales bacterium. Lineage (GTDB taxonomy): Bacteria > Gemmatimonadota > Gemmatimonadetes > Longimicrobiales > RSA9 > DATHRK01. Next base: position 27,205 of record DATHRK010000084.1, on the reverse strand, counting down.
CGACGAGCAGCTTCGCGCGATGCTGCCCTCGGGCGCGCGCGACTGGGTCGTCTCCCAGAACTCGATGAAGGCGGTGCCCGCTCGCGGCCGACAGCTGTCCGACTACCTGGGCGGGGTGGTCGGCACGATCCTCGAGACGCACCCGCGCTCGTGCATCTACTTCGCGTTGCGCGAGAACATGGAGCTGATACACGGTTACGGCCGGGGCAAGGGCGCGCGTGAGGCCGCAAGGCCCCTGTGGGACGCGTGGACCAGGCGCTTCTCGATTCGCGGCGCCGCCGCCGTCGAGGAGGTCGAGGAGGGCACCGTGGACGCGCTCGTCTGCGCCACTATCGCGTTCCTGTTCCACCGCGCGCCTGGGATGCTGCGTCGGCTCACGAGCGCGGCGCCCGGGCTGAGGGGCCGCGGGCCCTTCGTGGTCCTGGACGAGACTTTCCGCGGGCTGCCGTGGTAGCCGAGCCGGCCCCGGTCACCATCGGCGTCGCCGGCGGCTCGGGGTCGGGCAAGAGCACGGTCGTGCGCCGCATCGTGGAAGGGCTCGCGGTCCCACGCGTGGCGGTGATCCACCACGACGCCTACTACCGCGATCTGGGGGACCTGCCGTTCGAGGACCGGGCCAAGATCAACTACGACCACCCCGACTCCCTCGAGACCGAGCTCCTGGTCTCACACCTGAAGGAGCTGAAGGCGGGCCGTCCCGTGGAGGTGCCGCTCTACGACTTCGCGGCCCACGAGCGTCGCGCCGAGACGCGCACGGTGCGTCCCGCCAGCGTGCTCATCGTCGACGGGATCCTGATTCTCGCGCTGCCCGCCCTGCGCGAGCTCATGGACATCAAGGTCTTCGTGGACACGGACGCCGACGTGCGACTGATGCGCCGGCTCAGGCGGGATCTCGAAGAGCGCGACCGAGCGGTGGAGTCCGTCCTGCGGCAGTACGCCCTGACGGTGCGTCCGATGCACATCGAGTTCGTGGAGCCGAGCAAGCGGTGGGCCGACCTGATCGTCCCTGGGGGTGGGTACAACGATGTGGCGGTGGACGTGCTGGTCACGAAGGTCAGCGCGATCCTGCTGGCCGGATCGGAGACCCCGACCGACTGACGGGAAGTCGGCTCAGGCCGTGAGGGGCCCTTCGGGCCGAGCTTCGCGGTCCTTCCACGTCCACCAGCGCAGCAGCGCCGGGTCCGGCTCTGCCTCGGAGGCGAAGTAGACCGCGCAGCGGAATACGTAGCGAACGCACGCGTCCACGCTCACCTCGCGCACCGCGCAGTGCTCGTCGAAGAGGTCCTCGGGGTCGCGTCCGCGTAGGTCGCCGACGCGCTCTATGCCCAGCTCCCAGAGGTCGTTGGCGATGGAGGGTCCGACTCCGGGGATGCGCTGCAGGTCGATCAACGCCGCCCTCTTGGCCTCGAACCTGGACAGCGGGATCCCCCCGGATTCGGTCATGGCGGCCCCCTTCGTCGGGCGTGTCGGTGATGTCGGGACATCGGCGGGAAGCCCACAAAAACATCCGGGCGGGCGACTCGCAAGGGCGCCGGCGGAGCTGCGCGGGGATTCGCGACGCGCCGCCGCCGGAGGCCGCCGGCGCGGCTCCGGGGCGTGCCCCGTCGCGCCACCGTCACGGCTCCGGGGCGTGTCCCGTCGTGCCACCGTCACGACCGGTGCGCCGGTCCCGGGGGCGGGCGGGGCGTCCCTGGTTCAACCGTCCGCGAGTACGCCCTCCACGAGGTCGGCCGCCTCGTCGGCACACGCCCAGCAGAGGGTGAAGCCGGAGCCCCCGTGTCCGTAATTGTGCACGATGACACCGCGCTCGTGGGGCTCGGATTCCAGCCGCACGGCGGGTCGCCCCGGACGCAGGCCCACCGCGTGCCCGAGCACCGGGGCGCCTGCCAGGCGCGGCTCCAGCCGCACGGCCCGGTCCAGGATCGCCGCGGCCGTCTCCGGGTCGGGGACGGATCGGCCATCGCCGCGCTCCGCCGTGCCGCCGACCACGATGTCGCGGCTCCGGGGGATGACGTAGGTGATGCCGAGCGGATTCCCCTCATCGACGAGCGCGGTCGTCACTCCCGGCACCGGTGCGAGCCGCAGGACCTGGCCCCGGATGGGTTGCACCGTGGGGTCTCCGGCGAGCGCCCCGGCTTCCAGGCCGGCGCAGTTCACCACCACGGCCCCGCCCGTCAGCAGGTCATCCAGCGAACCGATCGCCGCGCGCTGGAGTCGTCCGCCCAGCGCGCGCACCCTCTCGAGCAACCAGGGCATGTGCACCGGGGTGTCGATGCGCGGCACTCGCAGGTCGTACGCGGCGCCGTACCCTGCGGGCAGGTCCGACGGGTCGGCCCACGCGAAGCCGGGCAGCGCGGAGCCCCACCATGGCGGCTCGGCCGTATCGGCGAACAACTCCAGGAGGCGGACCTGGTCCACCCCCGCCGACCCGTCGGCGGCCGCGATCCGCTGGAGCGCTTCGCGCGTCGCCCGGCTCCACGGCAGGACCCGGGAGCGGGGCTCCGCGAGGTAGGGGTACCAGACGGCGGCCGCGACATCGGATGTGGTATGGGGAGGCAGCTCTCTGGCGACGATGCGCACCGGGTGGGCACGTTCGAGCAACCGGATCGCCGTGGTGAGGCCTATGACCCCTGCGCCCACCACCACGACCGGGGCCGTGCGCGTCAACGGCGCGCGGCTCTGGCGCCGCCGGTCGTGTCGTGCCTCACCGCCGCGCGGGAACGAGCCCGAGCTGGGTCAGCACACGGCGGTAGATGCGCTCGCGCAGCGCTCCGACGTCGCGGCCGCGGGTCGCGTTCTCGAACTCGATCGCGAAGAAGGCCGCTTCCTCTCCTCGTTCGACCCAGCCGACGAACCACAGGCGATCGTGCCTGCCGCTCTGCCAGCCCGTCTTGCCGCGCAGCAGCCAGCCGTCACCGCGCTCGAGTACCATGAGCTCGCGGAGGGCGTCCTGCGCCCGGGTCGAGAAGGGAAGCTGTCCGGCCTGGAGGCGGCGCAGAAAGCCGATCTGCTCGTCGGCGGAGATGGCGAGAGGCCCCGTAAGCCAGAAGGTCGCCTCGGCGTCGCCCGCGTCGGCGTTGCCGTAGCCGATCCGACGGAGCCAGGCCCGGAGCGATTCGCCACCGATCCGGTGGCTCAGCTCCCGGGTGAACCAGGACGGAGACGTGCGGAACGCCGTGGCGAGGTTGGTCGGCTCGGCGTCGGAGTGCCCGTCGGCGGGCGCCACCGTCTCGTAGGCGCCTGCCACCGCTCCGGATTCCAGCGCGATCAGGCCCAGCGGAATGTCGAACGTGCCCGCCGGCGGGAATCGACGAGCCGCCCGCGCTCCGTCCGACCGCAGGGTGGCCCCGGTTCGCAGGTCGTGGACGACGACGACGCCCTCGACGCGCTCCTCCGCGAAGATCTCTCCGAGCTCCTCGCCGACGGCGCTCCGCTCACCTTCCCAGGCCGGCTCCCCCAGCAGCTGCGGGGCGTCCCGTTCGCCGGCCTCCGCCCTCGGCGCGGGAGCTCCGGGCTGCTCGGCTGGGGGCTGCTCCTGTGCCGTGGGGGCGGCCTCGGCGCTGGTTCCGGCGGCGGCCCGGCCGGCGCGGATGAGGTCATCGCAGGCGGTCGCCGCGAATGCGACCGCGAGTCCCGCGACCCCGGCGGTGCCCACGCCCCGGGCCCGAGGCAGCCCTCCCGGTCCCCTCCGCCCCGAACCCACGGTCAGGCGCGGCCGGCCGCGGGAAATCCCGGCGAGCGGACCACTTCGTCCGCCAACCACAGGTGCCGTCGGTTGTGCGCGAGCACGGTCTCGGCGGCCTCCGCCAGCGTCAGGCGCAGAAGCCACAGGAAAGGCGAGCGCATGCGGGCGCGGCCGAAGTCGATGTCCGCGTTGCCCTCCAGCAGCGCGGCGTACCGGTCCATGCCCCGCTCGAAGGCTGCGAGACGGTCGCCGATGGGCGTTTCGTCAGGCGGAGGAATCAAGCGCTTGAAGGTCTTGAAGCGTCGATTCACCGGAGGCTCGAGGCTGCGCACGAAGCGCGAGCCGATGAAGGACGAGTCGTACGGCGGTGGCCCGAGGTGTCCCTTTTCGCGCGCCTCCACCAGCGCGGCCTCGAAGGCATCCAGGTACGCGTCGTTGGTGAGCGCGAGGTGGCTGATGTGCTCTCCGATCGACCACCGTCCGGCGTCCGGTCGCCAGGCGAGAGCGTCCGGGCTGTGTTCGTCGAGCATCACCCGCAGCTCATCCCGCTGCCGGTCGGCCTCCGCCAGCCACGCCGACACGTCCGCGGGCAGCGAAACCTTTGCTGGAGCCTCCGGCGGCTCGTTCGCTTCATCCATGCACACCTCCACACGCGAGGGCACGTCTCGGCCGGCGGCGGGACTCCGGACGAATCGCAACGGGAATTATAACCCCCCCTCGCGGGCGCGGCTGCAACCCGTCGGGCGGGCGGCCAGGGAGCGTCGTGTCAGGGGCCGAACGTCGCTTCCAGGTGCCGTCGGCGGCGCAGCATGCCGGCCCGGATCTTCTCGGCGAACGCGTCCCAGCCACTCCCCTCGGCCACCGAGGTCCGCACACGAAGTTGCATGGCGCGGGCGAAGTCGAGGCGTTCGCCCGCCGCCTCCACGGCGCCGGCGCCCGGGTCCTGCACTTCGCTCGCCGGCGGCGCCGCGACGGACACGCCGGGGCCGGGATGCGTGACGAGGCTGGAGTCATGGCCCTCGCCCGGCGCCGGCAGCGGTGCCTCGGGGGGCGGTCCCACCTCGATCTCCTGGACACCATCGGGGCGCACGACGTCGAAGAGGATCTCCCCGCCGCCGGGGGCATCGAAGAAGAAGCGGAGCGCGGCGACGTCCAGGGCCTCGTTCAGCAGCAGAGCGGACGCGCCGATGGTGGGGGCGGGCCGCAGCGAGTCGATCACCCAACCGCCCGAATTGTAGACGGCGACATCGCGCGCGCTGCGCGTCTCGCGCAGGATCTTCTCGAACGGCTTGTGGGTGTGGCCCCAGAGGAACGCCAGCTCCGGGGGGACCGCACCGAGCTCGGACCGCACCTGCTCCAGCGTCGGACCGAAGAGGTAGCGCCCCAGCACGCCCATCGTCTCGGCCGTGCAGACCCGCTCGCGGTGGAATCGCTCGCCGGCGAAGCGCTCCGCGATCGTGGAAAAGACATGCTTCAAGACCGCTTCCTCGACCCGGTCGCCCGGTATCCACGGCAGATCCCGCGCGGCCGCGGCCCGAGCGGCGAGTCGATCGGCGTAGTCCCCCACGTGCTCGGGGTAGTGCAGCATCTCCGACAGCGTCTCGATGTCCGGAGCCGCCGCGCCGGATTGGCCCAGCAACGACCAGAAGAAGTCGATCCACGCGAAGTTCTCGCTCTCGAGCGCCTCGACCGTGGCCGGAAGCGGGCGGCCCGGGAACAGCCACCGGTAGGCGCGGCTGATCAGATGGTAGATCCCCTCGGCGTAGTGGCCGTGGTGCAGGATGACGGCCCGCCGGCCGCCCGCTGTCAAAACCAGGTTCGGATACACGACGGCCACGCGCCGCTGCCGGTCCTCGTCGGCGTCGAGTGGCCGGACCGTGCGCAGCAGCCGAGACAGCAGGAAGGACGGCACGGCGTCGTCGAGCGAGGGGGGTGTGCTGTGCCGCATCGGCGGAAGCGTCGGGCCGGAAGCATCGATGGCGCGCGCGTACTGGGTCTCCCTGGCGATCTCCCACAAGTGGTGGTCGTGGTTTCCGGGGAGGAAGACGATGCGGTCGAACAGTTCGTCGCCCGGCGCCAGCACGAGCCCGGCGAACTGGCGGAAGTGCATCAGGGCGGCGTGCAGGCGGCTCACCGCGAGGTCCAGGAAGTCGCCGTTGACGATCAGCGTCGGGCGGGCCCCGCCGGCGTTGCGGTCGATGAGGTCGCGGAGAAGGTCGACCAGGCCGACCAGCGTTCCGGCCGGCGCGGCCGCGTCGACGGCTTGCGAGACGGGGTCGACGCGGGTGAGCAGGCTGCCGTCGTCCCCCAGGTGCAGATCGCTGAGGACGACCCAGCGCACGTCGTCGGGCGCGAAGGTGGTCATGCGATCGAACTGAACATCCGCCTCGACCGCGGCGCCACCCGAGGCGGTCGGCGGCGCCGGTCCAGCAACGGCCCGTCGGCGCGGGCGCCGGGTCGTTCAGCCGCCCGCTTCGCTCGCCAGACCGCGCAGCCGCTCGAGCTCCTGCGCGGCGAAACGGTTCTGGGGCGCGACCTCCACGGCCCGTTCCATCCACGCGACGGCCTGTCCGAGGTCCCCCAGCTCCTCGTATCCCCCCGCGATGAGGGACGCGATGGAAGCGGACTGCGGGTGGAACTCGAAGTTGACCTTCTGGAGGGCGATCGCGTCTTCGGTCGACGCCAGCCGCCGGGCCCACTCGGTGAACTCCCATTCGCCGAAGTCGAACGCGCCCCGGTCGCCGAAATTCGCCCTCAGCTCCCGGTAGCGCGCCTCGGCGGCGGCGGCGCCACCCGTATCGTAGGCCTGCTGCAGCTCGTGGTGCAGGAGCACGGGCCGCGGCTGGCCCCGATGGCAGGTCTTGCACTCGATCGCGACGGGCGGGTCCGAGTCGGCGTCCATCGGCAGGCCGGAGAGGATGGGGCCGTTCAACTGCTCGACCATGCGGAGCATGAAGCGCGCGCGTGCCTTCGGCAGCTTGTCGTCCGCGGGGAAATCGGCGCCCTGGAAGGAGCCGCCCTCCCCGAGCACGTGGCAGTGCTCGCAACGGACTCCCAGGGCGAACGAGAACCCGCGCATGATCTGGATCAGACTGTCGCGGGGGATGTCCTGGTCGAATACCTGGAGGTTGCTGAGCGTCTCCGGGATCTGCGCCGCCGCCGGCAACGGGCTCACGAGCAGCGCGAGGAGCGCGATCGAATACCTGGACATGGGTTTCTCCGTAGCCGGGATCGTTGCAAACGTTCTCATTCGAACCTAAGGCTTGCGCTCGGGCTTCCGCGCCCACCGTCGTGAGCGTGCCGTCAAAGCGATGAAAAAGTCCTGCAAAGTCACGCCCGCGGGGAGCGCACGCGTCATTGCGTGCGCCGGGCGCGTGGCGGAAGGTTCAGCATGAGGCATCGCCATCCCCTGGGATCGCGCTGGCGCGGCGTGGCCGTGGTGATCGCGCTCACCCTGGTCGTGATCGCGGCCGGCGTGCTCGCCTGGACCGCCGTCGAGGCAGATCGGGCCCAGCGCGCTACCGCCGCGGGAACCGTGCAGGACTACGCCGACTTCGCCGCCTTCCTCATCGCGGGCAAGGTGGACACACGCCTCAGACAGGCTCTGTTCTATGCCTTCTACCGCGAAGACCTCGCGTGGCGCGATGGCGAGCGGACGATCGACCCGAGACTCCTCGCGGAAGACCCGCAGGAGTCCGCCCGCTGCGCCCCGGAGTATCCCGCGGGTCCGTGGGCGCTGCGAATCGATGGCGAAGGAGGCGTGGTCGCCTCGCATGGGGACCCCCCGTTGGCCCTCCGGGGCTGGGTCGCGGACACCCTCCGTGCACTTGCGAGCGGCCTGGATCGCGACGCGGATCGGACCGGACACCTCGTGTGGCCGGGCGCGCTGGGAGGTCGGCTCGTGGCGTATCGGATTCGGGGCGGTGAGGACGATGGGACGGCGGTCGTTTCGTACGCCCTCGGCAGTTGCGCCCGGGACAGGGACGGCGACGTCGTCGCAGCCGCACTCGCCGAGGGAGGCGTCCTGCCACCGACCCTGGTCGGGACGATTCCGGCGGATTCCCTCGTGCGCGCGAGGCTGGCAACGACCGGCCCGGAAACGGGATCGGGCGTCGACCAGGCCGAAGCCGCGGAATCCGAAGCCGATCCCGCCCCGTCCGGGCCCGTGGCGGGTCTCGCGACCGGGACCGAGGCGGGCCCCCGCGGAGGCGTCCCGATCGTGGTCGAGTTGCGGGCCGGGGTTCCGAGCACGTTGCTGCGGGGACGGGGATCGGTGTACTCACGCGCCCCTCTGGCCATCGGGTTGCTGGCGGCCACGCTGGCTCTCCTGGCTACCGCGGCGCTCCTCGTGTTCCGTACCGCCCGGCTGGTCCGCCTGCGGGAACGGTTCGTCGCCGATGTCTCGCACGAGCTCCGCACCCCCCTTCAGCAGGTCGTGCTTTTCGCGCAGTTGCTGCGTATCGGCCAGGCACGCACGGAGGACGAACGGGGGCAATTTCTGGCCATCATCGAGCGCGAAGCCGTGCGGCTGATCGCACTCGTGGACCGCATCCTGGCGTTCTCGCGCCCGGCCGCCGACCGGTCCGACGAGGGCCCGGCCGACCTGGCGGACGTCATCCGGGACGTTGCGACATCGTTCCGTCCGCTGCTGGCGGAGCGTGGCCAGCGGTTCGTGCTCGAGGTGCCTCCCTCGGCGCCCGTCGCGGCGCCCGTCGGCGCCGTGCACCAGATCGTGACGAATCTCGTCGACAACGCCGCCAAGTACGGGCCGGCCGGCAGCGACATCGCGCTACGCGTGAGCGGGGCGGGGACCACCCTCGAGGTGGTCGACGCGGGCCCGGGCATCCCGTTCGAGGAACGCGATCACGTGTGGAGGGCGTTCTATCGGCTGTCGCGGGAGGAGGGCGCCGCGCGTGCGGGCTCGGGGCTCGGGCTGGCCGTCGTACGGGAAGCGGCGGGTCGATACGACGCCGTCGCGGAAATCGACGACGCCCCGGGAGGCGGGACGGTTTTCCGGGTCCGCTTTCGGCCCGCGGAGGCGTCGTGACCCGCGTCGTCATCGTCGAGGACAACGAAAGCCTGGCGCTCGGCCTCGCCCGCAGCCTCGAGGCCGCAGGCTACGACGTCGCGGTCGTGGGCGACGGGGACTCAGCGGTGGAATTGGTCCGCGCCGACCCGCCGTCGCTCCTACTCCTCGATCTGTCTCTGCCCGGTCGGGATGGCTTCGGCGTGCTGCGGGCGCTGAGGGAGCACGGAGTCCATACGCCGGTCCTGATCCTCAGCGCGCGCGGCCAGGAGGCCGAGAAGGTGCAGGGCTTCCGGCTGGGCGCCGACGACTACGTGGTGAAGCCGGTCGGCGTGCTCGAGCTGCTGGCCCGGGTGGAGGCGATTCTCCGGCGATCGGAACCCAGGAGGTCCCCGGGAGTCGCCACCGCGGACGCGTCGGGGACACCCGACCCCCGGCCGCTCCACTTCGGTGACGTCACGGTGGACCCGGCGCGCCGGGTCGTCACCAAGGGCGGAGCCGACGTCGAACTGACGCCGCGCGAATTCGACTTGCTCGTGTGCCTGCTGCGGCGCGACGGGGCCGCGGTCGCGCGCGAGACGCTGTTGACGGAAGTCTGGGGCTACAAGGTCCCGGTGCCGACCCGCACCATCGACACGCACGTCAGCACCCTCCGGGGCAAACTGGAGGACGATCCGTCCCGTCCACGCCACGTCGTCACGGTTCGCAAGGTCGGCTACCGGCTCGACCGGTGACGGCCGGCGTTTCCCCAGTCCCTCAGGTGCGCGCTGCGACCCCGGCCCCGAACGCCTCGCGCACGATGGCCGCCTGCTGCTCCCGGTGCGCGAGCGCCGACCCCTCCGCCGGGCTGGCGCGACCCGGCCGTCCCGCGTAGCGGAGCGCCTGTCCGGCGCCCAGGCGCTTCGCGAGCCTGGGCTCGACGTAGTGCCATGGCCCCATGTTGCGCGGCTCTTCCTGGACCCAGACGACGTCTTCGGCGTCGGGATGCCGCGCCAGCAGCTCCTCGACGGCCGCCTTGGGGAAGGGGTAGAGGAGCTCCAGCCGGGCCACGGCGGTGTGCTCGCGTTCGTCGCCATCGTAGGCGATGAGGTCGTAGTAGACCTTGCCGGAGCAGAGCACCAGCCGGCGCACCGACGAGCCCGCGCCGGCGTCGTCGAGGACCGGTTGGAAGCCACGCTCCGTGAACTCGGCGAGGGTCGAGACCGCCCGGGGGTGGCGCAACAGGCTCTTCGGGGTGAAGACGACCAGCGGCCGGGCCCGCCGCTCGAGCGCCTGCAGCCTCAGCAGGTGGAAGTACTGCGCCGGCGTCGTGCAGTTGGCGACGCGAATGTTGTCCTCCGCGGCGAGCTGGAGGAAGCGCTCGATCCGCGCGCTCGAGTGCTCCGGCCCCTGGCCCTCGTACCCGTGCGGCAGCAGCAGTCCCAGGCGAGCCTCCTGCCCCCACTTCGCGCGCCCGGCCACCAGGAACTGGTCGATGATGACCTGCGCGCCGTTCACGAAGTCGCCGAACTGCGCCTCCCAGAGCACCAGCGCCTCCGGGGCGGCCACCGAGTACCCGTACTCGAAGCCCAGAGCCGCGACCTCCGACAGCGGGCTGTTGTAGACCGAGAAGGGCGCGCTGGCGCCCGGCACGTGCGCCAGCGGCGTGTAGGTGTGGCCCGTCTCCGCGTCGTGGAGCACGAGGTGCCGCTGGCTGAACGTGCCTCGTTCGGAGTCCTGGCCCGTCAGGCGGACCGGCGTGCCCTCCGCCACCAGCGACGCGAACGCGAGCGCCTCCGCGTGAGCCCAGTCCACCGGCCCCTCCCCGTCCGCCAGAACGCCGGCGCGCCGCCGCAGCTGACGGGCGAGCTTGTCGTGCACGTGGAAGTCGTCCGGCCAGGCGTGCACCGCCGCGTCCAGCGCCCGGACCACCGAGGCGTCCAGCGCCGTGTCGGCCGTCGGCGGGCCCTCGGGCAGCGTGGGCGGCGAGGGCATGCGCGCGTCCTCGTACTCGGCCTCTTCCTCCTTCACGCGATCCTGGATGTCCTGCAAGCGCTGCTGCAGGGAGGCCCGGATCTCCTCTGCGCGGGCCTCGTCCAGCAGCCCCTCCTGCAACAACTGCCTTTCCCACTGGTCCCGCACGGTCGGGTGGTCGGCCACCTCGGCGTACATGCGCGGCTGCGTGTATGCGGGCTCGTCGCCCTCGTTGTGCCCGTAGCGCCGGTAGCCGACGAGGTCGATCACGAAGTCCGCGCCGAACGTCTCGCGGTAGGCGAGCGCGATGCGCACCGACGTCAGGCACGCCTCCGGGTCGTCGGCGTTGACGTGGATGACCGGGATGTCGAAGCCGAGCGCGAGGTCGCTCGCGTAGTAGGTCGAGCGGCCGTCGCGTGGCAGCGTCGTGAAGCCGATCTGGTTGTTGGCGATGAGGTGGAGCGTGCCGCCCGTGGCGTAGCCCGCCAGCTCCGCCATGTTCAGGGTCTCCGCGACCACTCCCTGCGCCGAGAACGCCGCGTCCCCGTGGATCAGGACCGGGACGACGCGGGCCGGGTCGCGCGACAGCGTCGTCGTGGCGCGATCCTCCTGGCGCGCCCGCGCGACCCCTTCCACGACCGGGTCGACGAACTCCAGGTGGCTGGGATTGGGCGCGAGCGAGACCGTGAGCGGCTGGCCCGACGCCGTGGCGTAGGTGCCCTCGGCGCCCGCGTGATACTTCACGTCTCCCGTGCCGGTGCCGGCCTGATGCCCTTCGAATTCGGCGAAGATGCGTTCGTACGGACGCCCCAACACGTGCGCGAGCACGTTGAGGCGGCCGCGGTGGGCCATCCCGAGCACGACCTCCTGCGCCCCGGCCGCGGCGGCGCGCTCGATCGCCAGATCGAGCATCGGCACCAGCATGTCGAGCCCTTCGATCGAGAACCGCTTCTGGCCGAGGTAGGCCCGGTGGAGGAACTGTTCGAACCCCTCCACCTCGGTGAGCCGCTCCAGCAGCCGCAGGCGCTCCTCGCCCGACAGGGGGCCGCGGAAGCGCCCGCTCTCGATCGCCTCGCGGAGCCACTCGCGGCGCTCGGGCTCCTCCAGGTGCTCGAACTCGTAGCCGATCGCGCCGCTGTAGGTCGAACGCAGCCACGCCAGGATGTCGGGGACGATGTCGGCGATCGCCCCCGAGGCGAGATCGGCTTCCGACATCCCGTGGAACGCGGGGTCCAGCATCGGATGCCCGGAGGGTGGTCGGCCCAGGGGGTCGAGGCGCGCGGCCTGGTGGCCCGCCAGGCGGTACGCGTCCACGAACATCGCGGCCGCTCTGGCCGCACGCACCTGGTCCGAGACCGCCCTGGCGTCCAGCGCGGGAGGCACGGTCGCGTCACGGGCCTGCGGCTCTCCGGCGTCCGCGGAGCGCAGCGCGAACACCCGGCGCCATTCGACCGGCACGCGCTCGGGCGCCGCTCGCCAGAGGTCGTACATCTCCTCGGCGTACGCAGCGTTGTAGGGGTCGGAGAACGACATCGGCTCGGCGGTCATCGCGTATCTGGTCAGATTCGGCCCGCGCGGACGAAGATCGTCAGCGCGAACAGGACATAGAGGCCCAGCAGCAGGATCCCTTCCGACCGATGCAGGCGGTAGGCCGGACCTTCGTCGATCGCCTGGAACCCGCCCTTCGGCCAGGCCAGGGGGAGCAGCACCACGCTGATGGCGGTCATCTGCACGAACTCCACACTGAGCACGTCGCGGGACACGGGGATCGGCGCGATCAGCGCGGTCGCCCCGAGGATCGCGCAGAGGTTGAACACGTTGGAGCCCACGATGTTGCCCACCGCGATCTCGGACTTCTTGCGCCACACCGCGACCAGCGCCGTCGCCAACTCCGGCAGCGAGGTGCCGATGGCCACGATCGTGAGGCCGATGACCATCTCCGACAGCCCGAGCCTGCGGGCGAAGAAGATCGCCGCAGCCACGAGGATCCTGGCGCCGACGATCATCACTACGATGCCGATGAGGACGAGGCCGAGGTTGACCCACACGGTCGCGGGCGGACCGCCGGCATCGGAGCCCTGTACGAACTCGTCGTACTCCGACTCCTCCTGCCGGCCCCGGCGGGGGCCGCGGAAAACCACCCAGAAGTAGGCCGCGAAGAGAGCGAGCAGCAGAAGCGCGTCGCCCGGGCCTATCGAACCGTCGAGTGCGAACAGCGCCGTGGCGAGCGTGACCAGGATCATCACCGGGATCTCGCGCCGGATGACCCCCGCTCCGACCTCCACCGGCAGCAGCAACGCGGTGAGGCCCAGGATGAGCGCGATGTTCATCACGTTGGAGCCGACGACGTTGCCCAGCGCGAGCTCCGGCTCGCCGTTCACCGCCGAGAACACCCCCACCGCGAGCTCGGGCGCCGACGTGCCGAACGCGACGACGGTCAGGCCGATGGTCAGCGAGCTCACTCCCCAGCCGCGCGCGAGGCGCCCGGCGCCGCGGACGAGCCACTCGGCGCCGTAGTAGAGCCCCAGGATGCCAAGGGCGAAGAGCAGAAGCTGCGTCAGGGTGTCCGGCATCGAGCCCCAAACGTAGGAGAGACGCCGGAAGGGCGGTAGCTCCTCTCGCCGCGAGCGCAGGTGCCGGATCCGCCGGCGCGGACGGGCCTATAAGCGACGATGATCCGGATCCTCGGCGCCCTGGCGGCTGCGCTCGTCGCGGCCGGTTGCACGCACGGTCTGGACGCGCTCGCGTCCGACCCCGCGGCGGCCCTGGTCACGTCCGGCGGGCCGTCCCAGAGCATGGTGTACGCGCGCCGGACGTCGGCCGGCATCGTCGTGGTCGACGCCGGCTGGGTCGGTGCCCGCGAGCAGGTCCGGCCTCTGCTCTCGCGTCTGGACGCGACGCCCGGGGACGTGGTCGCCGTCCTGCTCACCCACAGCCACCGCGATCACATCGGCGCGTGGCGCGCGCTCCGGGGCGCCCGATTCTTCGTAGGGGATCCCGAGATCGAGCTACTGCACGGGCGCTCCGAGCACGGCGGCTGGCTGCCCCGTCTGGGAGACCGGCTATTGGCGCCCGACCTGCCCGAGCCGGGCGAGATTCGGGTGCGCACGTTCGCCTCCGACACGACCCTCGTGTTCGGCGCCGATACGATCCGCGCGTTCCTCATGCCGGGGCACACGGCTGGCAGCGCGGCCTACCTCGTCGACGGCGTCCTGTTCCTGGGGGACGGCCTGTCGCATTCGACGCTGTACGACGGATTCCGGCCGCCGCTGCGGCGGTACTCGGAGAACGACGAGCTGGCCGATCGCAACCTGCGCGACATTCTGCGCCGTGCACGCTCGTTCGGCGTGGCGACGGTATGCACCGCGCACGCGAACTGCGCGTCGTCGGAGGACGTCGTGCGGGACCTGGACCGCAGACCCGCTAAGGATCCTGCGGCGGAGAGATCATGATGTGCGCTCCGGCCGTTCCCGGGAACATGATCCAGGGCGTTCCGGCTTCCGTCGGCGACGTCGACAGACCGGTGCTTTCGGAGGTCGCGAAAGGCGTGTACAGGACCCAGCGCTCGTAGCGGTTCTGTACGCTGCGGGTCGAAGCGTCGAAGGCATCGCCCCGGACCACGTAGAGCATCGCGGGCGCCTCGGGCATCGCGAGCCGGCCCGCCTCGACCTCCTCCCAGCGCTGCGTCATGCGCTGCATGCCGGTCACACCCTCGTCCCGCAGCGCCCGCCCCCGGGCCATGTAAGGCTCCAGCGAGTCGTGGTAGCACGCGACGCTGAAGCCTTCCTCCGACGGATCGTCCGCCAGGCAGATCAGGTCGTTGGTCCCCTGCCTGATCACGACGAGGCTGCCGTACGCGTCGAACCCCATGATCGTCGCGCCGTCCGCCCGTTCCTCCGGAGCGGCGGCCAGCGCCTGGGCGATCTGCTCCGGGACCGGCGGCGGCTGTGCCGGGGTCGACTCCTGCGCCAGTGCCTGCGCCGGCGCCAACCCGGCGACGCAACACGCGAGCGTCATCAGCCTTCTCATGGGCTCCTCCGCACGAACGAGATTTCCAATGATTCGGGATGCGGCCGAACACTAACCCCGGCTCTCCCCACCCGGCCAGATGCGGCACGGGCGGAGCTCGCCCCCGCGGCGCGCCGGCCGGGGTGGAGGGGTCGCGGTCGCCGGTGGTCCACCGGAGCGTGGCCGGTTAGACTACGCCAAGCCGCTCCAATCTGACGACCTCCGGATGCCGAAGCCGCAGCTCGACACCCCTCTCATGCGCCAATGGCGCGAAGCGAAGGCGCGTCACCCCGACGCCCTCGTGTTTTTTCGCGTCGGCGATTTTTACGAGCTGTTCCACGAGGACGCCGAGGAGGGCGCCAGAATCCTCGGCCTGACGCTCACCGCACGAAACAACGGCGGCGCCGCCGACGTGCCGCTCGCGGGGGTGCCCGCCCGCGCGCGCGACGAGTACGTGCAGCGGCTCGTGCGGGAGGGCCGCCGCGTGGCCATCTGCGACCAGGTCGAAGACGCCGCGGAGGCCAAGGGCATCGTTCGACGCGAGGTGGTGGAGACGGTCACGCCGGGTGCGATCCTCTCGGATGTGCTCCTGGACGCGCGCCGCAACAACTACCTGATCGCCGTGCGCGCGTGGACGGGCGTCGGAGATGCGACGGGCGGCGCGGCCGGGCCCGCGGGCGAAGCGGGCCCTCGATACGCGCTGGCCGCGGCGGACCTGTCCACCGGCGAGGTGGTCGCGACGCCGGCGTCGGCGGAGGGGCTGGAATCCGACCTCGCGCGCTTCGAGGCGGCCGAGCTGCTGCTCCCGCGCAGCTGGGAAGGCGCCGGCGTCGCGCCCGGAGCCGCGGGCAGCCGGACGTATCGGCCCGACTGGATGTTCGAGGAGGACGCGGGGCGCGAGGAGCTGGTCCGCCGCTACCGGGTGCAATCGCTCGACGGTTTCGGCTTCTCCGCCGAGGACGGCCCGCTCGCCGGCGCGGCGGGGGCGCTCGTGCGCTACCTCGCCGACGTGCAGCCGGCCGGCAGCTCCCACCTGAAGCCGCCCCGGATCGAACGCCCTGCCGAGGCCGTCGCGCTGGACGAGATGACCCGCCGGAACCTGGAGCTCGTCGAGCCGCTCCGCCCCGACCTGGCCGGCAGCGGGCGGCGCGCGGGCACCCTTCTCGCGGTGATCGACGAGACGCAGACCCCCATGGGGGCGCGCATGCTGCGCCGCTGGCTCCTGCGTCCCCTGCTCGACGCGCGCGCGATCTGGGAGCGTCAGGAGGCCGTGACGGAGCTGGTCGAGGCGACGGGTCTCCGGCGCGAGCTGGGCGCGGCGCTGGAGGACGTGCGCGACCTCGAACGCCTCGCCGCCAAGGTTGCGACCGGCCGCGCCGGGCCTCGCGACGTCGCCGCGCTGGGCCGCTCGGCGGGGCGCGTGCCGGCCCTGCGCGGGCCACTCCAGACCGCCACGTCGGCGCTCCTCGGTGCACTCCGTGACGGCATGGACGAGCTGGAGGACGTCGCCGCGCGGGTGCAGTCCACGCTGGCGGACCGCCCGCCGGCCAACCTGGGTGACGGCGGCGTCATCCGGGAGGGGTTCCACGACGACCTGGACGAGCTTCGCGCGACCCGCGACGGCGCTCGCGACTTCATCGCCGCGCTGCAGGCGCGGGAGCGCGAGCGCACCGGCATCGCATCGCTCAAGGTCGGCTTCAACAAGGTCTTCGGGTACTACCTCGAGGTCACGAAGGCCAACCTGGGGCGCGTCCCGGAGGACTATCAACGCAAGCAGACGCTCGCGAACGCCGAGCGCTACGTGACGTCCGAGCTCAAGGAGCTGGAAAGTCGGATCCTCGGGGCAGAGGACCGCATCGCTTCGCTCGAGGCGCGCCTGTTCGCCGAGCTGCGCGAGGGGCTGGCCGCCGACATCGGGCGCATCCAGGACACCGCGGAGCGCATCGCCACCGTGGACGTCCTCGCCGGACTCGCCCGCGCCGCCGAGCGCCGCGGCTACGCGAAGCCCCAGGTGCATACCGGCTACGCGTTGGAGATCCGCGCCGGCCGACACCCGGTGGTGGAGACGATGATCCCGCGGGACGAGTTCATCCCCAACGACGTGACGCTCGACGAAACCGCGCGGGTGATGATCCTCACCGGCCCCAACATGGCGGGGAAGAGCACCCTGCTGCGGCAGGTCGGGCTCATCCAACTGCTCGCGCAGATCGGCTCGTGGGTGCCGGCCGCCAGCGCACGGCTGGGGATCTGCGACCGGATCTTCACGCGCGTGGGGGCGTCCGACAATCTGGCGCGGGGACAATCCACCTTCATGGTGGAGATGCAGGAGACAGCGGCCATCCTGAACGGCGCCAGCGAGCGCTCGCTGGTGCTTCTCGACGAAATCGGCCGCGGGACGGCGACCTACGACGGCGTCAGCATCGCCTGGGCGGTGACCGAGCACATCCACGACAACGTCGGCGCCAAGACCGTCTTCGCGACGCACTATCACGAGCTCACCCAGCTCGCCGACCAGCTGCCCGGGGTGGTGAACGCCAACGTCTCCGTGCGCGAGGTCGGCGAAGAGATCGTCTTCCTGCGGCGGCTCGAGCCCGGCGGCGCAGACCGATCCTACGGTATCCAGGTCGGTCGCCTCGCGGGCCTCCCCGACGATGTGGTGGCCCGCGCCCGGGCCATCCTCCGGGAGCTGGAGGGCACGCACAGCGCGGGGGGGGAGGGGCTGGGGCGGGCAGCCGAGGGCGGGTCGGCGGCGTCGCAACTGGGACTGTTCCAGGCCGCGGAGGCGCCGCTGACGGAGAAGCTTCGGGGGCTGGACCTGGACCACACGACGCCCCTGGACGCGCTCCTCATCCTCGCGGAGCTCAGGGACATCGCGCGCGGCGGCGGCGGCACGGAACGCGCGTGAGGGCGCCGTGTAACGCTGCGGCACGACGCGGTCGCGTTCGCGGCCGCCCGCAACGGACCGTCCAAGGAGCCTTCGCCGCTGTGAGCCGATTCCGCACGCCCGGGCCCGTCGTCGTCTTCGCCGCGTTCGCGGCCGGCGGCGCCTGCGTCTCCGAAGAGCCGCTCCAGCAGCCCACCCCCCTGTTCGAGTCCGCGCCGGTGGACTTTCCGCTCGCTCTGTGGGACCAGGGGGCCGAGGGCGAGACCATCCTGATGGTGCACATCACCCCCATGGGCACGGTGGACAGCGTGTACGTCCACGAATCGAGCGGGTACGCGCAGTTCGATTCCGCGGCCGTCGCGGGCGCCCAGATGCTGCGGTTCACGCCAGGCCGGCGCGGCGATCGTCGCGTCGACATGTGGGCGCGGCTGCCGGTCCGCTTCGACCGCGGCCTGCAGTCGGGCGCCTTCGGCGTGCCGACGCCGCCCGACAGCGCTTCGCCCGGCGGCGGGGAGCCCGAGCCCGATCCGGAGGGCGAGGCCGACGCCGCGTCGGCGCGTGGCGGGGCGGGCGGGGTGGCCCTGTGACGAAGCCCACCGCGATGGACGCGGGCCGATGACAAAGGGGCGGGCCGCGGGCGTCCCAGCGGGTTGGGGCACGGCGGACGCGCCGCCGCGCTTCCCCGGCACTTCCGACAGCATCCTCGAAGCGGTGGGCTGGACCCCCCTGATCCGCGTCCATCGCATGGCCCGCGACATTCGCACGCCGCTGTTCGGCAAGGCCGAGTACCTCAATCCGGGCGGGTCGGTGAAGGACCGCATCGGCTTCGCCATCATCGAGGCCGCCGAGCGCGAGGGCCGGCTGAAGCCAGGCGGGACGATCGTGGAGGGCACGAGCGGCAATACGGGCGTCGGCCTGGCGATCGCGGCGGCGATCAAGGGCTACAAGACCGTGTTCACCATCCCGGACAAGATGAGCCAGGAGAAGGTGCGCCTGCTCAAGGCGTTCGGCGCCGAGGTGATCGTCACTCCGACCGCGGTGCCGGTCGACCACCCCGACTACTACGTGATGGTGGCCAAGCGGATCGCCGAGACCACTCCCAACGCGATCCTGGCGGACCAGTTCTACAACCAGGCCAACCCGGAGGCGCACTACGCGACGACCGGGCCGGAGATCTGGGCGCAGACCGGCGGACGCGTGACCCACCTGGTGGCTTCCCCGGGCACCGGCGGCACCATCAGCGGGACGGCGAAATATCTCAAGGAGCGCAATCCCGCGATCCGCGTCGTCGCGGGCGACCCGGAGGGCTCGCTGCTCGCCGAGTACCACCGGACCGGAGACCTCGGCCAGGGCCACCCGTACAAGGTCGAGGGCATCGGCAACGACAAGATCCCCTCGACCCTCTGGGTCGACTTCATCGACGAGTTCCGCACGGTCGACGATCGCACGGCGTTTCTGACCGCCCGCCGACTCACGCGCGAGGAGGGGCTGTTCGTGGGCGGGAGCGCGGGGCTGATCGCCCACGTCGCGCTGGAGGTGGCTCGGGAGGTGGACGATCCCGACGCCTGCGTCGTCTTCCTGCTCTGCGACACCGGCGAGCGCTACCTCTCCAAGTCCTACAACGACGAGTGGATGCGCGAGAACAGGATGCTGCCGCCGGAGGCCTCCACCACCGCGGCGGACCTGGTGGCCTCGCGGGAGGAGTCGGCTCCGCGGGATCTCGTGGCCGCGGAGCCCGGCACCCCGGTACGACGCGCGCTCGCGCTCCTCTCCGAGAACCACATCTCGCAGCTCCCCGTGCTCGAAGGCGGGGACTGCGTCGGCTCGGTGTCGGAAGCGGCCCTGATGGCGGGCGTGATCTCCGATCCGGCGGCCATCGACCGGGGCGTGGAGTCGCTGATGGAGCCGCCGTTCCCCGTGGTCGACGCCGGCTCGACCCCCGACGCCCTCGCGCCCCTGCTCACGCGCGGCAACGCGGCGGTCCTGGTGCGCCGGGACGGCGCGATCGACGGCATCATCACGCGCCACGACATGGTCCGCCACCTGACCGGGCACTGAGGTGTCGGGAGCAACCGGGCCGTTGCGGGTCGCGGTCTTCCTGGGCGGCTCGAGCGCCGAACGCGACGTGTCCCTGGCGAGCGGGCGCGAGGTGATCGCCGCGCTCCGCTCCTGCGGCCACGATGTGGTGGCGGTCGACCCCGCGCGGGGCGTTCTCGATGACGCCGAGGAGGCGCGCCTGTCGGCGGAGGTCGCGGCGCTCCCTCCGGCGGAAGCGGGCGCGTCCGGCCCGCCGCTGGGGGACCTGCTCGAGCACGAGGCCGTGCGCTCGGCCGATCTCGTCTTCGTCGCGCTGCACGGCGGCGCGGGGGAGGACGGCCGGCTCCAGGCGGCTCTCGATCTCGCGGGGATCCGCTACACGGGCAGCGGCCCGCTCGGCTGCGGCCTCGCGATGGACAAGGACATCGCCAAGCGCCTCATGCGGTCCGCCGGCGTGCCGACCGCCGAGTGGCTGATGGCGCCCGCGGACCCGGCGCTCGTCGCCGAGCGACTCGGATACCCCGTCATCGTCAAGGCGAGCAAGCAGGGGTCCACGGTCGGGCTCAGCCTCGTCCGCGCGCCCGAGGGCCTCGAGGAGGCGGTGCGCCTGGGCTTCCGGCACGACGACGAGGTCATGATCGAGCGGTACGTGCCGGGGCGCGAGCTGACGGTCGGGGTCGTCGGAGAAGAGGCTCTGCCCACCGGCGAGATCATCTCGCGGCACGAGATCTTCGACTACGAGTGCAAGTACCAGCCGGGCATGGCCGACGAGGTCTTCCCGGCCGATCTGGCACCGAACATCGCCGCCGAGGCCGAGCGGCTCGCGCTCCTGACCCACCGGGCCCTGAAGCTCGGCGGGTACAGCAGGGTCGACTTTCGGCTCGACGCGCAGGAGGGGCTGTGGTGTCTCGAGGCCAACACCGCCCCCGGGATGACGTCGGCTTCGCTGTTGCCGAAGGCCGGGCGCGCCGCCGGCATGTCGTTCCCCGAGCTGTGCGACCGGATCTGCCGTCTGGCGATCGCCCCCGGTACGAGCTCGGCGTGAGCGGCACGGGACCGGCGCGGGACCGGCGGGGGTAGAGTCCCCATGACCTACCGCAGCACCCAATGGTCCGGCTTCGGCGCGGCCTTCCAGCCCACGCCGATGGTGACGCGCCTCATCGTCGTCACGTCGGCCGTCACCCTCGTCGAGTGGATCGTGCCTCAACTGGGCAGGTGGCTGGCGTTCCTCCCGGTCGCCTTCCCCCGGACGCCCTGGACCATCCTGACCTACATGTTCGTCCACGGCGGCTTCGGCCACCTGTTCTTCAACATGCTCGCGCTGTTCTTCTTCGGCCCTCCGCTCGAGGCGGCGTGGGGCGAGCGCGCGTTCCTCAAGCTCTACCTGGTGTCGGGATTCGGCGGCGCGCTGCTGTCGCTGCTCGCGCCCCAGGTGCCGATCATCGGCGCGTCGGCGGCGGTCTTCGGGGTGATGCTGGCCTTTGCCATGAACTGGCCCGACGCTCCGATCTACGTCTTCGGGATCTTCCCCGTGAAGGCCAAGTGGCTGGTGGGCGTGTTCGCGGCCGCGTCGCTGCTGAGCGTGATGTCCGCCAGCCGCGACGGAGTCGCGCATCTCGCCCATCTGGGCGGCTTCGCGGCCGCCTGGATCTACCTGAAGGCCGATCTGGGCCGGCGTTTCACCGTGCCGACCGTGAAGAGGCGCAAGGGACGAACTCGTATTCGTGTCGTGGACTCCCCACCCGCCGCCGGCGCGCGCAGATCCAGGCGCGGCGCGGGACGGGCCGAGGAGACGATGCTGGACGAAGTCGATCGCGTGCTGGACAAGATCGGGCGTGAGGGCATGGCGAGCCTGTCGAAGGAGGAGAAGGCACTCCTCGACGAGGTCAGCCGCCGGTACCGCACGAATTAGCCGGTCGCCGACCGGCCGCCCTGCCGGCGGGCCGATCGCGAGACCGGATTCGGACGAGGGAGGGCGCCATGTGGCTGATATGGTTTTTCGTCGTGATCGCCGTGCTGGGCCCGATCGCGAAGGGCATCGGGGACCGGATCGCGGGTTCAGGTGAACTCTCCGGCAAGACCGTCAAGCTGCTGCGCGAAGAGCTCGAATCGGCGCGGCGGCGGCTCTCCTCGACGGAGGACCGGATGGCGCAGGTGGAGGAGAAGCTGGAGTTCTACGAGCGGCTGCTTGCCAACCCGGAGAAGGCGCGGCGCGTGCGGTCGGCGGAGGGCGGGCGGTGATGGACGGGTCCGCGCGCCGGGCCGGGTGGCCCCGCGCGGCCGGGGTGAGCTAGCCGCGCGGCCGGGGTGAGCTAGCCGCGCGGCTGAGGCGCGACGTCCACTACGACGGTCGCCGGCGGCGCTTCCACCGCCGCCTCCGGCAGCGCGCGCGCCATCTGGTGGGCCGCCGCGACTCCGGATCCGAGCAGGAACGGCAGCGCGATCAACGCCATCATGCCGACGGCGGATCTCGGCCTCGCTCGGTCGTTCATCTCCATTTCCTTCTCCTCTCGGGCCAGCATCCTTGCCTCTCCCTTTCTTCTACGACGGCCCCGACCGTCGTCTTCGTTGCTCGCTTCTCCGTTCGCCCGTCGGGCCGCGAAAGTTTCAAGCGTCGGACTTCGGCGTGACCTGGAAGCTCTTGTGGATGATGCGCCACTCGCCGTCCGCGCGTAGCAGGGTCATGAAGTCGACGATGCGCGCCCGGGGGTAGTCGAGGACGATCGTGGCGACGGCCGCAGCGCCGGACACCTCGACGCGCTCGACCCAGCGCTCGCGCTCTCTCTCATCGGGCGCAGGCTCGCCGCCGAACCCCGCGATGTAGTCGGCTATCGCCCGCTCGCGCCGCTCGCCGTCGGTCACCCAGACCATGCGCGCGTCGGGGAAGAAAGCCGCCTCCGCGTGGGCCCTTTGCCCCGTCGCGTGTGCCTGCAGGTAGTGCGTCAGGGCCACGCAGGGACCGCGCTCCTCCTCGGACGGATCGTGGCACGGCTCGGGCCGGTCGCCCGAGGCGTGGGACGCCGCGGCGATGACGGGCACCAGGACGACGAGCGCGGCGACGGCGCGGGCACGGCGGGCTGCTGTCATGGCTGTTCCCCGGGGAGGCGGGTGAGCACGGCGCGTTCCTGTGCCTCGACGTTGGCCTCTCGGCGGCCCCGGTTGGCGACGAATCGGTCAACGAGATGTCAGGATTCCGCGGAGCCGGCGTTGCTTGACCCGAAAAATGGCCGCGCCTAGTGTTCTCGCCCCCCGGAAAGCGCCCGGGCTCGACCGCCACTCCGGGTCGGTCGCGCGAGGGCGAGCAGGAGGTGCCATGTCATCCGCGAAAGAATACGCCACCGAGAACATCAGGAACGTCGTCGTGCTCGGGCACGGCGGCGCCGGCAAATCGAGTCTCGTCGACGCCCTCTGCTTCGTGTCCGGCGCCACCCGCCGCCACGGCAGCGCGAAGGAGGGCACGGCGCTGACGATGCATACCCCGGAAGAGCTGGACCACGGTATCTCGCTGCAGACCACACCGGCATTCGCCGAATGGCAGGGCACCAAGATCAATCTCCTCGACACTCCCGGGTACCTCGACTTCACGGCCGAGGCGATGGCCGCGACCCGCGTCGCCGACGGCGCGGTCATGGTCCTCGGGGCGACGACGGGCGTGGAGGTGGGCACCGAGAGGACCTGGGAGTACTGCCGCGACCGTGGGCTGCCGCGCCTGTTCTTCGTCTCGCAGATGGACAAGGACCACGCCGATTTCGAGAAGGTCTACGGCGAGATCAAGGGGCACCTCACCGACAAGGTCATTCCCGTGGAGATCCCGATCGGCGCGGGTGACGGGTTCCGGGGGATCATCAACCTGTTCAGCGGCCGGGCGCACATCTACAAGCCCAACAGCGCCACGGGAGAGTACGACGAGGCCGACGTGCCCGAGGAGCTGCAGGACAAGTTCGAGACCTGGCGCACCGAGCTCATGGAGACGATCGCCACCACCGACGACACGCTCCTGGAGCGCTACCTGGAGGGGCAGGAGATCACGCGCGAGGAGGCGATCGCCGCGATGAAGAAGGCCATGCAGGCGGGGAGCATCTTCCCCCTGTTCTGCGGCGCTCCGGAAAAGACCTGGGGCACGCGCGCGCTCCTGTCCAAGCTGGTGGAACTGGTTCCCAACCCCGCGGAGGCGACCGCGGAGACGGTGCAGCGCCCGAACCTGGACCAGGAGGTCGAGCTCACCGGCACCGACGAGGACCCCTTTGCGGCCCTGGTCTTCAAGACCACGTCCGAGCCCCACGTCGGCGAGCTGAGCTACTTCCGCATCTTCGGCGGCTCGGTGGCGTCCGGCGAGGATGTGCGCAACGCCACTCGGGGAAGCAACGAGAAGCTCTCGCATCTGTCCGTGCCCCAGGGCAAGGAGCGGCTGGAGGTCTCGCGCCTGCAGGCCGGCGACATCGGCGTGATCGCCAAGCTCAAGAACACCCACACGAACGACACCCTCTCCGATGCGGGCCGCCCGGTCGTCGTCACGCCGATCGAGTTTCCCGAGCCCGACATCGCGGTGGCCATCCGCGCCGCCAGCCGCAGCGACGAGGACAAGATCGGGGCCGCGCTGCAGAAGCTCCACGAGGAGGACCCCGTCTTCGCCGCCGCCTACAACTCCGAGCTGAGGCAGACCATCGCGCGCGGGCTCGGCGAGATGCACCTCGACGTGCAGATGGAGCGGATGAAGAGGAAGTTCGGCGTGGAGGTCGTCACGGAGCCGCCGCGCATCGCCTACCGGGAGACCATTCGCACCACGGCCGAAGCCCAGGGACGTCACAAGAAGCAGAGCGGCGGGCGCGGGCAGTTCGGCGACTGCCGTATCCGCTTGAAGCCTCTGCCGCGAGGGTCCGGCTACGAGTTCATCGACTCGATCAAGGGCGGCGTGATCCCGGGGAAGTACGTGCCGTCCGTGGACAAGGGCATACAGGAGGCCGCAGCGAAGGGCGTCCTGGCCGGGTTTCCGGTGGTGGACTTCAGCGCGGAGTGCTACGACGGGTCCTACCACACGGTGGACTCGAGCGACATCGCCTTCCAGATCGCGGGATCGCTCGCGTTCCGCAACGCGTCGGAGAAGGCCCGCCCGATCCTGCTCGAGCCGGTCCTCGAGGTCACCGTGGTCACGCCGGACCAGTACATGGGCGACGTGATGGGAGACCTGAACCAGCGCCGGGGCAGGGTCCTCGGCATGGACACGCAGGGGACCAGGACCACCGTCCGGGCGCATGTGCCCGAGGCCGAGCTCTACAAGTACGCGACGACACTGCGCTCGATCACGCACGGGCGGGCCGCGCACTCGCGCACCTTCCACGGCTACGAGGAGGTGCCGGGGAACATCCTCGACAAGGTCATCGAGCAGGTGACCCGAGAGCGTGAGGAGGTCGCTTCCGCCTAGGCCGAGGGATGCCAGACACCGAGCCGGGTCGTTGGGTGCCGCCCGCCACCGACCCGCGGCGAGCGCTCGTCCAGCTCTTCCGCGGCTACCGCGATCCGTTCTGGTCGGTCACGGTCGATGTGGACGTGACCGGCCTCCACGAGGCGAGCCGAGCACGCGGCGGCCCTTCCTTCTTTCTGGCATCGCTGTTCGCCTCCATGCGTGCCGCCAACGCCGTTCCCGAGTTCCGCCGCCGACTGCGCCCGCAGGGTGTCTGGGAGCACGCGCGGGTCGGCGTCGGTAGTACCATCCTGCGGGGCGACGACACGTTCGCCTTCGCGTACTTCCCGTGGTCGGACGACTTTCCGCGCTTCGAGGAAGCGGGGCGGAGGGAGATCGAGCGGGTCGAAGCGTCCGACGGCCCCGCCGACCCGCGCGACGATCGCGATGACCTGATTCACCACTCGGTGTTGCCGTGGCTCGACTTCACGTCTTTCACCAACGCCCACCGCGGCGCGGACGACTCCACCCCGAAGGTGGTGTTCGGTCGTCACGTGGCGCGCGCCGAACGGCGCGCGATGGCGGTCGCGGTGGAGGTCCATCATGCGCTGACGGATGGGCTGCACGTGAGCCGCTACGTCGACGCGCTGCGGAGCGAGCTCACGGGCTGGGGATGAGCGCCGGGGGGCCGTTCCGCCTGGTGTTGGTGGCTGCCGCGCTGAACGCCGGTACCGGGCCCGTACCCGCCCACGCACAAGATACGGCAGCCGGCCCGACGCCCCCGCCGGCGTACCGGGCGCAGCGCGATACCCTCTGGTACGAGCGGTCCGCTCCGTACCGCCTGTACTGGCTGCGCGGCGCCGACAGCATCGGCTGGGCCGGCGATGACGCCTCCGTGGAGGCGCACGTCTGGGGCCCCGCGCGGGGCGATTCCCTGCTGGGCAGCGTCGTCCGGCACGCGCTGGGACCCGATCGGACGGTGTCCGTCGACTCCGTCGTCGTGGATCGCGGCGGCGCCCTGCTGGGCTTCCGTGGCGCCGCCGCCGGCCGGTACGACCTCCGTGATCCCCTACCGCCCCTGCCGACCGGTGCCGGCCCGGTCGAGCCGGGCCGCACGTGGGTCGACACGATGGTCGCCGCGTGGACCGACGCTGCCGGCGATCACGCGTATTCCTTGACCCGGCGGGTGGAGGTCTGGCAGGTCACCGACACGCTGGGAGCCCGCGTTGCGCGGCTGCGGGCCGAAGGGACGGCCCGGCTGCGCACGGCCATCCCGTTGGATGACCTCGGCTCGGCGCGCGCCACCCTCGACGTGCGCGGGCCGGTGGAGGAAACCTACCGCGTCGACCTGACGGCGGGGCGTCTGCTGTCGCGCGCCTGGAACGCCCGGCTGGAAGGCACCGGCGAGATCCGCGTGCCCGGTGAGCGGACGGAGACGCTGCCCGCCGGGATGACCGCGAGCGTCACCCTCTCCGCCATCGGTCCCGACCGGGCGCTCGCGCTGGCGCGCCCGCTGGTCGGCGCGGACACGACCTGGGCCGTGTCCTTCGAGGACGGGCGCGAGACGCTCCACACGTCCACCATCACCGAGGACAGCATCGTGGGGGGGCAGGCGCGGGCCGGAGGGGTGGTGAGCACGGTCGAGCTGGTCGACGCGGGCGTCGGCATGGGGCGCCTCCGCTGGCTGCGGACGGCGCCCGGGCAGCCGGTTCGCGAGATACGGCTGGGGGCCCCCGCGAGCGCGGCCGACGGAGGCGCCGTTGCGCCGCCGCCGCCCCTGGAAGTCGCCGGCCTGGGCTACTGGGTCCCGGGCCACGAGGAGCTCCTCGTGCCCCTCGCCGCCGCGCTGCCCATCGACAGCGTCGGCCGCCGCATCGCGGTCTGGAGCGTGCCCGACGAGGCCTGGGTGGAGGGCGACGCGCTCTTGCTGGAGCGCGGCCAGGTGGTCCTGGCCGTGTTCACCTTCGACCGCCCGTTGCCCGTGCTGTCGCTCCTCATCGAGCGCGGCGAGCTCCTCTACGTCGAGCGGGGGACGGAAGGCGAGCGTGGACCCCTGCCGGGCACGCCGCAGCGGGACTACGTCGACGAGCTGGTGCGCGCGT
Source organism: Longimicrobiales bacterium (assembly GCA_035465395.1). Lineage (GTDB taxonomy): Bacteria > Gemmatimonadota > Gemmatimonadetes > Longimicrobiales > RSA9 > DATHRK01. Next base: position 109 of record DATHRK010000084.1, on the reverse strand, counting down.
TCACGGCCGATCGACCCCCCCCGCCGCCGCGCGACCGGCGGTCCTGATCGCCCCCCCGGCCAGGGGCGTGTGGCGCATCCAGCGTGGCGCGGGCCTGCTCCGCCCGCGC
>DATHRK010000083.1:0-1704 GCA_035465395.1 Longimicrobiales bacterium | reverse complement strand
GACGTCCACCTCCGCCGCCTCGAAGTCCTCCGGGGTACCCGCATCGTCGGCCTCGACGGGGGCCGCGCCGCTCGAGCTCCAGCCGAAGGACACCTCGCCCTCGAGCCCCGCCGCCCCGAACGTGCCGGCGCCCAGGCTGTCCGTCAGGATGGCGAAGGGCGCCAGGGTGTCGGCCTCCACGACGTCCGTGTATCGGACGAACGGACCCACAGCGAAGGACAGGCCCGACTCCCAGGTGCCGTTCAGGTGCGCGGCGGCGCGATACTCCTCCTGGCGCACCCGCCGCGAGGCGTGATTGGCCGGCGTCTCGGTGTCGTTGCCGAAGCCGTAGAAGCGCAACGTGTGGTAGGCAATGGCGCGCCCGCCGATCGAGTAGCCGAGGGGCGAGTTCTCGCGGTGTACGCGCAACGAAGCCTCCACCCCGGGCGCCCAGTCCCGCGGGGCGATCAGCGCCGCGATGCGCACGCGCCGCTTGTAGGGCACGCGACGGAAACCGTACCTCGTCCATTGGCGCTGCAGTCCGACGATGATGCCCTCGGCCGAACGGTAGCCGCCGGTCGGCGACACGCCGCCCGAGGTCCCCCAGTCCTTGAACGCACCGGCGATCTTGGCATCGGGCCACCCTCCGCCGCCTTCGGGCGGGTCGAAGTCACGCTCGTCGACGTGGGTCGCGCCATCCGCCACCCACTCGTTGTCGCCCCTGGCGTCGTAGAGGTAGTTGGCGCTCCGGCCCCCGTCGCTGGAGTCGGCGAGCACGTCGTTGTCCCCGCCGCCCATGATTCGAACGACGATGTCCGCCGGCCCGTCGCCGCGAATGATCGCGCGGTCGTCCCCCCCGTGGAGGTCCAGTCGGACCTCGCGCGTCTCCCCAGGCAGGAACCGCCGCCGAAACGTCTCCCTCGGGGCGACCGTCCGGACCGAGTCCTCCCCCGGGCCGACGCGGCGCACCACCACCGTCACGGAGCCGTCCTCGGAGCGCTCGATGGTCGCCTGCTCGGCCTCGTCCGAGACCTCGACATCGACTTCACCGGCCAGGAACTCGTAGAAGGCGGCGGTGATTGCCGGCAGCTCGTCGCGCCGCTGCCGTAGCGTCGCCTCGAGCCACGCGCCGTTCTTGGCGACGAAGGGCGGCGGCATCGCGCTGACGGCGTCCCGGATCACCGCATCGGTGAGCGCGGTCTGGACGATCGAGGCGGCCGAATCGAAGGCGGCGCGCTCGAGCCCCGCCAGCAGCCGGCGGTCCAGGTCCCAGCTCATGAAGACGTACTCCGACAGCGACCCGTAGCTCGCGTCGTACTTTCCGACCTTCGGGTACACCGCCCGGGCGAGCCCCGTCAGCCAGCCGTCGGCGCGCACGAACGCCCAGTCCCGGTCCCTGGCGATGGGGCGCCAGGTGTAGGCGCCCGCCTCCCCGTAGCGGGCCCAACGCCACTGGTCCATGCCGCGGTCGGTGTCGCCCACGAGGATGTCGATGAGCCGCGCGCGCAGGAACTCCCTGGCGTCGACCAGGTTGTCGCCGCTCTCCTCCAGCCGCTCGAGCATCGACTCCATCCCGACGACCCTGTCCGAACCGCCGAAGAGCACCTCGCCGTCCTCGCCCTCGTTGGGCCGCTCGACGATCATCCCCAGCATGCCGGCGAACTCCTCGCGGAATCGACCCAGCCGCGGGTGGTCGGGCATGCGCACGAGGCGAGGGTCGGCGTG
>DATHRK010000082.1:0-40365 GCA_035465395.1 Longimicrobiales bacterium | reverse complement strand
CTCGCGGACCGCCCGCGCCCCGTCGGCGCCCGCCCGCGCCCCGTCGGCGCCCGCCCGCGTGCGCTGCGCGCGCTGCGCATCGCTGCCCTCGCCGCGTCCTTCTGCGCCCTGGCCGCGCCGGCTTCGGGGCAGGCGCGGGGGCGGGACGAGGCTCGCGGGCGCGCGACGGACCAGCGCGCGATCACGTCGCGGGACGACGGCCGCGGGTGGTTCGGCTTCTCCCTGGGCCTCGAGCGATCGTCGCTCGCGGGGCTGCGTACGTCGGAGACGCTGCGCGTGTCGTCGGTCGTGCCGGGCTCGCCCGCGTTCCGCGGGGGGCTGCGTCAAGGCGACGTGATCCTCCAGCTCGGCGGGCGCTCCGCCACCGGTCGCTGGCTGGAGCGAGCGGTCTCCGGCATCGCGCCGGGCGACACGCTCCGCGTGAGGGTACGGCGGAGCGGGCGGGAGCGGGACCTCACCCTGATCGCCGCCCAGCGTCCCGCGGCCATCCGCGTGGTCCAGGGCGCGGGCGACGGGCGTCTGTTCCTGGCGGATTCTCTGCAGCTGCGGGCTCAGGTGATCCTGGATTCCATCCGCGCCAACGTGAGGGAGGTCCACCTAGCCGTCGTGTACGGCGAGGCCAATGCCCCGGCGACCATCGTGATCCGGGACGGCGCGGGCGAGGAGCGGCGGCTGCGCGTGGCCGGAGAGGGCGCGGAGGTGGTCCTGCGCGATCTGCGCGCCGCGATCGAACGGCAGCGCTCCACGACACCCGCGCGCGTGCACATCGAAGTGGAGGCCGACGCCGACGAGGTGCGCCGGGCGCTGGTCGAGCGGGAGCGCATTCGGCGAAGCAGCGTCCGTAGCGAGCCGCGCGTCTTCCTTTCGGAAGATTCGGTGCACGTGTGGGTGCCCAGACCCGCGCGCGGCTACGGCGTGTCGATGGCGGCCTGGTCGATCGGCGCCGCGGGCGCCGAGTTCACGCCCCTGGTCGAAGGCATGCGGAAGTACTTCGGGCTCGACGCCGGCCTGCTGGTCATTCGCGTCGGGCCGGGCACGCCCGCGGCGAGAGCCGGCCTCGTCGCCGGCGACATCGTGACCGGCGTCGACGGACGTCGGACGCGCGACGTTCGGGAGCTCGCCGAGGCCCTCACCAGGGCCGGCGAGGATGGCCTTTCGCTGCGCATCGTGCGCCGGGGGGCATCCACCGTGGTCCGCATCCCCGGTCCGTAAGGCGCCGCCAGACCGGTCCTCCACCGCCGTCCTGCCACCGGCAGGGTACCGCGTCCGGGCACCCCCGCCGCCCATCGCCCGGCACGAACGACGCTGCTACTCTTCCCCGGTTCGCAAGCGTATCCGAAGATCCGCCGTCGGTTGCCGCACGCGCGACCGGAGCGGCCCTAGGGGCGGTGCATGGCGTACCCACAACCCGACCCGGCAGGAAGCGCCGCGGGCGGCCGGAGGCCCCGCTCGCAGGACCCCCGGTCCATCATCACTCCGGACGCGTTCCACGTCGAACCCCGGCTGCTCGGCGCCCCGCTGGCCACGCCATCCCGCCGGCTGCTCGCGATGCTGATCGACCTGATCCTGCTGGGGTTCCTGGTGAATGCCCCCGGCTGGCTGTTCGCGCTACTCACGGCCTTCGTACTCTTCCGGGCGACATCGCGCAAATCGGGCTCGAAGGGCGGCGTCGGCCGCTTCTTCCTGCGCGCGACCGGCGCCCTCGTGGCGTTCATCGGGGTGCTCTCCTTCCTCGGCGCGGTGTCGGGGTTGTTCTCCGGCGGCGGGGAACGTGGACGCGACTCCGGGTCCGAGGCACCGGTCGCGGAAGCGGAAGTCGCGGAGGGCGAGGGGGCCGCCGCGGACGGCGGATCCGAGGCCGACGGCGGGGCTACCGGCTCGGGCGCCGAGACCGTGCCGACGCCGGTCGGCGCGATTCGGGAACTGGTCGCGCTGGGACGCGCCACGACCGGCGAGGAAGCGCGGCCGCACGCCGCGGCCGCCGCCCGCTTCTTCGCCGCGCAGGGAGAGCGGCTGGAGGACGCCGACGACCTTCGGGACGCCCTGGAGGAGCTGGCCGATCTGCCGCTGCTCTCGATGAACGACGAAGTCGTGGACGTCGTGGAGGAGGAGTTCCGGCGCGTCGGGGTCCTTCCGGGCGGGGACGACGCGCCCGAGTCGAATGAGATCGCCCTCGACTCCCTCCTGCAGGCCCGCCAGGCGGCCATCGACGCGGGCGAGCCCACCCGCGCGGATTCCCTGGCGCGCGAAGCGGCGCTGATCGCCGCCGCGGACACGCTGGGCCGGCTCGGCCGCGAGGTGCGGTCCCTTCGCGATGACAACCGGGAGCTGCGGGATCGCGCCGCGGAGGCCGAGGCGGCCGCGGAACGCTCACCGATCGGGCTCCTGCTGGACGTCATCGCCGACGAGATCGGCGTGAGCGCGGGGTGGGCGGCGCTCTACTTCACGGCGATGCTGGCGCTATGGCGGGGGCGCACGCCCGGCAAGCGCGCGCTCGGCATCCGGGTCATCCGCCTCGACGGGCAGCCGCTGGGCTGGTTCGCGTCGTTCGAGCGTTTCGGTGGCTACGCCGCGGCGCTCGCCACCGGGACGCTCGGCTTCTTCCAGATCCTGTGGGACCGCAACCGGCAGGGCGTCCACGACAAGATCAGCGAAACCGTGGTCATCCGGGACCTCGCCCCCGAGCACGTCGTGCGGGAACGCGTGCCCGTCGCCTGACGCCTGGCCTCCCCGGGGGTTGACCGGTCTAGGCTCGGTCGGACTCCAGGAGGGCCTGCACGGCCTCGATGCCGCTCCGCACCGCCCCCTCGATGGTGGGGGACACCAGCCAGTCTCCGGCCAGGAACACCCCGGGCGGGCGCTGCGCCGCACGCACCCGCTCCAGCAGCCCACCGAAGCCGGGGGGGAAGAGCGCGTGGCCGCGGTCCTCGCGGTAGACGCGGGCCCGCTCCGCGTCCGCCCCGCCCACGATCGAACGGGCGGGCGGCCACCAATCGTCGAAGGCGTCCTTCGGTGCATCGGGGCCGGCCTCGACCGCGCCGGGGCCCGGGAACACGAGGGCAACCCGGCGATTCTCGGGCGGCAGATCGGGCACGCGCCCGGCCGCCGAGGCGACCACCGCGAGCGACTCGCCGCCCTGCTCGGTGCGAGGCACGCCGGCGCCGAACCAGCCCGGGTCCCAGGGCCGGTCGAGCGCCACGGCCAGGAGCGCGGAGGCGGCGGACCGGACGCCGCGGAGGGCTTCGGCGAGCGTCCCTTCCTCCACGAGCCGCGCGGCCTCCCCCGCGGGCACGGCTACAACGACCGCTCGACAGGGCCACTCGCCCCCATCTCCGGTCACGACCGTGGCGCCCTCGCGGTGGCCGTGCACGCCGCCGATGGCGGTGTCGTAGTGGAAGCTGCCGCCCCGCTCCTCGATCGCCTCCGCCCACCGCACCGCCAGCGCGCTCATCCCTCCCCGGACCCACGCGAGGCGCAGGTCGAGCGCCGCGGACGCGAGCGCGTGGTAGAGCGCGGCGGACGTGGTCTCCGGCTCCGACCCGTAGTAGGCGGCGGTCTGCGGCCGCGCCAGCAACTCCACGAACTCCGGTCCGAGGTGCTCGGCGCCCCAGTCGGCGATCGAGCCGTCGTCCAGCCCGGCCGCGGCGGCGGGTCGCGGATCGCTCGGATCGAGCACGCGCGCGTGGCGGTGCAGGAAGGGGACGTAGCGGGAGGCCATGCGGAATTTCAGGCGGGCGGGCAGCGCGCCGGACATGAGCATGCTGGACACCGAGCCGTACTGGATGGGGTGGGCGCGGCCGTTGCGCCACAGCGCGTCCCTCCCGGGCGCGGGCTGGATCATCGACGTCGCCCCGATCTCGCGGACGATGCGATGCGTCTCGCTCTGGTGCGACGCGAGGAACTGGGCGCCGACGTCGACGTCGACGTCGGCGAACCGCTCGGTGCGCAGGCGGCCGCCCGGCCCGCCGCGCGTCTCGAAGATCTCGACCCGGACACCGGCTTCCTGGAGCGTCCACGCGGCCGCCAGGCCCGCCGCTCCGGCGCCGATCACCGCCACGGCGCGGCCACGGTCGCCGGTCGCGCTCATGACGCCGGAGCCGCGGTACGCCGTCTACAGCTCAGCGGCATCCGGACGCCGCCCGCTGTCCCTGCTCGGCCAGCCACGGATCGGAGGAGAGCGCCACCACCGCGGCGGCGGCGCACGCCTCTCGATGCCGCCCCGCGGCACGAAGCGCTCGCGCCAGCCACAGACGCCCCTCCCCGCGCCTGCGCCAGGCCGGGTAGTCGGCGACGAGCCGGTCCAGGTAGGAGACGGCGCGGTCGGGCTGGGCCCGTTCCAGCGCCCACTGACCCAGCCTCAGCAGCGCCTCCGGCGCGGCCGGAGAGGTCGGATAGCCGTGCACCACTTCCAGGTAATCGCGCTCGGCCAGCCTCGGGTCGTCCTCCAGCCGCGCGCGCAGGAGCAGCGCCCGGCCGCGCTGGTCGCCGCTGGCGCCGACGGCCGCGGTCTCGAACCACGCCGCCAGCTCACGGCGGGCCGTCGCCGCGTCGCCCTCCCAGAGCGCGTCCTCGGCGCGAGCCAGGCGGTCCTGCGCGTGCGCCCGGACGGGCGCCCCGGCCGATGCCAGGGCCACCGCGACTGCGACGAGGCGCCGACCCATCAGGCGGCCTGCGAGAGACGGCGAACGGCGAGGCGGTGGAGCAGCTCCTCCAGCACTGCGGTGTCCCCCGACGCGGTGGACTTGAGGAGCCTGTCGGCGCGCGCGAGGTCGCCCACCGCGCCGCGTATGGAGGCGGCGTTCCAGCCCGCGGCCTGACCCGCGATGCGGCGCGCGATCCAGCGCTGATGCGGCGGCAGCGCCGCCTCGAGCGCGGCGCGGTCTCCGGTGATGGCCAGTCCCAGCCGCAGGAAGTGCGTGCCCAGGCCGAGGACGAGACCGACCCCGCTCTCGCCCGAGTCCAGCAGCACGGGGAGGGCGTCGCGCGCCCTGGCGAACTCACCGGCGCCGACGAGGTCGAACCAGGACCAGCGGTCCTGCGTGCGGATCGGCCCGACGGCTGCCTCGATGTCCTGCGGCTCGATGGCAGCGCGCTCGCCCACGTAGGCCCGCAGCTTGTCGAGCTCGCTGGCGAGCCGTCCGAGGTCGGAGCCCACGGCGCCGACCAGGCCGCGGGCCGTCTCGGGGCTCAGCGTCACGCCGAGCGAATCCGCGCGCGCCGCGAGCCAGCCCGGGACGTCGCCGGCGTCCAGCGGGGCGCACTCGACGGCGTGGGTGGAGGCGATCAGCTTCTTCCAGACCTTGGCCTTGCTGCGCGGCGGCAGGTCCGCGACGAGGACGAGTGCCAGCCCCGCGGGAGGCGCCTGCACGACCCCCTCCACGACGGCCCGTAGCCGCGCGCTCGTCGACAGGACCTCGGCGTCGCGAAGCACGACCACACGCCATTCGGCCATCATCGGGGGGGTCGCCAGCACCGACGCCAGGGCCCCGTCGTCGATGGAGCGGCAGGACAGACGGTCCAGGTTGAAGTCGGCGGTCGTCGGGTCGACGTGTGCGTCGAGAATGTCCCGCTCAGCGCTCTCCCGGTGGAACGCCTCCGAGCCGTGGATGAAGAACACACCGCCGCGCAGGCCGGCCTCCAGCTTCCGCGCGAGCTCGGGTGGGGTGGTCAGGGCTCCTTACCGCTGCACGACCGGCGTCAGGCCGACGGGCTCCAGCAAGGCCGAGCGCGCCGCGAACGCCGGCGGCTCCAGGAAGACCGTCGGATAGGCCGGGTCGCGGGTGGCGGCCTGATGCAGGTAGGTCGTCTCGTGCCGGTGGGGCACGCCGACGTCGCCGAGCCACACGCCCGGCAGGCTGAACGCGGCGCGGTAGAGCCGGGGACCCTCCAGATGCGCGCCGTTGCCCAGCCGCGGGCTGTCGAACGCCGCCGGCAAGCGCGCGTTGACGGGCGCGAGCTCGATGGGCTCGGCCGTACCGCCGGCGCGCAGCAGAGGGCTCCACGCCACGGCCGCGACGATCGCGATGATGGCCGCGGCCGGCACGATCAGCTGCCCGGTCGAGATCAGCCGCCGACGGCGGGCGCGATCCGTGGCCAGGCGCGCGCGCAGGCGGACCTTGAAGTCGTCTCCGGTGCGCACGTCCGGCAGCCCGGCGAGCAGCTCGCAGCCCTTGCGGATGCTGCGGTCATGGCGCGCGCACGGCAGGCATTCGCGCGCGTGCGTCCGCATCGCGGCCACGCCCGCCGGATCCATGAAGCCGTCCACGTATTCGGCGTGGGCGGCCCTGAATTCGGCGCAGGTGACGGTGCGGCCGACTCCGCCGTTCCGGTGATCTGCTTCCGATTGATCGAGCTGCATGCGACACCACTCCGTGCCTCTGTCGATCACCGGCGTCTCCCGCGATCCCGGGGGGATCGGCCGCCGGCTTTCGAACCCGGACAGTGGTACGGTCCGTGTGGCGTGGAGGTTCCCGCGAAACCGCGATTTTTCGGGGAGCAGAAGCGGCGGGCCCGGGCGTGCCAACGGGGCCCCCGGCGGTTGCCGGAAGCCCCGTTTCGTCTCGATCCCGCCGCCGCGCCGTTCCCGCTACCGCAGCTTGTGCTCGATGATCTGGGCGAAGTTGTTTCGGGCCCGGTTCAGGCGGCTCTTGACGGTACCCAGGTTGACGCCCGTGATGTCGGCGATCTCCTCGTACGTCTTCCCCTGCAGCTCACGCAGGACGAAGACGATGCGGTGGTGCTCCGGCAGCTTGGTCACCGCCCATTCGACGGTGGCCTTGAGGTGCCGCTTACGGAACAGGTCGTCCGGCCTGTAGGTGTTGTCCTCCCATTCCAGGGGCCGATGGTCGGTGTCCCAGTTCTTCTTGATGGTCTGGAACAGCACCAGCGGATTGCGCGAACGATTGCGGAGCTCGTTCTTCGCCAGATTGCCCGAGATCGTGTAGATCCAGGTGGAGAACTTCTTGGTCTGGTCGAAGCGATGGAGGTGCCGGTACACGCGCACGAAGGTTTCCTGGACCAGATCCTCGGCGCGGTCCCGGTCGCCGATCGTGCGATAGATGAAGTTCAGCAGGCGATTTTGATACCGCTCGACGAGCTCGTCGAAAGCGCGGTGCTCCCCCTCGAGGAACTCCGCGACCAGTTCGCTGTCGTTGCACGCGACCAGGTGTTCCCTGGTTTCGCTCGCCGGAACCGCCTTGACTCGTCTGCCCATCGTTCGCCTCCTTCGCCGTACGAAGGGGAGCGCCGGCCGGGGCGTTCCCGGGCGACACCACCACGATGCGAAGGGGCAGGTTCCATACCACCCCGCCCGGACTGCCATACCCCTTTACAAATACGTGTCGCCACAACGAGATGCGCAACGCTCCCGTGTCAGAATTCCGTCCGGATCGACGGGGAGTGTCCGCGAAAGGGGACGAGCCTGCGACCGGGCTGACCTACGCAGACGACATCCGGGCGCGGCGCCAGGCATCGGCCAGGAACAGCGTGCACAGGGTCTTGGCGTCGGGAATGGCGCCGGCGCGGGCATCGTCGAGCAGCTCGCTGAGGGGACGCGCCATCGGGCGCAGGTACTCTTCGGCGTCCGGGCTCGAGGCGCCTTCGGCGAGGTCCCAGGCGAGGAAGAGCGCGATCCGCTCGTCGGTGAAACCCGGCGTGGTCAGGATCTCGCCGAGCGGCTCCAGACGGCCGGCGCGGTAGCCCGTCTCCTCCTCCAGCTCACGGTGGGCGCAGGTCTCGAAGGACTCTTCCTGGGAATCCCTCGTGCCGGCGGGCACCTCGATCAGGTATCCGCCGCCCGCGTAGCGGTACTGACGCAGCACCAGCGCCCTGGGATCCGTCGCGTCGGGCGGGTCGAGAAGCGGCAGGATCGCCGCGGCACCCGCGTGCTCGATCAGCTCCAGCGTGCCGGTGCGGCCGTCCGGGAATCGCACCGTGTCGATGGAGAGTCGGACGACACGCCCGTCGTGCACGACGCGTCGGTCCAGCCGCGCCGCGCGGTCGCTCAACCAGCCACCTCCGGCTCCGGCTCCGCTACCTCCCCGGCGCCGCGGACGGGGCCGATGTCCAGCGCCTCGAGATCGCCGCGAACCGCGTTCGCGTCGCCCACCACCGTGATCGCGAAGCGGTCGGGACGCAGCCGCTCGCGCGCGACCCGCGCGGCCTCCTCCACCGCGACCGCGCGCACACGCGCCTGGTAGGTCGCGAGGTAGTCGTCGGGCAGGCCGTAGACGAACTGCCCCGCGAGGCGGCTGGCGAGCTGCTCGACCGTCTGGAGCTGCAGCGGCAGAATGCCGGCGATGTAGTCGCGCGCCGCGCCGACCTCTTCGGCCGTCGGTCCCTCCTCGCGGAGCAGCCGTACTTCGGCGAGAGCCTCGCGCAGCGCGGCCGCGGTCACGTCGGTCGCGACCGCCGCACCGATCGAGAACGGGCCGGGCCGCCGCCGGGCCGAGAACCCGCTGCGCGCTCCGTAGGTGAATCCGTTCCGCTCCCGGAGGTTCATGTTCAGGCGGCTCGTGAACGCACCCCCCAAAACCGTGTTCATCACCCGGATCGGAAGGTAGTCCGGATTCGAGCGGGCCACGCCGACGTCGCTGATGCGCAGCTCGGACTGCACCGACCCCGGGCGGTCGACCAGGAAGATCGTGGTACTGTCGACGCGCGGCAGCACCCGGAATTCCCGCTCGCGGCCGGGCGTCACCTCCCAGTCGCCGAAATGCCGCCGGGCGACCTCCAGCGCCTCCTCGGGTCGGACATCCCCCACGACGATGAACGCGCCGTGCTGCGGGCCGAACGCGGCGCCGTAGAAGTCGTTGACATCGGGGCGCCCGATGTCCCCCACGGTGCCCGCGGTGCCGGCCGCCGGGCGACCGTAGGGCACGCCTTCCCGGAACGTGAAGCGCGCGGACATGTCGGCGGCCAGCGAGCGAGGATCCTTGCGCCGCTGCAGCAGCCCCGCGAGCTGGCGCTCGCGCGCGCGGGCGACCTCCTCGTCGGGGAACGACGGCTCGCGCACGACCTCGGCGAACAGCGCGGCCGCCTCATCGAAGCGGGCCGAAGGAATGGTGGTGCCCGCCACCATGCTGTCCCAGCCGGCGCTGATGTCCAGCTGGATCCCCGCGTACTCCAGGGCCCACGCCAGCTCATCCGCGCTGCGCCGCTGCGTGCCCGCCTCCAGCAGCTCCGACAGCGCGCGGGCGAGGCCGGCGCGCTCGGGTGGCTCGTCGGCCACCCCTCGCCGCACGGCCAGGGAGGTCGCCACGACCGGCAGGTCTCCGTGCCTGGCAACGAAGACCGCGAGGCCGTTCGGGAGGACGTCGCGGGTCACCTCCGGGGCGCGGAAGGCGCGCGGCGCGCCGGGCTCGGGGACGGCGGTGCGGTCGATGGGGCTCACGAGCCCTCCACGGGCACGTAGGTGAGAACGCCCCGATTCGACGGCACCAGGTACTCCTCGGCGAACGCCCGCACGTCCTCCGCGCCCACCGCGCGGATGCGGTCGAGCTCCGTGTTGATGCGGCCCGGATCGTCGAACAGCGAAGCGAACATCGACAGCTGGTCGGCGCGTTCACCCACCTGCTGGAGCATCTGCAGCTCCGCCGTCTCCATGAGGTGCACCGCGCGCTCGACGTCACGCGCTTCGGCCCGGGCCAGCGCGGCGGTCTCCTCGTGCAGCGCGGCCTCCAGGTCCTCGATCCCCACCCCTGGACGCGCGGTCGCCCAGGTCACGAGCATCGACGCCCCGACGACGATCGGAAACGCGTACGCGACGACGTCCTGCGCCAGCTCGCGCTCGCGTACCAGGGTGCGGTAGAGGCGCGAGCCACGGCCGTAGGCCAGCATGTGCGACGCCACCGCGCCGGCGTAGTGCCCGTCGTCCCCGTAGGCGGGGATGCGGTACGCGACGTAGACGCGCGGCAGCGAGATGTCCTGCGCCGCGCCGTCCCTGACCTCGCCGCCCAGCGTGCGCGGCAGCTCCGTACGGCCCGGGATCGGCGGCACGGCAGGCCCGGCCGGGATGGAGCCGAAGTAGTCGTCGACCAGCCCGCGGGCCTCGGCCGGGTCGAAGTCTCCGCAGATCGTAAGCACCGCGTTGTTGGGCGCGTAGAAGGTGCGGAAGAACGACTCGACGTCCTCTAGGGAGGCCGCGTCGAGGTCCTCCATCGAGCCGATCACGCTGTGGTGGTAGGGGTGATCGGGCGGGTACATCATCTCCTGGATGCGCTCGTCCCAGTCGCCGTAGGGTTGGTTGTCGACCCGCCAGCGGCGCTCGTTCTTCACCACGTCGCGCTGGTTGTCGAGCTTCTCCTGCGTCATCGCCGGCAGGAGGAAGCCCATACGGTCGGATTCCAACCACAGGCCGAGCTCCAGGCGATGGGCCGGCAGCGTCTCGAAGTAGTTCGTCCGATCCAGCCACGTGGACCCGTTGAGCGAGCCGCCCGCTTTCTCGATCTCGGCGAAGTGCCGCGACTCCGGCACGTTCTGCGACCCCTGGAACATCATGTGCTCGAAGAGGTGCGCAAACCCGGTCCTGCCCTGCTGCTCGTTCCGGGAGCCCACCCGGTACCAGAGGTTGATCGCGACGACGGGCGCCGACGGCACCGGGGACAGGATCAGGTCGAGGCCGTTGTCCAGCCGCGTGCGCTCGAACGGTATCTTCACCACGGTACGACTCTCCCGGTCAGGGTCCGTCGGGTGCCGAGGCCGCGCCGGTCGCGACCGTACGGGGGCCCTGCAGCGCCGCGATCGGCGCGAGAACACTCTCGCGCAGGACGTAGCGGAGCGATAGCGACGCGTTGCGTTCGATGGGACCGCGTGGCACCGGCGCGCGCCGCCCATCGAGTCCGCCCCGCTTCGCGAGCATCTCCAGCCGCAGCATGTGGAACGGGTCGCTCACCAGCAACGCCGAGGCGAGCGACCGGTCGTGCAGGATGCGCGCCGCCTCCCCGATCGACTCGGCCGACGTGCGGCCCCGCATCTCGACCAGGATCACGGTATCGGGGACGCCGGAATCGATCGCGTACCGGCGCGCGACCTCCGCCTCGCTGACCGTGTCCCCGGTACCCACGCCGCCCGTGAACAGGATCGTGGGCGCGAGGCCGCGCCTGTACAGGTCGATGGCGTGGTCCACCCGCGACTGCAGCACGGGCGACGGGCGTCCGTTGTACTGCGCCGCGCCCATCACGACGATGGCGTCCGAGCGTTCCAGCTCGGGCCTGGCCCCCGCCAACAGCACGAGCGCGACCAGGCCCAGCCAGAGCAGCAGCGCCGCCGAGGCGGCCTTCGCGCCCAGTCCGAGGGCCCGCCCGATCCGGATCGCCATGCGGCCCGAGCTCGGCGGGCCTACAGCGGGGCCGTGAGCCGGTCGCGCAGCGCGACCGGCGCGAGTTCGCGGCGCAGGAGCTGCCCCGCGCGCTCCGGCCCCGCCCCGATGGCTTCCTCGAGCTCGGCCAGCAGCGCGGCGTCGCCGGAGCCGGCGGCCGCCTCCGCGCGGTACAGGGCCTCCTGCGCCTGCTGCTCACGGCCCACAGCGGCGGCGGCGAGGGCGGCCAGGGACTGGGCCTCCAGATCCTCGGAGGCCCCGCGCGAGCCCTCGTCGAGGGCGTCGGCGGCGGCCTCGCCGTCGCCCCTTTCCAGGTGCACGAGGCCGAGGAGGACGCGGGTCCACTCGTCCTGCGGGGCCTCCTCCAGCGCGTCCTCCATGGCGTCGGCCGCCGCGTCCCAGCGGCCGGCGAGGGCGTGCGCTCCGCCCACTTCGGCGCGGGCCACGGGATCCTCCGGGTCCAGCGCCGCGGCGGCCTCCAGGTGCTCCATGGCCTCATCGAGCAGCCCGCGGCGGGCCAGGTAGGCGCCGTACTGGAGCCGGGCGACCGCCACGTCGGGCCCCGAAAGCGCCGCGGCCCGCAGGGCCACCTCCGCCTCGGGCTCGTCCCAGGCCGCCAGGGCGGACCCGGCGAGCGCCAGCAACTGCGGATCCATGGGGTCCTGGGCCAGGCACCGCCGAAACCGCTCGCGGGCGCGCTCGTCGTCGCCCAGCTCCTGCTCGGCGACGCCCAGCCAGCCCAGCAGGTAGGGGTCGTCGGGCTCCTCCGCGAGGGACTCGCGCAGGAGCGCGGCCATTTCCTCCCAGCGGCCTTCGTCGCCCATCGCCAGGGCGCGCGCCAGCACATCGCGGTGCCAGGCGTCGCCGTTGCCGGCGTGCGCGCTCATGCGCCGTACTTCTCCAGCCGGCCCGCGTGGGCCAGCGCGAGGGGAAGGATGTCGGTCGCAGCGATGATGCCCAGCTCGCCCGCGAGGCACGCGCGCTCGCCGAAGCCGCCGGCGTTGCCACCGCGACACCACGGCGAGGCGATGAGCAGGGGCACGGGGTGCCAGGAGTGCGTGCGCATGCGCGCGGGGGTCGAGTGGTCGCCGGTGACCACGAGCACGTCGGGCTCGAGGCCGACGAGCACGGGCATCAGGGCGTCCACCGCCTCGATCGCGGCGACCTTCGCCGCGACGTCGCCGTCCTCGCCGCGGGAGTCGGGGTACTTGAAGTGCAGGAAGTGGAAGTCGGCGTCGGCGTACCGGGCGGCGACGGTGCGCACGGCCTCCTCCTCGGAGGCGGGGGTGTCGGCCACGTCCATGCCGAGCAGGCGGGCGACCCCCTGGTACATCGGATAGCGCGCGGTCGCCAGGCAGCTCAGGCCGAACCGCTCGCGCATGGAGGGATAGCGCTCGAAACACGCGAAGCCGCGCGCGAGCAGCGCGTTCGCGGGGCTTTCGCCGCGGAGCGCGGCGTGCGCATCGGAGAGCACGCGCGCCACGGCCTCGGCCGTTGCCTCGGCGGCCGGGTCCAGCGCCTGGACGGGGAGCGGCGGAACACCGGTCGCCTGCGGGTCGGTGTCGTCCAGCGCGTCGGACAGGCCCTCTCCGCGCAGGATCATGACGGCGCGGTGCTCCTTCTCCGCGCGCCAGAAGAGCTCCAGCCCGTCCGGCGCCTCGACGGCGCCCTCCAGCAGGCCGACGATCCGGCGGCCCTCCGCGTCGCTCGGACGGCCGGCCCGCCGGTCGGTCACGTTTCCGGCCGCGTCGACGGTCGCCAGGTTGAGCCGCGCCGCGAGGTCGCCCGGCCGGAGCGGGAAACCGACGCCCAGCGCGCTGAGCACGCCCCGCCCGATCAGCCACTCGCGCGGGTCGTAGCCGAACAGCGCGAGGTGCCCGGGGCCGCTGCCCGGCGTGATGCCGGCGGCCACGGGTCGATGCAGGCCGACCGCCGCGTCCGCCGCCAGCGCGTCGAGGTTGGGGGTCCGAGCGGCCTCCAGCTCCGTCAGGCCCGTCGACGGGTCGGGCAGGCCGCCCACGCCGTCGATGACGACGAAGACGATGCGCGTGCCCGCGGAGCGTGCAACCGCGTCCGGAAGCCGGGTGTCCATTGCCATGAAAGAAAACGGGGGGTGGGCCGCGTTCAGGCCTGCGATGCGGAAGGGCGCCCCTCGTCCCGCCGCCCCGCCACCGCAACGGCCGTCAAGTTACGACCGCGCGAAAGGGGTGCAAGCTCAGCGCAGGGGAGGGTGAACCCGCGGAGTCAACGGCATCCACCTCGCCTGGGACGGCGCGCGCTGGTGGATCTCCCACGCGACGTGGGACCAGGAGAGTCCGGACAACCCCATCCCCGAGCAGTTCCTGCCGGGGTGAGGCGCGCCCCCTGCGCCGGACTCCGACCTGCACGGCGCGGATCGGGCACCCGCGTGAACCGAGGGCGGGCACCGTACCCGAAGGCGCCAGCGGCTCAGAACCAGCGCCTGCTACGGAAGTAGGCGACCAATCCGAGGAAGACGACGAACATCACCCCGAGCAGGGCCGGGTACGCCCACCGGACGCCCAGCTCCGGCATGTACTCGAAGTTCATCCCGTAGATCCCGGCCAGGAAGGTCAGCGGCACGAAGATCGTCGCCACGATCGAGAGCACCTTCATGACCTCGTTCATGCGGTTGCTGACGGTGGTGAGGTGGAGCTCCATGAGCCCGCCGAGCAGGTCGCGCTGCGCCTCCACGGTCTCCATCGCCTCGACGGCATGGTCGTGCAGGTCGCGCAGGAAGGGCTGCACGCGAGGCTTGATGATGGGGATCTCGCCCCGCAGGAGCTCCATCGTCAACTCCCGCATCGGCCATACCGCTCGCCGCAGCGCGATGTTGTGCCTGCGCAAGCGGTAGATCGCGCGCACCAGGTCCGTGCCCTCCGCCTCCAGCACGACCTGCTCGACGTCCTCGGCCGACTCCGCCAGGTGTTCCAGGACCACGAAATAGTGGTCCACCATGACGTCGACGAGGGCGTAGGCCAGGTAGTCGGCGCCCCAGCCGCGGATGCGTCCCGTGCCCTCCCGGAGGCGGCGGCGGACGGGGTCGAACACGTCGCCCTCGTCCTCCTGGAAGGTGAGCACGTAGTCCGCTCCGACGATGATCGAGACCTGCTCGCTCCGCACCTCGGTGGCGCCCTCGTCGACCAGGAACATGCGCACGACGAGCAGCACGTGGCCGTCCTGCACGTCGAGCTTGGGCCGGTGCCCGGTGGCGAGGATGTCCTCGAGGACCA
Organism: Longimicrobiales bacterium; assembly: GCA_035465395.1. Lineage (GTDB taxonomy): Bacteria > Gemmatimonadota > Gemmatimonadetes > Longimicrobiales > RSA9 > DATHRK01. The sequence goes on along the minus strand of DATHRK010000082.1, from coordinate 25,797 downwards.
GGACATCGATGCCGAACCGCTCGCCGATCTCCCGGATCGCCTCCACGTCCTCGAGCCCGACGACATCGATCCAGGTCGTCTCGCGCCGGCCGCGCATGGCGACGGCGTCGTCGATCGATGCTCCGGGCAGCTCCTCGAGGGTCTCGGCGTCGTAGGAGGTGACGGACAGCGTCGTCGCGCGATCGCGTGGGGCGCCGGTGTAGACCAGCGTGCCGGGGGCGAGGCCGGTCCTCTTGGCGTGCGTGCCCTTCCGGCGCTTGGGCGGGGCGATGATATGGCGCAGGGCGCGGATCATCCGCCTCGGAATGCGGCTAGGCATCGTCGTGGTTCGCCTGGAATCGTGCGCGTCCGGGCATCAACATAGCGTCGCGGCCGGGCGCCGCGAGCGGGCCCGCGCATCGGGATCATACGGCGCAGCGCGCGGACCGGCCGTGCCCGCCCCGGTGGCTACAGCGACCGGGTGTCGTTGGAGGGGTCGGTGTCCACGATCTTCCCGTCCGGATCGAGCTCCACCCCCGCCGGCCGATCGGCGGTGGTCACCGTCGCGGTCTGCTCCCGGTCGCGCGATTCCAGCCGCACCCGTTCCGGGCCCACCTGGACATCCACCGGCATCCAGGCGTCGCCCGAGCGCGCCACGGTCACCGTCGTGCGCCATGCCCCTCCCACCTGCTCGGTCACCGCATCCGTGATCCCGTAATCCAGCGTCGCCGTGCGGAAGAGCCACTGGTCGAAGAACCAACCCAGGTCGCGGCGCGCGGCGCTCTCCATCGCGAGCCGCAGCTGCGCAGGCCCGGGGTGGCCGAACTTGTTGCGGGCGTAGTACTCCTTGAGGCCGCGCCGGAAGACGGCGTCCCCGAGCAGCTCCCGCAGCATGTAGAGGACGACGGAGCCCTTCGTGTACGACATGCGGCGGTAGGCTTCGTAGCTGGAGAATTCGGCCGCGTGCTGGTCGACCACCTCCGCGGCCCCCGTGGCGTCGAGCTCCGCGACGGTCGAGATCGGGCCGCCCCAGACGTCCGCCGTGGAGGCGCCGTCGACTTCCTCGAACCAGGCGTCGAGGAAGCTCGCCATGCCCTCGTCCAACCAGGCGTGGCGCCACTCGTTGCTGGCCAGTATGCCGTGGGCGTACTGGTGCGCCGTCTCGTGCACGATCAGGCCGAGGCTGGCCCCGCCATCCATGATGACCATGGGGAACTCGGTGCCGCCGTCCTCGATCCGGTGGAGGTTGGTGAACTGGGGCCAGGGGTAGGTGTCGAAGACCTCCTGCATGAAATCGAGCGCGCGGTACGTGCGCTCCAGCACGACGCCGCCGCCCCATTCCTCCTCGTCCCCCGGGCGGTACAGGACGTGGACGGGCACGTCCTTCCAGCGTCCGCCTTCGTAGATGTACTCGGGCGACGTGCTCCACGCGAAGTGGTGCACATCTTCAGCGCGGAAGCGGACCCGCTTGCGGCCGTCGCCCACCTCGGGCGGCAGCAGCCCCAGGGCGATGGCCTCGCCGGGCGCGCCGTAAGCGTCGCGCGCCAGCGAGTAGGGCGGGAAGCCGCGGGCGGCGGCGGCGGCGTATCCCGGGTCGCCCGAGACGGGCACGCCGGTCGCCCCGACGACCTGGTCCGCGGCGAGGTCGAGCGTCACGTCCCAGCTCCCGAACTCGCCGTAGAACTCGCCCGGGCGGATCAGAGGATTGACCTGCCAGCCGTCGGCGTCGTACACGGCGATGCGCGGGTACCACTGCGCGAAGTCGAAGTGCCGGCCGGCGCGGCCCTGGCGCCGCGGCAGCGTCGCCAGGCGGGCCTGCCAGTCGATGCGGACGACGACGGTCTCGCCGCGTGCCAGAGGCCGAGCCAGGGGGAGCGCCATCACCGTCGAATCCGGCGCGCCCGGATAGTCGGGCCGCGCCGCCTCGCCGTCCACGGTGATGGCTGCGATGCGCTCGAACGCGTGATCGGTGGGGCCCAGCTCCTGGAAGGGACTCTCGTCCCGGTGCTCGGCGTCCCAGCGGGCCCAGGCGCTGTTCGGGCGGAAGGCGTTCAGGTACTGCTGGAACCAGAGGGTATCGAGGACGGCCGGGGACCGGTTCGTGTACCGGAGCTCGGCGCGCGCGTGCAGAATGTCCGCGCCTTCCTCCAGGCGCGCCTCCACGCGGTACGCGACACCCTGTCGGAACACCGCGTCCGGTGCCACCTCCGGCACCGGCGCCCGCGGCGTGTCCCCGCCGGGTTCGGCGCGCCCGGCGAACGCGCTGCAGCCGGCGAGAAGGAGCGCCGCGCCGGTGGCCGCGCCGATCCGCTTCGAAACCATCGTTGCCTTTCTGTCGTCGGTTCGCGGGGACGGCGACCCGCCGGAGCCCGGCCGCTTTCGCAGCTCCCCTCCAGGTCGCCCGCCGCGACATCCTCGACGGCGAGCCGGCCGTGCGCAACGGCGAAACACACTGGCCCGCCCGCTTGCCGGGTCGCATGTTGGCTCCCGAGCCGCCGTTTTCTTCAACCACCACACGCGCCCCATGCAACGTTCGACCCCCACCCGGTGGCTACGGTTCATGACACTCCCGCTGTGGGCCGCAATCGTGGTGACCTGGCCGTCCGCACTTTCGGGCCAGGCCCGGCCGCAAACGGGCGAGCCGCCCGCCGCGCTGGACCCGCGGATCCTGGACATCGCCGACGCGGTGTCCGCCGAGCGGATCGAACGGGACATCCGCACGCTGGCCGGATTCGGCACGCGGCACACGCTTTCGGACACCGTGTCGGATACCCGCGGCATCGGCGCGGCGCGGCGTTGGATCAAGGCCGAATTCGACCGCATATCGGAGGCCTGCGGTGGCTGCCTGGAGGTGTATTTCCAGGGTTATCTGCAGGAGGGGGATGCGCAGTCCCGCATCCCCGCGGACACGCGCATCGTGAACGTCGTGGCGATCCAGCACGGCGCCGCCCACCCCGACCGCTACGTGATCATGTCGGGCGACATCGACAGCCGCGTGTCCGACGCGCTGGACGGCACCTCGGATTCCCCGGGGGCGAACGACAACGCGAGCGGCATGGCGGGAACGCTCGAGGCGGCGCGGGTGCTGACGCGCTACCGCTTCGACAAGAGCGTGGTCTACGTCGGTCTCTCCGGAGAGGAGCAGGGGCTCTACGGCGGCCGCCACATGGCGCAGGTCGCGGCCGACTCGGGTTGGGTGATCGAGGCGGTCCTGAACAACGACATGATCGGCAACATCGAGGGCGTCGACGGCGTCGTCGACAACACCACGTTCCGGGTGTTCTCCGAGCCGGTGCCTCCTTCCACCACCGAGCGCGAGCACGCGTCCCACAGGTTCTTCGGTGGCGAGGTCGACGGGCCCTCGCGGCAGCTCGCGCGCTACGTGGACCGGATCACCGACGCGTACCTGGGGGACCGGAACCTGGACGCCGTGATGATCTACCGGCTGGATCGCTTCGGGCGAGGCGGCCACCACCGGCCCTTCAACGACGCCGGCTTCCCGGCCGTGCGCATCATGGAGGCGCACGAGAACTACACGCGGCAGCACCAGGATCTCCGCGTCGAGGACGGCGTCGCCTACGGGGACGTGGTCGAGGGGGTGAACTTCGACTTCGCGGCGAAGCTGACGGCGGTGAACGCGTCGGTGCTGGCCGCGCTCGCGTGGGCGCCGCCGCCGCCGGCCGGGGTCGAGATCCGGGGCGCCGTCCGCCCCTCGGCCCACCTGAGCTGGCAGCCGGTCGACGACCCCGATCTGGCTGGCTACAAGGTCTACTGGAGAGCCACGACGGAGCCGCAATGGTCGAGCTGGCGGTGGGTGGGCGACGCCGCCGAGCACACCATGGAGGGCATGGTCATCGACAACTACCTGTTCGGAGTGGCCGCGGTCGGGTCGGACGGCAACGAGAGCATCGTGGCCTTCCCCGTCCCCGGCCGCTGAAGGGGGAGACGACGTCCGACCGTGCCTGACACTTCGCCCCCGTCCCCAGACATCAGCGCGCTTCTCGCGGAGCTCGCCGCGGCGCTGAACCGGCGCGGGATGTACCCGCCCGGGCATCCGGCGCTCGCCGAAGCGGCCGCCCGCGTGGCAGCACGCGCCGAGGCCCCGTTGCGCGCCCACGGGGACATCGTGCTCGCGGTGGCGCGGGACCGGATCTACCACGACGACCGCGCCACCGACCCCGCGCACCCGATGATGCGCGACCTCGCCGAGCGCCTGCACCGTAGACGCGTCGGCGGCGTGCGCATCCAGGCGGGGTTCGACGAGCGCCAGGCCGGCGCGCTGCTCGACGTGCTCGCGCCCGAGCCCGACGACGACGAAACCGGGCCCGCGCCCTGGCGTGAAGAGAGCTGTTCCTTGCTGCCGGTCCGCTACGACCGGCTGGCGCTCGCCGAGGGGGACGCCGCCAGCGCCTCGCGCGGGGTCTGGGCGGATCTCGCCAGGTCCGCGTTGGGCGCGGACGCGGGCGGCGCCGCCGCGACGCCCGACTTGCTCGCGCGCGCGATCAACGCCCGGTCGGGCGATGAGGCGCTGGACAGGGCCCTGTCGACGCGACTCGGCCACCTGCTGCGCGCCGGCGTGGGCGAGGCGTCCCCCGAGCTCGCCCCCGAAATCGCGGACCTGCTGCGCCGGCTCGACCCCGAGCGCCTGCGCCGCCTGCTGGAGCTCGGGGGCGATCGACAGGAGCTCGCCGAACTGCTCAGCGAAGCGCTGGACGCGCTGCCGGCCGATGCCGTGCTCGCCCTTCTGAAGGCCGCCCGGGGCCCGGAGCAGTCCATCTCCGATTCGCTCCTGCGCATCCTCGGCAAGCTCGCGGCGCAGGGCGGCGATGGGCGCTCGGAAGGCGTCCAGCCGGAGGTCGACGCGGTGCTCCGCGGGCAGGTCGAGCAGCTCGTCGCGGGCTGGCAGCTCGCCGACCCCAACCCGGAGGCCTACACCGAGGCGCTGCAGAGTCTCGCGGCGCGGCGCCAGGGCCGCACCGCGGTAGCGGACGAAGCCCACCGCCCCGAACCTCTGGCGATCGTGCGCATGGCGTTCGAGCTCGGGGCAACGGGCCCGGGCTTCGAGCGGGCGCTGCGGCAGGCGCTGGCGTCCGCCCCGGCCGGGCTGCTCGAGGTGCTCCAGGGCGCCCCGGGCGCGGGCGGCGCCAATCCCGCCGTGGACGAGGCCTGGTCCCTGCTTCTCGACCCGCAGACGCTCGCCGCCCTCCTGAAGAGCTCGGCGCCCGGCTCGCCGGATATCGAGCGGCTCCTCCAGGAAGCGGGCGAGGCTGCCGTCGACCCGCTTTTCGATCGACTCGCGGAGTCCGAGGACAGGGGTGAGCGGCGCTGGCTGCTCGACCGGCTGGCGGCCCTGGGCGACGCCGCTGTGGGCCCCGCGGCGACGGCCCGGCTCGAGGGCGCTCCCTGGTTCCTGGCGCGCAACATCCTGACGCTGCTGCGCCGGACGGGCGGCGCCGATCGCCTCGCCCCGGAGCCCTGGCTGGACCACGAGGATCCGCGCGTCCGTGTGGAGGCCGTGCGCCTCTTCGGGCAGGGCTCCGCCCAGGCGCGCGACGGCGCGATCCTGGCGGCCCTGAAAGACGCCGACCCCAGCGTAGTGAGCGCCGGGCTGGCGGTGGCCGCCGACGGCTGCCCGGCCGCCGCGCTGCCGCTGCTGGCCGATCGCTCGCTCGACGGCGGCCTGGCCGACGACGTGCGCGCGCAGGCCATCCGCCTGACCGCCGATCATCCGACCGACGGCGGCCGCGACGCGCTGATCCGCCTGTCCGTGCGAGGTCGCACGCTGCTCCTTCGGCGGCTGAAGTTCGCCGACCCCTCGCCGCTCGTGCTCGCCGCCCTGTCCGGCCTCGTCCGGGGCTGGCCGGAGGACCCGGAGGTCGCCGAGATCCGCGAGGCGGCCGCGCGGGCGAAGCACGGCGGCATCCGCGCGGCGGTGCGGAGCGCCGCTGGGTGAGCGGCCCGACGACGGGCCCCGGAGCGGGCGACGCCCGGGACGCGACCGGGGCGTTCCTGCTGCCGTTCGGCCAGACGCTCTCCGCCATGGGTCTCTACGGCGACGGCCATCCCGCGCGCGAGAGCGCCATCGACCAGGCCTACGAGCGGCTGACGGACCTGGTCGCCGCGCTCGGGTCCCGATCGATCACCTTCCTCGAGGACGAGGTCCTCGTCGGGGATCGGCCCCTACCCGCGCTGAGGGGATGGACCTGGGCGCCGCGGCTCGCCGCCGCCGGGATCCAGCGCCTGGAGTTCGCGGGCCTGCCGAGCCGTGAGGAGTTCGCGGCGTTTCTGGGGCTCGTGCGGGACCGGACGTCGGGCCAGCCCCTCTCGTCCGCCGAGGTCCGCCCGGCTGCAACCGGACCCATCCGGTGGGGCGCGGTCACCGTCGCCGGTGGAGACGCCCCCCCGGCTCCGGCGGGAGCGTCCGCGGACGGGCCGGCGCAGGAAGGAGTGACGCTTGGCGCCGGTGAGCTGGGACTCGACGACGAGGCACGCACCGTCCAGTGGATCCACGACGAGTTGAGCGATCGCGCGCGCCTGCCGTTGGCGGAAGCCGAGGCGGTGGTTCGGTCCCTGGCGCTGGCGATGCGAGGCGACCGACGTCTGATGGTGCCGCTACTCCGTCTCCGCTCCTTCGACGAGTACACGACCACCCATTCGCTGAACGTGTCGGTCCTGTCGATGGCGCTGGCCGAGCACCTGGACCTGTCGCAGGGAGACGTGAGGGCGTTCGGCGTGGCGGGTCTGCTCCACGACGTAGGCAAGGTGCAGGTGCCCGCAGAGATCCTCAACAAGCCCGGCAAGCTCACGGATCAGGAACGGGAGGTCATGAACCGGCACCCCTCCGACGGGGCGCGGATCATCCTCGCCCGGCAGGACGACCTCGACCTCGCGGCCGTGGTGGCGTACGAGCACCACGTCATGATCGATGGGGGCGGTTACCCGTCGTTCCACTACCCGCGACCGTGCCACCACGGCAGCCACCTGGTGCACGTGTGCGACGTCTACGACGCGCTGCGCACCCGCCGGCCCTATCGGGACGCCTGGCCTGCGGCGAAGGTGCTCTCCTACATCGGCGAGCGCGCGGGCAGCGAGTTCCACCCTGATGTGGCGCGCGCCTTCCTCGCCATGATGGCGCAGCGGGAAGCGGTCGACATCGCGCTGGGAGGGGTCGCTGCCGGGTAGTGGCTCCGCGGCACCGGCGCCCCGCGGATGCACGTCGGGGACGGAGCCGAAGCCCCGTCCCCGATTTCACGACGCTGCCGCCGTCCGTCCGGCTCAGGCGTCGAGAATCTCGTAGCAAACGCGCCAGTTGGTCAGGTTCTCGGGATCGGCCGACGTCACGTCGTGCTCGGGCGCGGCCTCGTCGCCCGGGCCGTACCAGCCCACCCACGAATTGGGATCGCCCGTGAACTCCCGCCGGTAGCTGTCGAGCTGATCGTTTGCGCTCAGCAGGTCGATCTCCTCCCCATCCAGCTCGATCACGAGGGAGTTGCCCACCTCGCCCTCGAAGATCTCGAGGTTCATGGTCAGCTTGTTCCACGCCGGGTGGTCGGAGATCTCGTAGTGACCCTCTTCGGGGAACCGCGTCTCCTGCAGCGCCCCGTTGTCGCTCGACACACGGGCGGTGAAACGGAACTCGCCCTTCTCCTTGTAGAAGGGCTCCAGCTTGTCGAGGATCTGGATCCAGCGTAGCAGGACCTTGAGGCGCTTCCCCGCCATCGGGCACTCCTTTGGGAATCGGACCACATCACCGGGTTCCGGACCGGCCAAGCTAGGGCCACCTCCGATTCCTGTCCAGCGAAATCCGGCCCCGCGGCGGTGCCGGAGAGCTCGCCCGCCCGGCCGTCGACGGCCGGGCGGGCGTCGCCGCAGTCAGGGCAGCACCACCATGTCCAGTCGCGCGTACACCCGGTCGTCGGCGGTGCCCAGCTCGGGGTCGGCCCGATGCCACCCCGCAGCGAACACGAACGCCACGTGCGCGTTCGGCGCCCATTCCAGCGCCGGGCCGATCTCGTAGGCGCGGAAGCCGTCGGTGCCCTGCGCCGACGCCTCGGCGCCCAGGCGCAGCGCGCTGCCCGGCCCGCCGGCGACCTTGCGCGCGGCGCGCACGCGGCTCCAGAAGTACCCCTCGTTGCCGTAGGAGTACGTGCCGATCGCGCTGGCGGTCGTGGACCCGTCGCCCCAGAAATCCGCCTGCAGGGTGTTCGTCACACCCGAGGTGACCTGCTGGGACCCCGCGAGCGAAATGTCCTCGAGCCCGTCGTCGATCCATTGCCAGGCGTAGCCTACCGTGGCCTGGACCGCGCCGCTCTCCCACTGGTGGCGTCCGCCGACCGCGGGGTTCAGCCCCCACTGGACGATGTCGGCCGGAGCCGAGGGTATCTGGAGCCGGTACGCGATCAGGGTACCGACCGGCGCCCACCCTGTCCCCGCGCGGGTCAGCCAACCGCCACCGAGGACGAGGTTCTGTCCGCCCTCCACGCCCTCCACGCTGCCCACGAAGCCGTGGTCCAGCTGACCCGCGGCCGGGGTCGCCGTCGCCGCTACCGAGCCGATCAGCAGCGCGCCCACCAGTCCGAACCTGCGCAGCGGGAGCAGCAGCCCCGCCAGCATCGCAACCCTTCGCATCGAAACCTCTCTTCGTTTCTCGAGCACTACCCACGGGCCGGAGCCCGGGAGGCGTTCCACGCCCACCAGGTACCGAACGCCCATGGCCGTCGGCAGGGGGCGACAGTAGGCGACGCGGCCAGCCCCCTTCAGGCCCGCATCCGCCACATCGAATCGGATCTCCGCTCCGGCCTCCAGGGGCCTGGCCAGCGTCAGCCGAGCACCCGCGCCGCTGGTGTCCTCCAGCACGGCGGCCTGCTCGGGGTCCAGCAGCATGGGCGACTCGGGTTCGCCCTCGAGTCGCACCTTCGCGGGGAGCATCACGCTCCGCCTGCGGCTCCTGCGGGGATCGCGGATGGACCGGCCCAGCTCACGGAAGAGGTCCACGATCTCCACGAACCGGAAGCGGGAGGCCGGCACGGCGTGCTGGGTGCAGTGCATCGCGATCAGATCCAACTCGCGGCGGCCCAGTCCTTCGAACCGGATCCCGTGACGGAAGAGCTCCACGCGTCCTTCGCTCTGCTTCTCGCGGAAGACGACCCGGCCGCGCACGCGGAGCGGCCCCGAGACCAGCGGCAGGACCACGACGACGGGGGCGCCCTGCGGGACCGTGCGGACCGAACGGACGGAGACGCCGCCGCCGTTCAGATCCAGGCCCAACCCGAGCCATCCCTGCCCGGACGGACCGCCGGCGTGCACGCGGACCGGAAGGGCCTCCTCGAAGCGGTACTCCGAGCGGCGCTGGCGCGACGCGATGCTGGCGTGGACGACGCTGCCCGCGAGCGCGAACGTCCACATCGCCCAGGCGACGTTCACCAGGAACGCGAACGCGTCGGCGCCGGAGACGCCGTAGGCGATCCAACCCAGCTTGTAGGCCGCCGTGCCCCACGCGATCGCCACCGCGGCGCCGATCATGAGCACGATGTGGGGCGCGTAGAGGCGCAGCGGCACGCGGCCTCCTCCCTTGGGCGTGACGCGGAAGCGGAGCGAACGGCTGAAGTAGGCCGGGAGCGCCAAGAGGTGGGTGAACACCTTCATCATCAGCGCGCGCTCCAGGAGCCAGTAGGGCGCGCTCGTGCCGCGGCCCAGCAGGTGCGCCAGCGCGACCATCGCCGCGTAGAGCGGGACGAAGCGCGACAGGAAGTCGGCGTTCAGCGCGTGGATCGGAAGGATCCCCGTGAACAGGTAGACCAGGGGCGCGAGGTAGAACACCAGCCGGGCCGGCGCTTCCAGGTATCCGACGACGCACTGGAAGTAGCTGATTCGCTGGCCGAGGCTCAGCCCGCGCATGGTCAGCGGGCCGAACTTGCGCCAGATCTGCATCGTCCCCTGCGCCCAGCGGAGGCGCTGCGTGTGGAAGGCGGTCGCGGTGTCCGGCGCGAGGCCGTAGGCGAGCGCCTCGCCGTGATAGGCCGACGCCCAGCCCCGGGCGTGCAGGCGCAGCGACGTCTCCATGTCCTCGGTGATGGTCTCCGTGGAGAAGCCGCCGATGTCGTCCAGCGCGCTTCTCCGGATCACCGCGCAGCTGCCGCAGAAGAACGCCGCGCCCAACCGGTCCTTCCCCGGCATGATGACGCTGAAGAAGATCGTCTGCTCGCCGAAGAAGCGGCGGCTGGACGGGTCGAGGTGCCCGTCGAAGGAGTCCGAGTTGTAGAAGTTCTGGGGCGACTGCACGAACGCCAGCCGATCGTCGGCCGCCAAGTAGCCCAGCAGACGGTCGAGGATGTGCGGAAGCGGCACATGGTCGGCGTCGAGCTGGAGGATGTAGTCCCCGCTCGTCAGGCCGAGCGCGTTGTTGAGATTGCCCGCCTTGGCGTGGGCGTTGTTCTCGCGCGTGATGTAGCCGATGCCGAGCTCGTCGGCCATGCGTCGCACTTCGCCCCGTCGTCCGTCGTCCAGGATCCACGTGCGGTGGGGGTAGCGGATCGCGCGGGCGCCGAGTGCCGTCTTCCGGATGACCTCGAGGGGCTCGTCGTAGGTGGTGACGAAGACGTCCACGTCGAGCCCGTCCGGAGCCGGGAGCGGTTCCCGCCGCCTCAGCCGCCATACGCTGTGCACGTACAGCGCTGTGACGCACAGCGCGAGCGTCTCCGCAGCGGCCAGGGGGACGGAGAACCACAGCGCCTCGGGGTTCAGCGAATACGCCCAACGCCACGCCAGGTAGTAGGCGCCGTAGATCAGCGTAGCGGCGGCGAACGCGCGCGTGAAGCGCTCCCGCCAGACCGGCGTCGGGGGCACGATGCAGCGGAAGGGCACCTCGCGGGCGCGCGTCGCCACCGGGCGTGCGGGAGCGCGCGCGCCTCGCAGGAGGCGCGCACTCCGCCCTTCGACAGAGCGCCGTACCCGTGTTTCTGCCATCTCTTCCGCTGCCTCCCCCTCGGAGGGTCTGCGCGTCGCGGATGTGTCCGGATCGGGCGTGTCGCGGTCGGACCCGCCCCTTGGGGCGGCCGCAATCGTCCGCGCGGACTCGATGCCGGATTGTCGGGTGTCGGGTGTTCGGGGGAGAACGCGACTGGTGGGGAAATGGGCAACCCCTGTGCCGCAAACGTCGATTCTCGATAAGCCGTTGCTGAAAAACAGGTTATCGACTTTTCGACAGTTCTCTGCGGGGGGTCGGCAGCGAAATCATGTAATGCCCGGAGCCTGGCCTGCGTAGCGATTCGTTACGCCGGTCCACCGCTCGGAACAGGTGTGTCCGTGCGACCGGGCCTCGCGCAGAGGCGAAAATCGGGGGTCGGGAGCAGGAGCGGCGGCCCCTGGGCGCTCCGGCCGCTAGCGGCTCGCGAGACGCACCGGGACGGCGGCGGCGACATCCTGGAAGGTCCCGGCGACGCGGGGCGAGGACACCGCGCGCCGGTACGCCGCGAGCGACTCCGGGCTGGAGTCGACGCGCCAGTCGGCTTCCTTCTTCATGTGGAACCAGACGGCGCCGACGACGGCGGGGTTCTCCAGCATGTTGCGGTAGGCCGCCTCGATCCAGGCCGCCTTGCTCGCGTCGCCGGACTCCTGCGTCGCCAACTCGCCGATGATGATCGGCTTGGCGAAGCGGCTCTCCATGTCGCTGAGCATGGCGCCCATCTCGCGCCCGTCGAAGAGCCGGTCGAACCCGCGATCGGGGCCGCCCCAGACCGAAGGACCGTTGAAACCGTGGATGCCCAGGAAATCGACGTAGGCATCGCCGGGATAGTAGTGGCCGTACCAGTTCCAGTGCGTGTCGTCGGCCGGCGCGCCGGCCGTGGGGTTGCCGGTGTTGGGCGAGAACACGAAGCGGACGTTGGCCGCGCCCTCGGCGCGGAAGATGTCCACGATGCGCCTCCAGGCCGCGACGAACCGGCCGGGGGCGTCGAGGTTCGCCCCGTTCGCCGCACCCTGCCAGCCGTAGTCCCAGTCGCCGTTCATCTCCCAGCCGAGCTCGACGAGCACGACCCCCTGGATCTCGCCGAGCCCGCGTGCGGCGTCCCGGATCGCCGCGTCGGCGCTGCCTCCCGCGAGCGCGGCGAGCAGGCCCTCCGGGCCGTGACGTACGCCCCCCAGGTCCAGCGCGATGAAGTTCGTGGCCCCGCTCGCCTGGATCGACCGCACCACCCGACCCGGCCAGCCCCGGCGCGAGAAGTCGTCGCCGAGCCGCAGGAACGTCTTGACGAGCGACGGCCGATCGCCGGTGAGGCGCGAGAAATCGTCGATCGCGGCGGCGATCTCTTCGGGGTTGCTGCGGGCGTCGCCCAGGAACGCCCCGGTGAAGAAGGGCACGGCCGCTGCCTCGGCCGCGCGCGTCGAATCCGGCACATCGCCGATCGGCGTGGGGATCATGGGCAGGTGCGCCGCCGGAGACACGGAAGAGGAGTTCGCGGCAGGCTCCGCGGCCCTCAGGGACGGCGGCAGCGTCAGCACGGCGGCGAGGAGTACTCCCGCCGCGAAGCCGACCCGCGTCGTCCCGTGGTCCGTCGTGTGCCGCATATCGGCTCCCTTCGGCAGCCCGACCGGCCTGGCGGAGCGAAGTCCGCGGTAGCCTCGTGGCTTTGCGCCCCCGCCTTTCGACGGGTTTGCCTTTGTCGAGGAGTCCGGCGGCTCGTTCCGCCGGGAGCCCGCGCGGTGGCTCGCGCGGGCGCGATCCCTGGCGTGCAAGCGGGGGGCCAGACCCCGTCGATCACTCCAGGTTGTTTCTCCACAATCGTTTACGGAGAAACCGCATACTCTGGCGGCACCTGCTTGCGCACGATGTTCTTGCGAAAAGCGGAAACCCTTGCAGAGCACGGTGAGGGCGTGCGCCGGGTGGGCGGCCGAGCCGGCCGACGTTGCGCGGACCGGCGAGGGCGGCCACGCGGGCACGAGGAGGGGGCCATACACGCCCCCGTCCCCCGTGGGGCTTCCGAGGCGTCGGGGGGGAGAGATCCCAACCTCCATCGTCCACACGGTCGATCGTAGCGGACGGGCAATGTAGGCCGGACGCCCGCGGCGCGCGATCAGGTGGCGCGCGCCGACGTCGTGGATGGCCCGCTCGGGGCGCTCCCGCTACTCTTCGGCCCATGGGTCCAGCACCTTCCCGCCGAGCAGCCGCGCCGGCATCCGCGCCACCGCCGCCGCAGGGCGATCGCCGTCCCGATCGGAAAGCCGCGCGTTGAGGCGGACGTTCTATTTCGGGATCGCGATCGTGCTTGCGGCCGTCTACGTCCAGATCGTCCTGGAGGGCCCGCAGGGCGACCGGGTCGCGCCGCCGCCTACGGTCGGAGGCCGGCCGGCGGGCGACGCTGCGGGAGAGGCGCCGCCGGTCCCCCAACTGACGCCGGATCCCGAAGCCCGGAGCGCGCTTCCGCCGTGGGACGCCGGCTGGGAGGGCGAGCTGCTGCCCGGCCGGGATTCCCTGGCGGACGCCCGCCTGGGCGACGCCGCGCGCGCCGCTTGGGCCTTCATCGAGCGCAACTACAGCCCCGCGACCGGCCTCGTGCGGGCGCACGACGAGTATCGCATCGTGACCATGTGGGACGTGGCGAGCACCCTCGCCGCGTACCACGCGGCGGCGCGGCTCGGGCTGGCCGACCCCGAGGTGGCCCGCGCGCGGACGGCTCGCGCGCTCCGGACCCTGGGCGAGGCTCCGCTATTCGACGGCGCGCTCTTCAACAAGGTGTACGACGCCGAGACGGGCCAGCCCGTGGACGCCGAATCCGCCCCGAGCGAGAACGGCTATGGCTGGTCGGCGATCGACATGGGCCGCCTCCTGCTCTGGCTCCGCATCCTCCGCGAAGGCGAGCCCGAGCTGGCGCCCCTGGTGGACTCCGTGGTCACGCGACTCGAGCCGGATCGGGCCGTGGACGACGGTTACCTCAGGGGGCGCGAGCGCGGGCCGGTGCGTGGAGTGCACTCCTACCAGGAAGGGCGGATCGGCTACGAGCAGTACGCGGCGCGGGGCTTCGAGGCGTGGGGGGTGGACGCGGGGGCGGCCGGGGACCTGTTCGCCAACGTCGTCGTGGACAGCGTCCACGGGCGTCCGGTGCCGAGGGACGCCCGCGGCACCGATTGCCTCACGAGCGAGCCCCTGGTGCTCGCGGGGATGGAGATCGGTTGGGACGAGGCGTGGGGCGAGGTCGCGCGGGCCACGCTGGAGGCGCAGCACGCCCGCTACGTCGATACCGGTCAGGTCACCATCGTGAGCGAGGACGCCAGCTCCACGCCTCCGCACTACTTCTACTACTACTGCGTCAGCGGGGACGGCGAGCCGTTCCCTGTGCGCGCCAAGGGAGAAGGGGAATTGCTGGACGGCCCCCGCGCGGTGAGCACGAAGGCGGCGCTCGCCTGGTACGCGCTGGCGCCCAGCCCCTACACGGCGCTGGCCGTCGCGACCGTCGCCGGCGGCGTGGACGCGAGCGGCGGCTGGCCGGCGGGCGTGCTGGAGGGCAGCGGCGCGGCGTCCGGCGTCGAGAACGTGAATACCGCGGGCGTGGTGCTCGAGGCGGCGCTGTACGCGCGCGACAAGCGGCCGTTCCTCACCAGCCGCCCGTCCCTTGAGCGCCCTTGAACGGCCCGACGATGTCGTCGGTCACCCAGCCCCCGTAGAACCCTCCGGTCTGCGGACGCACCGGCTCGCCGCCCAGCGTGCACGCGAGCAGCCGCGGATAGAACGAGGCGAAGCCCGCTAGCGCCTCGTACCCCTCGAAGGGCTCCGGATACGCCCACGCCGCCGAAGGCACGGTTCCGGCGTCGCCCACCACGTCGTAGAAAACCGCCCGTCCCTTCCATTCGCAGAACGAGGCGCGCCCGTTCTCGCGCAGACGCTCCCACGCGACGTCCCGGGGCGGGAAGTAGACGACCGGAGGGCTGGCGGTCTCGAGCACCCGCAGGGCGTCGGACGATCGAGCGATCACGGCGTCGTCGTGTCGCACCAGGGCCTCGCGGGCCTCCGCCTCAACGCGCGGCGGACGCGGGTAGTCCCAGACGGACTCCTGGCCGCGCGAAGGCGTGGCGGCGAACGGCGGCCGGCTCGCGCCGCGGTGCTTCCATGACGCGCGGGCGGCGAGCACGGCTGGGTCGTCGGGTCGATGCATGGGTGGACAGGTGCGTTAGACTGAACGGCCGGCCGATCCTCCGAAGACCCAAGCGAAGCAATGATCGCACCCGAAGACCCGCTGGCGTTCGCGTCCCGCGCCACGTCGGGCTGGTTCGGCGAGGCGTTCACGGCTCCGACGCGCGCGCAACGCGACGGCTGGCCGCCGATCGCGCGGGGCGCCTCCACGCTGCTCCTCGCGCCCACCGGATCCGGCAAGACGCTGGCCGCCTTCCTGGCCGCCATCGACCGGCTCATGTTCGGTCCCGCGGCGTCCGCCGAGGACGGCGTGCGCGTCCTCTACGTCTCCCCGCTCAAGGCGCTCGGCGTGGACGTCGAGCGCAACCTGCGAGCTCCCCTCGCGGGCATCCGGGCGGTCGCCGACCGCATCGGCGAACCCTACGCGCTGCCCCGGGTGGGCGTTCGTACGGGCGACACGACGTCCTCGGAGCGCCGCGAGCTGGTCGCCCGGCCGCCCGAGATCCTGATCACCACCCCCGAGTCGCTGTACCTCATGCTCACCTCGCGCGCGCGGGAGACGCTCCGCGGCGTGGAGACCATCATACTGGACGAGATCCACGCCGTCGCGGCAACCAAGCGGGGGAGCCACCTGGCGCTGTCGGTCGAGCGGCTGGAGCGCCTCAGGTCGGCCGACGCGCCGCTGCAGCGCATCGGTCTGAGCGCCACGCAGCGGCCGCTCGAGGAGGTCGCGCGGTTCCTCGGAGGCCTGGACGGGGACGGCGAGCCGCGCCCGGTCGAGATCGTGGACGCGTCGGAGCCGAAGGTGTTCGACGTGAAGGTCGAGGTGCCGGTGGAGGACATGGCGCGGCTGGGCGAGGAGCTCGACGAGATCTCCTCCGGGCCCGCCGCCGCGGGCCCCGCGCGCGCGTCCATCTGGCCGTCCATCCATCCGCGCCTGCTCGAGCTCATCCGAGCGCATCGCTCGACGCTGATCTTCGTCAACAGCCGGCGGCTGGCCGAGCGGCTCTCCCTCGCCCTGAACGAGCTGGCCGAGGAGGAGGTCGCGTTGGCCCACCACGGGTCGATCTCCACCGCCGCGCGCGCCGACATCGAGGACCGGCTGAAACGCGGCGAGCTCCCCGCGCTGGTGGCGACCTCGACGCTCGAGCTGGGCATCGACATGGGGGCGATCGACCTGGTCATCCAGATCGAGTCGCCGCCCTCGGTGGCGTCGGGCATCCAGCGGCTCGGGCGCGCCGGGCACCAGGTGGGCGCCACCTCGCGCGGCGTGATCTTCCCGAAATACCGGCTCGACCTGCTGGCCTGCACGGCGGTCGCGCGCCACATCCGCGAAGGACGGGTCGAGCCCATCGCCTACCCGCGCAATCCGCTGGACGTGCTCGCCCAGCAGCTCGTCGCGATCGTGTCGCAAGGCGACGTCGGCGTCGACGAGCTGTACGCTCTCGTGCGCGGCGCGGCGCCCTTCGAGGAGCTCCCGCGGGGGTCGTTCGAGGGGGTGCTCGACATGCTCTCGGGGCGCTACCCCTCCGACGACTTCCGGGACCTGAGGCCGCGGCTCACGTGGGACCGCGTCGGCGGCCGGCTGTCCGCCCGGCGCGGCGCCCGGATGGTGGCCGTCACGAGCGGCGGGACCATTCCCGACCGGGGCCTGTACGGCGTCTTCCTCGCGGGCAGCGAGCCGCCCGTGCGGGTCGGCGAGCTGGACGAGGAGATGGTGTTCGAGACCCGCGAGGGGGACGTCTTCCTGCTGGGCGCCTCGTCGTGGAGGGTCGAGTCCATCGACACCGACCGCGTGCTCGTGTCGCCCGCGCCCGGCGAGCCGGGCCGCATGCCGTTCTGGCGCGGCGACGGGCCGGGCCGGTCGGCGGAGTTCGGGCGCGTCATCGGGGCGCTGGCGCGCGACCTCGCGACGACGCCGGCCGAGCGCGCCGAGGCGACGCTGGTGGAGGACGCCGGCCTGGACGCGCGCGCGGCCCGCAACCTCGTCTCGCTGGTGCGCGACCAGCAGGACGCCACCGGCGCGGTGCCGTCCGACCAGGTCATCGTCCTGGAGCGTTTCGTCGACCAGGTGGGAGACGAGATGGTCGCCATCCTGACGCCGTTCGGGCGGCGCGTGCACGCGCCCTGGGCGATGGCCGTCGCCGCGACGCTGCGGCGCGAGCGGGGCCTCGAGGTGGACACGCTGTGGGCCGACGACGGCATCCTGTTCCGGCTCAGCGCCGGGGACGACCCGCCCGAGGCCGATGTCTTCCTCCCCGACGCGGACGCCGTGCGCGACCTGGTCCTCGACGAGCTCGGCGGCTCCGCGCTGTTCGCCGCCCGCTTCCGCGAGAACGCCGCGCGCGCGCTGCTCCTGCCGCGCCGGGCGCCGGGCCGCCGGACGCCTCTGTGGGTGCAGCGGCGGCGCTCGGCCGATCTGCTCCAGGTCGTGTCGCGTCACCCCGACTTTCCGATCGTGCTGGAGACCTACCGGGAGTGCGTGACCGACGTGTTCGACCTGCGCGCGCTGGAAGACCTGCTACGCGGCGTCGCGGAACGGCGCCTCCGCTTCCACGCCGCCGAGACCCGGGCCCCGTCGCCCGTCGCGGCGTCGCTCATGTTCGGCTACGTCGCCAACTTCCTCTACGAAGGCGACGCGCCGCTGGCCGAGCGACGCGCGCAGGCCCTGACCCTGGACCACGCGCAGCTGCTCGCGCTCCTGGGCGAGCCCGAGCTGCGCGACCTCCTGGACGCCGACGCGGTCGCCGAGGTGGCGCTCAGGGTCGCCCGGCTCGACGGTCGCCGACCGCTGCGCGACGCGGACGACCTGCACGACCTGTTGCTCGACCTCGGCGACCTCGCGCTGGACGAGATCGTCGACCGGGTCGGCTCGGCGCCCGGGCGTCCGGCGGGGCCGGAGGACGCGGAAGCCGCGACCCGCTGGCTCGACGAGCTCGAGTCCGCCCGGCGCGTGGCCCGCGTGCGGGTGGCCTCCGAGGAGCGCTGGATCGCCGCGGAGGACGCAGCGCGCTACCGCGACGCGCTGGGAACGGTCCCGCCCCAGGGTCTGCCGTCCGCGATCCTGGAGCCGGTGGACGCGCCGCTCGAGGATCTGGTGTCGCGCTACGCGCGCACCCACGGGCCGTTCGCCGCCGCGTCGGCGGCGACGCGCCTCGGGCTCGGCGTCGCGCCGGTTACGCGGGCGCTCGCGGCGCTCGCCGAGCGCGGGCGCGTCGTGCACGGCCACTTCCTCCCGGGAGGTTCGGGCCGCGAGTGGGTCGACGCGGGCGTGCTGCGCCAGATCAAGCGCCGTTCGCTGGCCGCGCTGCGCGCCGAGGTCGAGCCGGTCGAGCCGCCGGCGCTGGCGCGCTTCGCCGTGGCCTGGCACGGCCTGGACCGCTCCCGCGGCGGCATCGACGCGCTGCTCGAGGTGGTCGAGCGGCTCCAGGGCGCCGGCCTCCCGGCGTCCGACCTGGAGAGCGCGATCCTGCCGGCGCGGCTGCGCGGCTACGACCCCCGCGACCTGGACGAGCTGTGCGCGGCGGGGGACGTGCTGTGGCGGGGGGTCGCCCCCCTTGGCCAGAGCGACGGGCGCGTCGCGCTCTACCTGTACGAGCACTACCGCCTGCTCACCCCCGGTCCCGGGGATGTGGGCGGCGACCTGGCGCGGACGATCCTGTCGATCATGCAGGAGCGGGGCGCGGTCTTCTTCGCGGACCTGGCGGCGGCCACGGGCGCGTTCGTGGGCGACCTGCTGCCCGCCCTCTGGGACCTGGTCTGGGCCGGGTGGGTCAGCAACGACACGCTGGCGCCGCTGCGCTCGCTGAAGCGCACCGAGGCGCGGCGGCGGCGGCGAGGGCGGATCACCCGGCGGCGCGCGGCGCCCCCGGGCGCCGAGGGCCGCTGGTCGCTGCTCCCCGACGCGCGGGCCGCGCTCGAGAACCCGCGAGACCCGCTCGAAGGCGCGCGCGCCGACGGCGCCGACGGCGGCGGCCCGCCGCCGGCGCGCCCGGACGTGTGGTCGCCGGCCAGCCCGACCGAGCGCGCCGCGGCGCTCGCGAGCCAGCTCCTCGTGCGGCACGGCGTGGTGACGCGCGAAACCGCGCTGGCGGAGGCCCTGCCGGGCGGCTTTTCGGGCGTGTACCCGGTCCTGAAGTCGATGGAGGAAGCCGGGCGCATCCGGCGCGGCTACTTCATCGAAGGCCTCGGCGGCGCGCAGTTCGCGCTGGCCGGCGCCGAGGATCGTTTGCGCGCATACCGCGACGACCCGGCCGAGCCGGGCGAGCCCCGCCTCCTCGCGGCGACCGACCCGGCCAACCCCTACGGCGCCGCGCTGCCCTGGCCCGAAGGGCGCGGCGCAGCCCGCCCCCGGCGGGCCGCCGGCGCGCAGGTCGTGCTGCACGCGGGGCGGCTCGTCGGCTTCGTGTCGCCATCGGGGCGGCGCGTTCTGACGTTCGTGGCCGAGGGCGGACGGGAAGAGGAGCGGGCGCTCGACGCGCTGGCGGACGCGCTCGCGGGACTGGCGGAGGCGCGCGGCCGCTCCTTCACCATCCTGCGCACGGTCGACGGCGTCCCGCCGGGGGACTCGGTCCTGGCGGACCGGCTGCGCGAGCTGGGCTTCCGCCCGTCCGAGCGCGGCTGGCTCAGGCGTCGCGAGCCGCCCGCCACGGGAAGACTGCACGTACGCACCCGGAGCGGGCGTGCCTGAGGGCGACACGATCTTCCGCGCCGCCGCGACGCTGCGCCGCGCCCTGCTCGGCGCGACGGTGACGCGGGTCGGCGGCAGCGTGGCCGCGGTCTCACGCGCGACCCCCGGCCTGGAGGGGCTTCGTATCGACGAGGTCCGCGCGGCCGGCAAGCACCTCCTCGTGCGGTTCGACGACGGCCGCACGCTCCGCACCCACATGCGCATGACGGGATCGTGGCACCTCTACCGCCCCGGGGAGTCCTGGCAGAAGCCCGAACGCGGCGCGCGCGTCGTGCTGGAGACCCCCGAGCGCGTCGCCGTCTGCTTCCACGCGCCGGAGGTCGAGCTGCTGGCTGCGGGGACCGAAGGCCGCTCGGCGGTCGCGCGGCTGGGGCCGGACCTGCTGGCCGCGGACACCGACCCGGCCGACGTCGCCGCGCGTTGGGCAGCGCGGCCCGAGCTGCCGATCGGGGTCGCCGTCATGCGCCAGCACCTCGCGGCGGGCATCGGCAACGTCTACAAGTCGGAGACGCTGTTCCTGCGCGGCGTCGACCCGTTCCGGCGCGTGGGCGAGCTGCCCGCCGACGCGCTCGTGGAGATCGCCCGCACCGCGCGCCGCCTCATGCAGGCCAACCTGGACCACCGCGGGCCGCGCACGACGCGCGCCGGGGGCGGCGGGCGACTGTGGGTCTACGGACGCAGCGGGCGCCGCTGCTACCGCTGCGGGACCGTCATCCGCATGCGCCGGCAGGGCACGGACGGCCGCTCGACCTACTTCTGTCCCGGCTGTCAGCGGTGATGCCGACGCCGATGAGCGCCAGGCGGCGGTTGGACGTAGCAAGGACGCCCCGGTCGACCGTAGCCGACCGGGGCGTCGTGGCGCCTCGTCGAAGCGGAGCCTCTAGCGGAGGCGGAACTGCAGCTCGTAGCCGCGGCCGCGGTTCACCAGGTCCGCGATCGGCACCGTGCCCGCGCTGATCAGGATCG
This sequence comes from Longimicrobiales bacterium, assembly GCA_035465395.1. Lineage (GTDB taxonomy): Bacteria > Gemmatimonadota > Gemmatimonadetes > Longimicrobiales > RSA9 > DATHRK01. Next base: position 5,038 of record DATHRK010000082.1, on the reverse strand, counting down.
CGTCGCGACCCAGGCGGTCGCGGTACCAGCGGCCCTGCAGGCCCTGCCGCAGCCCGTGGCGACGGCGGAGCTGGTCGACCTGCGAGAAGGTGCGGCTGCCGAGGATGTCGATCAGGTCCCCGCGATCCAGCACGCCCCGCCTGCGCGAATCCGGCAGCCGGAAGATCGTGCCGCGGTCGCGATCACGTCGCCGGTCGTCGTCCCAGTCCCAGTCGTCGTCGCGCCGGCGGTCGCGCCGGTCGAGCCTGTCCGACCCGAGCGGGTAGCCCTTCTCGCGGCACCAGCGGCGGCCGTGCACCGGATGCCCGGCGCCCGACCGGCAGAACGCGGGTCCGCGCTTCACGCGGCGGCCGCGATTGCGGGAATCCACCCGGCCGTCCCGGCGGTCCCTGTCGTCGCGGATGCGACAGTCACGGCGGTCGCCGATGATGATGATGCCGCAGTCCTCGACCCGGCCGTCGCGGCGGGTGTCGGTGTCCCGGCAGTCGTTCGTCCGGCGGCCATCCCGGCCGAGGATGATGTCGCCCGCGCGGCGGGTCCTCTCGGCGAGGCTGCAGCCATCCCTGCGGGTGTCTTCCGTGCGGCCCGTCCGGCCCAGCTGGGCCTCGACGGTCGCGGGTGCAAGCAGCGCCGCACCTGCGAGCGCCGCGACGAGTGCGTGCCGGAGTCCGACCATGGTGCCCTCCTCGGTTCTGCAAAGTCGAATGCGGGCGCGAAGCGCACACCCGCCGGCCCTTGATGGGGCAACGGCCATTCCGTTTCGCGGAGGCGGCCCCACCGCATCGGCCTATGTGCCGCGGTTGCAGGGCATTGGGCGGGATTGGGGGTCCTTGGCGTCGGTCGGCGGCCCACTGAAATCGTCCACTTCCGGGGACGGCGCATGTGCCTGGTGCGGGACACTTCGGCCCTTCCCAAGCGGTAGCCCTCAAACCACATCCGGTCCTCGGGCCGCTGCTGTGGGGAGATCCCCGATAACCCGCGGGATGTGGGAGAATTCCGGGTTTTGATCGCGCCTCCTTCCCCCACCCGAAGCCCGTGGTTCATCTTCATGGAGACGGCTGCGAGTCCCCTTCGATCGCGCGGACGATGGTGGAGCGAACCCAGTTCCGGAAGTTGGTTCGGACGCTGGTCGTGGAGGCGCACCGCCGGTCCCTGTGGCAGGTGCTGGCGGTGTACGGGATGGGCTCGTGGGTGGCCTTCGAGGCGGTCCTGTCTCTCACCGAAGGTATCGGCCTGCCGGCCTGGGTGCCGGGGGCCGCGCTCGCGCTGCTGATCACCGGGCTACCCCTCGTGCTCGCGACCGCGAGCGTCCAGGAGTCGCCACCGGCGTCCGAAGTCGAGGACCGGGCCGGGCGTCCGCCCACCGCAGCCGACTCCCCGACTGTCCGGCCTCTCGAGGCTGCCGCGGAGGGTACGGCCGAAGGCGGCGCGCCATCCGCGCCAGGGGATCCGCGACCGGCCCCCGGGTTCGTCCCCGGGCTGCTATGGCGCCGTATGACCTGGCGCCGACTCGCCGCGCTCGGAGCTCTGGCGCTGGGGGCGTTGGTGCTCGTCACCGGCGCCTGGATGGGCATGCGCGCGCTCGGCATCGGCCCGCTCGGCACGCTGATCGCGAAGGGCGAGCTGGACGCCCGGGAGCCGCTCCTGGTGGCGGACTTCGATGGCCTGACGGGGGACAGTTCGCTCGCCGTCGTGGTCGCGGAAGGCCTGCGAGCGGACCTCGCGCAGTCGTCGCTCATCAACGTCGCCGACCGCGGCCGCGTGCGCGAGACGCTCAAGCTCATGCTGCGCCCGCCAGACGCGCGCCTGGACGCCGTCACCGCGCGTGAGGCGGCGGTGCGCATGGGCCTCAAGGCGGTCGTGGAGGGCGAGGTCGGACGGGCGGGCTCCGGGTACCTGCTCACGGCGCGCCTGGTGACCGCCGATTCGGCGCGCACGCTCGCCACCTTCCGCGAGACCGCGAGCGACTCCACGGCGTTGCTGTCGGCGATCGAAAGCTTGTCGCGCGCGCTGCGCGAGCGCGTGGGCGAGTCCCTCAGGACGGTCGCGGCGTCGGCCCCGCTAGAGCGGGTAATGACCCCTTCGCTGCCGGCGCTCCGGAAGGCCGCCGAGGGCTGGCAGGAGCAGGATCGTTCGAACGCCGGACGCGCCATCCGGCTCATGCGGGAGGCCGTGGCGCTGGACCCGGAGTTCGCGGCGGCGTGGGCTGGTCTCGCGGTGCTGCTCTACAACCGCGGCGACCGCGACGCGACGCTGGCCGCGGTGCACGAGGCGCTGGAGCACGAGGATCGCCTCAACGACGCGCAGCGCCACTCGACGCGCGGACTGTACGCCTCGATCGTCGGCGACCACCGGACCTCGGAGGCGGAGCGTAGGGAAGTCGCGGCGCTCTCACCGAACGACCCACGACCATACGTGCTCCTCAGCGACGCGACCTGGAACCGCGGCGACTGGGGGGCCGCTGCCGCGCACGCGCGCCGAGCGCTCGAAATGGGGGCGACGACCTGGGTCGCGCACTGGAACCTCGTAGTCGCGCTGCTGGATGGCGGCGAGCTCGCCGAGGCGCGGGTCGCCACCGCTGCGGCCGCGGCCGCGCTTCCGCCGGAGCACGACATCCCCCGGCAGCTCGCCGACATGGTGCTGGCTCAGGGCGCCCACTACGACTCCATTCACGCTCGCGACGCGTCCGACTCCCCCTTGCGCGCGGCGCTGGCCGATCGGGTCCTGGGGCGCTGGGACGAGGCGGGGCGGCACCACAGCGAGGCGGGCGACGAGGACGGCGCCCGGGTCTGGCGCGCCTTCGACCGCATGATCGTGCTCGGGGACCCCGACGCGACGGCCTGGCTGGCGGCGCTCGCGGACAGCGTGATCCCCGTGAGGCCGGAGGTGCCCGAGCGGCAGATCGCCGACTTCGCGCTCGCCGCTGCGATGGTCGGCCGGCTCGACACCGCCCGGCGCGCCCGCGCGGTGTACCTCGAGCGGGTCCCGGCAGAAGTACGCTGGTCGGACGCGTACATCCTCCACGCCGTCGAGGGCTTCATCGCGCTGCACGAGGGGCGGCGCGCGGAGGCGCTCGAGGCGCTGCGGCGCGGGCGGGAGAGTACGCCCTGGACGGCTCCGGCGGACGCTTTCCTGGGTCGCGCATTCGATGGGCTGGAGATCGCAGACTCGGCGATCGCCGCCTACACGAGATACGTCGAGTCGCCCTGGGCCTACCGGATCGGGTTCTTCAACAGCTTCGCCGACCCCGTCCTGCTGGTTCCAGCGCACGCGCGTCTCGCGGAGCTCCATGAGGCGGCGGGGGACCGAGCATCGGCGGCGCGCCACGCGTCGGAGGTGGTGCGGCTGTGGCGGGGCGCCGATCGGGAGCTTCAGCCGCTCGTCGCCGGCGCGCGGCGGATCCTGCAACGCGCGGCGGCGGAAGGCGCCTGACGCGCGTCGGCGGCATCGACGTCGTGGTACGGCCCGCGGCCGATTTGAGCGCCGCGGGCCGTTTCTTTCCTCCAGGTGTCGGCCGAGCCCACCGGCCCCTCCCGTTCGGGCGCTGTCTCGATTGACGCGACCGACCGTTGCAGACCGAACCATGAACGCCACCGGTCGATCAAATGGACAGTCGATGAGCGAATCGAACGGGAACGGGCGCAACCGGGTGGCACAGGCGATCATCCTGGGCGCGCTCGCGGTGGCCGCGCTGGACATACTGGACGCCTTCGTCTTCTTCGGCGTGAGAGGCGTGGCACCCGTGAGGATCCTGCAGAACATCGCGTCGGGCGTCCTGGGGCGCGAGGCGTTCTCGGGCGGCGTCCTGGGCGTCGGGGTGCCCGCCGCCCTCGCGGCGCGGGCGGCCCTGGGGGCGGGACCCTCACGCCCCTGATGCCCGACTCGTCATGGTGGTCTACTTGCGTATCGAGTTGAACTCTCCCCCGCCCGCGTGCGCGACCCCGGGGTCGAAACCTGACATGGGGTGTCGCTGACCGCGCGGCGGTCCCGGAGTCGTGCCTTGGCAGAGGTTTGAGGGGCATAACCCCTACGTAGCTTCCCCGGGACGCCTACGTACCTGCTCTACCGCTCCTCTGCTGGCCACCGTCCCAGGTTGCAGGTGACGCCATGACCCAGCACCCTCGACCGTGAGGCACGTGATGAAGCGCTTCGGACTAGCGATCGCTCTGACAGTTTGGACAGCCGGCTGCTCGGAAGTGGTCGGCCCGGCACCGTCGGGGTCCGGTGGTGGTTGTGAGTATTGGGAATACGACTGCATCGGCACGACCTATGGTTTTGCTCCAGCCAAATACGCGATTGATCTTGATGGGCATTTCGGCGCGTTGACCGTGAGCGACGCGACCACGGGGCGGCCCCTGGGTGTCACGATCGACATACCGGACGCCAAACCGGCTCCTACGTTCAACGAATGGAGGGAAGACGAAGGGGCATGGGCCTTCACTATCGAGTTTGAAGAAGATCGGATCGAGTACCGCGTTAAGGTCGCCACAGAGGCCAACTCTACCATCGGCTTAAGCTTGGTCAACTGGTGCGTGGCTGCCGGGCGACGGTCAGTCGGACTCGTTGAGACCTTCGACGGTATTGCCGTTTCGTGCCGCATTTGGCGAGCGGATCTGCTCGTGACGTCGTAGGCATGTGATTGCCGGAGCCGCCGAAACAGATCAATGCCTCCCCTCATGCGTGGGCCGCCGTAAGTGGCAGCACTACCTTCACCGTACAAGGTCCTAAGGCCCCACCGACCCGCCGGGCCCCAGCGCACCCGCGGAGATCCCAACATGCACCTAGCCAGCGTAGGTCTCGCTACGGTCACCGCCGTCATCATCTCGTTGCTCGTGTCACCCGTCGATGCGCAGGAGGCACCGTCGTCACTCGTCGGCCTGCCGCTCGTGCTCCTCCCGCTTCTCCTGGCGCTGCTGCTCAAGGCCGGGGCCGACAGGCTGCGGCGCTCCTGAGAAGGCGGCTGGCGCCGCCGCGATGCGCGCCCGGCGCTGCCCGCGCTCGCGCATCGGCGGCGAAGCAACCATCCTGAGGAGTCCCG
>DATHRK010000081.1:0-10783 GCA_035465395.1 Longimicrobiales bacterium | reverse complement strand
GCCATGAAGGCCCACGACTCGTTCTTGTGGAGGCCCCACGCGGGGCGGATGTGAGCGTGCGTGTCCACGAAGCCCGGCACGATCGTCATACCCGAGACGTCGATCACCTCTGCGCCCGCGGGCACGTCCACGGCGCCGCTGGCGCCGACCTCGGCGATGCGGTTGTCCCGGACGAGCACGTCTCCGTTCTCGATGACCTCCTCGCCCTCCATCGTCACGATGCGCGCGCCGCGCAGCACCGCGGTGCCGGACGGGGTGTCGCGCTGCGCCGTGAGGGTGACCCGCCGCAGGAGCGGCTCGTACCTCGCTTCCTCCTCTTCCTCGTCGTCGCCGCCGTCCGCGGTGTCTTCGTCGACCGCGTCGCCGGCGTCGTCCCCGCCGTCGTCGGCCGGCTCGTCGGCGTCGACCTCCTCGCCCGCGAGCTCACGGGCGGCCTCGACCGAATCCTCGAACGCCTGCGCGGCCTCCAGGTCGTAGACGACGTGGGCGTTGCCGATCGACCAGTGGACGGTGCGTCCGTCGGCGCCCCAGGCCGGGAACTGGCCGCCCACCTCCGTCAGCCTGCTGGCCGGGAAGGACGCGTTGTCGGGGTTGGACACGGACACGGACGGCGTCTCGCCGCCCACGTACGGCACGGTCACGGTGTAGAGGTGGTCATCGACCTGCGCCAGCGCCTGGTCGCCGACCGGCGCCATGTAGATGACGTCCGCACGGTTCGGCTGCTCGGCCCCCGGACGCTGGGTGCCGTTGACCTGGATGTGCTCCTTTTCGTCGGTCCCGTCCCAGCGGATCGACACCAGCGTCCCGTTGCGGGTCAGGTAGATGCGGTCACTGGAGGCCCCGAAGTGGGGCGCGCCGCGCCCCTCCGCCGGCGCGATCAGCGTCGGGTCGGCGGGGCTGGACGAGCCGGCCGGCAACCAGACCAGATCCTCGGCGGCGCCGGGCGCGAACGGCCCAGTCGCCTCCACGTACGCCCTGGCGGGGCCCCTCACGACCACGATGCGGTCGCCGTCCGGGGACCACGCCGGGTCCGTATGCGTGGAGGGGGTGGCCGTCAGCCTTACGCCGTCGCCTCCGCCCGCGGACACGCGTCGCAGGTGCCCGCCGCTGCCTTCCCAGGTGACGTAGGCGATGGAGCGCCCGTCCGGCGACCACGTGGGCTCCGCCTCGTTGTGGTTCGCGTCGGTGAGCCTGCGGGGCGGGCCGCCGGGCCAGTCCATGACGTACAGCCGGCCCAGCGCGGTGAACGCGAGGCGGGAGCCGTCCGGCGACGGGACCGCGTCGCGGATCTCGCGCGCGATGAACGTGGGCGTGTCCTCGATCGGATAGTCGAAGAACAGCGCCGGCCCGATGTCGATGTTCACGTCGACGGTGAACGGCACCGCGATCGGCGGCGAGCCGTCCACCGGCACGCGCCAGATCTTACCGCCGTAGGATACCACCAGCTCCCGCGAGTCCGGGGTGAACGCCATGCCAGGCAGCACGTCGCGGTCGGCGATCGACTCCTGGTCGTCGCGCTGCACGGGGTAGGCGAGCCAGGACTCGTCGCCCGTGTCCAGGTCGCGCAGGCGCAGGCCCGTGTGCTCGTCGTGACGAGTGCCGTACACGAGCCACTGCCCGTCCGGCGAGATGGTCGGCCGGAAGCCCGACCCGTAGCGCGACGTACGTCCGAACGTCTCCCCGGTCTCGCGGTCGTAGTAAGCGAGCTGATACTGGGGCAGGGCCGCGTTGTAGTCCCAGCTGTTCTGGCGGCGCGCGAACCAGATCCGCCGGCCATCGGGCGTCAACGCCGCGCCGGCGCTCTTGAGGTTGTCCGGCTCGCCGATCAGGACCTGGCCGTCGCCCCCATCCACGTGTCCCATCCAGAGCTGCACGACGCCCAGCCGGCTCTCGCCCCGGGAGGCGACGACGTAGTTCCCGTCGGGCGTCCACTCCGGCGACATGTAGTTCTTGTCGTTGCCCTTGGTGATCTGCGTGGTGTCGCCGGTCGCCAGGTCGATCGTCCACAGGTTCTCGCCGCCGCTGCGGTCGGAGATGAACAGCACCTGCGACCCGTCCGGGCTGTAGCGGGGCTGCTCGTCGAACGCCATCCCGCGGGTGAGTGGCGTCGCGGTGCCTCCCTGCAACGGCAGGGTGTAGAGGTCGCCGAGCAGGTCGAAGACGATCGTGCGACCGTCCGGGCTCACGTCGAGCGAGATCCAACTCCCCTCGTCGACCGTGAACTGGAGGTTGCGCGCGGCTTCCAGGGGGAGCGGCGCGTCCTTCTTCTTCCCGCCCTCCCGCTCGCCGCTCGGGGCGTCCGCGTCCTGCGCGACGAGCGCGGCAGTGCCGACGAAAGCGAAGGTGGCCACGAAGGCGACGGCGCGCCCGACGACGCGCCAGGGGGTCCGGATCGAGGTCATCGGGATTCTTCCGAAGCAGCGGTTCACGAGGGAGACGCGACCGGCGGTAGCGCCTCTACACGGCCCTCCGGGGCGGGCCGTCCGGCATACGGCAGGAGCAGCTCGAAGCGGCGCATGTCCCACGCGTCGGTGGGGCAGCGGTCTGCGCACAAGCCGCAGTGCAGGCACAGGTCTTCGTCCTTCACCATCACGCGCGCGGTCTGCGGCAGCGCCGCGGACACGTACAGCGCCTGGTCGAGGTTCTCGGCGGGCGCCATCAGGCGGCCTCGTAGGTCCTCTTCCTCCCCGTTCGCGGTGATGGTCAGGCAGTTCACCGGGCACACGTCGATGCAGGCGTCGCACTCGATGCAGAGCGGCGCGGTGAAGTGGGTCTGGATGTCGCAGTTCAGGCAGCGCTCCACCTCCGCGGCGGTCTGGGCGGGATCGAAGCCGAGCTCCACCTCGATGGCGAGCTCCTCGAAGCGGCGCTGGAGGTCCACGTGGATCATGCGCGCGCGCTCGGCGGGGCTGTAGTCGTTGCTGTACTGCCAGGCGAACATGCCCAGCTTGGCGCTGGTCAGGTTCATCCCGCGCGGCGGCCGGTCGTCCAGAGGGACACCGTGGCAGTGCTGATGGATGGAAATCGCCGCCTGGTGGCCGTGCTCCACGGCCCAGATGATGTTCTCGGGGCCCCACGCCGCGTCGCCGCCGAAGAAGACTCCCTCGCGCGAGCACTGGAAGGTGGTGCGGTCCACGACGGGCATGTCCCACTCGTCGAAGTCGATGCCGACGTCGCGCTCGATCCACGGAAACGCGGTGTCCTGGCCGATCGCGAGGATGACGTCGTCGCAGGGGATCGTGACCGTGTCGTGGACGGTGGCCTTCAGCCGGCCCCCCTCGCCCTCGGACCAGCTGACGATCTCGAACTCCATGCCGACGAGCCGACCGTCCTCCACGACGAAGCGTTTGGGCGAATGGTTCTCGACGATGTCGACCAGCTCTTCCTCGGCGTCCTCGAGCTCCCAGGAGGACGCCTTGAAGTAGGGCCGGGACTTGCGCGCCATCACCTTGATGTCGGTGCCGCCCAGCCGCTTCGACGTGCGGCAGCAGTCCATCGCGGTGTTGCCCACGCCGATCACCAGGACGCGTTCGCCGATCTCGGTCACGTGCCCGAAGTGCACCGATTCCAGCCACTCGATGCCGATGTGGATGTTGGCGTCGCCCTCCTCGCGGCCGGGCAGGCTGAGCTCCTTGCCCTTGGGAGCGCCCGAGCCCACGAACACCGCGTCGAAGCCCTGGCCCAGCAGCCACGACATGCTCTCGACGGGCGTGGAGTAGCGGACCTCCACGCCGGCGTCGAGGATCATGGCGATCTCCTCGTCGAGCACCTCCGGCGGCAGCCGGAAGGCCGGGATGTTGGTCCGCATCAGCCCCCCCGGCCGGTCCAGCTTCTCGTAGATCACGCACTCGTAGCCGAGCGGGATCAGGTCGTTGCAGACCGTCAGGGACGCGGGGCCCGCGCCCACGAGGCCGATGCGCTTGCCGTTGGGGGATGCCGGCTTGCGGGGGAGGTGCTCCGCGATCGCGTCGCGGTCGCGCAGGTCGGACGCGACCCGCTTAAGCCGGCAGATCGCGACCGGCTCGCCGTCGACCCTCGTGCGCCGGCACGCCGGCTCACAGGGCCTGTCGCAGGTCCGACCCAGGATGCCCGGGAAGACGTTCGAGGCGCGGTTGAGGAGGTAGGACTCGGTGTAGCGGCCCTGCGCGATCAGCCGGATGTACTCCGGCACGTTGGTGTGCGCGGGGCAGCCCCACTGGCAGTCCACGACCCGGTGGTAGTACTGCGGATCGGTTACATCGGTCGGTTTCATCGCACCGCCGTGGCGGGAATCCCAGGAAACCCGCCTAGACTACGACCTGGCGGCTGGAGGCGCGAGGGACGTCGCTCAGGGGGCGAGCAGTCGCCGCGGCGGAGCACGCGTCCGCGCGACCGGCGCGGGCCCCCGGCCATCGTCGTCGACGGCCGCATGCCACCGCGGCGGACCCACCCATATGCGCGTTCAACACCGCCGCACCCGGACCCGATACTCGACCCTCGTCTCGCCCCGGGCCGGGACCGAGACGTCGAAGCGGAAGGTGTGGGCGTCGACGCGCTCAGCCTCGTGGCTGGAGGACACGATGGTCCAGTCGCCTCCCACGGGCTCGATCACGCGGACTTCGATGTCCTCGTCCTTGTGGTTGCGCAACTGGACGCGCCACGAGCTCTCGGAGACGCACGACGCGATCACCGTGTACTCCATCTGGCGCCGGTCCGCGCGCACGTCGAACGCCTCCCCCATGCGGATGCGCACGGTCTCGTCTCGCGGGGTGTGGTCGATGCGGTCCTCGCCGATGAACTGCCGCGCGCCGCTGCCGTCGTCCTTGTAGACGCGCACGATGCCGGCGGGGAGGGGCATGCCCAGGCGGTTCGACGCCGCGTTCTCGAACTCCAGCAGGACGTCGAGCTTCTGGTCGGACACTACCTCGCCGAGCTGGCCACGGTAGTAGTGCTCGGCGCCGTAGAACTGCAGACGCTTGCGAACGGAGAAGCCGGGCGCGTCGAGCAGCGTGACCTGCTTCTGCTCGTTGTTCCGGAGCGTGGTCGGCCGGCCGAGCGTGTAGAGGTGGTACTCGAAGAAGGCCTGCTCGGTGAAGGCCTCGTCCGCGGCCGCGAGCTCCACGGCCTCGTTAAAGACTTGTCGCCGTGCCAGGTCCCGTCCGTCGGAGACGCGCTGTATGTCCCCGGCGACGAGCTTCAGCTCTGCGTTCTCGAACGTGGCCCCGCTGTTGTTGGTGAGCGTGACCCAGCCGCTCAGGTCCGCGCGCGCGTCGTCCTCGTCGACCACCATCACGTAGTCGGCCTTCCAGTCGAGGCCGCCCGCCAGGTAGGACGCTTCGACCCGCTGGCGCTGGCTGCGGCTGTTCAGGAGCCACAGCAACGTCGGCTGGGCGATGAGGTCGGCGGGCACCTCCGGGAACGCGATGCGGCCTGGCACGTTGAAGGTGATCTCGTCGCCGATGCGCAGGATGGCCCCCCCGTTGACGGAGAGGACCTCGGCCTGGAGCGCCTCTTCGCGCTCGGTCTCCCGGTTCCAGCGATACACGGTGACCGTCCGGCCGACGTACTTCTCCAGCAGCTTCTGCGGGTTGAGAAGGTCGTAGAGGTAGTTCTGTTCGAGCACGTCGAAGCCGCCGCCACCCAGAGGCCGCACGGTCACCGTCTCCGTTTGGATGGTCGAGGGCACATCGGCGAACTCGAGCTGGATCCGGCCGCGGTCGATCTCCAGCGACCGCACCTCCCGTACGAGCCCGAAGTTCTGGTTGTAGACGGTGACGGCCACGGCATCGCGGGCCTCCTCGCCGCTTCGGAAGGTCGGTACGCCGGACGCCGCAGGCGGTTGCTGCGGCGCCACTGCCTGGGCACTAAGGGGGGCGGTCGAAGGGCCCGGTCCGGCCCCGACGGCCGCGGCGGCCGCCAACGCGGTTCCGCGTAGGAGGGCGCGGCTCGCGCCCCGGCATCGATCGAACATGGTCGTCGTCCTCGTCGTCGTTTGCGCTCTTTCGGGTCGGGGCCGTCGGAGAGGTGCGACCCCGTGCGTCGAGAGGGACGCCCGGGGGCCTCGGCCTTGCACACCTTCCCGAAACCGGACGCCCGGGGGTGCGCCCTCCGCCGCTGCGGCTGGCGCCTTGCCGGCGGGCCCGGCCGGGTCGACATTGCGGGCGCCCATCCCCATCGCTCCCCCGCGACCATCCGGACCCGGAGACACGCACGCATGCAGAACATCGCGGCGCTTACCCGCACGATGGACGAGACGCTCGAGGCAGCGGCGCGCTGCCTGGGCGCCGAGAGCGTCACATTCGCCGAGGCGCTGGGGGAGAGGCTCCACGCGCTCACGGAGGTGTCCCGGGAGAGCTTTCTCGGGCTCCTCGCGGCGGATTTCTTTCGCATCGCCGAGAAGCTCGAGGCCGGCGCCGATCTGGAGCGCGAGGAGCAGGGGGCGCTGGAGATGCTGCTCGTGGGGGACGCCGAGATGTATCTGCGCATGGAACGCGACGCCGACACCTGGCGCGCGGAGCTTCGCCGGATCGTCGGGGAGATCCGGCAGGTGCGGGACGGCGGCTTCGGGGACCCGCGCGCGCTCCTGCGGCTGCGAGCGCTATGCGCGGAGGCCAACCGAGTGCTTCCGGACCTGACGTTCTACCTGATGGAGCGCGAGCGCGTGGAGCGGTTCCGGGAAAGCATGGAGGCGTTGGGCACGACCGAGAGGCTCTTCCTGTCGCGCCTCATCCGCGAGAAGCTAGCGCCCCCGCGGGCCTGACGCGACGCGCCTAGAGGGCTCCATCCCCCAGGGTCCGGAAACGGACGCCCGCATCGGGCCGATCCTCCATTCCCGACCCGCCGCCGCGCCGGCGAGTCTCGGGATGGCGGAGGACGTGCTCGGAATCCGTCTGCCCGGTGTCGTCCAGCCGCGCGAGCGCGGCGAGGTAGACGTTGTCGCGCATCGCCCCGCGGAGCTGGGCCGCTTCCGCGTACCACGCCACGATCTCGGCGACCGAGCCGCCGTCGCTCGCCCTGTGGGCTCGCGCGACCGCGTCCACGTGGACCTCCACCAGATCGCGGTCGGTCCGGCCCTTGTGGAACTCGACCCAGCGGCGCAGTTCGTGGTCGCGACGGCCCCGTAGCCGCCGCCGGATCCGTCCCAGCAGCCCACCTTCGCGGGCCTCATCGCCGGCCGGCCGCAGGTCGGCCTGGCCGAGCGCCGCGAGAACGCGACCCACGAGCGTGCGTTCGGCAGCCGAGGGCAGAGCATGGATCCGCGCGTAGATGCGGAGGGCCCGGTCGATGCCGACCCGCCCGTGCGTGTGCGTGAGCAACGCCAGAGCCTGCCGCACGTGCACGTCTTCGGCGCGCTGCGCCGCGACGGCCAGGGTCAGCTCGCGGTGACGTGCGGGGTCCGATTCGATGGGCGGGATGCGTGCCATGCGCGCTAGGCGGGGCAACGGGCGTACCCGCGCCCCGGGAGTCGGGCGCAGTCTCCAACAGGGTCGCGCGAACGTCGCTCCGTGCGGGGACGTATGGCCGCCCGATGCCGCGATCGGCGAGGCGCTTCGCGGCGGCCCGCCGGGCGGGGCAGGGTACCTTTTTTCGGGTGGAGACGCAGATCCTGCGGAGCGGCGACGGGCTCGTCAGCCGGATACGATGACGACCCCCACCATGCCGACGCTCTCGTGCGGCGTGCAGTAGTACACGTACGTGCCCGAGACGTCGAAGCGATGCCGCCACGACCCTCCCGGCGGGACGTTGCCCGAATCGAACGGGCTCGCGGCCGCGGGATGGCGCGCGTGGGACGCGTCCGCTGCCGCCTCGGGCAGCAGCGTCACGGTGTGGCCGATCCCGGTCGAGACGTTGCGCCATTCCACGATGGCGCCCGCCAGGACGCGGACCGTGTCGGGCACAAAGCGGATGGTCTGGGTCATCTCGACGACGGCCGCCGGAGCCGCGTCGGCAGGCGCCGGCGCGGCGTCGGGACCGGTGGCGGCGCAACCGACCCCCGCCAGGATCGCCAGCGTGGCGGGCACGACTCGGGGGCGCGTCACTCCGGCGCGGCCCCGCCCGGCTCGGCCGCGCCGGGAATCCAGAAATGAATGGTCGTGCCGTCGCCGAGCCGACTCTCGGCCCAGACGCGGCCGTCGTGTGCTTCCACGATCGCCTTCACGATCGCCAGGCCCAGACCGGCGCCGCGCTGATCCGCCGCGTCGGCCTGCCAGAACCTCGTGAACAGGCGGTCCAGGTTGTCCGCCGGGATGCCGGACCCGGTATCCGCCACGAAGAAACGCACGCCGTCCGCTTCGGCGCCCGCGCCGATGGTCACGTGCCCACCCGAAGGGGTGAACTTCAACGCGTTGCCGATCAGGTTGGCGAACACCCGCAGCAGGCGTGGGCGATCCGCCGGCAGCGTCCGCGACGCCTCGGGAAGCTCGCACGCGAGTCGCACGCCGGACCGGTCCGCCAGCGGGCGCTGTGATTCGAGGACCTCCTCGATCAGTTCGCGGACCGCCACCGGCGTCAGCGTCGGCCGGTAGGCGCGCGCCTCCAGCCGCGCGACTTCCAGCAGGTCGTTCACGAGCAGCACCGCCGAGTCGGCCGACCGCCGGATCATGCCGAGGTACTTCACGGCGCCGTCCGCGTCCAGGCGATCGCCGCCGTCCTCCAGGAGCTGCGCCGCCATGCCGATCACGCCGAGCGGGTTGCGCAGGTCGTGGGAGACGACCGAGAGCATGTCGTCGCGGGCCTGCACCGCGGCCCGCGCCTCCGCGAACAGACGCGCGTTCTCCACCGCCAGCCCCACCAACCGGCCCACCTCATCGGCGAGCTGGAGGTCGACCTCCGAGTAGACCCTCCCCGGGGTCGAGGCGACGAGAACCAGCGTACCGCCGCGCCGGCCGCCGTGGCCGACCGGCACCACGAGCGCGTCGTGCGCCCCGAGGGTCCGCAACGTGGCAATGCGTTCGTCGCCGTCGGCCGCCGGGTCCAGCGAGATGGACGCGGGTCCATCCTCGACCGCGGATGCGCTGGTCCGAAGGCACGCCAACAGCGCGTCGGCGTGCTCGGGCGGGCGCGCCCGGGCTACCGCCAGCCCGCCGGCGGCGAGCTCGATCGCCGCGTGGTCGGCGAAGTGCTCGACGGTGAGCTCGAGCACGGTGTCCGCGAGCGTGCGCAGGTCGAGCGACGAGGCTACCGCGGCGCCCACCTCCGCGAGAAAGCGCTGCTCGCGGTGGAGCTCCTCCAGCTGCGACGCGACCATGCGGACGCCGATCTCGCTCGCGGCCGCGGCCGCGATGTCCTCCAGGATCGCGATCTGCTCCGCCGTCCACTCGCGCGGCCGCCCATCGGTCGCGCACAGCGTGCCCAGCACGTCTCCGCGAACGCGGTCGAGGATCGGGACCCCCAGGTACGCCCGCACGGTCTCGGACGCGAGCGCCGGCCGGCTGAGCGTCACCGGGTGGGTGTGGGTGTCGGCGATCGCCAGGACGCGGCCCTCGCGTGCCACGTGATCGCACAAGGTCTCGGAGATGGGCAACGCCTGGCGCTGGCGGATCGAGGCGGTCAGCCCCCGTGCGCCCGCGAAGAAGCGTCGCTGCTCATCGACCAGGCTGACGAACGCCGTCGGCGCATCGAGCAGCCGTGCGGCCAGCTTGGAAAGTCGGCGGAAGCGGGTGTCGATCCCCGACGGCCCCGCGGGCTCGGCACGGATCGCGGCGACACGCGGGTCGGCCGCCAGCCGATCCAGCGGGCCCCGGGCGCCAGCTGCAACCGGCACGGCATCGAAGGACGCGGCGGGAGGGCTCGCGCCGGGCTCCGGTGGAGGCGCAGCCGACGGGTCCTGCAGCATCTCGCTCATGCCGAAAAAGGTGTCGGAAACCGGCGGCGAGCGACAGGTGGCCCCGACGGGCGGTTGGCTGCGTGCTGGCGGCGCGGCGGGTCGATCTCCCGGCGCGCGTGCCCGGAATCAGTACCGGTAGTGCTCCGGCTTGTACGGCCCCTGCACCGGCACACCGATGTAGCCCGCCTGCTCCTCGGAAAGCTCCGTCAGCCTGACGTCGAGGTGCCCCAGGTGCAGACGCGCGACGCGCTCGTCGAGGTGCTTCGGCAGCACGTACACCTTCTTCTCGTAGGTGTCGGCGTTCCGGTGCAGCTCGATCTGCGCCATCACCTGGTTGGTGAAGCTGGCGGACATGACGAAGCTCGGGTGGCCGGTCGCGTTGCCGAGGTTCAGCAGGCGCCCCTCGGACAGCACGAGCACGCCGTGCCCGTCCGGAAACACGAACTCGTCGTACTGCGGCTTGATCGGGCGGCGCGTGGCGGCCTTCTTGAGGCCGGCCATGTCGATCTCGTTGTCGAAGTGGCCGATGTTGCCGATGATCGCCTTGTTCTTCATCCGCTTCATGTGGTCGACGGTGATGACGTCTTTGTTGCCCGTCGTCGTGATGAAGATGTCCGCCTTCGCGACGACGTCCTCGAGCCGCACCACCTCGTACCCGTCCATGTACGCCTGGAGCGCGCAGATGGGGTCGATCTCGGTGACGACGACCCGGCACTTCTGGCCGGAGAGCGCCTGGGCGCAACCCTTGCCGACGTCGCCATAGCCGCAAATCACGGCGAGCTTGCCCGAGAGCATCACATCGGTGCCGCGGACGATGCCGTCGACGAGCGAGTGCCGGCAACCATAGATGTTGTCGAACTTGCTCTTGGTGACGGAGTCGTTCACGTTGAAGGCGGGGAAGAGGAGCTCGCCCTTCTTCTCCATGTGAACGAGGCGGTGCACCCCCGTCGTCGTCTCCTCGCTGACGCCCTGGATGCC
>DATHRK010000080.1:0-11974 GCA_035465395.1 Longimicrobiales bacterium | reverse complement strand
GGCCGACTCCCCCCGACATTGTCGCCCGCTCCTTACCCGACCCACAGACCAAGACAACGCACCGAATGCTCAGCGACATAGCGATCGCCACCGCCGCCGAGATGCAGCCGATCACCGAGATCGCCGCGAAGATCGGGCTCTCCCAAGACGAGATCGAAACCCACGGGCGCTACAAGGCCAAGGTACCGCTGGGCGTCCTGGCCGAGCGGGGTGGGGTCGGGCCGGGAGGCGGCCGCGGGAAAGGGGGCGCTCGGGACGGGGGCGGCGCGCTCGTCCTGGTCACCGGCGTGAACCCCACGCCCGCTGGCGAGGGCAAGTCGACCATGTCGGTGGGCCTCGCCGACGCGCTCACGCTGCGCAAGAAGAACCCGGTGCTGTGCCTGCGCGAGCCCAGCCTCGGCCCGGTCTTCGGCATCAAGGGCGGCGCCGCGGGCGGTGGCTACTCGCAGGTCGTCCCGATGGACGACATCAACCTGCACTTCACCGGCGACTTCCACGCGATCACGTCGGCGCACGCGCTGCTGAGCGCGATGCTGGACAACCACCTGCACCGCCGGCTGGAGCCCGTGGTCGACCCGCGCCGCGTGACCTGGCGGCGCTGCGTGGACATGAACGACCGCGCGCTGCGACACGTCGTGATCGGGCTGGGAGGGCCGGTGCAGGGGACCCCGCGGGAGGACGGGTTCAGCATCACCGCGGCCTCGGAGGTCATGGCGATCTTCTGCCTCGCGAGCGACCTGGATGACCTGAACGTGCGCCTCGGCCGGATCATCGTCGGCTCGGATTACGACCGGAACCCGATCCGCGCCGAGGAGATCGGCGCGCCCGGGGCGATGACCGTGCTGCTCAAGGACGCGCTCGCGCCCAACCTCGTGCAGACGCTGGGCGGGACGCCGGCCTTCGTGCACGGCGGGCCCTTCGCCAACATCGCGCACGGCTGCAACTCCCTGATCGCCACGCGGGCCGGACTCGCGCTCGGCGACATCGTCGTCACGGAGGCCGGATTCGGGGCCGACCTGGGCGCCGAAAAGTTCTTCGACATCAAGTGCCGCGTCGGCGAGCTGCGGCCCGACGCGGTCGTCATCGTGGCGACCATCCGCGCGCTCAAGATGAACGGAGGAGCAGCGTTACAGACTATTCAACAGGAGGATGTGGACGCCCTTCGACAGGGTGTGGAAAACCTCCTGGGGCACGTGGAGAACGTGCGGAAATTCGGCGTCCCCGCCGTGGTCGCCATCAACCGATTCACGACCGACACGGACGCCGAGATACAGGTCGTACTGGACGCATGCGAGGGAATCGGCGCCCGCGCGGCGGTGGCCGACCCGCACGGCGAGGGGGGCGAGGGCGTGCTGGAAGTGGCCGATATCGTCGCCGACATCATCGACGGCGGCGACGCCGACTACCGGCCGCTCTATCCCCTGGACATGGGCCTCGCCGAAAAGATCGAGACCATCGCGCGCGAGATCTACGGCGCGGCGGGCGTGGACTTCGTCGGGACCGCGGGCAAGGACATCGAGCGGCTCGAGTCCTACGGTCTGCGCGAGGTGCCGGTATGCATCGCCAAGACGCAGTACTCCTTCTCCGACGACCCCAAGAAGCTCGGACGGCCGCGCGGATTCCGCATCGGCGTCCGCGAGGTGACCCCCTCGGCGGGCGCCGGATTCGTGGTCGCCAAGTCCGGCGACATCATGACCATGCCTGGATTGTCGGCGCAGCCCGCGGCGCTGAACATGCGGGTGATGCCGGACGGGAGCGTGGAAGGGCTGTTCTAGCACCGGAGGCCGCCTCGTCGAAACACCCATGACCCGACTCGAAGAGCACCTCGCCGCCTACCGCTTCAACCGCTGGGCGATGGAGCGCACCTTCGACGCGGCCGCGACGGTCGATCCCGCGGTCCTCGACCGCGACACCGCCTCGAGCTTTCCGTCCATCGCCGAGACGCTGCGCCACATCCATCAGTCCGAGTGGATCTGGCTGCGCCGCTGGACGGGGACCTCCCCGCGCGAGCTCCCCGAAGGCTGGCAGACCCTACCGCTGCCGGGCATTCGCCGGGAGTGGGAAGCGGTCGATGTGGAGCGGTCGGAGTTCCTCGCAGGGCTCGAGGAAGGCGACCTCGATCACGAACTGGAATACGAGAACTTCGCCGGCGAGCCGCGACGCCACCCCCTGTGGCAGCTCCTCCGCCACGTCGTCAACCACACGAGCTATCACCGCGGGCAGGTCGTGACGATGCTGCGGCAGGCGGGCGCCGAGGGCGTGACGACGGACATGGTGAGGTTCTTCGAGGTCTGAGCGCGGTCGATTCGGCGGGCGCCCCGGCGGTGGACGCCGGGCCGGCGCCGTGGGTCCGGCGCCGTCGGTGCGCGCCGAGGGGGTCTCGCCTACCCCGGCAGGCGCTCCAGCCAGCCCCGCGCCTCTTCGAGCCACGGCTCGAACTCCGGATCCGCCCCTTCCCAGGCGATCAGCACCTCCCGGTACAGGCGGCGCGCTTCGTCGGGCATGCTCAGGGCGTCGGCCAGACGGGCCGCCTCGAGGGCGGCGTACGGGTCCGCCTGCGCGGCGGCCGCGCTGTAGTAACGGAAGGCCTTCCGCCGGTCCCCGATCTCGTCGTAGACGCTGGCGATCTTGTCGAGCCACCATGCCGTGCTGACCGGATCGTCCGGAACGTGTGGGAACACCTCCAACATCCGTTGCACGGCCCGCTCGCTGGGCGTGCTGAAGGCGCCCCAGAAGGCCTCCGCTATCGGAACCGAACCGACCGGGCCATCAGGCAGATCGGCCAGGGACGGGTTGGATTGCAGGGCCTCTGCGGACTCGGCGCGCATTTCCTCGATCAATGCCGCGTACATGGCGGAGTCGCCGAGAATGCGGGCGGCGCGTAGGCGCGCAATGACCGCGGGTAGGGTCAGTTGCCCGAGCGAGTCGGCCGGGTAGACGGCTCGTTCCACCAACTCGAGGCGAAGATAGGCCCCAAGGGGCTCCGATGCCGGATGGCCCTCCAGCGCCTCGCGAATCCTGCCACGCTTCAGCAACAGAAACGCGTGCTGACTTGCGAAGCGGCCGTCCGGATCGCCCTCGGCCAGACGCGCCAGCAGTTCCGTCCGGGCCGCAAGGCGCCGGAGGCCCAGAAACGACGCGTCCGACGAGACACCTCCGCGCTCCTCAAACCGGTCCACGGCTCGGGCTCGCGCGGTCGAGTCGCCGTAGAGGAAGTCGAACTCCTCCTGGTGGAACCAGGGACCGGAGCCGGAGTCGGGGAACAGCGCGCTCTCTCGCTCGAGCACTTCCGCGGCCGTAGCGCTGTCCCCGAACGACAGGTGATAGTCGACGAGGTGGTTCCAATGCGGCGCGAAGTTCGGCGCCAGCTCGACCGCCCTCTCCAGCGGCTCCAGGCGCTCGGCGACCGGACGTAGCGCTCGCTGGCCCAGGTGCCAGTGAAGCTCGCTGAGGGCCTCCCAGAGATCCGGATCGTCCGGATATCGCCGTACGGCCACCTCGGCAGCCGGGAGCTGAGTGGCGTCGTTGGTACGCACGCCGAGGTGGGCGGCGAGGAGGGCTTGCTCGCGGGCCGGCAGCCGGTCCCGGAAGCGCTCGGCGGCCCGCAGGTGCGCGATCGCCTGCGCGGTCGTCGTACCCGCCACGCCGGCCCAGCCCGACAGGTCCGCGGCGCGCAGGTGCGCGAGCGCGAACGTCGAGTCGTGCTCGATCGCGCGTTCGTAGGCCCCGAGCGCCGCCGCGCTCTCCACCCTGCGGTGCGCGCTCTCTCCTTCGAGGTAGGCCAGGAGCGCGTCCAGCGACGACGTCGTCAAGGCAGCCAGGTGCTGGACGGAGCCGCCTTCCTCCCCCTGCGTCAAAAGCACGCGCGCGGCGTCGATCGAAAACCGGTCGACCAGAACGATCAGGCTGTCCGCTGGCGCGTCTGCGCGCGCCGTGCCGAGCTTGCTGCCCGTCTCGGCATCGTAGAGGTCGCCGACCATCCGTACGGTGCCGCCCGTCCCCACGACGCTGCCCGTCAGCACGTGCTTCGCGCCTGCGCGGCGCCCGACCTCGAGCACCCGGGCCAGGTCCGGCGCCTCCTCCCCGAGCACCTCTCCGTACCGTGCCAGCACCGTCTGGATGTCGATCGCGCGCTGGCCCGCCACTCCGTCGAGCGTCGTGGCGAGGAGGGAGATGACCCCCTCGCCGTAGACGTCCTCGTCCAGCCCGCTGACCGCGAAGGGCACGATCGCCAGCCCGACGCCGGCCTCCTCGGCGGCGAGCGGCGCGGGCCCGCCTCCGCCGCGCTCGCGCAGGAGCACGAACGCGCCCGCGACGCCGAAGAGCAGCGAGAGCGCGAACACCCCGCCCACCAATACCCGCGGCCACGTCAGGTGGGGCAGCTTCCCCCGCCGGAGCTGGCCGACCATCTCGCCGAAGTCGAGCTCCCACGTCTCGGGGACCTCCCCCGAGGCCTCGCGCACGTCGGTCTGCGGATTGCCCTGGATCCACGCCGTAGCCAGCACGATGACCAGGCCCACGAGCAGGAGGACGAGCGCGACCGGCGTCAGCCAGTCGGGCAGGTACAGGGCGTCCTGAAGCACCCCGGCCACCTCGATCACGACCCACGAAGCGCCCAGGTACAGGATGAGGACCTGGAACAGGCGGGAGGATTTGATCCTGCCGAGCAGGGGTGGGGCGGTCATCGCGTGTCCTGAGAGTCTGCTTCGTGTAGCACGAATAGTCCCGGCGGCCTGCGCGCGCGCGCAAGGGTGTCGGGGCGTGGGGCCTAGATGCGCCACGCCGTTCCTAGCCCTACCTGGCCTCGGTCAGCCCGTCGTCGCCAGGATCTGCTGCAACCTCCTTCTCGCCGCTTCCACCCGCGGCTGGAGATCCGAGTCCGCGTCCTGCCACTGCTCCGCGAAGGCCGCGTAGTAACGCGCGGCGTCCTGGAGATTTCCCGCCTCCTCGTGGAGCTGCGCCAGGCGCTCCAGCGCGTTCGCGCGGAAGCGCCAATCGAGGTACACGCGCCCGAGGCCCCGGAACTCCAGGTATCTGGTGTAGGCGGCGCGGGCCGAATCGGGCAGCCCGGCCGCGTCGTACACCCGCGCTAGGTCCAGATCGTACTCGAAACGGGGACCGCTTTCCGGGGCGAGCCGCCGGAGCGAGGCGATCGCGTCGTCGTAGCGGCCCTCCGCCATGGCGATCGCGGCGGCCGTCTCCTCGTACTCCTCCCGATTTCCGGCCTGCAGCTCCCGCGGCACCGCCCGCTCGTAGGCGGCGAGCTCGGCCTTCGCATCGGCGATGGCCCCCGCGTCGGCGTGCATTTGCGCGAGCTCGAGGTAGGGGCGATCGAGCGGCGGCATGCTTTCGGGGGGGAAGCGCCGGAGGACGGTATCGACCCGAGCGAGCGCCCGGTCGACGCGCCCACGCAGGTAGAGGTCGACCGCGGCGACGTTGATCAGGTCACCCATCGCCCAGTACGGAATTCCCTCTTCCCGGAGCGCGAGGTCGGAACTCTCGCGCATGTGCCGCTCGGCCTCGTTCAGCCGGCCGCGCGCCGCCTCGATCAGACCCAGGTTGTACTCGAAGTCACCCCGGGCGGCGGCGCCGAACCGTTCTGCGTGCGCGTGCGTGCGCTCCGCCGCCAGCGCGTAGTCGGCCCTGGAACCGGCGAGCTCGATGCCGATGCGGCTGACGCCCTGGTTCGTCGCCAGATGGCTGCGCGCCTCGTCGAGGGTGGCCTCGGCGGCGTCCCATCCGCGCACGACCCCGTTCACCATGACGAGGTTGTACCACTCGTTCAGGCCCACCGAGTCGACGGCCGCGAGACCGCGCTCCAGGAGGTCGGTCGCTCGGGCGTAGTCGCCGGAGCGGATCTTCTCGACCGCGAGGTTGTTCAGGGCGCCGCGGTTGTCGGGCTCGATCTCCAGCAGGGCCTCGTACGCGTTGGAGGCCCGCGCCCGCTCGCCCGTGACGGTGGTGTGGTAGCTCGCCTCGGCCATGTAACGCTCGCGTTCGGGCAACCTGTCGCGATGCCGGAACGCATGGATGAGCGCCATGCGCGAGCGCGTAGGGTCGCGGCCCTGGTTGTTCAGGATCACGCCCAGCTTCCGGTGGGCCATCGCGAAGGTGGAATCGAGCGCGATGGCTTCCGTGAGCAGCGCGTCCGCGCGCTCGTTGTCCCCGTCGATGTTCTCCGCCCGGAGCGCCTGGGAATACTTGCGGAGCGCATCGAGCGAGGTGGTCGACACGCGCTCGAGCGGGGGCGTGCGTCGAAGCGACGACAGCGGTTCGCCGATGCGCTCGCGGAGCGTCTCGGAGAGTGCGTCGATCGCCGCGATCAGCGCCGTGGAGTCGCGGGCGGTCTCGCGCGCGGGCACGAGCGTCTCGCCGGTGGAGGCGTCGAGCAGCCGCGCGGTCAGCACGAATCCGCTGCCGACAGCACGGACGTCTCCCACCACCACCGCCGCGATGCCCTCGCGTACCGCCAGCTCGATGGCCGCCGCGTCGTCCAGCGCCTCGTCCGGGTCCCGGCCCATGCGCCGGAGCGCGTCCACCATCGCCTCGTCGGTCACGACCGTGATGGTGGGCGACTGCGAGAGATCGACGCGCAGCGCGTCGGAGACGGTATGAGCCAGAAGCGAGTCGCCGGCCCCGCCCCCGAAGTCCGCAACGATGATGGGCTCGCGCTCGGACAGGATGTCGCGCGCGACGAGCGTTCCGACCGGGCCGATGCCGAGCGTGCGCATCGCCATGTAGCCGCCGGCGGCGAGGCCGAGGAGCGCGAAGGCTCCCACCCCGCCCACGAGCGCGTTGCGCCACGTGAGGAGCCGGCGGAGGTGGCGCCGGTGTGCACCGGAAGCTCCCGCGGTGGCTGGCGGTAGCCCGCGTTCCGTCGACGTATCGACAGGGGCGTGCGACGCCCCGGAATGCGGGGGCGGGGGATCGGACGCGGAGCCGGGGGTTAGCCCCGCGGAATCGGGTCCGCTTCCGAATGCGGCGTCCCCCGGGGGCCGCTGAACGAGCGCCGTCGCGATCACGACGGGAAGCCCGATGAACAGCAGCGTCAACCCGGCCGTGAACGTCCACTCCGGCACGAGGCCGCGCTCGATGAACAGGTCGATCGCCTCGAGCACGGCCCACGACGCGCCGAGGAACACGGCGGCGGCCTGCCAGACCGAACGGCGGTGGATCTCCTGGAGGAGCCGATCGAAGCGCATGGGTCAGCTTGCGGACGTGGAGCCGGTTCGCAAGGGGCTACCGCCCTACCCCGGGATCCGCTCCAGCCACCCCCGCGCCTCCTCCAGCCACGGCTCGAACTCCGGGTCTGCGTCCTGCCAGGCGATCAGCACGTCCTGGTAGAGCCGACGGGCCTCGTCCGTCTCTCCGAGGCGATCGGCCAGACGCGCCGCGCGCAACGCGGCGTACGGATCGGTCTCGGCCGCGGCGCGGTACCGCTCGAAGGCCTGCTGCTCGTCGCCCAATTCCTCGTCGATCGTGCCGAGGAGAAAGAGAAAGCGATCTGCGAGGAACGCGGGGATGTGCTCGTACAAATCCAGCATGGCTTGTCGCGCCGCCGCGGCACCGTCCAGCTTCCACAAGCGGTAGGCGTCCAAAAACTGCAGTGCCGCCCTCGGCCCGGTCGGGTCCGACTCCAACTCGGGGTTGGTGGCGTACAACGAGTCCATCTCCCTCGAGAAGGCGCGGCGCGCGCTGTCGAAGGCCTCGGCGTCTCCCAGCGCCAGCGCCGCCACCGCTTCGCCGACGGGGTCATCGTCCCACGTCAACCCACGCATCGAATCCGCGGGCACCAGGCCGTACTCGAACAGGTCCCCTCGTATCTCGGCTCCCATCGGTTCTTCGCGCGGTAGCGCGGTGAGCGCAGCCTGGACGCGGCCCCGGCGCATCAGCGCCCTGCCGTATTCCCTTCGTACGAAATTGATGCGCGGCTCCGCGTCGAACATCGCCGCGTAGGCGGCCTCGACAGCGTCGAGTCGATGCAGGCCACGAAGCGACGAAAGCAGATAGCCACTGGGTCCGCTGGCGCGCGCATGGGCGAGCGCGGCCGCTCGCTCCACCGAGTCGCCGTGCAGCAGGTGGAACGCAGCCACGTGATCGCCGTGGTATCCGGCGGTGCCGGCGGTGTCCGCGATGAGCGCGGCCTCCAGGGCCAGCGCCTCGCGCGCATCGGCGCTGTCCCCGTAGGCGATCGCGTGCTGCGTGAGGTGGATCCGGTACGGCGCCACGCCCGGCGCGAGGTCCGCGGCCCGGGCGAGCGCCTCGATGGCCTCCTCGCGCGGCCGCATGGCCTTCTGCCCCACGTGGTAGAGCAGCTCGCCGTAGGCGTTCCACAGGTCCGGGTCGTCCGGGTATCGTCGCACCGCGTCCTCCGCCTCTTCCACCGCCCCGATGTCGGCGTGGCGCACCCCCACGAGCGCGATCAGCAGGGCACGCTCACGAGCCGGCAGGCGGGTGGAGAAGCGGCGGGCTGCTTCCATGTGGCGAATGACCTCGGGGTCGCCAGGCCCCGTCGTCCAACCGAGCGCCTGGGAGGCCCGGAGGTGCGCCAACGCGAACGTCGAGTCCTGCTCGATCGCGCGCTCGTACGCGCCGAGCGAGCCCTGCCAGTCGCCCTCACGGTACGCGCGCTCGCCGTCGATGTAGGCGAGCAGGGCGTCCAGCGAGCGGGTGGTCAGGCTGGAGAGGTGCTGGAGGTCGACCCCCGCTTCGCCTCCCGCGAAGAGCACCCGCGCGGTCTCCACCGAGAGCAGGTCGACCTGGGTCATGAGGCTGTCCGCCGGGGCCTGGGCCCGGGCGGTCCCGATCCTCTCGCCGGACTCGGTGTCGTAGATCTCCGCCACGAGGCTCACGTCGGCCCCCGCGGCGACTGCGTTCCCGATCAGGGCGTACCTGGCGCCGGCGCGCCGCGCGACCTCGAGCACCTCGGACAGGTCCGGCCGCTCGCGGTCCGAGACGACCTCGTCCCAGCGCGCGAGCACGTTGCGGCTGTCGACCGCGCGCAGCCCCGGCACCCCGTCAAGCGTGGTCCCGAGCAACGTGATCATCCCCTCGCGGTAGACGTCCGCGTCGACCCCGCTCACGGAAAACGGCACGATGGCCAGGCCCGTGCCGGCCTCCTCGGCCGACAGCTCGCTCGGGGCGCGCAGGGGGGACGGACCGCCCAGGAGCACGTACACACCCGCGAGGCCGAAGAGCAGGGACAGCGCGACGACGCCCCCCACCAGCGCCCGACCCCAGGTCAGGTGTGGCATCTTGCCGCGACGGATCTCGCCCACGAGGTCGCCGAGGCCGACCTCCCAGGAGTCGGGCACCTCTCCCGCGGCTTCGCGCGCATCGGTGGTTGGATTCGACTGCACCCAGGCCGTGCCCAGCATCACGACGAGCCCCACCAGCAGCAGCACGATAGCCACGGGCACGAGCCACGACGGCAGCTCCAGCGCCTCCTGGAGCTGGTCCGCGACCTCGATGACCACCCACGACGCGCCCAGGTAGACGATCAGCACCTGGACGAGTCGCGAGGCTTTGAGGCGTTCGATCAGGGACGGACCCGGCATGCGACTCCGGTTCGGCGTTGCGCTACGGCGGCGACAGACGTTTCCAAACTACCGCGACGGGGGCGTCCGCACACGCGTGCGCTGCGCCCCCGGCCGGGTCGGACCGGAGGCGCCGTGACGGCCGACTCGCTGGTGATCCTCAGCGGGCCCTCGACCCCTCGCCCCTGCGCATTGCCGCGTCGGACGCGCGCGGCGCGTCCACCGCGAAGCAGTAGAAGAAGCCGTTTCCGCCGGTCCCCTGCAGGTCGGCCTGGCCGCAGCCCCGCGAGTTGTGCGCCGAGTTCCAGGAGGTAGGATTGTCGCCGCCGCCCTGCCGGTCGTGGTGGCCCACCCGCGCGCTCCCATCACCCGCGCTGCTGGTCCAGTTGGAGCAGGTCGTGTCGTCCGCGCCGGCGAACGCGGTCCCGTCCAGCTGCGACCCGGTGATGATGTCGTGCATGTTCGGCGTGTCGCCCCGGCCGTTCACCTGGGCACCCTTCTCGGTGAGAATGGTCTGCTTGGTGAGGTTCGCCGACTCGCCGTGGAGGTCCGCCGGGTCGGTGGCGATGAGGACCCCCTCCACGTTGTACCAGGGGCCGGCGCCGATGCGGTCGCGGGCGTTCACGGCGGGGCGACCGTTCGCGGCGGACGCGCTGAGGTACGCGTGCCAGGTCAGAGCGCCGAAACCGGAGGCCTCGGCCAGCATCTGGCAGTGCGCGTCCGCGCCCTCAAGGCCGCCGAGATTGGCGCCATCTCCGGGGCCCGCGCTGGTGATGAAGAAGCTGACCGGCGGGCCGTCGGAAGCGGCGGCGGGCGCGGCGTCGCCGGTCTCCATGCCGCCACCCGAGGAGGCGCACGCGGAGGCGGAAGCCGCGACGGCGAGGACGGCCAGCATCACCGCCGGTCCGTTGCTACGCCGGCGGGACGTCGAGGAAGAACAGATCATGATCTCGCTCCTGAGTGAGGAAGTCTCCGTGTCATCAGCCCGGCACCCGCTCCAGCCACCCGCGCGCTTCCTCCAGCCAGGGCTGGAACTCCGGATCGGCGTCCGCCCAGGCGATCAGCAGCTCCTGGTAGAGCCGGCGCGCCTCGTCGGCATCGCCCAGCCGGTCGGCGAGCCGCGCGGCCCGCAGCGCGGCCAGGGGAATCGTCTGCGCCGCCGCGCGATACCGCTCGAACGCCGCGCGATCGTTGCCGAGCTCGTCGTAGAGGACCCCCATCATGAACAGGAGGTAGTCTGCCGATCCCGTGGGCGATCGCTCGTAGATGGCGAGCACGGAGTCCTCCACGGCCGCAGCGCCCTCCATCGCCCAGCGCCACCGAGCATCGAGGAAGGAGAGCCAGAAGTCTCCCGGTCCGTTCTCGGAGTCGGGGTTCCGCTCGCGCCACTCTCGGACCTCCTCCGCAAGCGCAGCGCGGTGGCGGGCGAAGGCGTCCGGCTCCTGCAGAGAAATCGCCGAAAAGGCACGACCGACTTCGTCGCCTTCCCAGTTGAGATCGCGCACGGAATCGGCGGGAAAGAAGCCGAACTCGACCGCAGTCTGCCGCAGCATGGCCCCGGTCTGCGTGCTGCGCGGGAAGAGCGCGAGCGCCGCGCGCATTCGACCGCGGTCGGAAAGCACAGTCGCGTAGCGAGGTCCGGCTCGCGGTTCCTCCTCCCACAACGCCCGCCACCACGCCTCGCTGGCCTCCAGCCTTTCGGGGCCTCGCATGGCGGAGCTCGGGTAAACCGTACGGTCGCGAATGAGCGCGAGGGCCTGCGCCCGGCTGGCGGAATCGCCGTGGAGGAGATCGAAGCCCGCGCGATGACGCAGGTAGATTCCCGACTCCACGGTATCCTTCAGGAGGCGACGCTGTTGCTCCAGGGCCTCGGCGGCGGCGGCGCTGTCTCCGTAGGAAAGCTGGTAGTCCACGATGTGGATCCAGTACGGCGCGACGTCCGGGGCGAGCGACGCCGCTTGCTCCAGGGACTCCAACGCGTCCTCCACCGGGCGCATCGCCTTCTGGCCTACGTGAAACTGCAGCTCACCTAAGGCGTTCCAGAGGTCCGGATCATCCGGATACCGGCGCACGGCGGCTTCGGCTTCCGAGAGGGCGCTCACGTCGGCCCGCGATACGCCGGAGAGCGCCGCGAGAAGCGCTTGCTCCCGGTTCGGGAGCCGCTCCCCGAAGCGCTGCGCGGCGGCCTGGTGCCGAAACACTGCTGCGCTCCCGGCGTCTCCCCATCCGATGGTCTGCGCGGCCCGCAGATGCGCCAGGGCGAACGTGGAATCGTAACCCACGGCCCGCTCGTAGGCGGCGCGGGCGTCGTCCCACGCGCTGACGCGGTAGGCCCGCTCGCCCTCGAGGTAGGCGCGCAGGGCCTCCAGCGACGTGGTCATGAGGCTGGACACGTGCTGGAGCTCGGCGTCGGCTCGGCCCTCGGCGAGGATGACGCG
>DATHRK010000079.1:0-9232 GCA_035465395.1 Longimicrobiales bacterium | reverse complement strand
TACTCGTACATCTCCAAGAGCCAGCTCGAGCACGCGAACCGGGCGCTGCTCAACGTGCTCATCAAGACGATCGAGACCCGTGATCCGTACACGTCGGGGCACTCGATCCGGGTGTCGACACTGGCGGTCCGCATCGCGGAGGAGATGAAGCTGCCGTCCCGCGAGATCGAGAACATCAAGACCGCGGGATTGCTCCACGACATCGGCAAGATCGACCCGGCGTTCGCGCAGATCATCCGCAAGCCGGGCGTGCTGACCGACGAGGAGTACGAGATCATCCGCGCGCACGCGTCGAAGGGGGCGGAGCTGCTGCGGGAGCTCACGAACCTGCCTGACGAGATCATCCGCGGGGTGCGCAACCACCACGAGCGCTTCGACGGGACCGGCTATCCGGACAAGATCAAGGGGATGGAGATACCCCTTTCCTCGCGCATCATCATGATGTGCGACTCCCTGGATGCCATGCTCTCCGACCGTCCATACAGGAAGGCCCTCAGCCAGGACGCGGTCCGGGCCGAACTGGACCGCTGCTCGGGCACGCAGTTCGACCCGGAGATCGTGGCGGCGGTGATCAGAGGCGACGTCATCGCTCACGCCGCCGAGCTCGTGCCGAAGCTGACGCCCGAGGAGGCGGCCATGGCCGGTTTCTGACGCGCCACTACGCTAGTTCAACCGATAGCGTTCACGGTCGATCCCGCCCCGCTCCAGCTCCCCCCGAATCCAGGACTCCACCACCCACTCCCATCCCAGCCAGACTCGCACGTCGGAGGGCCGGACCCCGAGCAGCCGCTTCATCTGGTTGCTCAT
This sequence comes from Longimicrobiales bacterium, assembly GCA_035465395.1. Classification (GTDB taxonomy): domain Bacteria; phylum Gemmatimonadota; class Gemmatimonadetes; order Longimicrobiales; family RSA9; genus DATHRK01. The sequence continues at coordinate 8,425 of DATHRK010000079.1, read as the reverse complement.
GGTGAATCCGTCGGGATAGGCTGCCCGCAGCGCGATGCGGTGTATGGCGGTGTCTCCGCTGTTCTGGATCTGCACGACGACGTGCATCAAGCGGCCGAACTGGAGCCAGTGCGACGGTGCGGGCAGGCCCGCGCTCGAAAAGACACGGCCCAACGTCCGACGGGACGTGTACATCCGGCGCGACAGGGCGCTGATGGAACGCGTGGTCGGCGAGAGCTCGAGGATTCGGCCCACCTCCTCCCGGACGCGCGGCGTGGGCAGCAGGGAGCGATGGCGGAGGTGTTCCAGGAGCGCTCTCGGCATGTTGGGCGGCATCTGCGCGAGCAGGTAGCGCAGGCGATCCGCGGTGGCCAGCCGGTGGGTGGGCAGGACAATGCGCGGACGCAGGGCCGGTAGCTCTTCGATCAGGGGCACGACCCGTTCGATCTCCTCGGCCGGCGGAAGCACGACGGCCAGCGGCACGGAGGCGGGCCGATCCATGACGAATCGGAGCTCGGAGGTCTGGGCGTCGGCCCTTTCGAGCTTCCAGACGATCAGGGCACCGGGCTCCGAGGGCCAGCGTCGATCCGGGGCGAACGCCTCGAGATGGGTGTACGGAAAGCGGAGCAGCGAGAGCCTCGTGTCGGCGTGCAAGGTGGCCTCCTGGGGCTGACGGGTCATGGGCTCTCACGATGCACGCGCACGATCATCAGCCGATCATCACGCTCTCGGGCAACGGGTTACGCGGCGTGAGCAACCCGCGACGCCCGAATCCGCATCCCACGTCGGTTCTACGAACGCCCGTCACGGATTGGACAGGAGGAAAAATGCAGGCACCATGGAGTGATAGGCCGTCGCGTCTGGCGCGGCTCGGGCTGGGGGCGGCGCTGTTCGCGGCGATCGCGCTCCCGGACGCCGCCCTCGCGCAGCGCGAGGTCCAGGTCGCCGAACGCGACCGTGCCCTTGCGGGGGCGCCGGAGACGCTCTGGTCCGTGGGCGTGGCCGAGGGGGCGGAGTTCGAGATGTTCTCCGAGGTGCCCGCCGTCGCGTTCGACCCGGACGGCAACCTGTACGTGGCGGATCGCGACAACGGACGGATCCAGGTGTTCGGACCGGATGGCTCGTTCCTTCGCCAGATCGGCAAGAAGGGCCAGGGGCCGGGCGAGCTCGGACAGATCACGGACCTGGCGATCACCGCCGACGGCAAGGTCGTCGTCGCGGACCTCGGCAGGGGCGCCTTCAGCATCTTCGACCGGGGAGGCGAGTTCGACAGGAACGTGCTGTTCTCGCGACAGCTCGGGCCTTTCGTGCGTGAAATGAACGTCCACTCCGGAGGCGGACTGATCGTTCCGGCCAGCCGCTTCGGAGCTGGCTTCGGCGAGGCGGGGGGCGGCGAGCCGCAGATGAGCGACAAGCAGGGGATCCTGCACGTCTCCCTGGAGGAGGGTGTCGAGCCGCGGCTGATGTACGAGGCGGACGCACCGCAGATGCAGGTGCGCACGGGCGGGAGCGGCAACGAGCGGACCGTGATGGTGTCCGCCCCACCGATGTTCACTCCGGACGTGGACTGGGTCGCGCTGGCGGGCGGCGGTCTCGCGGTCTCCAACGGCGTCGACTACGCCGTCCAGGTCGTGGCACCGGACGGCTCCGTCTCGCACGTGCTGACGCGTCCGCTGGCGCCGCGCCCCGTGTCGGACGCCGACCGTGACGCCGCGCGGGCGGAGCGCCGTGAGGCGATGGCCAGCGGCCGCGGGATGATCCGCGTCGAGTCCAACAACGGCAACACGAGCACCTCGACGGGCGGCGGGGCCAACGAGGCGATGATCGAGCGCGCCCTGGCCGACATGCAGTTCGCCGAGACGATGCCGGTGATCCGGACCCTCGTGGCCGCGCCGAACGGCCGCATCTGGGTCGTGCGCAGCCCCGCTGCCGGCGTCGACGGTGGCCCGATCGATGTCGTCGGTGCGGACGGCACCTACGTGGGCACGCTTCCCGCCGGGACAGACGTGCCCGCGGCGTTCGCGCGCGACGGACGCGCGGCGTATATCGAACGGGACGAATGGGACGTTCCGCAGGTCGTGGTTCGGAGGCTTCCGGCGGCCTGGCGATAGGGCTCCCTCGGTAGCACGACGGGCGGGGTCCGAGACGCCGGCTCCCGCCCGTCGCGAGGGGGTGACATGAACCGCATTCTGGCGGGTTTCCGCGGCTACGCGGCCGACGCCCGCGCCGCGCTGACCTGGGCCCCGGTCGAGGTGGCGCTCGGCTGGCTGGTCGCGTTTTCGGCATCCTGGGCCATCGCGGCGCAAGATGCCGGGGTCCTGGAAACGTGGACCCGCCTCGGCATCGCCGTCGCGATCGCCCTGCCCCTCGTCTTCGGCGCGAGCATCCTGCGCGCGTCCGACTCCATCCGCCCGTCCACGCGCTGGTCGATCACGGGCGCGGCGCTGCTGGTGGGGGCCCTGTACGGCGGCCTGGTGTTCGAGACGGTGATCTCGGAGGCGTGGCGGAGCTGGCTGCTCTTCGGCGCGTCCCTCGCGCTGCTCACCCTCACGCCTCTCCTCATGCGCGACCGCGCCGCGCAGGCGGCGCAGCCTCCGTGGAATGCCCTGGCGGGCGAGCGCGCCCGCTTCTGGATCTTCTTCCAGCGCGTCGCCATGCGCGCGATCACCGTGTACGGAATGGCGCTTCTGCTGGCGATCGGCATCTCGATCGCCGTCGCCTCGGTGGACACCCTCTTCGACCTCTCGGTCACGGACGAAGAGACGTACTTCCACATCTTCTCCTGGATCGTCATCGGCGTGGGCACCTGGGCGATGGCCGGCGCGGCGCCCGACCTGGCCGCCGCAGTCGAGGTGGACCGCGACGCCGCCCTCGTGCGCGCCCGGCGCGTCGGCCTCTACCTGCTCCTGCCGCTGCTGATCGTCTACACGGCGATCCTCTACGCCTACATGGTGCGGATCGCGTTCCTCGCCGAGGTCCCGCAGAACCTCGTCTCCCCCCTGGTGCTGGCCGCCGGCGCGATGTGGCTGGCCGGCGCGATCGCGCTGGAGCCCTTCCACTGGCTCGAGGAGCCCCCGGTCGCGGCGCGGATCATCCGCTTCTTCCCGTGGCTGGCCGTGCCCCTGGTGGGCCTGGGCATGTGGGCGCTCTGGCTCCGCGTGGACCAGTACGGCTGGACCGAATTTCGCCACATCCGCATGGTGGCCCTGGCCGGTCTCCTCGCGCTCGCCATCACGGGCATCGCGCGGCGCTTGAAGGGACGGCCGCCGGTCCTGAAGGAGATCCCGATCACGATGGTGGCGCTGCTCGTCTTCGCGGCGACCGGCCCCTGGGGGGCGGTCGGCACCGCGCTGCGCAGCCAGACGGACCGCGTGCCGGAGCTCGTGGCGAGAGCGGAAGCCGAAGCCGTGGGCGACGCGGCGCGGCTCGGCGTCACGGACGCGGAGCAGGATCTGGCAGAGGTCGTGCGCTACCTACGGGATCACTTCGGCGCGGAGGCGCCCGAGGCGCACGTCCCGGCGCCGCTCCTGGCGCGTCTCGATTCGCTGAACCTGCTGTGGGGCGGCCCGATGCGCGATGAGGACCGCGCTCGGATGAGGCAGGTCTACGCGAACGCCAATCTCGCGGACGGGATCCCGAACGTCCCGGCGGGCACGCTCTTCCGGTTCTCGGCGTTCGACAGGCGGCCCGTGCCGACCGGGGGCGATGACCTGCGGGCGTTCCTCGAGGGACTCCGGATCCGCGTCGTCCGAGGCGACGCCACCTACGTCGCCGACCTCACGCCGCTGGTCGACGCCCCGCCGTTCCGCGATGCCGGCGGCCGGGCGGGGGACGCGGACGGCCGGCTCCCGACACCGACCTCCAACGTCAATCTCGTGGGTGACCAGGCGATCGTGGCGCTGGTCGACGCCTCCGGGGAGGGCGCCGGCGTCCTCGTGCTGGAGTCGCTGGCCGTCGAGGCCCCCGCGGGCGAGCTGCTTACGGCCGGGCGGATCGTCTCCGCGAGCGGCGTCGCCGTGCTCACCGGCGGCGCACCGCCCGCCGTGCCCTAGGCGACCGGCTACGCCCGAGCCGCCGGCGCCCCCTACCTCTCCGGCTCGGTCGCGGCGAGCGCGCTCCATACCCCGGCCGCGCCGGGCTCGGCGATCACGCCCCAGTCGCCGCGAGCGTCCGCCCGGTCTACCGCGACGCGCAGGACCTCGGCGCCCGCGACGGACACCTCCAGGAGCGCGCGCCCGCCCTCCGCGCCGGGGGCCAGGCGCGCCTCGAAGTCGAACCGCGACGCAAGCTCGATCGCCGCAGACGCGAGCGTGTCGACCGAGGAGGCCCGCCCGCCGAGCGAGGTTTCTGTGCGCGCCACGACCCGGGCCGCGGCGCGGTCGAACGCGATCACGAGCTGCCGCCGGCCCAGCCCGGCGAGCGCCAGCGCCATGGCGCCCCGGCTCGAGGGATCGATCGCGATGGTCCCCGAGACCGCGATCGCCTCGCCGCGCCAGGGATCGCTGGACAGCACGGTGACGCGGCCACGCGGCAGACCGGCGTGGGGGAGCGCGTCCCCGGGGCCCGCCAGGCTCCTCAGCTCGAGCCAGCCCACGGTGGCCGCGGAGGCCTCCACGAACGCCGCGAAGGCCTCGTCCAGCGCCCCGGCGCCGCCCGCGGACGCCTCGATGGCGGTGGAGGCGACCGCAGCCAGAGAATCGGCGACGCCTTCATCGCCCAACCTTTCACCGGCGGCCTCGACGAGCCTGGACCAGAGGTCCGGGCGCTCCCGCCGCAGGAAGGCGAAGGCGAGCGCCCGCAGCGCGTACCCGTAGCGGTCGGACGCGACGTTCGGCCCCTCCGTCAGCACGGCGCCCAGGGATGCCCCTCGACCGGTCCGCAGGAGCGCGTAGGTCCGCCACGTCTGCGCGGCGAACCGCGGGTCGCGGGTTCCTGCGAACAGGCGTCGCCGCCGCGCGACCTCCCGCTCGACCGCCAGAGCGGCCCCCTCGGAGAGCCAGTCCGGCAAGCCGGGCGCGCCCCCGGCCGCCTCTGCCAGGGCGAGATGGGCGGCCTCGTGGGCCACCAGGCGCAGCGTGGGGGCCGGCAGGCCGCGATTACGCAGCGCCGCGGAGTCGACCGGGGGGATCAGCTCGATGAACGCCGTGCGTCGCTGGGGGCTCGAAAACGCGGCGCCCTCCTCGAGGTGATCTCGGGTGAGCGAACGGGCAACCTCGCGAAACGCCTCGGTGCGGTAGAGCCGGATCGCCGGCAGCGCGTCGTGGCCAGCAGCAGGAACCGACTCGCCCGGGGGACCCAGCCCGAACAGCGCCGCGGCGCGTGCCCCGGCCAGGTCGGCGACGTGCGCGGCCTCGGCGGCCGCGCCGGCACACGGGAAGTGACAGAGCACGCGGTAGCTCCGCCCGGCGGCCGAGTCGAAGGCTTCCAGGTCTGGCAGCGGATTGCCGGCGGGGACGCCCCCGCAAGCGGCGGCGCACCCTGCCAGGGCGCCCATCGCCAGCGCGACGAGCGACCGCCGGACCGCCGGGCTCACGGGGGAGGCCGCCGGACCGCCGCCGTCACGAGCGACCGCGAAGCGCCGCGAAGGCCGCCTTCAGCTCCTCCCGGGGGCGCCGAACCAGGGCGCTGAACTCGCCACCGGAGGCGATCGTGCGCCCGCCGTCGATCGTGACGCAATCGCCCGTGATGTAGCTCGAGGCGTCGCTCAGCAGAAACGCCGCCAGGTCGGCGAGCTCGCGGTGCTCCCCGAAGCGGCCGGCGGGGATGCGCTCCAGCGCCTCCCGCTCCAGCTCGGGTGTGGGAAGGAGCCGGGACCACGCGCCCTCGGTGGGAAAGGGGCCGGGCGCGATCGCGTTCACACGGATCCCGTAGGTGGCCCACTCCACGGCGAGGGAGCGCGTCATCGCCAGGACACCGCCCTTGCCCGCCGCCGACGGGATCACGAACGCCGAGCCGGTCTCCGCGTAGGTCGTCACGATGTTCACGATCGCCCCGCCGTCCCCGGCGATCATCCGGCGCCCGGCCGCGAGGGTGGCGTGGAAGGTCCCGTGCAGGACGATGCGCACGACCGTGTCGAAGGCGTTGGGCGAAAGGTCTTCGGTGGCCGCCAGGAAGTTCCCGGCGGCGTTGTTCACGAGGCCGTTCGGCGTGCCGAGCCGGGCCTCGGCCTCCGACACCCATGCAGCGACGGCGTCGAAGTCGCGCACATCGCAGGACGAACCGTGGATGCGCTGGTCCGGCTCTGTCGGTTGCCCCCCGTCCGCGTCCGCCGCCAACCGATCGCGGAGCGACGCGACGGCCTCCTGCAACCGACCGGGATCTCGCCCGCAGATGGAGACGGAAGCTCCGAGCTCCAGGAATCGGCCCGCCATCGACAGTCCGAGGCCGGCCGTCCCGCCGGTGACCAGGATAACCCGGCCGTCGAGCGCGTCGTTGCTGAGCATGCGAGGCTCCTGAACCGCGAGAGACCGTCGGGGACCGACCCCGACCGTCGCGGATTCTAGGGCACAGAGATGGGGGCCGGCCACCACCCCAGGAAGATGACCGAACCCCCGGACAGGCCTCGCCGATCCTCCGGCTTCAGCCTGCGGACGCCGTGCGCGTCGTTCTCTGTACTCCTTCGACTCCCCGGCCGCCCGATTGGTTGCAGGCAGGCCGGATTTCCTACCTGCGCCGAGGCAGGTCGACGGTGCCCGCCACGTTGCTGTGGTCGATCGATCCGGAGCCGTCGCGGCGCACGCGGAAGTCTCCACGCACGTCGCGGACGCGGATGCTGCCGGAGCTGTCGCTCACCGTGACGCTGCGTCCGACGTCGGTCACCCGCACCTCGCCGGAGCCATCGTCCACCGTCACGTCGCCCTGCACGCGTACCACCTCCAGCTCTCCCGAGCCGTCGTCGATGTCCACGTCGCCACGCACGTCCTCCACGCGCAGCGGACCCGAGCCGTCCTCGATCTCCACGGTGCCCGCCACTTCGCGCAGCACGACCTCGCCCGAGCCGTCGTCGATGCGGACGTCGCCGCGGACGTCGAACACGTCGATGGAGCCCGAGCCGTCGTGGATCACGAGCGAGCCGACGTGCGAGACCTCGATCGAGCCCGAGCCGTCGTCGATGCCCAGCGCCATGCCGATCGGGACGACCACCACCAGCTCGATGCGGGCGTAACGATCGCCGTCCCACCAGCTCCGGTTGTCGCGCTCGGGATAGAAGGTGTCGAGGATCAGCCGGTCGCTCTGCCGCTCGAAGCGCACGTCCAGGTCGTCCAGGAGGTCCTGGTCGGAGGCGCACAGTTCCGCCTCGACGGACACCGTGGACACGTTCTCGCGCCCTTCGACCCGCAGGCCGCCCGACCCCGACCCTATCGCGAGCATGCCGATGCCGTCGGTCGAAGCGTCCAGGGAGCGCTCATCGCGGTAGTCGCAATCGTCCCACGAGACGTGGTCTCCAGGGCCCCTGTAGTCGTCCAGGTAGCGGATGTCGCCCAGATCCTCGAGGTCGTCGAGGACGTCCAGATGATCGAGCACCCGGAGGTGGTCGATCACGTCGAGCCGATCGAGGTGGTCGAGGTGGTCGAGGTGCTGCAGCTCCTCGAGCGTCCGGAGGCTCTCCAGCCCGCGGAGCCCCTCCAACACCTCGAGCCCCTGCAGCCCGGCGTGCGCCCTGGCATCGTCCACGTGCTGCCTCGCCTGCTGCGCCAAGGCCGGGTGTGTGGAGGGGAGGTCTGCCTGGAATGCGGCGATACCGACCGCGAGGGCTGCACCGGCTGCTATGGCGATCTTCATCAGTGTCTCCTGCGGCGCTGAGAGGCGTTGCGAGCGACGGTCCGGTCCGCGCGAGGGCGGTCCCACGTAGTTGGGATACCGTGGCGGCGCCCTTGGTTCAAAAGCTCGTCAATCATCGAAGCGGACCGTCCGGAAATCGTCCCAGCGAACCATGGCCACGCGTCCGTCGGCGTCCGTCACGAAGATGCCCTTGTTGTGATCGTCGACGTCGTTCGAGCCGGTCATCTCGAACGTCCGTCCATCCCTGAGGGTGACCTCCGCGCCGTCGTCACCGAGGCGTCGGATCGACGCGATGTTGGCGAACTCGATGTCCATCTCGACGTAGTCGGCCTCGCCGTCCAGGCCCTCCCAGGAAAACTCCTCGTCGTTGTCCCATCGGATCGCCCCCGAGATCGACCGGCCGTCGGCCAGCTCGACCGTGCCGCGCAGGGGGCGGCCGCCGTCGAAGCGCGACCGCGGGGCGGCGTCCGCGGGAGCGGGGGAGAACGTGAGGTCGAGGAACTCGTCCCAGTCCACGGTGACCTGGCCGAGCTGCGGATCCGCGATGATGATGCCGCGGTTGCCATCGTCGACGTCGTTGGAATCCTTCAGGACGATCTCTTCGCCGTTGGTCAGCACCACGCGCGCCCCCGAGCTGCTGAAGCGGTGGATCGACGCGATGTTG
>DATHRK010000078.1:0-31940 GCA_035465395.1 Longimicrobiales bacterium | reverse complement strand
AGCGCGCGTGTCTGAATTCATCCCGTAGGAGGGTATCCATGCACGTTCTCGCGAGGCGCGTCGCATCCTCGGCATTTCTCGTCGGGCTCGCGGTCGCCGTGTCCTCGGCCTCTCTCGTCGCACAGGCGACGGCAGGAAAGGTCGAGGGTCAAGTGATCGACGCGGAGTCCGGACAGCCATTGCCGGGCGCCCAAATCACCGTCGTCGGCACCACGCTCGGCAACGTCGCGAACGACGAGGGCTACTACTTCGTCAACAACGTTCCGGCCGGCGTCCACGACATCCGCGCCCAGTTCATCGGCTACGGCACCGTGACCGTCACGGGTCAGCGCGTGCTGGCCGGTCAGACGGCCACCGTGGACTTCGAGTTGTCCACGCAGGCGGTCCAGATCGAGGGGATCACGGTCCAGGGTGAGACCAACCCCCTCGTGCCGAGGGACCAGACGCTGTCCAAGGCGATCGTGACGCGCGAAGTCGTCGACGCCGTGCCGCTCGACAACGTGCGCGCGGTGGTCGCCTTGCAGCCCGGCGTCGTCGACACGGGCAGCCGGCTCGGCCAGGTGATCCGCGGCGGGCGGCCCGGCGAGGCCGCCGTTTTCATCGACGGCGTGCTGGTGCGCAACTTCAACTCCGGCGCGCAGAGCGAGATCAGCCTCCAGACGAACGCCGTCGAAGAGGTGGACGTGCTCCTGGGCGGGTTCGGCGCCGAGTTCGGCCAGGCCCAGTCCGGCGTCATCAACCTGGTCTCGCGCGGCGGCGGCACGGAGTTCAGCGGCAACATCAACTTCCAGACCGACGAGATCTCGCCCGAGAACAGCTATGGGCACAACCGCCTCGAAATGAGCGTGAGCGGCCCGATCCTCGGCGACGCGTTGGGCTTCTCGCTCTCCGGCGTCGCGGTCGGGCAGAAGGACGCGCGTCCGACGTTCCTCGGTGACGAGATCGGCTCGGTCAGCTTCGCCAACCTCGGGCTCACGCTCCCCGGTCAGCCGGATCGCTTCTTCGCCCCCACGGGCGAGATGACGACGCTCGACGACGGGACGGAGGTCAACCAGTTCAGGGAGCTGGGCGACCTGGACGGACGCCTGCCCTGGAACAACGGCGACGAGTACAACCTCAACCTGACGCTGCGCGGCGGGACGGGCGCGGGCACCCGCTACAACGCGGGGCTGACGGTCGGCCGCATCCAGCGGCGCTTCTTCCTCCCCGACATGCAGTTCCGCCCGCACGGGCTGCTGGCGCGTCGGGACAAAAACTACCTGCTGCGCGGCGGCCTGGAGCACCTGCTGTTCCAGACTTCGGAGAGCAGCGCCACGCTGCGCGTCAACGTGGGCTACGGCAAGGACGAGTTCACGCGCGGGATGCTCGGCGAGACGCTCGCCGACACGCTGGCCGTCATCAACGGCAGCAAGTACCCGATGGAGGGCGATTTCCTCGGCTTCACGTTCGAGGACTTCAAGTTCCCCTTCGAGGACTCCTACACGGTGGACGCCTGGTTCGCCCGCTACGACTCGATCCAGCAGAATCCGTCGCTCGGCTTCCTCGTCCCCTTCGAGACGCTGATCAATCCCGAGACGGGCGAGCGCTACACGATCGACGAGGCCAACACGCTCTACCAGTTCCGCGGCACGGGCACCGACAATCCCTTCGGGCTGCAGGACTACGCGGGCGGCGGCTTCTACGGATACGGGAATCGGTCGGAGGAGACGTTCTCGGTCCGGGCCGACCTCGACTGGCAGTACAACCGTTACAACCGCATCGGCATCGGGGGCGAGGTCTACTGGAAGGACATCGAGAACATCGGGTCCGGGAGCGCCTTCGGCACCGCGCAGAGCGGCGTCAGCAACACAAGCCCGACGTTCCAGAACGTCTACGCGGCGTCCCCGGTCATCGCCGGCTTCTTCGCGAAGGACCGCATCGACATCGGCGAGATCGTGCTGGAGATCGGCGGCCGCGTCGACATGTTCGACAGCGACGTGATGTACCCCGAGATCCCGGGCTTCGCGATCCCGGTGAACGACCCGGTCGAGGGCCTGATCACCCCGAACTTCATCGCGCAGGAGACGGTCTGGCAGTTCAGCCCGCGCCTCGGGGTCGGCTTCCCCGTGACGGAGAACACGCAGTTCCGCCTGAGCTACGGGCACTTCACGCAGGCGCCCCCGCTCAACTTCCTGTTCGGAGGCATCACGAACGACCTCTCGAAGACCAACCCCAACAACATCTTCGGGCGGCCCGTGGACTTCGGGCGGACGATCGGCTACGAGTTCGGGTTCACGCACTCGTTCGACCCGCAGACGGTGGTGGACATCTCCGGGTACACGCGTGAGAAGCAGGGCGACATCGCCTTCCGCACGGCCAACCTCGCCATCCCAGGGCAGGGTGATAAGACCGTCCGCTTCCTCACGAACGGAGACTTCGGCTACATCCGCGGATTCGATGCACGCATCAGCCGGCGGTGGTCGGAGGCGCTGTTCGCGCAGCTCAACTACAGCTACCTGACCACGCGCACGACCGGCTCCGATCCGACGCAGTTCCTGCAGACGATCGGCCGTCAGACGAACCCGGTGACCGGCGAGGCGTTCACGCCTCCGCAGGCGGCGCTGCCGGCGGACTTCGAGCAGCCGCACACCTTCACCGGAACGCTGGTCTTCACGGCGCCCGAGGACTTCCTGGCGGAGCGCAACGCGCTCAACACGATCCTGCGCAACATCACCGGGAACGTGGCGTTCTCGGCGCGCGCCGGGACGCCGTACACGCGCACCCGGACGAGCGGCGCCACGTCCAACATCCTCGGGCCGGACCCCGTCTTCACCGAGGAGCTGAACGGGTCGCGGCTGCCGTGGACCTACCTGCTCAACATGAGCCTCGGGAAGGGCTTCAGCCTCCCGAACGACATGACGGTCCGCGGCTACATCGACGTTCGCAACGTCGCCAACTTCAAGAACACCAACACCGTGTTCACGATCACCGGCGACGAGCTGAACCCGGGTGCGAACTTCCTGAACAACAACACCGCCGGCGCACCGCGCGTGTTCGAAGAGGACATCGCCTACGCCGACGAGGACGCCACCCTGGGCGGCGACCCGCTGAGCGCGATCCAGCGCGAGCAGTTCCGTCGCCGCGACGTGTTCTTCGGCGACGGCGACGGCGTGCTGTCCATTGACGAGCAGCAGCTCACCTCGGCGCTGTCGTTCCTGTACAGCGGTTGGGGGAATCAGATCACCGTGCCGCCGGGCCAGTTCTTCGGGCAGCCGCGGCAAATCCGCTTCGGAATCGAATGGGAGTTCTAATGACCGTCGCTGTGGACGGAACGGGCGGGCGCCGGACGGCGCCCGCCCCGAGCCACTACGGGAGGAATCCGTTGAAGAGAATCTTGTGCCGGAATCGTTTCGGCCGTGCGCTGGCGATCTTCGGGGCCGCCAGCCTCTGGGCCGGCGCGCTCCAGGCCCAGTCCAGCCTCGAGAAGTATGAGGAGCTGCAGGCCCGGCGGAGCGCGTTCGATGTGGGGAGCGTCAACCTGTTCGGTGCGGGTGACGCGGACTTCACGCTCAACGTCAACAACTGGCTCTGCGGCCTTCGGAGCGACGGGAGCATCTGCACGAACACGTTCGGCAGCACGACCGGTGGCGGCGGCTTCTGGCCGATCGGCACCACGAACCAGTACGTGTTCCTCGCGGGCCTGCAGATCGCGGCCCGCGACCCCGTCGATCCGAGCGGCTTCGTCGCGGCCCACTGCTTCAACGTGAGCGCCACGAACGCGCAGTGCGGAGCGCTCGACGGGATCTACCACTCCGACGCGCCCGACGACATCGCGAACTGGCCCGCGACGTGTCAGCTGGCCAACCCGCAGACCGGGGAGCTGGTGAACAGCCTTTCCCAGCTCGACACGTGCACCCGCTACTGGGACGGCAACCCGTCCTTCACGGTGCCGGGCGGCCATCCGATGGGGATCGAGATCGTACAGCACTCCCTGACCTTCACGCTCGAAGGCTTCAAGGACATGCTGTTCTTCATTCTGAAGATCAAGAACATCTCGAACACCGACCTCTTCCGGAACGCCAACCCCTCGCTGTCCGTGCCGGCCGACGGCTGGACGCTGGAGGACGTCTACCTGGCGGTGGGACACGACGCCGACGTGTCGAGCGACGAGCTGGATGAGAACTTCGGTTCGTTCGTGCCGTTCCTGAACGACAGCGTCGCGCTCAACATCGGCACGATCTGGTTGGGCGACTTCGAGGCCGAGGACTTCGAGCCCTACGCACAGTGCGGATTCTGTTCCGTGCCGGGCTTCGTCGGCACCACCTTCCTGCGCTCTCCCTACAACAACACCGGCGACACGATCGTCACGAACACGGCTGGCGTCGTGCGCGTGGTGCCGCCGATCGAGCAGGAGACGCTGGTCGAGCTGCGCGAGCTCGCCGCCTTCGGGGACCTCGCGGCGCAGGACAGCCTGCGGATCCACGAGATCGGGCAGAGCTTCGGCTCCCTGACGACGCGCGGCGGGACGTTCCCCGATCCGACGGACGCGGCGCAGTCCTGGCGCTACTACTCGGGCAACCTGAACGCGGCCGAGCAGTCGCAGGTCGCCGGCGCGCCCCCCGGGTTCGGCTTCGTCGACCAGCCTTCGGTCGCCGATACCCGGTACTTCCACGCGACGGGTCCGTTCGACCTGCCCCCGGGCGACAGCGTCGAGGTGGTCGTGGGCCTGGTCGGCGGTGCGCCGGTGCTCAACGTCCCGGGCTTCACCCCGGGCACGTTGATTCCGCACGGAGTCCCGGGCGACACCGCGCGCATCATCGAGAAGATCATGGGCCGCGGCGTGGAAAACACCGCCTACCCGTCGCTCTTCAAGCAGGTGCTCGACGCGCGCAACCTGTTCGACAACAACTTCCTGCTGCCCAGCCCGCCACCGGCCCCCACGGTCACGGCGATTCCGGGCGACATGCAGACCTTCCTCACCTGGAGCTCGGACCCGGTGGACGCCCGCGACCCGTTCGCGGACATCGCCGACAACTTCGGGCTCGGTGACGTCTTCGAGGAGTTCGACTTCCAGGGCTTCCGCGTGTACCGGAAGGTGCGCGCCTCCGACCCGTGGTCGCTGATCGCGCAGTACGACCTCAAGGACGGGCTCGGGTCGGTGATCACGACCACCGACAGCGTGCAGGTCGTCGACAGCTCGTTCCTGACCGTACGGGCGGATACGGCGGACTTCTGCGTGCCGATCCTGCCGGAGCTGGTGGGCCAGGAGCCAGCCGCGTGTCTTCAGGACACCGGGCTCCAGTTCACCCTGGTGGACCGCGGCGGGCAGTTCCCCGATCCGAGCAACGGTCCGGGGCTGATCAACGGCGTCACGTACTTCTACGCCGTGACGTCGTTCGATCTGAACACGCCGCTCGCGCCGGGCGGAAGCTCGCTCGAGTCCGGCCGCCGTCTGGTCGCCGTCTCGCAGAGCGTGGGCGGCGCCGCGGCGACGCCCCGCAGCACGGCCGCCGGGCGTACCGCGGCGGTCGTGTCGGAAACGCGCGTGATCGGTGGGTCCGGAGAGCTCACGATCGGGCCGAGCCCGACCATCGACCCCGCGACCGGCATCTTCAGCGGCCCGGCGCCGCCGACGAACGCGTTCGACTTGATCGCGAACATCGGCCAGAGCCAGCTGCTCCAGCCGGGCAAGTACTCGGTCCGCATCGACTCGGTGTACGCGCTGAACGGGTTCGAGAACCTGAACGGACTCCCGGCCCAGACCGCGGCCAACTGTCTCGGCGTGACGGCGGCGCTCTTCGTGACGCTGACCGCGCCCGACGGCACGGTCACCCAGGACGTCCTGCAGCAGAACGCGCCCTTCGGCCTGTTCGGCTGCGCGGCCGAGGTCACCATCGAACTGCCGGCGGCCGGCTTCCCGGCGGACCCGGCGCTCGTGGCCGAGTTCGGCCTGTCCGGCGACGTGCTCGCCGGCGCGGCGTCCGGCACCATCACCTGGGGCCCGGACTACGGAAACTCCGGTTCCGAGGCCGTGACCGTCTTCCGCAGTCACGTCCCCGGCTTCAGCGAGGACGGCGGGTCGCGCTGGTTCGACGCCGCCACGGGGCCGACGGCCGATCCGACGGTCGGCACCGGCGCGGGTCAGCTCGCCGGGATCGACGCGATCTACAACGGCGCGCAGGCGTACACGAACCAGGCCGACCCTGGCCTCCGCTGGCTGATCGCATACCTGAACTCGCCGAACATGAGGGCGGCGGACTACGAGGTGACGTGGGGCGCCAACGGCACTATCGAGTCGGTGGTCGACCTGACGCACCAGCTGCCGGTGGAGTTCTCGGAGAACTACGGCGGCACCTGGGGGATCCGAAATGAGACCTCGGTGGACGGCGACGACATCCTGTCGTACGGGGACTTCTGGCTCACCACCCCGGTGGCCGAGTGGTACTGCGAGACCACGGGCTGCCACGAGGCGCTTTCGCAAACGGCGGTCATTCAGCCGATCTCGTCCCTGCCGCCCGATGGATTCGCTACCGACGTGGCGGCCTCGGATGGCACCGGCTTCGGCCTCTACATCGCCGGCGAGTTCTTCCTCTTCGAGACCAGCACGCTACCGGCGGCCGGGACCGTATGGATCCTGCGCAGCTACGCGGGACAGGTCGGCAGGGCGGAGGACACCAACGAGTACACATTCGACGCGAACCAGCCGCGGCCGCCGTACGTGCCGGGTCTGACGGTCGAGATCGAGGTGGTGTCGCCCGAGACGTTCTCCGTCGCGGCAGCATCCCTGGAGAACGTGCACACGGTGCCGAATCCGCTGCGGGTGTCGTCGGGGCTCCAGGAGAGCTCTTCGGACCGCAAGATCCAGTTCGTGAACCTGCCGACGCAGGCCACGATCCGGATCTTCTCCCTCTCCGGCGTGCTCGTCGACGCGATCGAGCACGACGATCCGGCCGGCGGCGGAACGGCCGAGTGGGACCTACGAAACCGCAACAACCAGTTCGTCGCGAGCGGCGTGTACTTCTATCACGTCAGCACGCCGATCGGAGCAGAAAAGGTGGGCCGTATGACGATCCTTCAGGCTCCCAACAACTGACGCCGGGGAGACGATAATGTTGAGAGGAAAGTATCTGACCACGGCGTTCGCGGCGGCCGCCCTCCTCGTTGCTGGCAGCGGGGAGGTGGCGGCGCAGGACGACGTGGATCCGAATGAGAGCGTCGACAACATCGCGTACGGGACGCGAGCGGGTGAGTTTCTGCTCGTGCCCGTCGGCGCCCGGGCGTCGGCGATGGGGCAGGCCGCTTCGGCCTTTGCCGACGACGCGACCGCGCTCTACTGGAATCCGGCGAATGCCGGGTTCGCAGCAGACCGGGTGAACATCCACTTCACGCACTACGACTACCTGCTCGACACCAGCTACTCGTGGGGGGGCGTAACCTTCCCGATGGCGGGCGGCGACTGGGTGATCGGCCTGCAGGTGGGCGGATTCAGCTTCGACGAGGAACTGGAGACCACCCTCGCGGAACCGGAAGGCACCGGCTCGACCTTCTCGAACAGCATGTTCGTGGGAGGCCTGACCACCGCCTTCAACGTGACCGACCGATTCTCGTTCGGCGCCACCGGTAAGTTCGTCCAGGAAAGCCTCGCCGACACGAAGGGGTCGACGCTGGCGGTGGATCTGGGCACCAACTTCCACACCACCGTCGCGGACCGCAGCCTTCGCGCGAGCTTCGCGATCCTCAACCTCGGTGGTGAGATCGAGCACTCGGGCTCCGACCTCGAAATCACGGTGCCCAACGAGAATCCGAACGAGCCGCAACGGCAGGATCGGGCGGAGCTGCGGACGCAGCCGTTCCCGCTGCCGGTGATGTTCAAGATCGGGCTGGCATACGACGCCGTATCGACACCGACCAACCGCCTCATGCTGGCCGGTGAGTTCTGGCAGCCGCAGCAGAACAACACGTCGGCGGCGTTCGGCGCCGAGTACACGATCATGCCCGAGGGCGTGCCCGGCTTCTCCGCGTCGCTGCGGGGCGGGTACACCTACGAGCCCGATCGCACCTTCGACGAGACGGCCGCGACGGATCTTTCGTTCGACGACGATGGTACGGATGGGTTGTCGGCCGGCGGCGGCGTGTCCTGGCGTCCGTCGGATTCGGATGGCCTGGGCTTCTCGCTCGACTACGCGTACCGCCACCTCGGCCTGCTGAGTGGCACCAACATGTTCAGCGTCTCGCTGAACTTCTGATCGACCCGAGCGGGGTCCGGGCCACGCGCCCGGGCCTCGCCGGCACGCGTTCGGCATGGACGGCGGCCCGTTCCCTGTGGAGCGGGCCGTCCGCGCTTCGGGCTGTGCCGACAGGAGGGAATTCGGAGGCAACCATGCTTGCTCTATTGACCGCTGCGCTGCTCTCGCCCCAGGCCGACACCACCGCGCTTCGCGTCTACAGCTACTGGCGCGATCCCGACGTCACGAACGTGGTTGCGCTCGTCTCGATCCCGCTCGCCGACCTCAGCTACGGGGACGATGACGGAAGCAGCCGCGTAGCCCGGTACGAGATCAGTCTGAGGGTCCGCGATGACGCCGAGAACGTGCTGCTGGATGAGAGCTGGGGGAACCGTGTGCGCGTGGGCATGGGAGACATCCCTGCGTCGTCTCGGGCGGTGGAGAACGTCAGCTTCGATCTGCGTCCCGGCACCTACACGGTGGCCTTCGAGGTGACCGACTCGATCTCCGGACAGGTTTCGGTCCTGGAGCGGGAAATCGAGGCGTCGGCGGACAGGCCGCTCATGGGTTCGGTCATGCTCGCGCATTCGATCGAGCCCGCCACCGAGGGCGAGCCCGTGCCGGCGGGCGCGCTCGTACGCAACGGCTACGTGATCTCGCCCGACGTGGAAGGGCGGACGAACGCCGAGGGTGCGACGATCCGGCTCTACACCGAAGTCTACCCCCCGGAGTCGGCCAGCGAGGAGGACGCGGCGACCGTGCAGGTCGTGCTCACGCCGGAGTCCAATCCCCAGGCTGCCCAGGTTGCGCCGCCGATCCGCAAGCGTTACCCGGCGGGGGGCGGGCTGGAGATCGTCAACATGCCCCTCGACGGCATCGAGCCGGGCGCGTACCGCGTGGCCCTGAGCGTGGCCTTCGAGGACACCAGCATGGTGGCCGAGAACCGGCTCGTCGTGGAGCCGCCCACCACTGCCGTGTCGCCAACGGGAACGCCGGCGCAGCGGCTCTTTGCAGGCCTCAACGAGGCGCAGCTCGACTCGCTGTGGGAGCGGTCCCAGCTGATCTCGGTTTCCCGCGAGCGCCGGCACTACGAGGGCCTGTCCGCGGACGGCAAGCGCAACTTCCTAGAGGACTTCTGGGCTCGGAGGGATCCCATCGCGGGCGGAGCCAACGAGGCCTACCAGGAATTCCGCGAACGCGTGGAGTACGCCAATGCGGAGTTCGATTTCGCGGGCAACGCCGGGGAAGGCTGGTCGACGGCACGCGGC
Source organism: Longimicrobiales bacterium (assembly GCA_035465395.1). GTDB lineage: Bacteria > Gemmatimonadota > Gemmatimonadetes > Longimicrobiales > RSA9 > DATHRK01. The sequence continues at coordinate 22,468 of DATHRK010000078.1, read as the reverse complement.
AGGGTCTGGATCCTCCGGGGAGCCCCGTTCGAGCGCATCCAGCGTCGGACGAGGCCCGACCCGTTGGACGATGACCGGGCCCGGGCGGCCGAGCACTACTACGAGATCTGGCGGTACGCGGGCGGCCGGAACGACATCTTCATCTTCTTCGATCAGACGGGGTGGCAGAACTTCCACCAGGTCTTCTCGACCGATCCCGAAGAGGTGACGCAGCCCGGGTGGGAGGGCCTTTTCCCGCGTGAGGACCTGCGCTTCCTCGAGGACGTGGTGGGCGTCCGAGCGGATAACGCTTCCCGCGCACGGGCAAGAGACTTCTGAGCGGGCCGTCGTGACGCGAGCGGCCGGGGCCGCATTTCCGGTCGCTCGCCTTTTCGAAAAATGAAGAGAGCCTCTTCCCGACATGCGGAAGAGGCTCTCTCTCGTACCGGCGCGCTACCGCGCGGGACTCTCACTCGTGCGCTGATTTCTCCCGCTCCAGGCACGCCGCCAATCCCTCGAAGAGACGCTCGAAATGCTCCGGCCCGTGCGCGGCGGTCGCGCAGATCCGCAGCCGCGCCTGTCCGGGCGAGACCGCCGGGAACACCACCGCCGAGGTAAAGACGCCGAAATCCTCCAGCAGCCACTTGGACCACAGGAACGCGCGGCGGTCCTGCCCCAGCATGACCGGGATCACCGGCGACTCGGCGGTGCCAGGATTCAACCCGAGTCGCGTCAGGCCCTCATCCAGTCGGCGGGTGTTCTCCCGCAGGCGTTCCATGTGCTCGTCCTCCTCGTCGAGCATCCGGAAGGCCTCCAGGCAGGCGGCGGCGTTGGCGGGCGTGAGGGCGGCGGAGAAGATGTAGGGGTTGGAGCCGTGCTGCAGGTAGATCTTGAGCAGCTCGCTCCCCGCCGCGAACCCGCCCGAAGAGGGGATCCCCTTGGAGAGCGACCCCGTGTGGATGTCCACGTCGCGCGGGTCCACGCCCTGCGCCTCGCAGACGCCGCGGCCGGTCTGGCCGACGGCTCCGAGGCTGTGGGCCTCGTCCACGAGCAGGAAGACGCCGTACTCCTGCTTGAGCCGGATGAGCTCGGCCATCGGGGCCTGGTCGCCGTCCATGCTGAAGACGCCGTCGACGGCGATGAGGATGCGCTTGTATCCCCGATTGCGCGCCTGCCGGAGGCGGCGCTCCAGGTCCTCCATGTCGTTGTGCCGGAAGCGGCGCATCTCCGCACCCGACGTGCGCACGCCCTCGACGATGCTCGCGTGCGCGTACTGGTCGAGGAGCGCGATGTCCTCCGAGCCGAAGAGCGAGGTGATGGCCGCGACGTTGGCGTCGTATCCCGAGGGATAGACCGCGGCCGCCTCCTGGCCCAGGAACGCCGCGAGCTCCCGCTCCAGCTCGAGGTGCAGGCGCAGGGTGCCCGTGAGCAGACGTACGCCGCCGGTGGAGGTGCCGTAGCGGTCGATCGCGGCCTTCACGGCGTTCTGGATGCGCGGATGCCCGATCAGGCCCAGGTAGCTGTAGGTCGAGAACATCACGATCGGCTGCCCGAGGGCGACCGAGTCGGGGCCGGCCATCTGGTCGAGCGGGAGCTGATAGGTGTAGATGTCGTCGACCAGCCCGACCTCGAAGCGCTCGAACCAGCGCCGGGCGCCCGGACAATCCAGGAGGGTGCCTTCCTCGATCAGCTCGTCCACGCCGAAGCTCGTGAACATCTTCTGGAACGGCGTGCTCGTATACTCCCGGATCGCCCCGTCACCGGTGGGGGTCAACGGATGCTCATTCGGGTCGGAAGACGACTTTGACCGATCCGTGTGCGCGCTTGTCGAGGGCGGTGTCGAGGGCGTCACGATACTCCTCCAGGCCGAATTCGTGCGTGACCAGTTCGAGGTCGTTCAGGCCGCCCTCGCGCATGAGCTCGAGGGCGACGTCGTAGATGTCCCGGCGCTCGCCGCGAAAGGGCACCTCGCCGTAGGCGATCACCCCCGCGACCGTGAGCTGCCGGTACCAAATGCGCGTCCAATCGGCGGCGACCTTCGCTGCGCCTCCCACCACGATGACGCGCCCGCCTTCGCGCACGAGCGCCAGGGCCTGCCCGGCCGTGCGCTGGCTGCCGACCGTGTCGTAGACGAGCGAGGGGCCGCCCTCCACGAAGTTCGGCGCCATGCTGGGTTCGAACAAGCGTGCGCCGGGCAGCTCGGTGGCCCACGTCAGCGCCTCCTTCCCGCCGGACAGCAGTACGTCGGCGCCGGCCGTGTCCGCCATCCGCCGCTGGATCTCGTACCGCGCGGTGGCCGCGATCGTCCCTTCGAACCCGGCGAGTCGGAGCGCCCGGATGGTGAGGATCCCGATCGTCCCCGCGCCGATCACGAGCACGACGTCCTCGGAGCGCGGGGGGTGGAGCAGCACCGGCCGCAGCGCGGAGGCGAAGGGGTCCGTCAGCACCGCGACCCGGTCGTCGAGGCCAGCGGCGCGATGGAGCTGCGTGTGGTGCGCTACGAAGGAACCCGCCCAGCCGCCGCCGACGGTCGGGTTGTAGCCGGCCATCGGGCCCACCCCGAGCGCTCCCTCCACGGTGCGGCGGCAGAGCCCGGTCTCGCCCCTGGCGCAGGCCGCACAGGTCTCCAGTCCGCGCTGCGCGCATGCCAGCATGGGGTTCACCACTACGCGCTCCCCCACCTGCCACTCGCGCACCCCCTCCCCGAGCTCGGCGATCACGCCGATGTTCTCGTGGCCGAAGGTGAACGGAAAGGAGGCGAAGGGCTCCAGCGTGAAGGAGTCGTGGGCGGTGACCGCGGAGAGGTCGCTTCCGCAGATCCCGCTCAGCGTCGTCCGCACCCGGACCCAGCCCGGTCCCGGCAGCGGCGGCGGTTCCACGTCGTCCAGGCGCGTGCAGCCCAGAATCCCGGTCGCCGCGCTCGGCTTCCTGCCCGCCACGACGCGCGTGGCGATGTAGCGGAGCGGATTGTAATGGAAGCGGATCGCCTTCAACGCGCACCGTCCAGGGGGCGATGGCGGCGAACGTGCCCGAGCGCGGGCTTCGCCGGGGAGACGAGGGACCCGCAAAGCTAGCGGGCGCGGAATGCCGGTACAAGCTTGGTGGCGGCCCGTGAGGTGGCTGCCGCGGGTACCGTCCGCCGCGGCCGCGCGCTATCATCGGGGCATGACACGCCCCGCGGACCACGGCACGGCGGCGCATCCTCGGGCGCCCATCGGGGGTCGCATGCCCGCGGCCGACCCCCGCTCCGTGGACGCCGCGCGAGCCCCGCAGGCCGGCCTCGACCGGCGCTCGTTCCTGCGCGCCACCGCGGGCGGCGGAGCGGCGATAGCCCTCGCGTCGGCGCTGCCCCCCGGGTCGCTAGCGGCCTACCCGGCGGCGCTGCAGGACGGCGCGCGGCTGCAGGCCCTCAGTCCCAAGCAGTACGCTGTCGCGCGGGCCGCCGCCGAGGCGCTTCTGGTCGACGTGCCCGCCGATCCGGGCGCGGTCGCCCGGTCCATGGACGCCGATCTCGCCGCGGTCGGCGACCCCATTCGCTCGGACATGCGCACCGTGCTCACGCTCCTCGAGCACCTGACGCCGCTCGCGTTCCGTTTCCGGCGCTTCACCTCGCTGGATGTCGACGCCCGCCGCGCCTACCTCATGACGTGGGCGCGGAGCCGCTTCAACCTCCGGCGGGCGGCGTTCCAGGCGACCCGCGGCTTTCTGTGCTTCAACGCCTACCTGCGCGAGGAGACCTGGGGCGTGACCGGGTTCCCCGGGCCCTGGCCGGGCCGCATCGAGCGGCCGGTGCTGCCCGTCGACTTCGGCGAGATCGCATGATCATCCAGGGCACCCACCACGCGGGCGATGTCCGCGATCGCGCCGACGTCGTCGTGATCGGGACCGGCGCGGGGGGCGCGACGCTGGCCGACTACCTCTCCGAGCGCGGCTGGGACGTCGTCATGCTCGACAAGGGCGGCTTCTTCCGCGCGGAGGACTTCACCCAGCGCGAACACGACGCCATGGTCGCCTTCAACGGCCGGCGCGGCCTCGATTCGACCGTCGACAACGCCTACTTCCTGAACTACGCGGAGTGTGTCGGCGGGAGCACCGTGCACTACTGGGGGGATTCCTTCCGCGCACCGGCCGACCGCCTGGAGCGCTGGCGCGACCGGCTCGGCATCGACTGGATGACGGTGGGCGACCTCGCGCCCCACTACGACGCGATCGAGGCGGATCTCGGTATCCATATCGCCGAGGAGCGCCTGTTCAACGAGAACAATCGACTGGTCCGGCAGGGCTGCGAGGCGCTGGGCATCGAAGCCGACGCGGTGCCCACCGCGCGGGTCGACTGCATCGCGTGCGGCTGGACCCAGTACGGCTGCGCGTACAACCGCAAGACGTCGCAGCTCATCACCACCATTCCGCGCGTGTCCAAGCGCGGCGGGCGCGTATACAGCGACGCCAGGGCCGACCGCCTCATCCTCGAGGGCGGCCGCGTGCGTGGCGTCACCGGTGCGCTCCTGGACCGCGATTCCGACGAGCCCCGCGGCGCCTTCCGCATCGATGCCGATCTGGTGGTCGTGGCGGGCGGGGCCATCGGCAGCGCCGATTTTCTCCTCCGCAATCTGGACGATCCCGTGGTGGGGCGGCGCCTCTACATGAACCCGCACTACTTCGTCTACGCCGACTTCGGGCGCGAGATCGACAACGTGACCGGGATCCCGTGCGCGTACGAGGTGCACGGCTTTCGGGAGCTGCACGTCGACGACGACGGGACCTACCGGGGCGGCGGGTACACGATGCTCTGCAACCACCAATCGCCGGGGGTGACCGCCGCCACGCTCAGCGACGTCGGCGAGGCGCACCGCCGCCGGATGGGCAAGTACCGGCACCTGGGCTCGCTGATGTCGGTCATCGACGAGTCGAACCCCGGCCGGATCTGGGTGGACGAGGACGGCTATCGCCGCGCCTGGCACCGGGTGCGCGGCGTGGACGTGCACAAGGCGGTCGAGTTCCTCAAGAACGCGTCGCGCATCTTCCTCGCGGCGGGCGCGCGCGAGGTGTGGATTCCCGATGTCTGGGGCACCGTCGTGCGCGACGAGCGCGAGGTGGAGGCCAACATCGGCATCCGGTCGGTGATGCCCAACGCCCAGTTCGCGGCGGGCAGCCACTTCCTGGGGACGGCGCCCATCGGGACCGACACGGAGGACTCCTTCGCCGACCCGCACGGCGAGGCGCATCGCGTCCCGGGGCTCTACATTGCCGACGGCGCGGCCGTGCCGGAAAGCGTATCCAGGGATCCCTCGCTGACCATCATGGCCGTCGCGAGGCACATCGCGGCCGGCATGCACGAGCGGGAAGGGTCGAAGGGGGCCTAGCGGCGCCGGCAGCAGCTCAGATCATGGCCGCGACGAGCCGCTCGTCTATCCCGTGAGGTGATGGCAGAGGCGCGGGATGTCGATGTTGCCGCCGCTCACCGTCACCGCAACGCGCGCGCCCTCCTGCAGATCGACCTTCCCCGCCAGCAGCGCCGCCGTCGCCGCGGCTCCGGCCGGTTCCGCCAGCAGCTTCGCGCGCTCGAGCAGGAACCCGATCCCGGCCACCAACTCGTCGTCGTCGACGAGTACGATCTCGTCCACGTGCGCGCGCACGTGCTCCAGCACGAGGTTGCCCGTGGTGGGGGTCGCGAGACCGTCGGCGATCGTGCGCACCTCGTCGAGGAAGACCGCCTCGCCCCGCGCGAGCCCCGCCGTCACGCAGGCGGCTCCCGTCGGCTCCACGCCGACGACCCGGACGCCCGGGCGGAGCGCCTTCACGGCGGTGGCGATGCCCGCGATGAGCCCGCCGCCACCCACGCATACGATGACCGCGTCGACGTCGGGCAGGTCCTCGACGATCTCGAGGCCGACCGAGCCCTGCCCGGCGATGATGTGCGGATCGTCGAAGGGGTGGACGTAGACGAGGCCGCGTTCGCGCTGCAGCTCCTCCGCCTTCTCGAACGCCGCGAAGACGTCGCCGTGCAGGATGACCTCGGCGCCGTACCTCCGGCTGGCCTCCACCTTCGCGCGGGGCGCCGTCTCCGGCATGACGACGGTCGAGCGAACGCCCGCCGCCGAGGCGGCGTAGGCCACGGCCTGCGCATGGTTGCCCGCCGAAACGGCCACCAGGCCGCGGTCCCTTTCCTCCTCGGTGAGGTGCGCGACCCGAACCGTGGCGCCGCGGGTCTTGAAGGACCCCGTTCGCTGCAGACACTCGGCCTTCAGAAAGGCATCGGTGCCCGTTCGCTCGCCGAGCGTCGTGGAGCGGAGCAGGGGAGTGCGTGACAGCGCGCCGTAGACGACCTCCGCGGCCGCCCGGATGTCATCGATGCCGAGCAAGAGATCAGGTGTCAGAGGCCGACGGCGCTACGACCCATTCGCACGCGTCGTGGCCACGCCTCACGCAACGTTCGTGCGTCACCGTCGTGCCGTCGGAGAGATACGCACCCGCGAGCTCTTCCAACGCCCCGGTGACGAGCGCGCAGCCGGTCCCGAGCTCGTCCGCGGCCGCGGTGAGCGGGGACTCCGACTGGATCCGCAGCGGCCGCTCGACCGCGAAGCCGCCGCCGTTCCTACCCATGGCCCGGAAGAGCGAGCGGGCCGCGCGCCGCGCCGCGAGATGCCGTAGAAAGCCCGGCAGCGGTGCGCGGCCGCGGCGGCCCAGCGAGCGGCGGGCGAACGCGATGCCCGCCTCGCGCAGGACCTCCCGCGCGTCGGGGCGTCGGATGACCAGCTTCAGGAGGTCCAGCACCTCCTCGGCGGGGATGCGCCTGCCCTCGCGGTCGGCTTCCTCGTAGGCGGTGATGCGACGGGCGACGACGTCACTGAGTCCGAACCGGCGCGGCAGGCTCGCCGGCAGGTCCTCGTTCTCGAGAATCTCCTCCGGGAGGTCGATGGCACGGACCGTCTGGAGCAGCACGAGCGGAAGGCGTGCTGCGACCGTGCCATCGAGGCGCGCCGGCGGTTCTGTCGTCATACGAGCGGGACGCCGATAGGGAGAAGCGTACGTGCCGTACCGCGAGCCAAAGTGGGGCCGTGCGGGTTGCCCGGCAACGACCGGAGGTGCACGACCCGGGCCAACCCTGCTAGACTTGCCGCCATGCGCCGCTATCCACCGTTCGACCCCCCGGAGTACGTCGACTGGGAGCCGGACCCCGACGCCATCGAAGCCTTCGGGAACCTGCTCGCGGGCGATCCCGAGCGGCGCTCGGTCATCTCCGGACTCGCTCCGCAGACGTTCCTGGACCTCTACGCTGGCCTGCTCCGCAACCGCCTCCACGACATCGAGCTCAAGCGCTGGGTCCGCCGCGGCGTCATCTCCAAAGCATGGCTCGGCACGGGGGAGGAAGCCGTCACCATCGGAGCGGTGCACGCGCTGGACCGGACCCGCGACGTCGTGGCGCCGATGATCAGAAACGCGGGCGCCTGCCACGAGATGGGCATGCCCCTGGAGCACCTCTTCCTCGGCTACCTGGGGACCGCCGATGGCCCGAACGGCGGTCGCGACCTGCACATCGGGTCCGCCCGGCACCGCGTCCTCCAGCCGATCTCACACGTGGGGGACATGGTCCCGGTGATCACGGGGGTCGCGCTGGCCTTCAAGGCCCGCGGGGAGCCGGCCGTCGCGCTGACCTGGATCGGGGACGGGTCGACGAAGACCGCGACCGCGCACGAGGGCCTGAACCTCGCTGCGGTGCAGCGCGTTCCGGCGATCTTCATCATCCAGAACAACCAGGTCGCGCTGGGGACGCGCCTCGGCCAGCACCATGCCGGCGATTTCGACGAGTGGCCCCGCATGTACGGGGTGGCCGGCGCGAAGGTCGACGGTAACAACGTGCTGGACGTGTTCGCCGCGGTCCGGATCGCCGCGGAGCGCGCGCGCGGCGGCGGTGGGCCAACCGTCATCGTCGCCGAGACGTTCCGCATGGGGGGGCACGCGACCCACGACGAGGCCGAAGCGCGGCGGACCTTCCCGGAAGAGCTGTTTCGCGCCTGGGGACGGCGGGATCCCGTGGGCCTGTACGAGGAGTGGCTCGTCGGCCGCGGGGTGCCGCACGACCGTCTCGCGCAGATCGAGGACCAGGTCGGTGCCGAGGTGACGGCCGCGGCGGAGCGCGCGCTCGAGGGGCGCGATGCACGCATGCCGCCCGGCAGAGAGGCGGAGTTCCAGGGCATCAGCGCCGGCGTGCGGCAGCCCGGCCTGGCGCACCGTGTCGATTGATCCGCCGAGCCCTCTAGCGTCCCTACGGGAGCGCCTCGTCCAGCACGTCGAAGAGCGAGTATAGCGCTCCCAGCGTCAGCCCCCAGATCGTGTGCGGGCCGTGCCGGACGCCGGGAAATCGACGGCTGGCGCCGGTGCCGCCCAGCACGACTTCGGTGGCCGCGTCGCCGTCCCGGAGAGCGCCGATCGGGACCCAAAATGCCGATTGCACCTCGCGGGGGTCGGGTCGCAGGGGGAGTCGCGCGGGCACGGCGATCACGAACGGCGCGATCACGATGGGTGGCAGCCTCGGCGAGGACGGAGCGATCTCTGGCAGGGCGCCGAGCGGCTTCCCCACCTCCGCGACCGCGGTCCCCAGCTCCTCCTCCGCTTCCCGCAGCGCCGTCGCCAGCAGGTCGCGGTCGCCCGACTCGCGGCGCCCGCCCGGCAGCGCGATGTGGCCCGACCACGGGTCGCCTTCGAGCTCGGCGCGGTGAATGAGCAGGATTTCGGGGTCCGGCGCCTCCCTGAGCAGCAGCGCCACGGCCGCCTCCACCGTTCTCTCGTGCCGGACCGCCGGGCGCACGGTCCGACCCTCGAGCGCTCGCCGCAGGGACTCCAGAAAGGGCGTCATGGCGGCACCTTACGGCGCCGATTGCTGCCGGAGCAAACGGTATCGCACCGTGTACGAGGGGCCATGACCACGGGAGGCGCAGCGGTTCGGCGGCGGCGGATCTTCGCCCGCGACGGGCACCGCTGCGTCTACTGCGGACGCGTGCTTCCGGACGAGCAGCTGAGCCTCGACCACGTGGAGCCCAGGCGAAAAGGGGGCGACCATTCCGACGGCAACCTCGTGACGGCGTGCCTGCCCTGCAATCGCCTCAAGGGCGGGCGATCCGCGTGGGCGTTCCTCGCCGCGGAACCCGAGGCACGGGCGCTCTTCCTACGGCACGCGCGCTGGGTCTGGCCCCGGCATCGGCGCGCCGTATTGGAGGCGGCGGGTGAGTCTGGAGACGGGACGTCGCCGGAGGGACGCGACGCCGGGTGCGCGGGTCCGACCCCGTGACCACGAGCCCGTCCCCGCGCGTCCTTTGGGCCCTGCTGTCGCTTGCGGCGGCGGCGGCCGCGTGCGATCGCGTGTACCCGGTCGATGCCCCCGTGGATGCTCCCAACGAGCTCCGGCGCGAGGCGGAAATCGCGGCCGATTGGGTGCGCGATGCGCGCACCGGTGAGCAACTCGGCGACTCCCGCGTGATCGCGGTCGGGTACCTGGAACGCGGGCGCCTGGGCCTGGGATCGCCGTTCCGACTCGCCGAGTTCGTGCTGGCCGATCCGCGTATCGACCAGCCGGACCGGTCCGCGACGGCGTCCGCGCTGATCATGATGGCGGCATCGCGACAGCTCTACGTGGTCGACGCCCGCGTGATGGACGGGGCGGAGGGACTCGGCCAGGCGGGCGGTCGCGTCGGAGCCGAGCACATCGCCCTCATCGAGCGGACGATACGCGAGGCGGAGGATCCGCGGGCGGGGGAGCTCGCGGTGCGGATCGCGTATTCGCTGGCTGGCGCCGAAGCCCTCGTGCGGCGATCGGCGACGCGCAACGCCTTCCGGGTCGCGGCGCTGCTGCGCGACCGGGAGCTGGCCCGGCGCGACGCGCGCGCCCTCCTGGCGCTGGCGGCGCGGCGCGGCACGTCCGTGATCGACCTGCTTCCCGAGTGGCGCGCGAACGGCGGGCCGTCCGTGGAGGCGCCGCTCAGCGCTCGCCTCCCGGCCGTGACGGAGGAAGAAGGCCTGGGGCTCGCACGGCTCGCCTCCGAGGGCGTCCGCAATCTCGCGACCTCGCAGCGGCGAGACCGCCCGCAACGCCCGCCTCCGCGTTCGTTCCTCGGCCTCCGGCACGCCGCGCGCCTGGCTGCCCTGGCGGCGCGTAGCGAGGCGCCCCCGCGCCCGTCCATCTCCGTGGCGCTGGAGGCCCACCGCGCCATTCTCGAGAGCGGAGCAGCGTTCGGGCCGCGCGGCAAGGCCGCCGCTTCCCGATTTCAACAGCGCGCGGTGGCGGAGGAGGCCCTGGCCGCCGAGCTGACCCTTCTGAACGCGCGCACCGACGGCCACCCGGTGGGCAATTCGGTCGCGCTGTGGGCGGCCGTCGCGCTGCGCCCGTTCGCGCAGGAACGGCCCTGGTTCCCGGGAGCGGCGGCGCCCACGCAGGCCGATCTCCGGGATCGGCACGGCCTCGCCGAGGTCACGTTTGACGCTTCGGTGCCCGAGCGCTGGCGACCCATGTACCTGGCCGTGCTGGACGGAGCGATCCGCGACCTGTACCGGGTCATGCCCGCCCTCCAACTACGCGGATTGCGGGTCCATGTGGGCGCCGAGGCCGGGGGGGCCGGCCCGCTCGCGCTCCACGATCCCGGCGAGCGCCGCCTGTTCCTGCCACCCGCCACCGCGGCGGGCACGCTGGCCCACGAGATTGCGCACGACCTGGACTGGCAGGTCGCGTTGAGCCGGTATCGTGTGCGCGGCGACTACGGCACGGACCGCGCGTACCGAGCGGCCTCGGACCCCCTGTCCACCCGCGTCCGGGGCCTCGCCGCGGCCGCCCCGGCCGCCCGCGAGGGGTCGGTCTTCGACAGCCACTGGACCCGCCCAGCCGAGACCTTCGCGCGGGGCATCGACTGGTTCGCGGTGGTGTCGCTGGGCCACGAGGGCCGGATGAACGGATACCTCTCCTCGGTCCAGGACGACGTCCTGACCGGGTACGGCACGGTCCCGCCTCCGGACCCCTCCGGAGGCGCCGGCGCTGCACTCATCGCCATCCTGGACGAGGTCGCGCCGCCCTATCCGGCCACCCGCGAGTGGTTCCTCGCCGAGTACGGTCCGGCGCGCGCCAACACCGCGGTCGATCTGCTGCGGCTGGTGCTCTCCGCGGCGCGCCCTTCGGCCGAGCGCAGCGAGGAGGAGGAGCCCCGAGGACCCGCCGGGCCGCGTCGTCTGCGGGAGGCCCTGCGCGGCTACGCCGCCGCGGCAGACGCGCTCGAAGCGTGGCTCTGCCGATCCCCGGGAGGGGCGTACGGCGGCGTGCGCGCCGACGCGCGCCTCGCGCTCATCGCCGACGCGACGCGGTCGGTCGCGCGCGGCATGGCCCTGGAGCGCGCCGGGGGTATCGCCGGCCGCGACGGCCAGCGCTGGCTGGCGCGGCGCCTCTACGGCGGACGCTGGCGGGAGGAACCCGTTTCCGCCGCGGCCCGGGAAGAACTGGAGGCGCTGCTCGCCGAGCTGGAGGAGGTGGAGCGGGACGTGCCGCGCCTGGAGCCGGGCGGCGGGTTGGAGCTGCGCCCTTCGCCGGACCGCTGTGGTACGGTAGCGGCGTTGTTCTAGGTTATCCGACGACGGCGGGCGGCCCCCGCGACGGCGGCCCGAGGAGTGCCGGCGCCCGGGCGTTTCACACGCCGACGGCGTGGGCGCCCCAGATCAGCTTGTGGAGCTGGACCTGCATGCGCACCGGCAGCCGGTCTTCCAGCACCCACTCGGCCAGGTCCTTCCACTCCACCGCGTCCCATACCGGCGAGACCAGCAGGGCCCGTAGGCGCCCCGACCGGACGCGCCCGTCCAAGCCGCGCTCCCGGATCGTCGCGCGTGCCCATTCGTAGTCGGTGCGGTCGGCGATGACGAACTTCACCTCGTCTCCGGGGAGCAGGTGGTCGAGGTTGGACCACAGATTCCTGTGAGATTCGCCCGAGCCGGGGCACTTCAGGTCCATGATCTTGTGGACGCGGGGGTCGAGGGGCGCCACGTCGACCGCGCCCGACGTCTCCACGAGAACCGTGAACCCCGCGTCGGCGAGCATCGCGCACAGCCGGAACGCGCCGGGGTGGACGAGCGGCTCGCCGCCGGTCACCTCGACCAGCGGCGTCCCGATCTCCCGCGCGCGTCGGACGAGCGCCTCGAGCGTCACCTTATCGCCGCCGTGGAAGGCGTACTCGGTGTCGCACCACACGCAGCGCAGGGGACAGCCGGTCAGGCGGATGAAGGTGCACGGCAGGCCGGCCCAGGTGCTCTCGCCCTGGATGGAGTGGAAGACCTCCGTGACACGCAGGAAATCACCCGCGGGCGGCGGGCCGCTATCGAGCGGCGTGTCCGGGCTCTGTCCGCCCTCTCCATCCCGAGCGCCGCCGGTCCGGCTCACCGTCTGCTCGACCCGCGTCCGTCCGGCCGCAGGAATCCCAGCGGCGACTCGCGTACCACGCTGTCCACCACGAAGAAGAGGTTGGCGGGCCGCTCGGCCATGCGCCGCATGAAGTACGGGTACCACGCCTCGCCGTAGGGGACGTAGATGCGCAGGTGGTAACCTTCCTCGACGAGCCGCTTCTGGATGTCCCGGCGGACCCCGTAGAGCATCTGGAATTCGAAGCTGTCGAGGTCGATGCGGCGCTCGCGCGCGAAGCGCTTCGTCGCGTCGATCATCGCCTCGTCGTGCGTCGCGATGCCGGGGTAGTTGCCTTCGGTCAAAAGCGTCTTCATGCAGCGCACGAAGTTGGCGTCCACGTCCGCCTTGTCGGGGTAGGCGACGCGTTCGGGCTCCTTGTACGCGCCCTTGCACAGCCGGACCCGCGCGCCGAGCTCGTTGACGCGCGCGACATCCTGCTCGGTCCGGTAGAGGTAGGACTGGAGGACGACGCCGATGTTGCGCCGGCCCGCCTGCCAGAGCTCCTCGAAGAAATCGAGCGTCCGCTGCGTGTACTCGCTCGACTCCATGTCGAAGCGCACGAACAGGTCGCACTCCTCCGCCGCGTCCAGCAGGGACGCGACCGTGCGTCGCAGGAACGCGTCGTCGATGTCCTGGCCCAGCTGCGTGAGCTTGACGCTGACGTTGGCGTCCAGGTCGTCGCGCGCGACGGCGCGCACCACCCTTTCGATGGCGGCTTCCGCTGCCAGCGCCTCCTGTTGATTCGCGACCGCCTCCCCCAGGTAGTCGAGGGAGACGTGCATGCCGTCGCCGTTGAGCGCGCGCGCGGCGGCGATCGCGTCCTCTTCGCTCTCCCCGGCGACGAAACGGCGCACGACCGAACGCGCGAACGGGGCGTCGGTGGCGATGCGGCGGGCGAGCGAGCTCTCGCTGAGCGCGAGCAGGACGTCCCTCAGCATGGCTCCGCCTCGGGGCCGATGGGGGTTTCGGCCTGCGCGGCCGCGCGCCGCTCGATCGCGGCGTCCAGCTCACCGCGGATCTCGAACAGCGTCCACGCCTCCGCGGCGGCGCACGCCTCCTCCGCGCTGGCGCCCCAGGCGATGTCGGGCGACTCGACGTGGCCCATGATCCCCGCGCCGGTCTCGGCCCAGCGCGGAAAGACGAAGAAGGCCGCGAACGGTCGGGCGTCGCCGTCGCACGCCTGCACCTCGACGGCTACGGTGTACGCCTGGCCGTCGGCGCCTTCGAACGCGGGCGGGCGCTCGTGCTCCCGCCGGTAGCCGGCGAGCGTGGAGTCGGCGAGCTCCCCGGAGGCCTCCTTCGCGGCGCGCAGCGCGTCGATCAGGTCCGGGACGGCCCCGTTGGTCGGATGGGTGTCCATGTCGCGGAAATGTCCGCAAGGCGGGGGCCGTGCACAACCGGCCGCTGGCGGCGGGCGCGCGACCGGGGTAGCGTTCGCCGGTCGTTGCCCGGGTCGGGCCGAATCCACGCGGAGGAAATGCCGAAGCGATGCGAATGAAGGCGGCGCTCTTCTACGAGCACGGCGGTCCGGAGATGCTCCGGATCGAAGAGATCGAGGTGCCGAAGCCCGGACCGGGGGAAGTGCGGCTCCGGGTCCGGGCCGTCGCCCTGAACCACCTCGACCTGTGGGTGCGGCGGGGACTCCCGATCGACATCGAGTTGCCCCACATCGGCGGCTCCGACATCGCCGGCGAGATCGACGACGTGGGGCCCGGTGTGGAGCGGGTGGAGCCGGGACAGCGCGCGGTGGTGAACCCGTCGCTGTGGTGCGGGGCGTGCGATTGGTGCTACCGCGGCGAGCAGAGCCAGTGCGTGAAATTCCGCATCATCGGGGAGCACGTGAACGGCGGGGCAGCCGAGTTCGTGGTCGTCCCCGAACGCAACGTATACCTGATCTCCGACGGCGTTTCGTTCGAGCGCGCGGCGGCGGCGCCCCTCGCCTTCATGACCGCCTGGAGGGGCCTGATGACGCAGGGTCGGCTCGGCCCCGGCGACACGGTCCTGATCACGGGCGCCTCCGGCGGCGTGTCCACGGCGGCGATCCAGATCGCGCGCTTCGCCGGCGCCAGGGTGCTGGCGCTGACGTCGGCCCCCTACATCGACCGCGTACGCGAGCTGGGCGCCCACGTCGTCTACGACCGTTCCGACGAGCAGTGGTCGCGGGCGCTCTGGCGCGACACCGGCAGCCGCGGCGTGGACGTGATCTTCGACTCCGTCGGATCGGCGATCTTCGCGCGCTGCGTGCGCTCGCTGGCCCGCGGCGGACGCATGGTCGTCTACGGCGCCACGACCGGCCCCACGGGCGAGCTGGATCTGCGCGTCGTGTTCTGGAAGCAGGTCTCGATCGTCGGTTCCACGATGGCCAACCAGGCCGAGTTCCAGCGCGTCATGGATCTCGTGTTCGCGGGCGAGTTCGACCCGGTCGTGGACAGCGTGCGGCCGCTGTCCGAAATTCGTGAAGCGCACGCCCGCCTGGAGTCCGGCGAGGCTTTCGGCAACATCGTCCTGGTGCCCTGACCATGGGACCTCTGCTCCTCATCGCCCTCGTGCTGATCGGCCTGGCGCTCGTCGGGTTCGTCTTCCGCGTGCTGTTCACGCTCGCCAAGATCGCCCTCGTCGTGGGCGCGGTGCTGCTGCTGCTGGGTCTGTTGGCCTGAGCGGCGCGGCGGACAGGGCCGGCGCCCGACCGCCTGCGCGTCGGCCGGACCCCTGCCAGGCCCGACGCACGCCCGTCAGCGCTCCCAGCGCTCGGAGTCGCGCCGCGCGTACTTGCCAAGGACGCGCCGGAACGCCGCGTCCAGATCGATGTCCTGCTCGTTGGCGATGGCGATGAGCACGAACAGGACGTCCCCCAGCTCCATGGCCAGGTCGGCCTGCGGCTCGTCGTCGCGCTTGCGCTTGGGCCCGTACCGGTGGTTGAGCTCTCGCGCCAATTCCCCGACCTCTTCGGTGAGTCGCGCTAGATTGGCGAGTGGCGGCCAGTAGCCCTCGCGGAACTGGCCGATCCAGTCGTCCACCGCGCGCTGCGCGTCGCCCAGTGTCAGGCCGGCCTCGGAGTTCGCATCCATGCCGCGAACGTAGACGGCCGCGGAGCCGCAAGCCAAGGGGCGCACTTCGGGTCTCCCGAACGCCCCGGTCTCTCTACAGACGCCGGCCTCGGCTGTTCGTGGCGACGCTGCTCGCCGCGGGTTCGCGCTTCCTGGCGCCGCGCCGCTAGTTTTTCCGGATGCATCCGCTCCTGGCCGCCCTGCCGTGGGCGCTGATCTGTTTTTGGGCCATCCTGCGCTTCTTCCCCCATCCGCGGCTCTCCACGTTTCCCGTTCGGCGGCGGAGCCACGAGTTGCTGCGCGTCGACGCGATCGTGCCCACCCACGACGACGGTCACGACATCGGCGCGTGCCTCGGTTCGCTGCTGGCCAGCGACTACGATCCGCTCCGCGTCACGGTCGCCGACGCGGATTCGACCGACGGTACGGTCGAGGTCGCGGCCGCCGTGGCGGCGTGGTCCCCCCGCGTACGCGTCCAGACGGACGGCGAGGGGGTTCCGGCCGGGTGGCGCAAGCGCGCGTGGCAATGCTGGCGCGCCGCGACCGAGGCGAAGGGCGACCTGCTCCTTTTCACCCACGCGGACACGCGCCACCACCCCGAGCTGCTGCCGCGCGCGGTTGCCGCCCTCGAGCGAACCGGCGCGGCGCTGGTGAGCGTGCTGCCCCGCCACGATCTGCAGACGATGGCCGAGCGGGTCCTGCTGCCCCACCTGCTTCTGACCGTCAACGCCCGCTTTGTCGACGCTCGGCTCGTCAACCGCGCCACCAGCCCACGCAACGCCCTGGCGAACCCTCAGTACGTGCTGGTGAAGCGCGACGCGTACCTCGAGGCGGGTGGCCACGAGGCGGTGCGCGACCTGCCGGCCGCGGAGCTCGGCATCGCCCAGCGCCTGCGGGCGATGGGCCGCGGCGTGTACCTGATCCACGGCGAGCGCTTCCTGCTCACGCGCATGTTCCGATCGGCGTCCGAGATCGCTACGGGTTGGACGCGCATCCTCGCTATGGGTGCGCAAACGGCGTTGCGGTCCCGCCTGGTGGCCATCGGGCCCTGGCTGGCCGGTCTCGTGGCGCTGGCGATGTGGTTGGTGCCGCCGGTTGTCGTGGCCACGTCGTGGGGGACGCCCCTCGGCACCTGGGCGGCCTGGGCGACCGGCTTCTCGCTCTTCTTCTGGGCGCTCACGTACGCCCGGCACGACCAACCGGTGCTCTTTTCGCTGACGTATCCGCTCGGGGCGATCGCGACGGCGTTTCTGTACGCCCGCGCCGCGCTGCATGGGAACGGGGCGGCCGTGGACGACGGGTCGGCCGCGCAGCCGGCGCCCGGAGTCCCGGATGCCCCGGCGGCCTGACGACGGGCCAGGGGCAGCGCGCTCCCCGGATGCCGGCCTTTCCGCCCGGCTCAAGGAGCGCGCGCTGGAGGACTTCGGCATGGCCGGCATCGCCGCCATCGGCCCCAGCGACCACGCGGCGTTCCTGCGGGCGTGGCTGGACGCGGGGTACCACGGCGACATGGCCTATCTGGCCCGGCCGGACGCGGTCGCTCGGCGGGTCGACCCGACGCGCTGGGCTGGCGACCTGAAGTCGGCCCTCGTCGTGGCCGATTTCTACCCGGCGGCGGTCGAATCCCCGGACGCCGATCCGCGTCGCGGGATCATCGCGCGCTACGCGCGCGGGCGCGATTACCATCGCGTCATCAAGGCCAAGCTGCGCCGCGTCCTGCGTTGGTTGGAGGCGGAGGCGGGACGGGCGCTGCCGGCTGCGCGCGCGTGCGTGGACACGAGCCCCGTGCTGGAGCGGGAGCTGGCGCGCCGCGCCGGCCTCGGCTGGTTCGGCCGCAACACCATGCTGATCCACCCACGCCGGGGTTCCTACTTCTTCCTGGGCGTCCTGCTCACCGAGCTCGACCTGGAGCCGGACGCGCCGTTCGAGGCCGACCATTGCGGGACCTGCCGCGCCTGCCTCGACGCCTGTCCGACCGGAGCCCTCTTGGGGCGCGACGCGAGCGGCGCGCCGGTGATGGACGCCCGGCTCTGCATCTCGTACCTGACCATCGAGCACCGCGGCGCGATCCCACCGGAGCTGCGCCCGGCTATCGGCAACAGGGTGTTCGGCTGCGACGTCTGCCAGGAGAGTTGCCCTTTCAACGTTCGCTTCGCCGGGGCGACGGCGGAGCCGGAGTACGCGGCGCGAGGGCCGGGTGAGCGGCCGGTCGGGGTGGAGGCGTTGCCGGGCTATCCGGCGCACCCGGGGACGTCCGCGCCGTTTCTTGTAGAGCTGATGCGAATGACCCGCGACGATTGGGACGCATTCAGCCGCGGCAGCGCGATCCGGCGGGCAGGCTACGCGGGGTTCAAGCGGAACGTGGCGGTGGCGTTGGGGAACTGGCTGGCCTCCGTAGACGATCCACCGGAGCAGGCGTTGGCGGCGCTGCGGGACGCGCTGGCGGACGAGGGGCCCCTGGTGCGGGAGCACGCGGCGTGGGCGCTCGAGCGAGTTTCCACACGGTAACGCGAGGCAGTCTCCCCGCCGGCCGTTGGCGAAGCCTACCCGAGGGAATCCGATCGCTTTCGGTGTATGTCAGCCATGGACACTACCCACTGGACCGCGCCGGTCCCGGCGACGCCCGCCCGCCGCGACGCCATCCTGGAGTTGCTCCAGCGCTCCGATCTGCCGCTCGAGGGTGTCGCTGAGCACCTGCACGACTTTCTCGCGGTCGAGGACGCGGGCCGCGTCGTGGGCGTCGTCGGCGTTGAGCGCTACGGCGATGATGCCCTGCTGCGGTCGTTGGCGGTGGACCCGTCCTGCCGGGCTGCGGGCCTCGGCACGCGTCTGACAGAAGCGCTGATCGCGCGCAGCCGCCGCGCGGGCGTGCGACGACTCTATCTGCTCACGACCACGGCGGAGGAGTTCTTCGCGCACCGCGGATTCGTGCGCATTACGCGCACGGACGTCCCGCCCTCCGTACGGGGAAGCGTGGAGTTCCGCGAAGCGTGTCCCGAAAGTGCGACGGTAATGGTCCGCGCCCTGGAATGAAGAAGCGCCTGGCGGCACGGGGTCCATGGCCACCAGGCGCTCGGGCGCTGCGACCCGGCCGGGTCAGATCGCCGGCGCCACCGTCGATACCCGCTGTCGGGTCTTGTACACGAACGCCAGCACCGCGCCGAACAGCGCGTGGGAGAAAATGCTCACGCCATTGCGGGCTTCGATGAACCACGGGAACAGGGCGGTCATGCCGTAGAAGTTGATCACGTAGAGCAGCAGGCCGTAGACCACGCCCGCGATCACCGCGAGCCCCATCCCCCACCGGCGCGCGATCAGCGCGAAGATCACCGCGTAGACGATCGAGAGCAGCAGGTGGAAGGCTGCGGCCGCCATGACCACGAAGGCGTCGAACGTGGCCGGCGGAGGCAGTACCTCCTCCCCCAGGACGATCGCTCCGATCATCCGGGGCGGCCCCCACGCGCTGCCGCCGAGAAGCATAGGAACCAGCAGCATCTCGGCCACCAGGAACACCAGTCCGGCCACGATGCCCGCGAAGATCGCCGCCGGGATGTCCGTCGGCCTGCGTTCTACGATCTCGATGTCCGCCACGTCGCCCGCTCCCGTCAGGGTGAACAGACCAGCTCCATGCCGCGGCACGGATCTTACCGCCGTGCTTTGCAAATCCGACGCCGGAAGGGCGGCCAGCGAGCGGCCCGGGCGCCCGGCTCCCGCGTCTGTGGTCAGGCCAGCGGAGGCTCGGCCTCCCGCTGCTCGGCCTCGACGACCCTGGTCTGCCGGTCCGGCTCGCCCGCGCCCAGGCGCTCGATCACGATGTCGTCGCCACGGAGGCGGATGCGGATCTCGTGGTCCCCTGACTGGACCGTCACGCCCTCGTCCGTTCGGTCGACAGTGGCCACCGCCGGGCCGTCATCCTCGAACGCGATGCCATCCTCCAGCGCCGGGTCGTCTTCGTACACGACGCTGTCTTCCACCAGGGGCTCGTCGCGGTCGGTGACCGGCGCCGAGGTGCCGAAGAAGACGCGCGGGTGCCGGGCCGGGCTCGATTCGTAGGGCCGACGCGCCGACACGTCCGCGGCGGCGGCGTCCCTACCGATCAGACCTTCGAAGAAGGCTTCGATGCGATCGATCACGCTGGTCGGAATCGGCAGGCCGCCGTAGACGGGATAGCGCTGCAGATCGCGGGCGAACAGCCCGTCGATCAGCACCTTCTTGTTGTCGGTGAGCCGCACCCGCTCGATGGGGATCAGCACGTGACGCCCGATCCGCTCCAGGGAAAGCCCCTTCTCATCGACGGAAGCGATCAGGTACGCGGCGCGCATGGAGTCCCGGTCCACGACCAGATCGACCGCGCGGCCCAGGGTCCTGCCGTCGCCGGCGATCACCTTCCATCCCCGCGGATCCTCTTCGCCGCGGATGCGGAAACCGTCCATGCCGTCCAGGCGCACCAGGCGGTCTACGATGTCCTCCTCGTACACGGGCCGATGCTCGACCACCGGCACGCGGTAGGCCTCCGCCAGTCGGCGCTCGTAGTCGAGCGTCAGGTTGTCCATGTCATCCTCGAACGAGGGAACCGACTCGAAGTCGGCGGCGCTCATGCGTTCGACGACGACGAACTCCTCGACGGCGTCCGCGTGAGCGTACTCGAGCGGCACGAGGACGTGCTTCTTGAGGAAGCCGAGGTCCACGACCAGGTAGCGGGGCGACCCGTCCGCGGCCACGACGATGTCGTCGACCTTCCCGACCTTGGAGTCGTCGAGCTGGGTCCGCACGGTCCAGCCCCTGACGTCGTAGGCGTAGGCCGGAAAATCGTATGCATCCAGGGTGGAAATTCGCCGGAGTCCCATCGCAGATCCTCCCGAAGAAAAAGCAAAAGGGCGATCCGGGCTTGGCCCGGGATCGCCACTCACCGGTCCGTCTCTACTAGAGCAACGGCCGTGCCGCCGCGTTGCCGGTCGACGATCCGCGCCCGATCTTCGCGTCCGACCCGACGAACCTTTGAGGTGAGCTGCCGCGATGGCCAGAAATCCCGGCGAGGTCCAATCGGAGTACTGGCGCCGCAACCTGCGCTACGTGGCGCTGCTCCTGGGGGTCTGGTTCCTCGTGTCCTTCGGCGCGGGGATCCTGTTCGCCGGCCCCTTGAACCGCGTGCGGATCCCCGGGACCGGCTTCCCGCTCGGCTTCTGGTTCGCGCAGCAGGGGGCCATCTACGTCTTCGTCATCCTGATCTTCGCGTACGTCCGACTGATGAACCGGCTCGACCGGGAGTACCACCGGCGAACCGATGAGGCGGGCGAGGAGTGAACGTCCAGGCCTGGACGTTCGTTCTCGTCGCGCTGTCCTTCGCGCTCTACATCGGCGTGGCGATCGTCTCCCGCGCGGGCTCGACCAACGACTTCTACGTGGCGGGTGGCGGCGTGTCCCCGCTCGCCAACGGGATGGCCACGGCCGCCGACTGGATGTCGGCCGCGTCGTTCCTGTCGATGGCGGGCTTGATCGCGTTCCGCGGCTACGACGGGTCCGTCTATCTCATGGGTTGGACCGGCGGATACGTCCTGCTCGCGCTGCTCCTGGCGCCCTACCTGCGAAAGTTCGGCGCCTATACCGTGCCGGACTTCGTCGGGGATCGCTACTACTCGCAGGTGGCCCGCATCGTCGCGGTGGTGTGCGCCGTCTTCGTCTCCTTCACCTACGTCGCCGGCCAGATGCGCGGGGTCGGCATCGTGTTCAGCCGATTCCTCGAGGTGCCGATCCACGTGGGCGTGATGATCGGCATGGGCATCGTGTTCTTCTACGCGGTGCTCGGCGGGATGAAGGGCATCACGTACACGCAGGTGGCGCAGTACTGCGTCCTGATCTTCGCCTACCTCGTGCCGGCGATCTTCCTGTCGCTCCTGATCGCCGGGACCGCGATCCCCCAGCTGGGGTTCGGCGGCGTCGACCAGGCGAGCGGTACCTATCTGCTGGACAGGCTGAACGGGCTGCATGCCGAGCTGGGGTTCGCCGCCTATACGTCCGGATCCCGATCGACCCTGGACGTGTTCTTCATCACCGCCGCGCTGATGGTCGGGACGGCAGGGCTCCCGCACGTCATCGTCCGCTTCTACACGGTGCCCCGCGTGCGCGATGCGCGCGCCAGTGTGGGTTGGGCGCTCCTGTTCATCGCGTTGCTGTACACGACCGCTCCGGCCGTGGCGGCCTTCGCGCGCACGAACCTGCTCGGCACCATCGCCGGCCGTCCGTACGCCGAGGTGCCGGAGTGGTTCACGACGTGGGAGAGCACCGGGCTGATCGCGTTCGAGGACCACAACGGCGACGGCACCATCCAGTTCGTCGGCCCGTCGGCGACGGACGCGGCCGGCGCGCCGATCGAGAACGAACTCACGATCGACCCCGACATCATGGTGCTGGCCAACCCCGAGATCGCGCGTCTGCCGGCCTGGGTCATCGGTCTGGTTGCGGCCGGCGGCCTCGCGGCCGCGCTGTCCACCGCGGCCGGGCTCCTGCTGGTGGTCTCGTCCGCCGTCAGCCATGACCTGCTGAAGCGGGCGCTGCGTCCCGACATCAGTGAGCGCGGCGAGTTGATAGCGGCACGCATCGCGGCCGGCGCGGCCGTGGTACTCGCCGGCTACCTGGGCATCGACCCTCCCGGCTTCGTCGCGGAGGTCGTGGCGTTCGCGTTCGGCCTGGCGGCGTCATCCTTCTTCCCCGCGCTCCTGATGGGCATATTCTGGCGCCGCATGAACCGCGAAGGCGCGGTGTCGGGCATGATCGCCGGCATCACGTTCACCGCCGCCTACATCGTCTACTTCAAGTTCGTGAACCCCGCCGCCAACACCGCCGACCACTGGTGGTTCGGCGTCTCCCCCGAGGGCATCGGTGCTCTCGGCATGCTGGTGAACTTCGCCGTGGCGGGGGTCGTGTCCGCCGTCACGCCTCCTCCGCCGCCCAGGATCGGCGACATGGTCGACTCCATCCGAATACCGGCGGACGCGGGGCCGGCCCACGAGAT
>DATHRK010000077.1:0-33829 GCA_035465395.1 Longimicrobiales bacterium | reverse complement strand
GGCCGCCGCCCGCGGCGCGCCCGCCCGGCTCCGAGACGCCGCCGCGGACCGCGGCGGTGCCCGGTCCGCCGCTCGCCGCGATCAGCATCTCCGCGACCAGCGCGAGGAGCGCGGCGGCGGCGATCCAGCGCCAGGCCTCCCGTCCACGCCTGGCCAGGAAGACCGCGTCGCCCCAGTCCCCCGCGGCCACGACGCGCGCGCCGTCTCCCAGCGCGGTCGCCAGCCGATCCGCGTCGAGGCGCGCGAGGTCGGACTCCCGCGGCGGAGGGTTGACCACGAACGCCGCCATCAGCGAGTCCCCGGCGAGCACCCGATAGACGCCGGAGGCGGACGGCGCGCGGAAGGGCGCGCCGCCCTCCACGTCGAGGCGCGCTCCGTCCGGTCCGACGACGGCGTCGGCGCGCCCCGGCAGGAAGTAGGCGTCTCCAGGCGCGAGGTCGGCTCCGTCGGGCGCCGCGCCGGACCACCCCGCCACCAGGCGGTCCACGAGCGGGACCATCGCCGCCGATCCGGCGACGTCCCCCTCGGCGCCGTCGAGCGCTCCGGCGACGAGCAGGTACCTGCGGCCGCCCGTCCGCTCCCCTGCGACCGCCCACGGGCTGCCATCCCCCAGCACGACGCGGACCTCGTCGGAAGCCCCACCCGCCTCGGGCAGCAGGCGGTAGGGGGTCCGCAGCCGGACGGCGCCGAGCGCGGCGTCGAGGTCCGCGTCGCCGGGCACCGACGCCCGATCGCCCGTGCCCGCGGGCGCCGCGGCGAAGCGCCAGGGGATGCCCGCTTCCGCGAGCGCGCGGTTCACCGCGGGGAGTGCGATGGGGTCGGTGGGGGGCACCACGACCACCGCCGCGTCCCCCGCGGCGGCGAGGCCGCGCCCGCCGATCGAGAGGAGCACGTCCGCCAGGCCGGCCGGGGCGAGCCGGATGCGCCCGGCCTCCTCGAGCACCTCCAGCGCGCGGTCCACGAAGGGCGCCTCACCGGCCGCCGCCACGGCGGGCGGCGGCAGCACGCGCGCCGCGTAGTACCGCCTGTCGTCGGCGCGCAGCGCGTCGGCTTCGACCTCGGCGCGCCCGACGAGCAAACCGGAGGGCTGCGCTGGCAGCGCGAGGAGCGCGACGGCGCCCGCCGCCCCCCTTCCGACCGCGCGCAGCGTGTCGTGGACGAGGAGCCGCACGCCCGCGGAGTCCCCGGCTCCGCGCAGGCCCACCGCGACCGACAGGCGCTGGCCTTCGCGGGGGGCGAGCCCGCCCTCCAGCGACACCGCCGCGACGCCCAGGTTGGGCGGGGGCGGACCGTCCGGAGCGAGAACCACCACGGGGGCGCGGGGGGCTGCGGCGGACGACGCGACGGCCGTCGCGTCGTCCTCGCCATCCGCGCCGTCGCCCGAGGCGCCACGGGTTCGGGCCGGTCCGATGACCCGCTCCGCCGTCAGCTCGGACGCCTGGCCGTCGGTGAGCACGTGGATCTCGGTGGCCCTGCCGCCGGCGCCCGTGGCCAGGATGTCTCGCGCCCGCTCCACGGCGCCCGGCAGGTCTGCGCCGCCCGGCACGGCGGCCACGGCTTCCAGGCGCGTCCTGGCCGCCGCGGCGTCGCCCGGCGGCGCGGCCTCCCAGGGCTCGGCCGCGCGAATCAGCCAGAACCGGTCGTCGGGGCCGGCGGCGTCCAACGTCGCCCGCGCGTAGCTCTTCAGGTCGTCCAGCACGCGCCGCTCGTCGCGCACCAAGGAGGAGCTGAGGGAGTTGTCCAGGACGATCGCCACGGCCGTGGCGCGGTGCTCGCTCCGCCCCGACTGCAGGAACGGCCGCGCCGCGGCCAGCGCCAGCGCGAGCACCGCCGACACGCGCAGCAGTAGTAGGAGGATCTGACGCAGGCGGATTCGCCGGGCGTGCTCGCGCTCCGCGAGGCGCAGGTAGCGGATCGCCGGGAAGACGACCCGCCGGCCCTGGTGGCGCTGCAGCAGATGCAGGAGCAGCGGCACGGCGATCGCCACCCCGAGCGCGAGCAGGGCGGGGGCGAGGAATCCGATCACGCCAGGCGCTGCCGCTTGCGCATGTATCCCCGCAGGCCGTGCACGAACGGCTGGGACGTGTCGAGCAGGACGTAGTCGATCCCGTGCGGAGCCAGGGAGCGCCGCCAGTCCGCGATCGCGCCGGCGACGGAGTCGCGGTACTCGGCCCGCAGGTCGGCGACCGTGACGGGCAGCTCTTCGCCCGACTCGGGGTCCACGAAGCGCGCGTCGCCCACTCCGGGCAGCTCGCGCTCGCCGGGGTCGAGCAGGTGGAAGACCAGCACCTCGTGCCCGCGGTGCCGAAGAAAGCGCAGCGCCAGACGCGTCTCATCGGCGTCCACGAGCAGGTCGGAGAGCAGGATCACCAGGCCGCGTCGCCGCAGCATCTGCGCGACCTCCCGCAGCGCGCCGCCCGCCCCGGTCTGGCCGCCCGATCGGGTGCCCTCCAGGAGCCGCCCGATCTCGACCCAGTGGCGCCGGCCCCCGCGGGCCGACACGCGGTCGCGCACCCGCTCATCGAACGCGAGTGCGCCGACGGCGTCGCCCTGACGCAGCAGGAGGTAGGACAGTGCCGCGGCGAGCTGTTTCGCGTACCAGAGCTTGGTGGGGATGCGCTCGGGGTCCGACGACCAACCCATCGACGCGCTGGCGTCCAGCAGCAGGAACGCCCGCAGGTTGGTCTCTTCCTCGAACTGCTTCACGAAGTAGCGGTCGGTGCGCGCCACCATCCGCCAGTCCATGTAGCGCAGGTCGTCACCTGGCTGGTAGGCCCGGTGCTCCGCGAATTCGACGGAGAAGCCGCGGTGGGGCGACCGGTGCAGCCCGGTGAGGAACCCCTCCACCACCGAGCGGGCGACGTACTCCAGCCCTCCCAGCCCGCGCAGCTCCGCGGGAGCCAGCAGGTCGGGCCTCGGCGCTTCGCGCTCGCTGGCCGGGTGGGTCATGCGTTGCGTGCCTCGTGTTCGGCGGCGGCGCATCGCGCCGCGACCGCGGAGTCCGGACCGTGGCCTACCCCGCACGTCGTCGGAGGATCGGACCCGCCGCGACGGCCGCCGGTTGGCCGGCGCTTGCCGTGTCGGATCGCTTCCGCCATCCATTGCCCATGCGATTCGCCAACACCCTCGTTCTGCTCGTGGCGCTGTGCGCCGCCGCCGCCGTGCCTCTCTTCATCGGGCACGGGCTGTCCTCGCACCATTACGCCTGGGTCGCCTACGGGGGCGTCGCCGCGTTCGTGGCCGGTGGTCTGATGCTGCTGCACGTGCGCATGGTCCGCGATACGGTCTGATCGGCCACCGGCCGCGCCCTCGACCACCACACCCGCTTTCCGCTATCATCCGGCCGCCCGGAAGGCCCGGGCCGAGCGGGTCGTCGCGGTCGCGACCCCTCGCCTGGATCGCACCCGGACCCGGACGCCGTCTCCCTTGCAGCTCGACCACATCCGCAACTTCTGCATCGTCGCCCACATCGACCACGGCAAGTCCACGCTCGCCGACCGGTTGCTCGAGCGGACGGCCACGCTCGAGGCCCGCGAGATGAAGGAACAGGTCCTGGATTCGATCGACCTGGAGCGCGAGCGGGGGATCACCATCAAGCTGCACGCCGTACGGATGGACTACCAGGCGGCGGACGGGCAGGACTACGAGCTCAACCTCATCGACACCCCGGGACACGTCGATTTCACCTACGAGGTCTCGCGCTCGCTGGCCGCGTGCGAAGGCGCCGTGCTCGTCGTCGACGCGAGTCAGGGCGTGCAGGCGCAGACGATGTCCAACCTCTTCCTGGCGATGGAGGCCGGCCTCGAGATCGTCCCCGTCCTCAACAAGATCGACCTTCCCGGCGCCGAGCCCGACCGGCGCCGCGATGAGCTGGTCGACCTCCTGGGGGTGGACCCCGAGGAGATCCTGGTGGTCTCGGCCAAGGAGGGGACGGGCGTCGGCGAGCTGCTCGAGGCGATCGTGGAGCGCGTACCCGCCCCGAAGGGCGACCCGCAGGCGCCCCTGCGCGCGCTCATCTTCGACTCCTTCTACGACAAATACCGGGGCGCCGTCCCGAGCATCCGGGTCGTGGACGGCTTCGTACGGCCCGGGATGGAGATCGGCTTCGGCGCGCACGACGGCACCTACGAGGTGGACGAGGTCGGCTACCTGCGCCTCCGTCAGGTGCCGCAGAAGCAGCTCGGGCCTGGCGAGGTGGGCTACCTGACGGCCGCGATCAAGCGCGTCGGAGATACCCGCGTCGGCGACACGGTGATCGACGCGACCGACCCCCCCGGGGAGCTGCTGGCCGGCTACAAGGACATCCGGCCGATGGTTTTCAGCGGCATCTACCCTACGGACTCCGACCAGTACGAGGACCTCCGGGATGCGCTCGAGAAGCTGAAGCTGAACGACGCCAGCCTGTTCTACGAGCCCGAGACGTCGATCGCGCTCGGCTTCGGGTTTCGGTGCGGCTTCCTGGGGCTGCTGCACATGGAGATCGTGCGCGAGCGGCTGCAGCGGGAGTTCGACCTCGACCTGATCTCGACGGTGCCCAACGTCGAGTACCACATCGTGCTGACGAACGGCGAACGGCTGGAGATCGAGAACCCCAGCGCGATGCCCGACCGTGTGCGCATCGAGCGCGTGGAGGAGCCCTACGTCCGCGCGCACATCATGTCGCCGGCGGAGTTCATCGGGAACGTCCAGAAGCTCTGCCACGACCGCCGCGCCGAGCACGTGTCGATGCAGTACATCGACACAGAGCGGGTCGAGTTCACCTACGACATGCCGCTGGCGGAGATCGTGCTCGACTTCTACGACCGGCTGAAGGGATCCACGAGGGGGTACGCCTCGCTCGACTGGGAGCCGCTCGAGTACCGGGCCAACGACCTCGTCCGCCTGGACATGCTCATCAACGGCGACCCGGTCGACGCCTTCAGCGTGATCATCCACGAGAGCAAGGCGTACGAGTACGGACGCTCGCTGGCCGTCAAATTGAAGGAGCTGATCCCCCGGCAGATGTTCGAGGTCGCGATCCAGGCGGCGATCGGGAACAAGGTCATCGCCCGGACGAACGTGAAGGCGCTGCGCAAGCAGGTGACCGCCAAGTGTTACGGCGGGGACATCACACGCAAGCGCAAGCTCCTGGAGAAGCAGCGGGAGGGGAAGAAGCGCATGAAGCAGGTCGGGACCGTCGACATTCCGCAGGAGGCCTTCCTGGCGGTGCTGCAGGTGGAAGATTGAGCACCCGCTGGATCGTCGGGGTCGACATCGGCGGCACGAACGTGGTCGTCGGCGCGCTGCCCGAGGACGGCAGCCAGCTGGTGGGCGTGAGCAAGATCGCCACGGAGGCGTCCCGGGGGCCCAAGCACGTGGTGGACAGCATCGTCGCGCTCATCGCCGACGCCATCGACGCGGTCGAGGAGGCCGGGGCCGCGCGCTCGGATGTGGCCGGGGTCGGCATCGGCTCGCCCGGTCCGCTGGACCGGAGCACCGGGACGGTGATCGAGACGCCGAACCTGGGATGGCGCAACTTCCCGCTGCGCGACCTCATCTCCAACCGCGTGGACCTCCCCGCGACGCTGGACAACGACGCGAATTGCGCGACCTACGGCGAGTGGTGGCTGGGCGCGGGTCGCAACGTCGACACCCTCGTCGGACTCACCCTGGGGACGGGGATCGGCGGGGGCATCGTCCTGAACGGCAAGCTGTATCACGGGGTCAACGACGCCGCGGGCGAGCTCGGCCACACCACCATCGATTCCACCGGTCGCAAGTGCAAGTGCGGCAACTACGGCTGCCTCGAAGCCTACGCATCGGGCCCCGCGATCGCGCTGCGGGCGGTCGAAGGGCTGGAGAGCGGCGCCGAGAGCATCCTGCCCGACCTCGTGAGCGGCCGCCTGGAAGCCATCACGGCCGCCGTGGTCTACGAGGCCGTCGTGCTCGGCGACGCGTTCGCCGAGGAGGTGATGAAGGAGACGGCGAAGTTCCTGGGTGCCGGGATCGCCAACATCATCAACTCGCTGAACCCCGAGATGGTCGTCGTGGCGGGGGGCGTCACGCGGGCCGGGGAGTTGCTCTTCCGCCCCCTGCGCGCCGAGGTGCGCCGCCGCGCGTTCAAGCACGCCGAAGAGGCCTGCCGCATCGTCCCCGGAGCGCTCGAGGGCACGGCCGGCGTGATCGGCGCCGCCGGCGTGTTCCGCACGGAGATGTTGCTGGACGCGTGAGCGACGCGAGGTCGAAGGTCGGGCCCGCAACGCAGCCGGGGCTCCGCCGCCTCGGCGTCGTCGGCACGCTCGTCTGGGACCGGATCTACGACCGGGCCGGTCGAGCGGCTCCCGTGGAGGAGTGGGGGGGGATCGCCTACGCCCTCGCGGCCGCGGTCGCCGCCTGTCCGCGCGGCTGGCAGGTGGTCCCCATCCTGAAGATCGGCGCCGACCTCGACGCCCGCGCCCGGGCCTTCCTGGGCACGCTGCCGGGCATAGACACCGTGGCCGCGGTGCGCACGGTGCCCGAGGCCAACAACCGCGTGGAGCTGCGCTACGTGGACCGCCAGCGGCGCACGGAACGGCTCACCGGCGGCGTGCCGGGGTGGACCTGGGAGGAGCTCGAGCCGCTGCTCGCCGGCCTCGACGCGCTCTACGTGAACTTCATCGCCGGGTGGGAGATCGACCTGGCCTCCGCGCTCCGGCTGCGGCGGGCGTGCCCGGGCCCCCTCTACGCCGACCTGCACTCGCTGCTGCTGGACGTCGGACCGGAGGGGCGGCGCCGGCCGCGCTCGCTCGCCGCGTGGCGCGAGTGGCTGACGGCGTTCGACGTCGTACAGGTGAACCAGGTCGAGCTGGAGTCGCTCGCGGGCCGCTGGGGGGATCCCTTCGCGCTCGCCGCAGAGGCCGTCGGCGTCGACCTGAGGCTCCTGCTCGTCACGCTCGGCGAGCGGGGCGCCGTGTACGTCCAATCCCCGGCGTACGGGGACGGCCCCAGCTCGTGGCGTCGCGAGGGCCTCGAACCGGGCCGCCAGCTGGCCGCCCCCGGCGCCACCCGGAGCGCCCGCATCGCGCCATCCGGCGGCGCGCGCGACGGCGATCCGACCGGCTGCGGCGACGTGTGGGGTGCGACGTGTTTCGCGGGGTTACTTTCCGGCCGCACCGTGGAGGACGCGATCCGGCGCGCCAACGAGGCCGCGGCGCGCAACGTCGAGCACCACGGCGCCAGCGGACTGCACAGACACCTGCAAGGGAGAATTCATACGTGAGGGTGATCGCACTGCCCGCGAACCTCGATGAGGCCGCGTTCGACCCCCTCGTCGCGCCCCTGACCGAGGATGCGCCGGCCGGGGCGGGGTCCGCCGAGGCGGCTCCCGGCCCGCCGCTGCTCGTCGACGCCGCCGATGTTCGCTGGGTGGACCCCTACGGGGCGCTGTCGGTGCTGGCGTTCGGCCACGCCGCGAAGGCGGCGGGTCGCACCGTTCGCTTACGGCCCCCCGCATCGACCGAGGTGACGAGCTATCTTCGCCGGATGCGCTTCTTCGACCACGCCTCGGAGGTCTTCGAGTTGCACGGCGAGGTGGGACGGGGCGAGGATACGGCGTCGGACGTGCTGCTCGAGATCACCGCCGTCACCGATCACGGGGACGTGCACCGGGTGGTCGATCGGGTCTACGAGCGGTCGGGTTCGATACTCAGCAAGCAGCTCGCGTACCCGCCGGAGCTGGCGATGCAGTTCGGCACGATCTTCAGCGAGGTCTGCCAGAACATCATCGAGCACGCCCAGGCGCCGGGCTGGGTGGCGACGCAGACGTACCATTGGCGGCGGAGGCTGGGGCGGAAGGTGGTGATGATCGCGGTGATGGATCTCGGGGTGGGCTTTCGCGGCTCGTTGGAAGGCGAGCACGCCGCGGAGTACGGCGGTCGCTGGGGGGACGCGGCGGCGCTCGAGGCGGCCTTCATGCACGGCGTCACGCGCTTCCGCGATCCGGGACGCGGGCAGGGCCTGCAGCAGATCCGCCGGCTGGTCGGCCGCGTCGACGGCCGCGTCTCCATCCGCAGCGGGACCGCGCGCATCTCCGACGTGCCCGATTGGGCCGATACGCCGCCGCTCGAGGAGGATCTGCCGTACTTTCCCGGCGCCCAGATCTCGATCGTGCTGCCCGCGCGCGAGGCGAACCCATGATGCAGCGGATCGAGCACACGCCCGAGATGGTGCCGTTCCACTTCGACCTGTCCGACCACGTCCGGCGATCGGTCGCCACGCTCTACTCGCACCTCGTGACGCGCCCCACGGGGCAGGCGCTGCGCATGGGCATCGAGAGCCGTATCCGTGAGAGCGGGGGTCCGTGCGTGTCGGTCCTCGACTTCACCGAGGTGGTGGTCCTGGACTTCTCCTGCGCCGACGAGACGGTCGCCAAGCTGGTACGCCGCTACTGCGAGGCGGACCCCCCCGCGGCCGCGTACTTCCTGGCTCGCGGCGTCGCCCCGCATCACCGCGAGACGCTCGACACCGTGCTGATCCGCCAGGGGATGGCGCTCGTCGCGGACGTCACCGGCCTCGGCCATCGCCTGCTCGGCTACGCGTCGCGGCTCGAGCACCGCGTCTGGCAGGCGGTCGAGGATGCGGGCAGCACCACCCGCGAGGAGGTCGCGACGCGGGTCGGCGACGCGGCCGCGGGCGTCGCCGCGGACACGCTGATCGCGCGCAGGGTGGTGGTCCCCGGTTCCGGCGCCCGACTGCATTCGCTCAGCCGACTGACGCTCGCCGGCGGTTGAGCAGAGGCCGGCGACCCGCGCGGGCCGCGCCCGCACTACCACAGCCGGCCGCGCTGCCCCGCGCGGCGTGCGCGGCGCTGCTCGCGCTGGCGCCCCTTGCGGCGCCGAGTCCGGCGCAGACACCCGACAGCGTGATCCCCCTCCCGCCCGTGCTCGTCGTGAGCTTCCCGCTGCCCACCGAGCTGGCCGGGGCGCCCGCCGCCGTCTCCGTGATCGACGGCCGCGCCGCGGCGCGCGCCGCGGCCGGCACCGGATTCCGCGAGGTCCTCGCTTCGACCCCCGGCCTGCAAGCCGACGATCGCCACAACGACGCCCTGGACGACCGCCTGTCGATTCGCGGCTTCGGCGCGCGCGCCCAGTTCGGGGTGCGCGGCCTGGCGGTGCTCGTCGACGGCGTCCCGGCGACGATGCCGGACGGACAGACCGCGCTCAGCCACCTCGACCCCGCCGCGATGCGCCGCGTCGAGGTCGTCCGCGGGCCTGCCTCGACCTTCGCCGGCAACGCGGGCGGGGGCGCGCTACGGATCGAAACGGCGCCCGACGAGCCCAGGCTCCGAGCGCGCGTCCTCGCCGGTCCGGATGGCCTGCTCCGCCTGGAGGCGGGGGCGGCGCGGAGGGTCGGCGGGGCACTGCTGGCCGGCCGCCTCTCGAGGCGCCGCACCGACGGCTACCGCGCGTGGGCCGACGCCGACCGCACCTGGGCATCCGCGCACGCCGACGTGCCGGTCGGAGACGGCCGACTCCGCGTGGACGCGCACGGCGTCGACTACGACGCCCACAACCCCGGCTCCCTGACCGACTCGGCGTTCCGTGCCGACCCACGGGCCGCCTTCTCGCGCAACGTCGAGCAGAGGACCGGGGAGACCGGCAGCCAGGCGCAGGCGGGCCTGCGGTGGCTCGGCGAGGTCGCGGGCGGAGACGCCGAGGCCGGCCTGTGGGCGCTCGCCCGCGGCATCGAGAACCCGATCCCCTCCGTGATCGTGGACCTGGAGCGCCGGGCCTGGGGGGCGCGCCTGCGCTACCGCGGCCGCTCGGGGTCCCTCGCGTGGGCGGCCGGGGTCGACGGCGCCTGGCAGTCCGATGACCGCCTGAACTTCGCCAACGAGGGCGGGTCGGCAGGAGATCCCGTGCTGGATCAGCGCGAGCGCGTCACCGCCTTCGCTCCCCTGGCGCAGGCGTCGGTGGAGGCGGGCCGGGCGCGGCTGTCCGTCGCCGCCCGCTGGGACGCCGTGCGTTTCGACGTCGTGGACCGGGCCTCGGGGGCGACCACGGGCGACCGGACGCTGTCCGCCCTCAGCCCGGCGCTGGGCGCCGTCTGGCGCGCGGGTCCCCACGTTCACGCCTTCGCCAACGTGTCCACGGCGTTCGAGACACCGACCGCCGCCGAGTTCGCGAACGACCCGCAGGGCGGGGGCTTCAACGGCGCTCTGGAGCCGCAGCGCACGGTCGGCCTGGAGGCGGGCGCGCGGGGCGCGCACGGCGCCGCCTTTCGCTGGGAGGCCGTCGCCCACCACGCCCGCGTGCGCGACGCGCTGGTGCCCTTCGAGGGCGACGAGGGGCGGACCTTCTTCCGCAACGCGGGTCGGACGCGTCACGCCGGCGTCGAGATCGGTACGGCGATCTCCTGGTCCGCCGTGACGGCGAGCGCGTCGTACGCGTGGACGCGGGTGGACTTTCGCCGCTTCCTTAGCGACGGGATCGACCTGCGGGGCAAGGCGGTCCCGGGGGTGACGCCGCACTCCGTCGACGCGGCCTTCGCGACGGTGCGCGCCGGCGTCTTCGCGGAGCTCGGGGTGCGCTACCGATCGCGCACCGCAACCGATGACGCGAACACGTCGTATCGGTCCGCCTACGTGGTCGCCGACCTGCGCGCGGAGGCGCCACCGCTCCGCCTGGCGGGCGCGTCGCTCGCGCTCCAGATGGGGGTGCGTAACCTCACCGGCGAGCGCTACGCGGGATCCATCGTCCCCAACGCGTTCGGCGCGCGCTACTTCGAGCCCGCGCCGGGACGGCTGCTCTACGTGGGCCTCGACGTTACAGGGCGGGGGGCCGGCGGGCGGGCTGACGGCGGCGGGTAGGGAACGGGTTAGGCGACCTCGGCGGTGCGGTTGGTCGCCTTGAGAGCGGCGAGCACGGCCGCGCTCTCGGGCCTCGCCTCGACGGAATGGGCGCCCGCGAGGTGGCGGGGCGAGCGGCCGAGATCGGGTGCCAGCGCCGCGGCGGTGACGAGCACGACGTCGCGGTCCAGGGCCCGCACGACGCTCGCGGACTCGAGCTCCAGCATCGCGGCGCCTTCGAGCGCCGCCTCCACGGCCCCCAGCGCGGCGCGCGCCGCGGCTCGCACGGGACCCAGGCCCAGGTCCGGTTCGGCGGCCTCACCGGTGAACTCCTCGCCGTCGTGGTCCACGCGCACCAGCGCGATCACGCGTCCGGACTCGCGCCGGACCTCCAGCGAAGTCAGCACGACGCGCGTCGCGATCCCGGCGCCCCGCCCCGGCATCGGACGCGCGGCCTCCCGGCGGGCGGGCGCCGGCGCCTCGAGGGGCCGGACCTCCGACTCCACCGCGGGGACCGCCGTGTCGACCGCGTGGATCGCTGCGTCGCGCGCGGGCAGGGCGAGCGCGCCGCCCGCCGCGCCCCCGGCGATCAAGGCAAGCCCATCGCCGGGCGCCACGCGCAGTTGTGCGATGCTGATGATACGCTGGTCGATCGGCACACCCAGCCGCTCCTCCAGCAGGTCGCGCACATCGGTGGCCAGATCCCGAGGCTCCGGGCCCGGCCCGATGAGCACGTGGATTTCGCGGGGATCGCCGTGAATGTCTTCGCGCACGAACGCGTCGACCACCGATGGCAACTCGCGCAGGACCGCCTCGGCACGCGACTTCGTTCCGGCCATACGGCTCCCGGGTATGCGGTGTGGCGGGGAGTGCCCTCCAGATTAGCGTACCGCCCGCCCCCGTCAAGGGTTGGCCGCCCCGCGGCGCGGGCGCTACCATCGGGCGTGCCACCACGCGAACCGACTCTGCGCAGACGACCATGACCGGGCCTCGGGACGCCGCATCGCGCGGCCCCTCGACCCTCGCCGTGCACGCGGGCGGGCCGGAGCCGGAGGCGGGAGCGCCGGTGGTCGGCCCGGTCGTCCACGCGGCCACGTTCTTCTACGCGGAGGAGGGCGACGGCGAGCTGCGGTACACCCGCTACTCCAACAATCCAACGCTCCAGGCGGTAGCCCGCCGCATCGCCGCGCTGGAAGGCACCCCGGCGGCGCTCGTCACGGGAAGCGGCATGGCGGCGATGGCGATGGCGCTGCTCTCACTGGTGCGCGCGGGCGACCACATCGTCGCCGCGCGCGACCTCTACGGCGGCACGTCGACCCTGCTCCGTACCGAGCTGCCGCGCCTGGGCGTACGCACCACCTTCGTGGACGGGCAGTGGGCGGACGCGCTGGAGGCCGAAACCAGGGTCATGGTGGTGGAGGTGCCCTCGAACCCGCTGATGCGCGTGCCCGACTTGCCGGCAATCGCGGCTACCGCGCGCGAGGCGGGCGTCGCCCTGGTGGTCGACGCCACGTTCGCCTCACCCGTGAACCTGCGCGCCGCCGACCACGGCGCGACGGTCGTGGTCCAGAGCGCGACCAAGTACCTCGGCGGACACTCCGACCTCACCGCCGGCACGGTGGCCGCGAGCGC
This sequence comes from Longimicrobiales bacterium, assembly GCA_035465395.1. Taxonomy (GTDB): domain Bacteria; phylum Gemmatimonadota; class Gemmatimonadetes; order Longimicrobiales; family RSA9; genus DATHRK01. The sequence continues at coordinate 21,393 of DATHRK010000077.1, read as the reverse complement.
GGAGATGATCGAGCGGATCGGACGCACGATGCGCTCCTTCGGGCCCGTCCTGGACCCTGGCGCCGCGGCGCGCCTGGAGCGCGGCATCAAGACGCTCGCCGTGCGCATCGCCCGTCACAACGACAACGCCGCCATCCTCGCCGACTGGCTGGCCGACCATCCCGCGGTCGCGTCCGTGGTCTATCCGGGCCGCGCCGACCACCCCGATCACGCCGTCGCCGCGCGGCTGCTGCGGGGCGGCGGGGGCATGCTGGGCTTCGTCGTGCGCGGCGGGGACGAGGTGGCGCTCGCCGTCCTGCGGCGGCTGCGGCTCCTCCGCGTGGCGCCGAGCCTGGGCAGCGTCGAGACGCTCGTGTCGATGCCGCGCTACACGTCCCACACCGCGCTGAGCGAGGAGGAGCGGCTGGAGCGCGGCATCGCCCCGGGATACGTACGCGTGTCGGTGGGGGTCGAGGACGTCGCGGACCTGCAAGCGGACCTCGACGCCGCGCTGGCGGCGGTGTGCTGACGGGGGCCGCCCGGGACGCCGCATGATGAAGCGTGTCGCGGTCCTGGCAGGGGCGCTCCTCGCCGCCCTCGTCGTCGCCGCCGGCGCGGCGTGGCTCTACCTGGGCCGATCGGTTCCGCGGGAGGGGGGCGCGGTGGCCATCGCGGGCCTGGAGGCGCCCGTGGAGGTGTGGCGCGACAGCCTGGGGGTGCCACACGTGTGGGCCGAGAGCGAGCGCGACCTCGCCCTCGCGCAGGGCTGGCTCCACGCGCGCGACCGGCTCTGGCAGATGGAGATTCTGCGCCGCGCCTCGCAGGGACGGTTGTCGGAGATGTTCGGCGAGGCGACCCTCGATTCCGACCGGTTTCTGCGGGCGCTGGGGTTGTGGCGCGCCGCCCGCGCGGGAGCCGATGCGTTGGACGAGGAGGCGCGCGCGCTGGTGGACGCCTACGCCGCCGGGGTCAACGCCTGGCTCCGGGATCGCGACGTGCCGCTGCCACCCGAGTTCGCGCTCGTCCGGGTCGATCCGGAGCCGTGGACGGCCGCCAACGTCATCGCCATCGAAAAGGTCATGGCGATGGATCTCGCGCTGTACGGCACCAGCGCCAACATGGCGAGGGCGGTGGCCCGGCTGGGCGAGTCGCGCGCGGAACTGCTGAACCCGCCCTATCCGCGGTGGGGAGAGACCATCCTGCACGACCAGGCGGCCGGGGCGGGGGCCACCGGAGACCCACCTCCAGGGACGGAGCCGGTCGCGCTGGGTGCCCGTGCGCGCGGCGAGCCGGCAGACGGACCGCTCCCCCCGGAGATCCCGGCCTTCGCCGCGCGCATGCTCGCCTTCGGCTCCGTCGCGCACGCCTCGAATTCGTGGGTGATCGGCGGCGCCCACACCGCATCCGGGCGCCCCATCCTGGCCAACGACATGCACCTGGCGCTGCGCGCCCCGAGCCTCTGGTATCTGATGGCGCTGCACGCCGCGGACGCCGGGCTGGACGTGGTCGGGATGACCCTGCCTGGAGCCCCCTTCGTAGTCGCCGGACACAACCGGGCGGTCGCCTGGGGCTACACCAACGCCATGGTGGACGACGTCGACCTCTTCGAGGAGCGCGTCGATCCCGACGACCCGGCCGCGTATCTCACCCCCGACGGCAGCGCCCGCTTCGAGAGGATCGAGGAGATCATCGAGGTGCGGGGCAGGGACGCGCCGGACACCCTCCGCCTGCGTCTCACGCGGCACGGTCCGGTGCTCACCGACGTCGAGGACCTCGGCCCCGGCGACCGCGTCCTCGCGCTGCGCTGGGTCGCGCACGACCCCTCCCGCACCTTCGCCGCGCTGCGCGGCATGAATCGCGCGCGTTCGGCCGCCGAGCTGGTCGAGGCCGTGGCGGACTTCACCAACCCGCACCAGAACGTCGTCTACGCGGACACGGCAGGCGACTGGGGCTACGTCATGGGCGGCCGCGTGCCCGTACCCGCCAACGGCGAGCGGCCGCGGCTGCGGCCGGTGCCCGGCTGGAGCGGCGCGTGGGACTGGAGCTCCGACCTGCCCCGGGAGCTGCACCCCGCCGAGCGGGCGCCCGCGAGGGGGTGGATCGTGACGGCCAACAACCGCCAGACCGCCGCCGCGACGGGGGATCGCGTGAGCCGGCGCTGGTTCGGTCCGTGGCGCGCCGCGCGCATCACGCAGATGATCGAGGAGGCCCTGGCGGCGGGGGGGCGTCTCGACGCGTCGGCGGTCCACGCCATGCAGCTCGATGTCCTGGACGCGCACGCGCAGCGCTATCGCGACCGGGCCGCCGCGGCCGCGGAGCGCGCGGGCCGCCGCGGCGCCGCCGAGGCGCTGCGTCGCTGGGACCTGCGCGCCAGCGTCGACTCGCGGGGCGCGGCGCTCTACTACCTGTGGCTGGAGGATGTGCGGCGACGCCTCGCCCGCGACCTGTTCGGAGGTGGCTGGTCGTGGATGCCGTCGGCGGCGGTGGACGCTGCGCTGGACGCCGACGCCGTACCCTGGGCGGAGCCCGGGGATGCCCGCGCGCGCCTGGACCGGATCCTGAGGGACGCCGCGGAGTACGCGGATTCCGTCGCCGCAGGCCGCGCCTGGGGAGAGATCCACCGGGTGCGCGCGGAGCACGCCCTGGGCACGGTGGCGGCGGTGCAGAGGATCTTCGACGTGAACGTCGGCGACGTACCGCATGGCGGCTCGCACACGACCGTGAACGTCGCCAACTACACCGGCCGGGGCGCAGCGAAGATCTCGAGCTACGGCCCGAGCCAGAGGCACGTCGTGGACCTGGGGGCGGTCGACGACGCGGGCGGCTTCATCCTGCCCACGGGGCAATCCGGAAACCCGATGAGCGAACACTACGCAGATCAGTTCGAGCGCTGGCACCAGGGCGGGCTCTGGCGGATCCCGCTGGGCCGGGCCGCTGCAGAAGCGCGCGCGGTGCAGCGCCTGCGGCTCCTGCCGCGGGAGGGCGGCCGTTGATCGACGTCCTCGTCGTCGGCGCGGGACCATGCGGGCTTTCCGCGGCGGTGGCCGCTACCCAGACCGGCCTGCGCGCTGTCGTCATCGAGAAGGGCTGCGTCACCAACTCGATCTCCCGCTACCCCACCTACGGCACGTTCTTCAGCTCCGCGTCCAAGCTCGAGCTGGGCGACCTGCCGTTCATCATCCAGGCGGAGAAGCCCACGCGCCGCGAAGCGCTGGCCTACTACCGTCGGGTCGTCGCTCATTTCGGTCTCGACGTGCGCCAGTACGAGCGGGTGCTGGACGTGGAGGGCGAGGAGGGGGCGTTCTTCGTCCGGACCCGTACGCGGGCCGGTGAGGAGCGCACCTACCGGGCGCGCTGGGTCGTGGTCGCCACGGGCTACTTCGACACGCCGAACATGCTCGGCGTGCCCGGTGAGGAGCTGCCCCACGTGTCGCACTACTACGACGAGGGCGCCCCGTACTTCGAGCAGGACGTGGTGGTCGTCGGCGGCGGCAACTCGGCCGCCGAAGCGGCGCTCGACCTCTACCGCAACGGCGCGCGCGTGACCCTCGTGCACTTCCTGGAGGGCATGGACGAGGGCGTGAAGCCGTGGATCCTGCCCGACCTCACCAACCGGTTCGAGGACCGTTCGATCGCGACCCGCTGGGAGCACCGGATCGCGCGGATCGAGCCGGGGTCGGTCCGTCTGGAAGGCCGCACCGAGGAGACCCTGCCCGCCGACTGGGTCTTCGCCATGACCGGCTGGACCCCCGACCCGGTCCTGCTCCGGGAGATGGGCGTCACGGTGGACGCCACGACCCACGTCCCGGCGCACGACCCCGAAACCATGGAGACCGACCGCCCCGGCGTGTTCATCGCCGGCGTCATCGCGGCCGGAAGCAACAAGACGTTCATCGAGAACGGACGCCTGCACGGGCCGGTGATCGCGCGCGCTCTCGGCGAGCGGTCCACGAGGCCGGGCCGCGTGCGCCCGGCGTCCTGAAGGCGAACACGAGCCACGACGAGGAGAGCATGCTGCCAGATTTCCGCAACGAGCCCTTCACCGACTTCCAGGACGCGGAGAACGAGGAGCGCATGGAGGCGGCGCTGGACCGCGTCCGCGCCACGCTGGGACGGACCTATCCGATGGTGATCGACGGCGAGGAGGTGTCGCTCGAGGACACGTTCGCGTCGGTCAATCCCGCAAATCCGGCCCAGGAGATCGGCCGTTTCCCGAACGGCACGGCCGAGCACGCCGACCGCGCCATCGAAGCGGCCGACCGGGCCTTCGAGAGCTGGGCGCGCACGCCGGTCGAGGAGCGCGTGCAGCTCGTCGTCGACGCCGCCCGCGTCATGCGCGAGCGCAAGTTCGACCTCGCCGCCCTCATGGTGCTCGAGGTGAGCAAGACCTGGGCGGAGGCCGACGCGGACGTCGCCGAGGCGATCGACTTCGCCGAGTACTACGCGCGGCAGATGCTGCGCCTCGCGCAGGGCGGGGAGACGGGCGAATGGCCCGGCGAGGACAATCGCATGGTCTACATACCCCTCGGAGTCACGGCCGTGATTCCGCCCTGGAACTTCCCCCTGGCGATCATGGCCGGCATGACGCTCGCCGCGCTCGTGGCCGGCAACACCGTGGTGCTGAAGCCGGCCGAGCAGGCGCCCACGATCGCAGCGTGGTTCGTCGACATCATGCGGGAGCTCGGGGTGCCCGACGGCGTCCTGAACCTCGTGACGGGGCCGGGCGAGATCGTCGGCGAGCGGATGGTGGACCACCCCCGCACGCGGGTCGTCGCGTTCACCGGGTCCAAGGCCGTCGGCACCCGCATCTACGAGCGCGCCGCGCGCGTGCACCCCGGCCAGGTGTGGTTGAAGCGCGCGGTGCTCGAGATGGGCGGCAAGGACGGCCTGATCGTGGACGAAACGGCCGACCTCGACGCCGCGGCCGACGCCATCGTGGCGTCCGCGTTCGGCTTCCAGGGCCAGAAGTGCTCGGCGTGCTCGCGGGCGATCCTGGTCGAGGACGTCTACGACGAGGTGCTCGACAAAGTCGTGGAACGGGCCCGGGAGCTGAGCGTCGGCGACCCGTCCAGGCCCGCCGCCTACATGGGGGCCGTGATCGACGACGAGGCCTTCGAGAAGATCAGGAGCTACATCGCGATCGGCCGCGAGGAGGGCCGGTTGCTGCTGGGGGGCGATACGACCGACCCGGGCGATGGCTACTTCGTGGAGCCGACGATCTTCGCCGACATCGCGCCGGACGCGCGGCTGGCGCAGGAGGAGGTGTTCGGCCCGGTGTTGGCGCTGATCAAGGCCAGGGACTACGACGACGCCCTGCGGATCGCGAACTCGACGCAGTTCGGGCTCACGGGTGGCGTCTTCTCCGGAGACGCGGACCGCCTGGAGCGTGCGCGCGAGGAGTTCCACGTCGGCAACTTGTACCTGAACCGGAAGATCACCGGCGCGCTGGTGGGCGTACAGCCGTTCGGTGGGTTCAACATGTCCGGCACGGACTCCAAAGCGGGCGGACCCGACTACCTGTTGTTGTTCACGCAGCCGAAGACGATCAGCGAGCGGGTCGCTTGAGCGGAGTCCGCCGACGGGTCGCCGGATCGCATCGCGCCGGCGGGCCGCGTTGACGCCCGCGCCCGGCGCCGGCTAGATTATCCGAAGCGATAATCACTATTGTTTAGCGGGTCGGCACCGTCGCCGACCCGCGGGAACGCTCGCATGAACCGTCGCTCCGAGATCGAGGCCGTTCTCACCGAGTTGCGCCCGGCGCTCCACGCCGACGGGGGCGACGTGGAGTTCGTCGATTTCGACGAAGACAAAGGCACGGTGCGGCTGCGCCTGCTGGGCCTGTGCGAGTCGTGTCCCATTTCATCGGTGACGCTGAAGCAGGGCATCGAGCGGCGCCTCGTGGCGGCCGTGGACGGCGTTCGCCACGTGACGGCGGTCTAGCAGGTTCGGGGCTCGCCCCCAGCCAGCGACGCAGGCGGGCTACGTCGCCTGTGATGCCGAGGCGAGGAGGCCGGTTGCGCGATGCAGCCGGCCTCCTTCGTATCCGTAACGGGAGCCGGCGCGCACGCCCATCTTCGAACCGAAACCACCGAGCAGGGGCATGAAGGACATAGAGACCATCAAGAAGGCGGCGCTCGCGGCGCTGGTGGAGGTCCGCCACCCGGAAACGGGCGTGAACGTCGTGGAGGCCGAGAAGGTGCGCGACCTGGAGGTGTCCGAGGACGGCGTCGTGCGTTTCCTGTTCATGTTGGACGCCGACGACCCGGGAACCCTCGTGCGCGAGTCGCGGGCGGCGGTGGAGCGCCTCGACGGGGTCACACGCGCGCGGATCGACGTACGTCTGCCGCGGACGGGCGGCGACCGTCCTGCGGCCACCGCCGCCGAGCCGGCGCACAGGCCGGGCACGGTCCCGAGCCCGCAGCCGGCCCCCGGAGTCGTCGCGGGAATCCACCACATCGTCGCCGTCAGCTCCGGCAAAGGCGGGGTGGGGAAGTCCACGGTCGCGGCCAACCTGGCCGCGGCCCTGGCCGCCGACGGCGCCTCCGTCGGGCTTCTGGACGCGGACGTGTACGGCCCGAACATCCCGCTTCTGTTCGGCGTCACCGGGCGTCCGCGTGTGACCGGCACGCGGGGACAGGAGCGCATCGTGCCGATGGAGGCGCACGGCGTGCGCCTGATGAGCATCGGCTTTCTCATGGAGGCCGACCAACCCGCAATCATGCGGGGCCCGCTGGTGTCGGGCATCCTCAAGCAGTTCCTCGAGCAGGTCGATTGGGGCGAGCTGGACTACCTGATCGTCGACATGCCGCCGGGCACGGGCGACGCGCAGCTGTCCCTCGCCCAGACCATCGCCGTGGACGGCGCCGTGATGGTCACCACGCCGCAGGAGGTCTCGACCGCCGACGTGCGGCGCGGCATCAAGATGTGGGAGCGCGTGCGCACGCCCGTGCTCGGGGTTCTCGAGAACATGGCGGGCTTCGTGTGCCCGTCCTGCGGCGACCACCACGACATCTTCGGCACCGGCGGCGGCGAGCGGCTCGCGGCCGAGACCGGAGTGGATTTCCTGGGCAGCGTGCCGCTGGACATCGAGGTACGGCGCTCCGGCGACGACGGCGCGCCGACCGTCCTGGTGTCCGCCGATTCGCCCGCCGGGCAAGCGTTCCGCGCGGTCGCCGGGCGCATCGCCGAGAGCATCGCCGCCGCCGTGCACGTGGGGGCGTAGTGCCCGCGGGCGGCACGGACGGCGCGGCTGGCGCAGCTGGCGCGGACGGCGCGGACGGCGGCGTGGGGGGCGCAGTGCCCACAGGCGGGGCCGAGGATCTGGCCGCGCTCCCACTGGACGTGCTGGTGCGGCGCTACCCCGAGGCCCTGGCTTGCCTGCGAGGCGCCGGCCTCGACCCGGCTGCGGGGATCGAGCCGCTCGGCGCCCGCGGCGACGACGGCCCGGCAGGAGGTCTGCTCGAAATTCTGGCCGAGCGCATCGCATGGCGACGGCGGTGAACCGCGCCGTCACGCTGCTGACCGATTTCGGTACGCGGGACGGCTACGTCGCCGCGATGAAAGGTGTCATGGCGTCCATCGCCCCGGGCACGGCCCTCGTCGACGTGACCCACGACGTCCGCCCGGGCGACGTGGCGGGCGCGGCCTGGACGCTGCGACGCTACTGGTCGCTGTTCCCGCCGGACACGGTGCATCTGGCGGTCGTCGATCCCGGCGTCGGGACCGAGCGCAGGGCGATGGCGGCGCGCGCGGGCGGGCGTTTCTTCGTCGCGCCAGACAACGGTATCCTCAGCTGGGTGCTCCAGGACGTGGAACTGGACGCGGCGGTATCGCTGGATCAGCCACGCTTCCGCAGGGAGGTGGTCGCGCCGACCTTCCACGGGCGAGACATCTTCGCTCCGGCCGCGGCGCACCTGTCCGCAGGCGTCGCGCTGTCCGACCTGGGTTCCCCGCTCATCCATCCCGTCCGGCTCCCTCTGCCGGATGCGATTCGGAGGGGCAACGAGGTGGAAGGGCGCGTCGTCCAGGTGGACCGGTTCGGCAACCTGATCACCAACCTGCCCGCGTCGTGGGTCGCCCCGCTGCTGGAGCGCGGCCCGGTGCGCACCCTGATCGGGCGCCACGATCTGGGCACCATCCGGAAAACCTACGGGGACGTGGAAGAGGGAGAGCCGCTCGCGCTCATCGGCTCGGATCGGACCGTCGAGGTCGCGGTGCGGGAGGGCCGCGCGTCGGATCGATTGAAGGTGGGCCTCGGGGTCCCGGTAATCGTGCGCCTGGCTTCGGACGTGGGCGAGGGCGACGCGCCAGGCGACGCGTGACGCCTAGTGGCTCCTCGTCGACGCACTGACCCAGCGCACGTCGACCGACGCCAGCGCCGCGTCCAGGTGGATCGTGAGGCGCTGCGAGGACGCGTCCCAGTTCTCCGAGACCAGCGCGCCGTCGCGCTTGACCATGCGGGCCGCGTCGAATCGGGCGAGCAGCGACTCGCGGTCGATCCTCACGCCGAGGTCGGTCGGTAGCACCAGATTCAGCTGGGCCAGCCCCACGTCCACTTCCACTTCCGAGGACGTCTGCCACGTGCCCGTGAAGTCGAGGGTGATCTCCCCCACGCCGCCGCCGACCTCGATGCGGTCGGCGTTCGCGTTGCCGAGCCCGAGGACGCGCAGTTCGGCCGCGCCGCCCTTGACCGTCAGTGTGGAGGCGCGGATCGGGTTGGGACTCGAGAAGCGGATCTCCGTGGCCGAGGCCCCGGTGCTGATCTCCGCGCGCCGGATGGGCAGGCCGCCCAGCTCGATGTCGCCCTCGCCGGCGCCGAAGGTCAGGTCCAGGCTCAGGGGCGTTTCCCGCCCCAGGGCCAGGTCGAGCGATCCCTCGGAGGACCTGCGGGCTTCGAACCCGCCCTCGCCCGCGATGCGCACCACCAGGCGTTCCCGCTCGTAGCGGATGTCGGGCTCGAACAACTCGGGGTCGTAGCGGAGATTGGTCCGGAAGAGAGTGCCGTCCTCGGCGGGGCCGATGCGCAGCTCCCCGGCGAGATAGGTCACCTCGACCCGGAGCTCCTCCTCCCCGGTGTACTCGCGGAAGCTGCGGAACGTCCGCCAGTCCTGCGCCGCCGCCTCGGTCGCGCCGAGCGACGCCATCACAGTGGCGGCGAGGACCCAGGATCTAGACACCGAGCTCCTCCTCCTCCTCCGCGAAGTCCCGCTCCATCGACGCGAAGCGCGTCCGCGAGCCGTCGGGCTGGCGTGTGCCGGCGCGTGTCATCAGCACCGCGCCGAAGCCGATCGTGGCCGCGATCCAGATCGCCGCTCCGCCCACGAACCGCAGCAGGCCCTCGAAGAAGCCCAGGAAGCCGACCATGCCGATGGCGTGCGCGGCCAGCGGCAGCGCCAGCAGGAGGCCCACGCCGGTCATGAGGTAGTGGAACGAGTTGGCGCGCTGGAGCCACTCGGCGCCCTGGAAGCGGCGCTCGGCCATGATCTCCCCTGCTCCGTGGGCCACCGCGAGGAAGCCCAGCACCAGGGACAGCATCACCGCGATCGGGAACCCGGGCACCCACACCAGAAGCGCGGGAATCCCCACGATCGACACCACCAGGACGAGGATCCCGATCACGAAGGCGGGGATCACCAGGAACGCGCCCGCGAATCCGACCGCCCAGGCGCGCACCGGCTGCCGGCGCGCGGCGTCAGCGACGGTCTCGAGGTAGGGCCGTCCGCCGAAATAGATGATCGCGAAGCCGATCGCCATCAGCAGCGCGTACTTCAGCATGGTGCCCAGGATGCCCAGCGCGCCGTCGCGAACGTGCCAGAAAAAGCCGCGCGCGGCGCGGCGCGGAGCGTCCTGGAACTCGACGCGGATCCGCTCCCGGTCCGAGCGGAGCTCGTCGACCATGCTTTCGAGCTCCTGGATGCGGACGTTGAGGCGCGTGACGCTGTCGCCCGCGCCCTGGGCCGCCTGCATGTCGGGGCGGTCGCCGTAGGCCTCCGGCCCCGCTGCGCCGGAAAGGAAGTCGTCGAGCGCGTCGTCGAACGCCTGCTGCACACCCTGCCCTGACGGCTCCCAGGCCTCGACCCTGCGCGCGACGTCGGCCGCGGGGCCCTCCAGATCGCGGAGCAGGTCGCGCCAGGAGCGGTCCCAGTCGACCTCGTCCTCGTCGTACGTGCCGATGCGCCGACCGTCGACGTACACGCGCCCGTCGCGGACCTCGAAGGCGACCTCCCGGCCGCCCGCGAACTCCAGCGTCAACTCGCCCCCGTCGCTGTCGATGTCGGTCGCGTAGCCGACCAGCCGCCGGGCCGCCTGGGCGGGATCCGCGGCCTGTGCGGCTCCAACGGCGGCCTGTGCGGCGGCCTCGGTGGCCGCCGTGGCCGCGTCGTCGTCCGAGCCCGTCTGCGCTGCGAGGGGCGTCGCCATGAGGGCGAACGCGGTCGCGAGCGCCGCGGCCGTCAAAAGGCGGCCGTCCGGCGCCGGCAGGCACCGCGCGCGCGCGGTACCTCCTTCGCCGCAGGCGGTGGTATCAGAAGCTGTACGATACATGATGCCGTTCTCTGGTCGGCGTTCGAATCAGGTTTCGGTAAAGCACCAAGGCCGAAAGACCGGTCAGGGCGATGAGCGCCGCCATGGCGACGCCCAGCTGGCCGGGCTCCACGGTCGCCAGGCCACGCCCGAAGGCCCCCAGCCAGGAGGCGACACGGGTCGCGGCCAGCGTCTCGATCAACCACCCGGCCGCGGTCGAGGCGCCCGCCGCGATCCTCTGCGTGGCGAAGATCCACAGCGCCTGGACCGACAGCGCCGGCTGCGTCGCCAGCCAGGCGAGCGCGCCGATCGTGGCGATCGCCGGCGCCCCGGTAAACGCGGCCGCCAGCGCCCAGCCGAGACGCCGGCCGGGCAGGAGCGAACGCAGGCGGTCGGCGAGGGGTGCGCGCGCCGGTACCGCGACCGGTGCCTTCGCGACGCGCACCTCGGCCATCACCCGGTCGGCGAATCCGACGCCCGGCGCCAGCCGCGGCAGGTCGGCCAGCGCCGTGAACAGCTGGCGCAGCTCATCGACCTCCGCGGCGCAACGCTCGCACGTTCGTACGTGCGAGTCGACGGAAGCGCGATCGGTCTGCGGCAGCGTGCCGTCGACCAGCGCCTCCAGGCGTGCCGGTTCGGGATGTTGCATGGTTTCGCTCATTCTCCTCGCCCCGTGCCTCGGGGTTCGCTGTATCTACGGGCCCGGGGCCGCGCAGGTTTCAGGCCTCGTCTCCGACGCCATCGCCACTCCCGTCAATCCTCGGTGGCGCCGGCCAAGCGATTCCGTAACTCCTTGCGAGCGCGGTGGATATAGGTCTTGACCGTGCCCAGCGGGATGTCCATGATGTCGGCGATCTCCTCGTAAGGGCGGTCCTCCATGTGCCAGAGGACGATCGCCGTGCGATACTCGGGCCGCAGGCTCGCCAGCGCCGCCTCCAACGCGTCGCCGAGCTCCAGCCGCTCGACGTACTCCTCGGGGTTCTCATCGCGGGCGACCGCCGTCGGGGTCCAGCCCTCGGCGGCCTCCGCCACCGAGCGCGCGTGCGGCGAGCCGTCCAGGGACACCGTGTCCAGGCTTCGCTTGCGCAGCGCGTCGATGGCGGTGTTGTTGGCGATCTTGAAGATCCAGGAACTGAACTTGTACGTCGCGTCGTAGCGATCGATGGCGTTGAGGACCTTGATGAAGGTCTCCTGGGCCAGGTCTTCGGCCCGTTCGCGGTCGTGGACGAGCCGATAGATGAGCGAGAAGACCGGCCGCTCGTAGCGCGAGATGAGCTCGCGATAGGCACGCTCGTGTCCCTCCGCCGCCCTGGCGACGACGTCCTGGTCTGACAGCGCGGCGAAGTCCACTCGTGGCGTGGCCTATCCGTTCTCAGACGCCCGGGCGCCGGCCCGCCCTGGTGTTCGGCGGTCGGCATGGGAGCCGTACGGCGCCGTCCGCGAGGTCGGGCCGATCGCTCCCGCTCTCCCGTTTCCAGGCGATAAGCGCTACTGTACCGGCGAATTCCCACTGCCGGGACCCGAACGGGAAGGCGCCTGGGGACGGCGCCGCCCGGGCCGCACGCCGGTCGCCTCGACGCTAACGCACGTCATGACAGGACGCTACCCTCGGATGGCCGTGTGATGACGGCCGGACCGGGTCATTCGACGGAGCCCGCCAACGGCGGCGCCCCCGGGCCGGGCAAGGCCGCGAGGGTGCGGAGGATGTTCTCCGACATCGCGCCACGCTACGACCTGCTGAACCACGTCCTTAGCCTGAACGTCGACCGTCTCTGGCGCTCCGCGGCGGCTCGCGAGGTCGTCGGCGGAGCACCCCCGGGGAGGGTGCTCGACGCCTGCGCCGGCACGCTCGATCTGTCGCTCGCCGTGGCCTCCCGCCTGCCCCCCGGTGGCCGCGTCGTCGGGGTCGACTTCGCGCTGCCCATGCTCGAGCTCGGTCGTGCCAAGATCGGCAGCGCACGCGTGGACACCGTCGCGGCCGACAGCCTGCGCCTGCCTTTCGCCGACGGCACCTTCGACGCGGCAGCGGTGGCCTTCGGCGTCCGCAACCTCGCCGACCGGGCCGCCGGCCTGGACGAGTTCGCGCGCGTGCTCAAGGCGTCCGGGCGCCTGGTGGTGCTGGAGTTCTCGACCCCGGCCTTCGCGCCGCTCGCTGCCGCCTATCGTTTCTACTTCCACCGCATCCTGCCACGGATCGGCGCGTTGCTCTCCAGGCACGACGACGCCTACACCTATCTGCCGGAGTCCGTGGTCGACTACCCCCCGCCCGCCGCGTTCGGGGGGATGATGGAGGCGTCCGGCTTCCAACGCGTGCGCTGGCGCCGGCTGACCGGGGGGATCGTGACCCTTCACGTGGGCGAGAAGGGCTCGCTCCGGGCCGTATCCCCGGATCCGGATACCGCTGACAGGGAGGTCGCGTCGTGATCAAGGAGTTCAAGGAGTTCGTCGCGCGGGGAAGCGTCGTGGACATGGCGGTCGGCATCGCCGTCGGCGCCGCGTTCGGCGCGATCGCGAAGTCTCTCGTGGACGACGTCATCATGCCCGTCGTCGGGATGGCGTTGTCGGGAGTCGAGTTCTCGGACCTCTTCTACGTGCTGCAGGCGGGCGAGCCCGGGCCGCCGTACGCGACGCTGGCCGCGGCCCAGGAGGCCGGGGCCGTCACCGTGAACTACGGGCTCTTCATCAACTCCATCATCACGTTCCTTATCATCGCCTTCGCGATCTTCCTGATGATCCGCGCCATCAATCGGGCGCGGCGCGAGGACGAGGCTCCTGCGGCGGAGCCGACCGAGAAGGACTGCCCCTTCTGCGCCACGGGCATTCCGATCGCCGCGACGCGCTGTCCGCACTGCACCTCTCAGCTGCAGCCCGCCGGATAGGCGCGGCAGGCACCCGTGACGTCTCCCGAAACCTCCCCCCCAGCGGTCGTGTGTAGGGGCCTCCGCAAGCGCTACGACGAGGTGGTGGCGGTGGACGGCCTGGACCTCGACGTCGCCCTGGGAGAGTGCTTCGGTCTGCTGGGGCCGAACGGCGCGGGCAAGACCACCACCGTGGAGGTCCTCGAGGGCCTCCTGGAACCCGACGAGGGGCGCATCGAGATCCTGGGCATGACCTGGGAGTCGGACGAGGACGTCCTCAGACGCTCCATAGGTCTGCAGCTGCAGGAGACGCGACTCCCCGAGAAGCTCACCGTGGACGAGACCGTCCGCCTGTTCCGGAGCTTCTACCGCGAGGGCCCCTCGGTGGACGAGGTCGTGCGGCGCGTGCAGCTGGAAGAGAAGCGCGGCGTGTGGGTGCGCAAACTGTCCGGAGGCCAGAAGCAGCGGCTCTCGGTCGCCTGCGCTCTCGTCGGCCGTCCGCGCATCCTCTTCCTCGACGAGCCGACCACGGGCCTGGATCCGCAGAGTCGGCGCTCGATGTGGGAGCTGGTCGAGGACTTCCGCGCCGACGGCGGCACCGTGGTGCTTACCACGCACTACATGGACGAGGCGGAACGCCTGTGCGACACCGTGGCGATCATCGACCACGGCCGCGTGATCGCCCGGGGCTCCCCGGCGGAGCTGGTGGCGGGCCTCGGCGCCGACCAGGTGGTGGAGTTCACGCTCGGGCCCGGACCGACGCCGTCGGACGCGGAGCTCGCGGCGCTCCCCGGCGTGTCCGGGCTGAGGCGCAACGGCGCCGGCTGGGCGCTCACCGCCCGGGGGGTGCACCGCACCGTACCGGCGCTCCTGCAGGCGCTCGAACGGAGCGGCTGCGACCTGGCCGGGCTGGCCACGCACGACGCGACGCTGGAGGACGTCTTCGTGCACCTGACCGGCAGGCGGCTGCGCGATGGCTAGCGCGCCCGGGCGGCCGGAATCCCGCGCGAGCCGCGCCGGCGGGAGCTCGCTCTGGCAGCTCACGCTCGTGCGCATGCGCGAGTTCGTGCGCGAGCCGGAAGCCGTGTTCTGGACGTTCGTCTTTCCCATCGTCCTGGCGCTGCTGCTCGGCTTCGCGTTCTCCGGGCGGAGCGATCAGACGGTCCGTGTGGGAGTGCTCTCGGGCCCCGGCGCGGACACCATCGCGAGCGCCCTGGAGGTCGCCTCGGCGCTGTCGGTCGAGCGAATGGACAGCGCCGGCGCCGCCGAAGCGCTGCGCCGCGGCCGCGTCGCGCTCGTCGTGGTGGCCGGTGAAAGGGGGGCCACCTTTCGCCAGGATCCGACCGCACCGGGAGCCAGGGAGGCCCGCCTGCTCGTGAACGATGCGCTGCAGCGAGGGTCGGGCCGGCGCGACCCCGTCGCCACGGCGATCGATCCAGTCAGCGAGCAGGGATCGCGCTACATCGACTTCCTCATCCCGGGCCTCATCGGGCTCAACCTGCTGAGCACCGGGCTGTGGGGCGTCGGCTACACGGTCGTGCGGATGCGGGAGGGCAGGCTGCTCAAACGGCTCATGGCCACGCCGATGCGGCGCTGGGAGTTCATGGCCTCGTTCCTGTTCGGCAGGCTCGCCTTCCTGGCCGTGGAAATCGCCGTGATCCTGGTGTTCGCGCGGCTGGTGTTCGGGGTGCGCGTCCACGGCAGCGTGGCCCTCGTCGTCGTCCTCGGCCTGCTCGGCGCCTTCGTGTTCACCTCGTTCGGCCTGCTGGTCGCGAGCCGCCCGCGGACGACCGAGGGGATCGCCGGGCTGATGAACCTGGTGGCTGTTCCCATGTGGCTGCTGTGCGGGGTGTTCTTCAGCTACGAGCGTTTCCCGGAGTGGACCCACGGAGCGATCCGCGCGCTGCCTCTCACGCCGCTGATCGACGGGCTGCGCGCGGTGATCAACGAGGGCGCCACGGCTGTCGAGACGGCGACCGCGATCGGCGCGCTCGGGGCGTGGGGCCTGGCGGCGTTCGGCGCCGCGCTGCTGCTCTTCCGCTGGCGCTAGGTGCCGCCACGGTGACCACCATCGGCCTCATCAGCGACACGCACGGGTGCCTCCCGCCGCGCGTGTTCCGGCTGTTCGAAGGGGTGGATCGCATCCTCCACGCGGGCGACATCGGCGGCCCCGACCTGCTCGTCGAGCTGGAGGCGATCGCCCCCGTCACCGCGGTCCACGGCAACGTCGACGGATCCGAGCTGCGCGCCGCGCTGCCGTCGGAGGCGCTCATCGAGGCGGGCGGCGTCTCGATCGTGCTCATGCACGGCCACGCGCTGGCCGATCAGCGGGCGGAAACGTTCCGCGCCGCGCGCCCTGACGCCGCGATGGTGGTGCACGGCCACACCCACCGTGCGCGCGTGGACCGCTCCGCTTCGCCGTGGGTCGTGAACCCCGGCTCTGCGGGCGATCCCCGGCGTGGGGACCCGGCGAGCGTGGCCCTGCTGCGCATCGACGGCGCCGGGCCGGATGTGCAGATCCTGCCGCTCTAGAGGTCGCCCGGAAGAGGCAGCGAGCCGCGTCGGCGCGCCACGCGGCCGGATGCGAGGCCGGAGCGGCGTGAAACCGCGCGCCGCGGCGGCCGTAGTGGAACGTGAGACGAAGCGTGTTTCTGCCCCTCCGTGGGCTTACGATAGGGCGCCCGGACGCGTCCGGCGGGAGAGAGGGTTCGACATGGCAATGAGAGCTGTCGCAATCGGAGGCACCGCGATCCTCGCCATCATCGGCTTGAAGATCGTCATGGCGCTGCTCGGGATGGTGGTCGGCGTGTTCAGCTTCCTGCTGTTCACCGTCCTGCCGCTGCTGCTGATCGGGTACCTGATCTACAAGGCGATCGGCTGGGTGCGGACGGAGGACGGCGCGGAAGAGGTCCACTGACCCGGCGTCCGGGCGCTCGCCTCGGCGTCCGGAAGCGCACGCGGTGACGGGGGGCCGGCCGGAAGGTCGGCCCCTCGCGCATCCCCCTTCCGGCGTCGAGCGGCGGTCGTCGCCCGGATCGCCACGGTTCGGTCTCGCTCCTCGGGATGCCGATCGAACCACGTTAGGGTCAGGCGCAGCTCGGCCAGGCGGTCGGGGTCGAAGGTGTGCAGCGCCGGCATGCGGCGCCGCCGCTGGCGGTCGACGAAGCGGCGCAGCTCTTTCTCCCCCCGATCGCCGGCCGGCGCGGGCACGTCCAGGACGACGGTGCCGCGCTCCAGCACGTACACGCGATCCTCGCCCCCGTGGCCCGGGACGCGATAGACGACCGAGAGCGCCCGGCTCTCGCGGCGCAAGATGCGCAACTGGTCGCGCAGTTTGCGCAGGCGTTCGGCGCGGTCGCGCAGCAGCGCCGCGTGCTCGTACATGAGCCGCTCCGCCGCGCCCCGCATGCGCGCCTCGAGGCGCTCCAGGGGCTCTGCGGACCGCCCTTCCAGAAACGCCCGTGCCACGCCGACCCGAGCGATGTATTCGGCCTCCCCGCAGCGTCGCGCGCACGGGGCCAGACAGCGCTCGAGCTCGTGCCGGACGCACCCAGGATGCACCGGCAGCTCGAACAGCACGCCCTGGTCGCGAAAACGCGTGGGGGTGTCCGGGGGGCAGTCGCGCAGACCGAGCGCGTCGGCGAGTTCGCGGACGCCGCGGCGGACGCCGTCGCGCCCCCGCAGCGGCCCGTAGTAGGCGGCCCCGTCGGCGCGCACCGAGGCCGTCACCACCAGCCGGGGGGCCGCGTCCGCGGTCACCTTCACGAACGAGTAGCCGGGCTCGCGGCGGTGCTGCACGTTGTGCGGCGGGCGGTGCCGCCGGATCAGGCGCATCTCTCTCAGGAGCGCGGCGAACTCGCTGGGCTGCGGCTCCCAGTCGATGCGCTTGGCGTCGCGCAGGATCGCCGCCGCCTTGTCGCTCGTCCGGCTGCGGAAGTACGAGAGCAGGCGGCTGCGCAGGCGGACCGACTTGCCGACGTAGAGGACCGACCCCTCGGCGTCGTACATGAGGTAGACGCCCGGCCGGTTCTCGGCCCCCTCCCGGACCGCCGCACGCAGTCGACGCAGGCGCCGGCCGGCGGATGTGCCGGAAGCGGCCTGCTCCAGGAGCCGGGGGGCGTCGGGGTCGGGGCGGGCGGCGCCGCGAATCCTCATCGCTGGCACGTGGGGCAGTAGAACGCCGACCGGTTGGCGAAGACGACCCGCTTCACCGGCGTCCCGCACGCCAGACACGGCTCTCCGGCGCGCCCGTACACCCGCAGGCGCGGGCGGAACGATCCGACCTCGCCGCCCCCTCCGAGGAAGTCGCGCAGCGTCGTCCCACGCGCCCGTACCGCCCGCCGCAGGACGTCTCGGAGCGCTCGATGGAGCGCGTCGGTTTCGCGGCGGCGCAGCGTCCGGGCGCCGCGGCGCGGCCGTACCGCCGCGAGGTGGAGCGCCTCGTTCGCGTAGATGTTGCCCACGCCGGCGACGAACCGCTGGTCGAGGAGCCAGTTCCGGATCGGCGAGCGCGACCGGCGGGTGAGCGCGCGCAGCGCGGCGGGGGTGAACGCGTCGGACAGCGGCTCCAGGCCGAGGGCGGCGTCCCGCTCGGCCCAGGCCCGCGGCTCCAGGAGCTCGATCCTGCCGAAGCGCCGGGTGTCGTCGAAGAGCAGCTCGCGGCCGTCGTCCAGCGCGAACCGGGCGGCGACGTGGCCCATCTCATCGGCGTTCGGGGCGTCGGAGGTCAGCAGGCGGCCGGTCATGCCCAGGTTCACGCACACGCGCGCGCCGTCGTCCAGCTCCAAGAGCACGTTCTTGCCGCGCCGGCCAACGCGCTCGATCCGCCGGCCGCGCAGCCGCCGGTCCAGCGCCCCGGGCGCGATGCCGGACAGGATGTCGGGGCGGGGCACCACCGCGCCGCGGACGCGCGCTCCTTCGACGCGGCGGCGGAGGTCGGAGGCGATCGTCTCCGCCTCGGGGAGCTCGGGCACGGCGGGCCCTCAGGCCGGGTCCGGTGACGACTCCGGCCCCGCCGGGGCGCCGCCGGCCGGGCCACCACCGCCTGCGCCGGGCCGGACCCGGGCGAGCTCTCGCCAGCCGATGTCACGGCGGAACTGCTTGCCATCGAAGCGCACCCGGTCCGCGGCGGCACGGCTCGCGGCGGCCGCCTCTTCGAACGTGGGCGCCACCGCCGTGACGGCGAGCACGCGCCCGCCGGCGGTTTCCAGCACGCCGTCCCGCGCCTTCGTGCCGGCGTGGAAGAGGATCAGCTCGGCGTCCGGGCTCGGGGCGGGGGCCGCCTGGGACAGGTCGTCGGGGATCGTGATTGCGACGCCCTTCTCCGAGGAGGCGGGGTAGCCGCGCGAGGCGAGCACCGTCGCGACCGCGGCACGGCTCCGCCACGCGAAGGCATGACCGGCGAGCGAGCCGCCTCGCGCGACCTCCAACATCGGTTGCAGCAACGAGCTGCTCATCAGGGGCAGGACGACCTGCGTCTCGGGGTCGCCGAAGCGGCAGTTGAACTCGACCACCTTGGGGCCCGCCTCGGTGAGCATCAGGCCGGCGTACAGAAGTCCCCGGAACGGCGCGCCGTCTTCGGCGAGCGCCGCGAGCGTGGGGGCGAGGATGTCCCGTCGGACCCGGTCGAGGAGCTCGGGCGTGCCGAGGGAGACGGGCGCGTAGGCGCCCATGCCCCCGGTGTTGGGGCCGGTGTCGCCCTCGCCGATGCGCTTGTGATCCTGCGCGGGGAGCATCGTGAGGGCCCGCTCGCCGTCGCTGATCGCGAAGACGGAGAGCTCCTCGCCCTCCATGAACTCCTCCAGGACGACCTGCGAGCCCGCGTCGCCGAAGGCGCCGCGCCCCAGCATCGCGTTCGCCGCCTCCTCGGCCTCCGCGACGGTCTCGCACACGACCGCGCCCTTGCCCGCGGCGAGCCCGGACGCCTTGACCACGATGGGCGCGCCGCGCGCGCGGATCTCAGCGAGCGCGTCCTCGAGGGTGTTCGCCGCGACGTATGCGGCGGTGGGCACCCCCGCCTTGCGCATCAGACGCTTCGCGTAGGCCTTGGAGGACTCGATGCGTGCGGCGGCGGCGGTGGGACCGAACCCGGCGACGCCGCGCGCTTCGAGCGCGTCGATGAGCCCGGCGGCCAGCGGGCCCTCGGGCCCCACGACGACGAGGTCCACGGACCGCTCCTCGGCCCACGCGGCGATCGCCGGCGTGTCCCCCGGATCCAGGGGGAGGGGCCGCGCGAGTCCGGCGGTGCCCCCGTTGCCACGCGTGATCCAGAACTCCGCGTCGGGGGCGTCCCGTCGCAGCTTCCACAGGAGCGCGTGCTCGCGCCCTCCGTTGCCCACGATGAGGATCTTCACGGCGAGCCGGATCGTGCGGGTCGGATGAGCCGACTCCAGGCCGGCGAACGCGGCCCGGGAGTCGGTGGATCTTCGGGTAGTCTACGGGTCGGGGCGGACGGCGGCAAATCCTCGGAACGCGCCACGGATCGGCACCGTCACGCCGCGATCCGGGCAGTCAGCCTGCGTCGGCCGGCGCGGACTCGGCGTGCTCGAGCTGCAGCGCTCTGGCGGTGCCCTCCCGTTCGTCGACGAACAGGAGCAGCACGAGACCGACGACGAAGAACGCGGCGACCGAGCCCACCGCCGCGCGGTGGCTCTCCGTGGCCCCGAGCACCAGCCCGTACGCGAGCGGGCCCAGGATCGACGACAGCTTGCCGCTGAACGCGTAGAAGCCGAAGAACTCGCCCTGCTTCTGCTCGGGCACCATGCGCGAGAGCAGCGACCGGCTCGCCGACTGGTTGGGGCCGACCATGATGCCCAGCACGATGCCCGCGATCCAGAAGACGGTGACCGACTCGGTCGTCGCAGCCGCGGCCACCGCGGCCGTGAGCACGATCAAGGAGATCACAATGGTCCGCTTCCCGCCGATCCGGTCGTCCACGAAGCCGAAGGCGTACGCCCCGATCCCCGCCGCGAGATTGATCGCGATGCCCAGTATCAGGAACTCCTCGAGGGGCATGCCGAAGGCCGCGCCCGCGTAGATCGCGGCCATCGCGAAGATCGTGGTGAGTCCGTCGTTGTAGACCAGCCGGGCCACGAGAAGCTTGGCCGCCTCGCGGTAGGTGCGCAGGTGTCCGAAGGTCTCGGCGACCCGACGGAAGCCGAGCCGGGCGTAGCCGGCGGCGGTCATGTTCGGCGCCTGCGCGGGGCCCTCCCTCACGACCAGGAAGAGCGGCAGCATGAACGCCGCGTACCACGCCGCCACGAGCAGCACGATCGCGCGGACGTTCAGGTTGTCCGCTTCGGAGATGGGGATCCACTGTCGCACCATCGCGAGCGCGATCACGAGGGCGAGGAGGCCGCCGATGTAGCCGAGGCCCCAGCCGAAACCCGAGACGCGGCCGATCGTCGTGCGGTCCGTAATGTCCAGCAGCAGTGAGTTGTAGAAGACCTGCGCCGCCTCGAAGCCCACGTTGGCGATAATGAAGATCACCGCCGCCCGGACGGCGTCGCCCGGGCCCGCCCAGAAGAGCAGCACCGTGAACAGGATCGACTGCACCGACACGATGGCCAGGAAGAGCTTCTTGCGTCCCGCCAGGTCGGCGACGGCCCCCAGCACCGGCGTAACGAGGGCGACGATCAGCGCCGACGCGTTGATCGCGCGGGTCCAGTAGATGGGGCCCGCGATCTCGTCGCCGACGACGACGTCGGCGTAGTACTTGGAGAAGACGAACGTGACGATGATGGTCGTGAACGCCGAGCAGGCGAAGTCGTACATCGCCCATGCGGTCACCTCGCCGCGTTTAGCGGACATGTCGTCTCCTATCCGTGGTCCGTCGCGAACTCACCGGTGGCGCAGCCCCGCCATGAAGTCCTCCCGGATCTTCCGCGCGGCGCCCTCGAACTGCTCCCACAGGCCCTTGGCGTCCTCCTTGTAGGCGCGCCCCGCCTCCGCCAGGTCTTCCTTGTAGGCGGTCTTGTCGTCGGTCCGACGCGTGTACTCGCCTCGCAGGATGCGGTCGTACTCGCCCTTCTCGACC
>DATHRK010000076.1:0-35214 GCA_035465395.1 Longimicrobiales bacterium | reverse complement strand
GCCCTCATCGCCCCGGCCCGCTACGTCCAGGGGCCCGGCGTGCTGGACGACCTTGGGCGCTACGTCAGCCCGCTGCGCGTGTCACGAGCCGCTCTGCTGCTCTCGCCGGGCGGTTCGACCCGCTTCGGCGGCCGCATCCGGAAGGGGCTCGCGCGTACCGGCGTGGACGCGCTGGAGGTCGCGTTCGGCGGCGAATCCTCGGCCGCAGAGGTCGAGCGGATCGTGGGGCTGCTAGAGGGCGAGGCCGGCATCGACCACGTGATCACCGTCGGCGGAGGGAAGTGCATCGACACGGGCAAGATGGTCGCGCACCGCCTGGGCGTCCCGGTGGTGGTCTGCCCGTCGCTCGCGTCCACCGACGCGCCCTGCTCGGCGCTGTCGGTGGTGTACTCCCCCGACGGCGTCGTGGAATCCCTCGCGTTCTTTCCGGACAGCCCCGCGCTGGTGGCGATCGACACCGCGGTCGTGGCGGCGGCCCCGCTCCGCTACCTCGTTGCGGGCATGGGGGACGCGCTCGCCACGTGGTACGAGGCGCGCGCCTGCCTGGCGAACCCCGAGGCTCGGTCCGTCCTCGGCGCGCGGCCCACGATCACCGCGGCGGCCATCGGCGAGCTATGCGCGAGAACCCTGTACGATCACGGAGAGGCCGCCGTGGCCGCCATCACCGAGCCCGCCGTGACCGAGGATCTGGAGCGGGTGGTGGAGGCCAACACGCTGCTCAGCGGAGTCGGGTTCGAGAGCGGTGGAATCGCGGCGGCGCACTGCGTCGCCTCCGGCCTGACGGCGATCGAGCGCGTGCGCTCGAACTACCTGCACGGCGAGATGGTCGCGATCGGCCTGCTCACCCAGTTGGTGCTCGAGGGTGACGCCGAAGAGGCCCGGCGCGCCGCGGTTTTCTGCGCCACCGTGGGGCTCCCCTTCCGACTGGAGCACGTCGCGCTCTCCGCCTCCGACCAGGCGGCGCTATCCACGGTCGCGGAAGCCGCGATGGCGATCGACTTCATCCACAACGAGCCCGTCGCGGTGGACGCGGCGCGACTGGCCGCGGCAATGCGGGACGCGGACGCGCTGGGCGCGACGGTCGCCGGCGAGCACGGCGAAGCCGCCTACGGCGTACTGCACGGGGCCGCCCCGCGTCCGGCCTGAGAGGCCACCCTGAGCGCCTCCCCCGTGGTGCTGGCGGTTCTCGGCGCGTACCTGCTCGTGCTCCTCGCCATCGGCGTGTGGGGCGGCCGCGGCTCGGACGACGTCGCCGGCTACTACGTGGCCGGGAAGACCCTGCCCTCCTGGGTCATCGCGTTCAGCTCGAACGCGACCGGGGAAAGCGCCTGGCTGCTGCTGGGACTCACTGGAATGGGCTACCTGGTCGGGGCGCACGCTCTCTGGATCGTGCTCGGCGAGGTGGCCGGCGTCGCCGCCGCCTGGCTGTGGGTGGCGCGTCCGTTCAAGGAGGCGACCGACCGCCACGGGTCGATCACCGTGCCCGACTATCTCGAGGACCGCTTCCAGGACCGCGGCCACGCGATCCGGCTGGTCGGCGCCGCGATCATCCTGAGCATGGCCGGCTTCTACACGGCCGCGCAGTTCACGGCGGCCGGTAAGGCCTTCGAGTCGTTTCTGGGCACGAGCTACGCCACCGGAGTCTGGATCGGCGCCGCGATCATTCTCTTCTACACGACGATCGGGGGATTTCGCGCGGTCGCCTACAGCGATCTGCTGCAGGGCGTGCTGATGTTCGCGTGCCTGGCCATCCTGCCCATCGTGGGACTCGTGGCCGCGGGCGGGCCCGGCGCCACGGCGGCCGCGCTGCGCGCGCAGGATCCCGCTCTGCTGCGGCCGATGGGCTCGCTCGGACTGACGCCGGCGGGCGTGGCGAGCGCGGCCGGCTTCGTCGCGATAGGGCTCGCGTTCCTGGGGTCCCCGCAGTTGCTCACGCGCTTCATCTCGGCGCGTGACACCGCCGAGATCCGCCGCGGCGGAGCAATCGCGATTGTGTGCATCGTGGTCTTCGACGTCGGCGCGGTGGCCGCGGGCATGGCGGGCCGCGCGCTGTTCCCCGGCCTCCCCGACCCCGAGACGATCTATCCGCTGATGGGGGCGGAGCTGTTCCCGGCCGCGTTCACGGGGGTGTTCCTGGTGGTCGTTCTCGCGGCGATGATGTCGACCGTCGACTCGCTCCTGCTGCTGGCCTCGTCGGCGGTCGTGCGGGACGGGATCCAGAAGGTGTGGCGGCCGGGCGCGGGCCAGCGCGCCCTGTCGCTGGCGGGCAAGGCGACCACCGTCGCGCTCGGCCTGGCGGCGGTGCTCGCGGCGCTGACCGAGGCGCGCGTGATCTTCTGGTTCGTCCTCTTCGCCTGGTCGGGACTCGCCTGCGCCTTCACGCCGCCGGTCCTGTGCGCGCTGTTCTGGAAGGGTACGACGCGGGCGGGCGCGCTCGCCGGGATGGTGGCCGGATTCACCGTCACGATCGCCTGGGTGGTGTGGTTCAAGGACGCGTTCTACGGACTGTACGAGATGATCCCGGGGATGGCCGCCGGGTTCGGAGTGACCTGGGCGGTGAGCGGCGCCGGTGTGGATCCTGCACGGAACGGCGCATGAACAGATGTTTTCCGCGGAACGGAGGGCAGAGAACATGCCGGGCAAGGACCACGGACCATCCATCAAAGACGACGAGCAGTACGAGGCGCTGCGCGAGGAGGGGATGAGCAAGGAAAAAGCCGCGCGGATCGCCAACAGCCCGCGGCACGCCACGGCCGAGAAGGGAGGGCACGCGCCGCCCTACGAGGAGTGGACGAAGGAGGAGCTCTACGACAAGGCGCAGGAGGTGGGCATCGACGGCCGCTCCGACATGGACAAGGACGAACTGATCCGGGCGCTGCGGCATCACTAGAAGCTGGTCGCGCGTAGCCGCGCCGCCTGTGCCAGACCCGGCCGCCCACCGTACCTTGCCTCGTTCGACCCGATCACCGATCGCGCCGGAGCCGATCATGCTCGACCGTCGCCGCTTCCTCGGCCGCGCTCTCGCCGTCGCCGCCGCCCCCACGGCCCTCTGGAGTCGCCCAGCAGCCGGCATGGCGTCGCTCACCGATGCGTGGGAGCGGACCGTGGACGACGCCAATCGCTGGGCGGCCGGCCAGTCCGCCGCCGAGCTCGCCGCCAACGAGGAGTACTGGGCGGAGATCCAGCGCGCGTTCGCCATCGACCGCAGCATGGTGAACCTCAACAACGGCGGCGTCTGCCCCTCGCCGCGCGTCGTCCAGGACGCCCTCAGGCGCTACCTCGAGTTCAGCAACGAGGCGCCCGCGTACACCATGTGGAAGATCCTGGAGCCGGCGATCGAGAGCGTGCGCGAGCGACTCGCGGGCAGCTTCGGCGTGGATCCGGAGGAGATCGCGATCACGCGCAACGCGTCCGAAGCGCTCGAGATCGTCCAGCTGGGCCTGGAGCTGGAGCCCGGCGACGAGGTGCTCACCACCAACCAGGACTACGGGCGCATGCTGACGACGTGGGACCAGCGGGCCCGGCGCGATGGCATCACCGTGCGCAAGATCAGCTTCCCCGTGCCGCCGCCGTCGATGGACGACCTGGTGCGCCGCTTCGAGGAGGCGATCGGCCCCCGCACCCGCGTGCTGCACTTCTGCCACATCACCAACCTCACCGGGCAGATCTTCCCCGTGGGCGACCTCGTGGCGCTGGCCAGGCGGCACGGGCTCGAGGCGATCGTCGACGGTGCGCACGCGTACGCGCACTTCCCGTTCACGCACGCCGACCTCGGTTGCGACTTCTACGGGACGAGCCTGCACAAATGGCTCCTCGCCCCGATCGGCACCGGCTTCCTGCACGTCCGCAAGGAGCGGATCTCCGACGTCTGGCCGCTCATGGCGGCGACCGAGGAGCAGGCGGGCGACATCCGCAAGTTCGAGGAGATCGGCACGCACCCGGCCGCGAACCACAACGCCATCGCCGAAGCGCTCACGGTCCACGAGGCGATCGGCGGAGAGCGGAAGGCCGCGCGGCTTCGCTATCTGCGCGATCGCTGGATGGAGCGCGTGGAGGGCACCGCGAGCGTCCGGCTGTACACGTCGCGCGATCCCGCCATGGGCTGCGCGATCTCGACGGTGGGTATCGACGGCGTCGAAACACCCGCGCTCGCCGACCACCTGTGGAAGTCGCGGCGCATCTTCGTGACGTCGATCCTCCACGACGAGTTCGACGGGATTCGCGTGACGCCCAACGTCTACACGACGCTGGAGGAGATCGACCGCTTCGCCGAGGCGCTGGAGCACGTCGTGCGAAAGGGCCTGCCGGAGGCGTGAGCTGGCCAGCAGGTCGCCGAAGAAGGGGATTGCGAACTAGGCGAATCCGATCTTCCGCAACAGAACATCGAACCTGGGATCGGCGCGCAGCTGGTCGAAGAACGGCGCGCGCAACTTCGTGAGGAACGTATCCCGTCCCTCGTACGCGCGGTCGAGCCACTGGAACGCGAGGTCGTTTTCGCCGAGCGCCCCGTAGATCATGGCGATGAGACCCGGCGCGACGTACACCTCGCCGGCCAGCCCGTCCAGCTCTTCCACCACTCGCTGCGCTTCGACGCGCCGCCCGCCCCTCGCGTACGCATACCCCAGGGAGGCCAGGAGCAGCGGGTTGTCGCGTCCGAAGCGCGCGGCCGCGCTTTCGCACTCCTCGATCGCCCGGCGGTGGTTTTCCTTTCCCGACAGGGCCAGGCACGCTACCCACGGTGCCTGCCACAAACCGTCGTCGAATTGCTGCGCGATCCGGACGTGCTCGAGCGCCCGATCGAACTCGCGCCTCGTATAGCTTACGAAGGCCGTTCCGATCCCCGGTGACGAGGTATCGAGCTCGTTGGCTCGATCGAGGAGCGCTCGCGCCTCCTCAGCGCGGCCCAACCTGTTCAGGGCAGCTCCGAGCGCCCGAAGCGCGTGTACGTCGCTCGGGTTGACCTCGACCGCGCGCGAGGAGAGCTCCAGGGCCTCGTCCCAATCCCAATCATGGAGGTTCTCGATCGCCGCCATGGCGGTGTACACCTCCGGGAGGGTGCTGTCCATGCGCGCGGCAGTCTCCAGGAGGGCCGTAGCCCTGCGGTAGCTCTCGCCGGGTTCCGCGAACAGCCAGTCCGCCGCCCCATTGTACGATTCCGCAAGGCCGGCGTAGGCCGCCGCGAACGTCGAGTCGAGCTCGATCGCCCGGCGGAAGTAGCTCCGGGCCAGTTCGAACCCCTCCCGATTCCGGCGTTCCCAGTGCACCCATCCCCGCACGTACGCGTCGTAGGCCCTCGGATCCACGCTGCGTGGGGCCCCCAGTCGACTCTCGATTCCGGGGCCCGCGATGTCGATCTCCGCCGCGATGGAGCGCGCCACTTCGCCGGTGATGGCGAACACGTCCGCCACGCCTCGGCGGTAGCGATCCGCCCACAGGTGGCGCTCCGGTGATGCGGCGATCAGCTGGGCAGTAACCGCGAGGCTGTCGCCCTGCCGGAACACCGAGCCCTCGACGACGGCGTCCACTCCCAGCTCGGCTGCGATCTCCGGAACCGACATCTCCGAATCCCGGTAGCGCATCACGGAGGTGCGCGAGATCACCCCGAACGCTCCGATCTTGCCGAGCTCGGCGACCAGCGCGTCGTGGATGCCGTCGACGAAGTACTGCTGCTCCGGGTCGCCGGTCAGGTTCTCGAGCGGCAGGACCGCCAGGCGCTCGATGCCGAGACTGCCGCCCGCTGCCGATGCCCTGCCACCGACCCAGAAGGCGCCGGCGATCCCGGCCGCCACGACGGCGACCCCGAGGAGGCCCGCCGCGACCGCGCGTCGCGTCGCGGGCCGAGTGTATGACGCCCGCAGGCTCCGGCCGAGCGAGCGCCCGCGCGACGGAGTCCGCGCCGGCGCTCGCACGGGCAACGCGGGCGCGTCTTCCGCCGGCACCGCACCGAGGGCGGCGAGCAGTGCCCCCGCGTCGGCATACCGGTCGCCCGGATCCTTCGCGAGCAGCCGCGCGACGATCGCTTCGAGCGCCTCGGGCACCGAGGCCCCCAGGGATGCGGGCGGTTGCGGCTCCTCGTGGAGGATCGCGTCCCGGAGCGACAGCGGATCCTCCGCCCTGAACGGCCGGTTGCCGGTCAGCATCTCGTAGAGCACCACGCCCAGCGACCAGAAATCGGTGCGATGATCCACCGGCTCGCCCGTGGCCTGCTCGGGGCTCATGTAGGCGACGGTCCCCAGGCGGATGCCCTCACGCGTCACGTCCGCGCCGACGACCTTCGCCACCCCGAAGTCCAGCAGTTTGACGCCGCCGCTCTCGGCGAGCAGCACGTTCGAGGGCTTCACGTCGCGATGAACGATCCCGCTCTCGTGGGCCGCGGCCAGCCCCGCCGCGACCCCCTCCGCGATCTCCACCACCTCCGCCACCGAAACCGGCCCGCGGGCGATGCGCGCCTCCAGCGTCTCGCCACGGTAGTAGGCGAACGCCATGTAGAGCTGGCCCTCGGCGGTCTCGCCGGTCTCGTACAGGGTCGCGATGTTCGGATGGTCGAGGACCGAGACGGCCCGGGCCTCGGCCCGGAAACGCTCCTTCGCGTCAGGGCGCGTGCCGAGGTACGGGGGAAGCGCCTTGAGGGCGACGAGGCGGCCGAGCCGCGTGTCTTCGGCTAGGTACACCACCCCCATGCCGCCGCGACCCAACTCGCGTTCGAGCCGGAACGGGCCGACGCGACGCCCGAAGGGCGCCGCCCCCGAATAGGCTGCCAGGGCCTCGGCTGGCAGGTCCAGGGGCGGCTCCATCAGCCCGCCGGCCCGACCGTGGGCCGCGAGCAGAGCCTCCAACTCCCCCCGCAGCTGGTCATCGGCGGCACAGGCCTCGGCCAGAAACGCTTCCCGCTCGTCCGTCGGGGTCTCCAACGCCGCGCCGAGCAGCCGATCGATCTGTCGCCAGCGCTTCGGGTCCAGCTCGCTGGGCTTCATTCGTCCCCGTGGGGCCGCGGCCGCGTTCTTCGTTCGGGATGGATGGCGTGATTCGCGACCCGTTCTCGTATCAGAAGACAGAGGCTCCCGATGCCGCCTCAAAAATACGCCATCCCACCAATGCCCGCCGACGGAGGAGTAGAAATGTCCAGGACGCTTGGCGCGAACCCCGGATTCTTGGTGCCTACGCTGCTCGCCCTGATGGCCACCGCGTGCGACGCGCCCGACCCCACGGCACCGCTCGCGACGGACCGGGGGCGCTTTGCACCCGCCCAAGCGCAGGTCGCACGACCCTTCCGTCTGAGGGCGGATGCAGCGCTGCTCGCGGTAGACTTCGCTCCCGACTTCGGACCGCCGCTGTTCGGCAAGAGCGACTTCGGCGGGCGCTGCTCGATGCCGTCGGATTTCGTCGTCAGCTTCGCCCTCGAAGGGCAGGCGACGCACCTCGGCCGCTTCGCGGGCGTTGCGGAGCACTGCTCGCAGATCGACTTCGCCACCGGCAACACCAGCGTGATCAGCGACGGCGAGCTGATCTTGACAGCCGCCAACGGCGATGAGCTGTGGACCAACTACGTTCGCTTCGGCCTGGGCGAGGAGGTCCCGGAGGACCACGTTTTCGTGGGCGGAACGGGCCGGTTCGCCGGAGCCTCCGGGGGTGGCCCGGGTCGTCCCGACTGCGATCGAGCCACCGGCCTCTGCACCTTCACGCTCGACGGCGTCATCGCATACGCTGCCTCCGCGGCCTCCGATTGACGGTCAACGGGTCGAGACCCGGACGCCGACCTCGACCTGCCGCTTCGGGAAGGCGGCGCGCGGCCGGCCGAACAGCGCCGACCCGACGATGTTGCCCACCGAGGCGGGGTCGCCGTTCGTCGTGTTGAACAGGTTGTAGACGTTGAGTTCGAACCCGATCCGCCCCGGGCCCACACGGAGCCGGCCGGCGGCGATCCCGAGGTCCGCGCGGAAGAAGTCCGGCCCCCGGTGTGCGTTGCGACCCTCACCGGGCGGACGGTCGTTGAAGCGGGCGCCGTCGCCGTTGTCGTCCCTCCCCGTGACGGCGGTGAAGGGCCGGGCCGAGGCGTAGGTCACGCTGGCGACCAGGCCCAAGCCCGGCGGCAATTCGAGCGCTCCGGTAGCGACCACGCGATGGCGCTCGTCCCAGGCGGCCGGGCCCCACTCCGCGTCCAGGTCGGGCCCGTCGAGATCGGTCTGTGGGACCAGGCCGCTCCACGTGTCGTTGGTGTTCTTCCGATCGGCGAGCGTGTACCCGACGTCGAGCCGGCCCCTCGAGAATCTCTTGCTGACCAGGAGGAGGAGCATCTTGGCCTCGGCGCTGCCGCCGCTGAGGATCTGACGGACATCGGCAAAACCCGGGAACCTCCGCTCGGAGACCACATCGGGGTCCGCCAGCGGGTTGAGATTTCGCTGGATGAGGAGGTCTCGTCCCTGCACCAGCAGGCCGTCGACTCTGGCCACGAAGCCGCCCGGCAGCGCGTGCCGGACCCCGACGGAGAACTGTCGCGTCATCGGCGTCTCGATCCGCTCGCCAGCCGCCCAGACCATCGCGGGCAGGGTGTCCGGATCGACCAGAAGCTCTCCGACGTCGGTGGTGCCGGGGTCCGGTATACTGGCCACCCGTACGCCCGAACTCCGTTCGAACGCGAGCAGAGGTCCGGCCACGAGCGCGTCGTAGAAGACCCCGAATCCGCCCCGTACCACGGTCCCGCCGTCGCCGCCCGGATCCCAGGCGAGCCCGAGACGCGGCGCGAGGTTGTTCGCGTCGATGGGACGGGGCGTCGCGGGGATGAACGGAAGCTCGCCGACGAAGGGCGAGACGAACCCCTGGTTGCTCCCGTTGGTCTCGATGTCGTAGCGAAAGCCGAGGCTCAGCGTCAGGGTCGGCGTCGGGGTCCAATCGTCCCGAGCATAGACCGCGAGCTGGACGTTGCGCGCGTCGAGCCGGATGCCGGCCTCCTCGAACGACACGAAAGCGCGGGACGGCAGCGAGGACGTGTCGGTCGCGAAGTCGAACCTGCCGTTCTCGAAGTTGTTGGACCGCACCTTGTTCCGTTGCCAGCCGAGGTGGGCTCCCACCTTCAGACGATGCACTCCCGAGCGACCGGCGGCGGTCCACGAGAGGTCGTTGAGCAGCTCGACACGCAGGCCGGCGAACCGCGCGCGCTCGACGTGAGGCCCGGCCACGAGGCTGGGATAGACCAGGTTCGGGCCGGGCGGCGCGTTCCGCTCCACGGACCGCCGGGTGCCGATCACGTGCAGGCGGGCTTCGTTCAGCCAGCCACCCGGCAGACTCCAGCGATGCGCGAGCAGCCCCCCGTGCATGCCGAGCGCGTTGTTCTGGCCGTTGTCCAACGCCCGCCGTCCGCCGACCCCGATCAGCTGCTCGCCGGCCTCGCCGGCGTATCGGAAGGTGAGCTCGTGCGCATCGCTCGCCCTGTGGTCGATGCGGGCGAAGAACAGGTTGTCGATCAACGGAGTCCGGAACGTCCCCTCGACCTCGGGGAAGGCGCCGTCCGTGTTCACCGTCGAAAATTCGTTCTCCACGCGGCGCTCGATCGCGGCGAAGAAGTGGGTGCGGTCGCGGGCGATGGGACCTCCGATCGCGAGCCCCCAGTGCGTCCGGTTGAAATCCGGCTTCGAGGCTTCGAACACCCCCCGGGCGTTGAGCGTGTGGTGGCGGTACAGGCCGAAGCCCTCGGCTTGCACGTCGTTCGAGCCGCGCCGCGTGACGACGTTCACCACCCCGGAGGCCGCCCGCCCCAGCTCGGGTCCGTACTGGCCCTGGACAACCTCGAATTCGCGGATCGCAAGCAGGGGTAACGAGCCCCCCAGATCGCCCAGGACGGCCTCCGTGAAGTCGCCGCCGTCCACCAGAACGCCGAGCGACTGCCGGTTCAGCGCGCCGACCGTCGCGCCCTGTCCCCCGAACGGCGCGGGTCCGCCAGTCGCGTCCGTCCCCGCGCTCGCACCCGGAACGCGTTGGGCCAGCTCGATGAACCGTCGGGACTCCTCGGGGAGGCGTTCGATCTGCCGGCGGTCGAGGAAGTAGGAGATCTTCGGGCTGGCATCGTCTTCGAGGTCGACCCGCACCGTCAGGGGAGCGAGCTCGATCACGGACGGCTGAAGGGTGAGATCGAGGCGGACCGTGGCCCCCACGGGGAGCATCACCTCGCGCGCGGCGGCGGTGCGCAGTCCGGGCGCCATCGCCGTTATCACGTAGCGTCCCGGGGGCAGGGCTCGCAGCCAGTACCGCCCCCCGGCATCGCTCAGCACCTGGTACTCGAATCCCGACTCGAGGCTCCTCGCTCGGACTTCGGCATCCCGAACGGGGCGGGAGGAGGCATCCCGCGCGGCGCCGGTCAGGGCCGCTGTCGCGGTCTGGCCGCCCAGAGGAGTCGCCGCGAGGGCCCCGATCGTCAGGGCAAAGGCGCACATCGCGAAGGCCGCCGAGCGCCCAGAGGTCATCTCGATCTCCCGAGTCCTAGCCTTCGCCCATCTCGCGCGACAGCCACGCTTTCGCCTTCTGCCAGGATCGATCGACGGTGCGGGGCGAGATGCCGAGCGCGGCGGCGGTCTCCTGCACCGTCATCCCGCCGAAGAAACGACACTCGACCACTTTGCAGAGACGTCGATCGAACCGCGCCAGACGCTCGAGGGCCTCGTCCAACTCGATCACCTGGTCGAGTCGGTCCTCCGTGGCTGGTACGGTCTCGTCGAGCGAGATCCGCCGCCAGGCGCTACCCCGCTTCTTCGTTCGGCGCGCGCGCGCGTAGTCTATCATGATATGCCTCATCGCCGTCGCGGCGAGGGCGAGGAAGTGCGCCCGATCCTCGACGTCGACGCGTCTCTGATCCGCCAGCTTTACGTATGCCTCGTGGATCAACCCCGTCGTCTGCAGCGTCGCTCCGGCGCCGCGACGAGACAGCTCGCGATGCGCGATCCGGTGGAGCTCGTCGTAGACGTGGGGCAGGAGCTGGTCGAGCGCCCCGGAATCCCCCTTCCGCAGCGCTCTCAGCAGTCCGGTGATGTCTTCGGGGGTCGGCATTCGCAGCCCGCGGTAGGTGGCGTAGTCCCGAGGCAGGATGACTCGCGCCCAAACCTCGACGGATCAGGGACGAGCGGCAACTTCCGGGATGCCGGCACCGCTCCTCACCGCGTGTGCGATTCGCGATCCGCCAGGACCGACACGGCCCGGGGGCGTCGTTGCCTCGACCCACCTCGGAGTCTAGCGTCTGATCGTGAGCAACTGCCACGCAGATTGTGCACTCGAACGCCATTTCGGGCACCAGAAGGCGCGCGATCAGCTCGCGGACTACCGCTCCGGCGGGCCAGACCCGCTGACCCGGATCGCTTTGGCCCTCTTGCGGGCCCAGCCGATCGACGGCGTCCGCCTGCTCGACGTCGGAGGCGGGATCGGCGTCCTGGGCCGCGAGCTGCTCCGCGGGCCGGTGACGGCCGTGACGATCGTTGAGGAGTCCAGCGCCTACCTGTCCGTCGCGCGCGACCAGGCCGAGCGGGACGGGACGCTCGCGCGCTGGCGCTTCGTGCAGGGCGACTTCGTCGAGTGCGCCGCGGACGCCGGGCCGGCCGACCTCGCCACGCTGCACCGCGTGGTCTGCTGCTATCCCGATTACGAGGCGCTTCTGGACACCGTGGCGGCGACGGGGGCACGGTGGGTGCTCCTGTCCTACCCGCGCGAGCGTTGGTACGTGCGCGCGGCGCTGTGGCTGGAGGATCTCGCGAACCGCGTCCGCGGCGACCCGTTCCGCTCGCGCGTCCACCCGGAGAAGGGCATCGCGAGGCGGATGCACGCCGGCGGGTACCGGCGCGTGTCCGACGTCGTGACGTGGTTCTGGCGGGTCGAGGTGTACGCGGGACCCTGACGCCGCTCAGCCGATCTCGATCCGCTCTGCGTTCGCCTCCAGCCATCGGGGGAACGACTGCAGGCGAGGGTTCAGCTCGCGGGACCGCTCCACCGGCCGCGCCGCGCAGAACTCCTCCTCGAAGTCGTGATAGTACTGGAACATGTTTCCGAGGTCCTCCGCACCCGGGAAACCCAGGCCGCGATAGACGTCGAACGGCACGGCGCGATACACCACCTCCTCGCCGAGCGCGTCGCTCATCGCCGCTGCCATCTGGTCACCCGTCGGCTGGCCGCCCGCCAGGCCGATCGTCTCCCCGATCAGCGGCTCCCCCTCCACGAAGATCCCGAATACGCAGCGTCCGATGTCCTCGGCGGCGATCCCTGGCAGGCGGGCGTTCCCCATGGGCAGGCTGAAGTAGGCGGTGCCGCCTTCGCGGCGGGGCCCCATGCCGAAATGGATCAGGTTGTCCCAGTAGAACGAAGCGCGCACGAGCGTGGCGGGGGTGAGCTCGCGAAAGACGGCGTCGCTCTCGCCCTTGGCGTCGAAGTGCGGGACCTTGTACTCCCCCATCAGCGTGGGCATGCGGTCGTCGGAGAGCGGGACGCGCTCGCGCGTGTCCTCCAGCGTGGACCAGATCACGTGGCCGACCCCCGCGGCGGAGGCGGCCTCGGCCTGGTTCCGCGCCTGGACCTTCTCGCGCGCCGGGTCCATGTGCTCCCAGAAGTTGGTGACGCAGAAGGCGCCGTCCGCCCCGTCGAACGCCGCGCGCAGCGTGTCCGGCTGGTCCAGGTCCGCGCTCACGACGTCGGCGCCGAGCGCCGCCAGCGCGCGGGCCGGGTCCGAGTCGGGACGGCGGGTCAGCGCCCGGAGCGCGAATCGCTCCTGCGGGTCGTTCAGGATGGCGCGGGCGAGGCCTCCGCCCTGAGCTCCGGTGGCCCCGACGACGGCGATGGTTCTGGTCATGGGTCTCCGTGGGTTGGCGTGGAAACCAGATACTACACCCCTCGGCCCGCCGAGGGGAGCACCGGTCCTCCGGCGCCTGCATCGGGTCGCTGATCGTGGCGCTGGTGCCCACCGCGTCCGCCGAGGGCCTCCACCCGCTAGGCCACCCTCAGCGCGACACGGGTTCCCCAGGGATCCTCGAACGTCGAATCCCCGCCCTCCGCCAGCGGTTCGAACCCGCCCGAGCGCATGCGGTCCACGGCCGCGCGCACCGCGCCGTCATCGGGCAGGCGGACCTCCCAATCCAGGAGGGCCGCTTCGGTCGGCCCGGCGGGGGTGGCCCCCGGTCCGGCCCAGGTGTTGAGGCCGAGGTGATGGTGGTAGCCGTCGGCGGCGAGGAACAGCGCGCCCGGATAGCCCCGCAACGTGGGCTGCAGACCCAGGCCGTCGGCGTAGAATCGCTCGGCCTCGGCCAGATCCCCGACGTGCAGGTGCACGTGGCCCATCCTCGTGCCGGCCGGGGCTCCGCTCCACGACCGGTCGCGCGCGGCGGCGATCAGCGACCCCGCGTCCAGCGGCGCCGTCCCCATCTCGATCCCGCCGCTCGCGGAGCGCGGCCAGGCGTCCACGGGGCGGTCGGCGTAGACCTCGATGCCGAGCCCGTCGGGGTCGCTCGTGTACAGGGCCTCGCTGACGCCGTGGTCCGCCGCGCCGAGCGGCACCCCCAGGGCGCGGGCGTGCGCCAGGAACGCGCCCAGGGATGCCCGATCGGGAAGCAGGACGGCGAAGTGGTACAGACCGAGCCGCCCGCGGCCCGGGTGGGGGCGGGCGCCGGGCCGTGGGACCAGACGAACCAGCGCGTCTCCGCCCGGCACCCCCAGCGTGGCCCCTCGCCCCGCGTCTTCGGGCGCGGGCACCAGGCCGAGCACCCGGCCGTACCAAGTCGCCGACCGGTCGACGTCGGCCACCGCGAGGCGGACCGGTCCCAGCCCGACGTCGCGCAGGGTCACGAAGCGGCGACCGTTCGCGCGTGATCGCGCAGGGTCATGAAGCGGTGACCGTCCGTGCGTGATCGCGCACCGAGCGAAGGCGGATCCCGAACTCGTCCGCGGTGGCCTCCATGTCCACGACGTCGCCCTGCGCGACCGCCAGCTTGAGCCCCGCGAACGTCTGCGCGAGGTCGTGCTCGGCCGTCTCCAGCGCCGCCTCCAGGGCCTCCTCGGGGACGTGGTGGACGCGCAGCTCCCGGCCGGTCTCCTCCTGGAAGACGTCGATGGCCTCGAGCTGACTCAGGCCCTGGGGGCCACCCAGATCGAGGGTCCGGTCCCGCGCGGCCTCGTGGCCCAGCGCGTCGACACGCTCCGCGGCCGATGTCGGGCGGACGAGGGCGCGCACCGCGTGGCCGGCGTCGAGCGCGCGTCGGCAGATGTCGCTTCCCAGCGTTCCGGTAGCACCCACGACGAGTACGTTCACCCGGCCTCCTTTGGACGTTCTCGGTGCCGCGCCGGCGCGGCCATTGCATTCGGGTGGGCATCGAAGCGGCGCGGACCCGCAGCGGATGCGTCTCGCCGCACCAGCCGCGAGGGATGATTCATGGCACCGATCCTGGACGTTCTGGCGATTCCTGGCAGCCTCCGCGAGCGGTCCTTCAACGCCGCCTTGGCGCGTGCCCTGGTGGAGTTGGCCCCGGAAGGCACCGACATCGAAGTCGTCGACATCCGCCCCATCCCGCTCTACGACGGCGACCTGGACACCGATGAACGTCGGCCGGAGGCGGTGTCCTCACTGAAGCGCCGCATCGCCGCCGCGGGCGCGGTCATCTTCGTTTCGCCCGAGTACAACCACGGCGTGCCCGGGGTCCTGAAGAACACCATCGACTGGGTCTCCCGGCCAGCGTTCCGCTCCCCGATGGCGATGAAGCCGTGCGGAATGATGGGCGCCGCCCCCGGTCTCTCGGGCACGATGCGCGGCCAGCAGATTCTCAAGGTCGTCCTGCTGGGCATGGCTTCGCAAATCTTCCCGCATCCCGGCGTCGCCGTCTCGCGAGCCAAGGAGAAGTTCGATGAGGCGCTCCGCCTCACCGATGAGGGGACGCGCAGCTTCATCGCCGGCTACCTCGAGGAGTTCGCCGCATGGGCGCGCCGGGTCCGCCCGCCCCCAACCGAGGACCACGCGGCGGGGTCGTAGGAGGCAGCGAAACGCGGCTCATCACCGGTGCACCGGGGGCCGCGCGCGTGTACCCACCCCACCCGGAAGGACAGCATGCTCGCACGCATCGGTACGACGTTGATCGCGGTCACGTCCCTCGCCGCCTCGGCGGCCGTCGCGCAGGACCTCCCCCGGCCCGAGGACGTGGCGTCCCCGGAGGCGGCCATCCTCGCGGCGTACGCATCGATCGCGCGGGCGCCGGGCGAGAACTACGACTGGGCCCGGTTCCGGTCCCTCCACCTCCCCGGTGCGCTGCTCCTGCCGAATACGGAGCAGACCGGCGGCGAGCCGATCGTCTGGACGGTCGATGAGTTCGTGGCGGCGGTGGACCAGGCCACCGACGTGGGCGGCGAGCAGGATCGCGGCTTCGCCGAGGAGCACGTGCACATCACGGTGAACCGCTACGGGGACATCGCGCAGGCCATGAGCACCTACCAGAAGCACTTCTGGGACGACGACCAGATCCTCGGGCGGGGCATCAACTCCTTCAACCTGGCCTTCCGCGAGGGCCGTTGGTGGATCGTATCGATCGCCTGGGACGAGGAGAACGGCGCGGGTCCGATTCCCGAGGAGTACCTGCCGCGGATGTGAGGGCCGGCGGCTTACGGGCGGGAGGAACGCCGCTTGCACCCGTCGGCCGCGGAAGCGCGGCCCGCGTGCGCGGGCGGACCCAAGGACCCGAAAGGACCCGATGACCGACGAACAGCGCGCCCACCTGGAGAAGCGCCTGCTGGAGGAGCGCGAGCGAGCGGTCGCCGCCCTGCAGCGCCTCGCCGGCGACATCGCCGAGCCCCTCGGCACCTCCGCCGGCGACCTGTCCAAGTTCCCCTCGCACCTCGCCGATCTCGGCGCCGACGTCGCCGAGCGCGAGCGGGACCAGGCGCTCGCCGAGCACACGACGGCGCTCGTGGAACGGATCGACGACGCCCTCACGCTGCTGCGCGAGGAACCGGAGTCCTACGGGGTGTCGCGGGTTTCCGGGGAGCCGATCCCGTTCGAGCGCCTCGACCTGATGCCCTGGACGCGGGTGCTGGCGGACGAGGCGCCGGACGACGCGACGCCGCGCGACCCGGAAGCCTGAGGCAGCCGATGCAGGAGCGGCCGGTCGCGTCGGGCGTGGACGCCGTGAGGTCGCGGTGCCCCTACTGCGCCGCCTCCGTCGATCTCCTCGTCGATCCTGCCGGAGGCGTCGAGCAGCAGTACGTGGAGGACTGCGAAGTATGCTGCCGGCCGTGGTCGGTCACGGTCCGCTGGGCAGAGGCGGGCCCCGCGGTGGACCTGCGGACGGAGGATGACGCCTAGCGGTTCGCCCCCCCCGCCGTGGCGCGGCGGACATCCGCTTGCGGCGTGGTCGTGGTCTCTGTGCGCGCCGCCGCGCCCGCGCCTAGGTTGCCGCGAGATCGACCGCTCCTGGCCGGCCCCGAGACGCGTCGGACGCGCGTACCGGGCCGGCTCGACGCGGCGCCGTTCCGCACGTCCGCTCGAACGCCGTGGAGACACCCATGCACCTCGACTGCGCTCTTTCCGTTCCGGCTAGCTGCGCCCAAGCATTGTCGGCGCGCTCCCCACGAGCGCCGCTCCGACGTGCGGCCCTCGCCGCCGCCGCGACCCTGGCCGCCCTCGGTGCCGCCACGACCCTGGCCGCCCTCGCCGCCGCCATCGCACCGCATGGCCTCGCGGCGCAGGATGATGCCGAGCAGCCGATGGAGGACGCCTACGCGGAGCGGGTGCGTGCCCACACCACCGAGCCGCGCTTCCTTTCCGATCTCGTCGATCACCTGCCGGACCACCCGAACGTGCCCTCGCCGCTGGATCACTTCGGCTCGGTCATCGGTGCCGAGGGCGTCCTGCACTACGTGGACGAGATCAACGGCTACCTGCGCGCGCTCGCCGACGCGTCGCCGCGCGTCGCCACCTGGGTAATCGGGACGAGCGACGAGGGACGGGAGATGCTCGCCGTGGCCGTCGCCGACGAAGCGACCATCGCCGCGATCGACCGCCACAAGGAGATCGCGCGGCGACTGGCCGATCCGCGGGGCCTCTCGGCCGGGGAGGCGGATCGCCTCATCGCCGACGCGAAGCCGATCTACTACGCCACCATGGGCCTGCACTCGCCGGAGACGGGTCCGCCCGAGATGGCGATGGAGGTGGCCTACCGCCTAGCCGTCGAGGAGAGCCCCTTCATCCGCGGGATCCGGGACAACCTGGTCTTCGTCTTCACGCCCGTGGTCGAGACCGACGGCCGCGACCGCATCGTCGACTGGTACTACCGCGAGAAGGAGTGGAAGGCGCAGGCCGGCATCCCCGACAGCCTGGAGGTGCCCGGCTTCCCGCCGCCGCCGTACTGGGGCAAGTACGTCTACCACGACAACAACCGCGACGGACTCCAGCTCTCGCAGACGCTCACGCAGGTGATGATGGAGGCCTACCTGGACTGGCGTCCGCTGGTCTTCCACGACCTGCACCAGAGCGTGCCGCTGCTCTACGTCTCGACCGGCACCGGTCCGTACAACCAGTACATCGACCCCGTCGTGGTCAGCGAGTGGAACCAGATCGCCTACCACGAGATCGCCGAGATGACGCGCCGCGGCATGCCGGGCGTCTGGACGCACGGCTTCTACACCGGCTGGTCGCCAAGCTACCTGTTCTACATGGGCAACCTGCGCAACGGCATCGGCCGCTTCTACGAGACCTTCGGGGGCGACGCCGACACCGAGTGGGAGGTGATCGGTGGCCGGTCGGAGGTTGCGTGGTACCGCACGAACCCGCCGCCCGACACCGTGCTCTGGTCGCTCCGCAACAACACCAATTACATGCAGACCGGCCTCCTGCTCGCGCTCCAGTACGTGGCCGACCACGGCGACGCGCTGCTGCGCAACTTCTACCGCAAGGGCCTGCGGCAGATCGAGCGGGGCCGGCGCGAGGCGCCCCACGCCTACGCGATTCCCGCCGCGCAGCCGCGCGCCCGGGAGGCCGCCAACCTGGCGAACCTGCTCCGCCACCAGGGCGTCGAGGTGCATCGCCTCACGGCGCCGGTGACGATCGAGGTCGGCGCCGACGATGCCCCCGTCGACGGCGACGGCGTGGCAGCGACCGCACGCATCACGGTTACGGGGGTCGACCCGAGCGGACGCGTCGTAGCACGCTCGACGGTGAGCCGGGAGGCCGCCGAGCGCCCGGCCGACGACGGAGCGGAGCCGGGCGTGGAGCGCGCCCCGGAGGCATCGGCGACCCGCGAGCTGGCGGCCGGGGACTGGGTCGTCCGGCTGGACCAGCCCTACCACGTCGTGGCGCGCCAGATCCTCGGCATCCAGAACTACCCCGAGGGGGAGCAGATCCCCTACGACGACACGGGCTGGACGCTGTCGCTGCTGCGCAACGTCGAGGCGATCGAGGTGGCCGACTCCTCGATCCTCGATGCCCCCATGGAAGTGCTGGCCGCGGACGCTGTACAGGCCGGCATCCTGGACGCGAGCGCGGGCGATGCGTGGTACGCGATCCCGTACCGCAGCCAGAACGAGCTGATCTCCTTCCGGTACCGACACCGCGGGGTGCGGATGTTCGCCGCCGAGGCGGCCTTCGAGGCGGGTGGCCGGAGCTTCCCACGGGGCACCGTGCTGATCGAAGGGGGCGGCGGGGGCCGCTCGGCGGTGACCGAGGCCGCGCGAGAATTCGGCCTGGACGTGGTGGGGCTGGCCGCGGCGCCGGCCGTCGCGCGCCACGAGCTCGACGCCCCTCGCATCGCGTTCGTGCACACCTGGGGGCGCACCCAGGACAGCGGGTGGGTGCGCTACGCGCTCGACGCCCACGGCATCCCGTTCGACTACATCTCCGAGCAGGACGTGGGCGGGCGCTCGGATCTGCGATCGCGCTGGGACGTGATCGTCTTTCCGCACGCGCGAGGCGACTCACGCGACATCGTGCACGGCGCCGCGCGGCTGGACGCCCCGGTCGCGTGGAAACGCACCGAGCGCTATCGCCATATCGGGGTCATCGACGAGACCGACGACCTGGCCGGCGGAATGGGACTCCGGGGGCTCGCCAACCTGGAGGATTTCGCGCGCGCCGGCGGCACCCTCATCACCATCGGTAGCGTGTCCCGAATGGTGCTGGATTTCGGGCTGGTGCGCGACGTCTCGCTCGACGAGGCTCGCGGCCTGACGGCGCGCGGGACGGTCCTGCGGGCCGCCGTGGACAGCCTCGGCGCGGAAAGCCCCATCGCCTACGGCTATGCGGAGGCCATGGCGGACAGCCTGCCGGTGTACTTCGGCGGGGGTCCCGTCCTGGACGTGCCCGACCGCGACGCCCGTGAAACGCGGGACCGGTTCCCGACCGCGCTGCCGCGGTCGCGTCCCATCATCCGCTTCGGCGAGGCCGCCGGCCTCCTCCTTTCCGGGGGGCTTTCCGGCGCCGGCGCCCTCGCGGGCAAGGCGGCGGTCACCGACACCCCGGTGGGAAGGGGTCACATCGTGATGTTCGGGATACGGCCGTTCTGGCGCTGGGAGACGCACGGCAGCATGCCGCTGGTCTTCAACGCCCTGCTGCACTGGAACGACCTCGGGGTGGCATGGGAGTAGCGGGGCGGGAGCCTGGAAGGCGTGGCCCCGGGAGGGACCACGCGAGCGCATGACCCGGCGCGAGGTGGCGAAGTGAACCGGATCGAACGCAAGCTCTGGGAAGGAGGGATCTTCCTCGCGGCTGCCGCGGCAGGGCTGCTGGCGCACCATAGCCTCAAGCTGCTGTGGCGCGAGACGCAGGACGAGGAGCCACCGGAGAATCCGGCGGCCCCCGGCGTCACCTGGCCCGACGCGCTGGGCTGGGCCGTGATGTCCGGCGTCGCCATCGGCGTCGGGCACGTGCTCGCGCGCCGCGGCGCGACGGCAGCCTTCCGGGTCGTCGCCGACGACGACCCGCCCGACGTCTGAGCGCGCCGGAGGGCGCGGGCACCCGCCCCGCGGCACCAGCGTAGCGCCAGGGGCGGGGCTGGACAGGTCGCCGACCTGTCAGAGCTGCTCCCGCAGCAGCAGCGCCGCCCAGCCCCCCAGCTTGTCCCAGACCGGCCGGCCGCCGAGTCGCTCGCGGTCGAGCGGCACCGACCGCTCGATGTCCCTCTCGATGCCCTCGGTAAGCTCGGCCGCGAGCCGCGGGTCGTCCACGAGCAAGGCGACCTCGTCGTTCAGCTCGAACGAGCGGTTGTCGAAGTTCGGCGAACCGATGATGCTCCAGCGCCCATCGGCCACGACGGTCTTCTGGTGCAGCATCGTGGGCTGGTACTCGTAGACCTGGATGCCGGCGTCCAGGAGTGGCCCCAGGCGGGTCGCCGACGAGACCTTCACGAGCCAGCTGTCGTTGTGCGGTCCGGGCAGGAGGAGGCGGATCCTGAGGCCCCGCTCCGCGGCGCCCGCCAGCGCGTCCAGAACGGCGCCGTCGGGGACGAAATACGGCGTGACGATGTCCACCGACTCCCTCGCCCGCGCCAGGACCATCCAGTAGAGCAGGGCCATGTTGGAGATGTCCCCGCGGGGCGAGGTGACCAGCGGCACGATGCGCGCGGTGCCCGTGGAGTCCGTGTCCATTCCCGTGATCGCGCCGCGCGCGAACGACACCCCCTCCGCCAGCACCTCGCCCGTCGCGTCGCGCCAGTTCTCGGCGAAGGCCCCGGCGAGGCTGCGCACGACGGGCCCCTCGACCAGGAAGTGGTTGTCCCGCCACTCGTCGGGATTGCGCGCGTCGCCCGTCCATTCCTCGGCGATGCCGACGCCACCGGTGAACGCGATGCTGTCGTCGACCACCAGCACCTTGCGGTGCGTGCGGTGGTTGAGCCGGTTCAGGTTGTACCAGCGCACGGGATGGAACCAGCCGACGCGGACCCCGCT
Organism: Longimicrobiales bacterium; assembly: GCA_035465395.1. GTDB lineage: Bacteria > Gemmatimonadota > Gemmatimonadetes > Longimicrobiales > RSA9 > DATHRK01. The sequence continues at coordinate 14,331 of DATHRK010000076.1, read as the reverse complement.
CTCCTCCAGGCGGACCCGCACCTCGTCGGGCATCTTCGACGCGCCGTACGCGTCCAGGATGACCCGCACCTCCACGCCGCGCTCGTCCGCTTCCGCGAGCGCGTCGGCGAACTCCGTGGCGATGTCGCCCGACCAGTACACGTAGGTCAGCAGGTCGACGGAGCTCCGCGCGCCCCGGATCGCCTCCAGCATCGCGGGGAAGATCTCGTCCCCGTTCTCGAGCACGGTGATCCGGTTGCCGGTGACGATGGGCGCGGTCACCTGCAGCGCGAAGGTTTCGAGCAGGCCGAAGTCGGCGCTCTCGTCCGCGGCGTAGTGCGACGGCAGCTCGTCCGCCGCGTCCGGGACGAGGATCCGATAGCCGTTGTAGACCACCCCGATGAGGCCGATGACGACCAGCGCCGCAAGCAGCTTCTTCTTCAACGGTGCCTCACGCGTTACCGGTTGACGCGAGGACGTCGGTCTGCCATCTCCGGCGGGAGCGGCGAAGGGCGAGGCGAGCGTCCGCGATCGTGCCCGCGCCGGATCGCAGGGATCGCGCCTCGCGCGACGCGCGCGGCTCTCATCGCGGCGGCTGCGCCGCGGCTGCCGGCTGAACCGATCGCCTCGGGGGCGCCCGCCCCGGGGACCGCGGGTCGGTGCCGGGGTCGGTGTTGCCGCGCCCACGTCGCCGGGCCATGCTTCTGCAGCCGCGGCGGGTCCTCCGTGCCCCGTAACCGAAGAGACCACGATGCTACTCCGCCAATATCACGATCCCAAGCTCGCCCAGTACGCCTATCTGGTGGGCTGTCAGGCGACGGGTGAAGCGCTCCTGATAGACCCGGAAAGGGATATCGACCGCTACGACGCGCTGGCGGCCGCCGAGGGGCTGACGATCACGGCCGTCGCCGAGACGCACATCCACGCCGACTTCCTGTCGGGGGCGCGGGCCTTCGCCGAACGCGAGGGCGTGCGCGCCTATCTGTCCGCCGAGGGGGGTGAAGCGTGGGAATCGAAGTGGGCGCACGGCCGCCGCGCCGACGGCTCGCCGTACGACGTCACGTTCCTGCATCATGGCGACACGTTCCGTGTCGGCAACATCGAGGTGCGCGCGCTCCACACGCCGGGGCACACGCCCGAGCACATGAGCTTCGTCGTGCTCGATCACGGCGGCGGCGCGTCCACGCCCATCGGCGTGGCGACGGGCGACTTCGTCTTCGTGGGGAGCCTCGGTCGGCCGGACCTGCTGGAACAGGCGGCCGGCATCGTCGGCGCCCAGGACGACGCGGCGCGCGAGCTGTATCGATCGCTGCCGCTCTTCAACGAGCTCGCCGACCACCTGCAGGTGTGGCCGGGGCACGGCGCGGGGTCGGCGTGCGGCAAGGGGCTCGGCGCGGTGCCCACGAGCACGGTCGGCTACGAGAAGCGCTACAACGCCGCGCTCGCCGAGGCCGAAGGGGGCGAGGCGCACTTCGTCAGCGCCATTCTGGCGGGCCAGCCGGAGCCGCAGATGTACTTCGCGCGCATGAAGCGCGACAACCGGGACGGCGTCCCCCTCCTGCCCGGACTGCCCGAGCCGCGCGTCCTCGACGCGTCGCAGCTCGCCGACGCCATCGCGGCCGGCGATTGGACCGTTCTCGACACGCGCCTCGACCGGGCGTCCTTCATGGCGCGGCACGTACCCGGCGCGCTGTACGCTCCCTTCAACAAGAGCTTCAACACCGTCGTCGGCTCGCTGGTGGTGGACGAGACCACGCCTTTCCTGCTGATCATCGATGCCGATGGCGTGGACGAGGCGGTGCGCGATCTCGTCCGCATCGGCTACGACCGGGTTCCGGCGTACGCCACGCCCGAGACGCTGGAGGCGTACTTCGAAGGTGGCGGAGACAGCGCCTCCATTCCCGAGGTCGCCTTCGACGACGTGGCGTCGATGCAGGCGGACCCGGCCGTCCACGTGGTGGACGTGCGCTTCGCTTCGGAGCACGCAGAGGGCCATGTGCCGGGCTCCATCAACGCCTCCTACACGCGCCTGCCGGTCTATCTGCCGGAGCGCCTGCCCCCGGAGGGCACGCTGGTGGTCCACTGCCAGAGCGGCGCCCGCTCGGCGGCGGCCGCCGCCTACCTCGCGCGGGCGGGCCGCGACGTGCGCTACGTGGGCGAGCCGTGGTCGGCGTGGGTCGCGAGCGGCGGCCCGGTGGAGCGGGGCGCCGAGGAGCCGTCGTTCGCCGAAAGTCGCTGACGTGCTCGACGCGCTCCTCGCGCCCTGGCCGTGGTGGATCGCCGGGCCGCTGATCGGCCTACTCGTGCCCGCGCTGCTCCTGGTCGGCAACAAGATGTTCGGGGTGTCCGCGAATCTGCGCACGATCTGCGCGATTGCCGCCCCCGCACGGGTGCCGTTCTTCCGCTTCGACTGGCGCCGCACGGCATCCTGGAATCTGGCGTTCGCGACCGGCATCGTCGTCGGCGGCTTCCTCGCCGTTGCGCTGCTGGGAGGCGGAGGGGACGTCGCGATCTCGGCGGCGACCAGGGCCGATCTCGCCCGGCTCGGCATCTCCGACTTCGGCGGGCTCCTGCCGGACGACCTGTTCAGCTTCGCCGCGCTCCGGACGCCGGCCGGCATCGTCGCCGTCCTCCTCGGCGGCTTCCTGATCGGTTTCGGCGCGTCCTACGCGGGCGGGTGCACGTCCGGACACGCGATCATGGGCCTCGCGGATCGCCAGCTGCCCTCGCTGATCGCGGTCATCGGGTTCTTCGCGGGCGGCGTGGCGGCGACGTTCTGGCTGCTGCCCCTGGTCCTGGGAGCGGCGCCGTGACCCACCCGGCGATTCCCGCCGCGCCGCTCCGCGAGGGATCGGCGGAGGCCCAGACCCCCCACCCGCACGCGCCGGCGCAGCCGACCCTCTTCCAGCTCGCGGTCTACCTCCTCCTCGGCATCGTGTTCGGCGTCGTGCTGATCAAGTCGGAGGTGGTGTCGTGGTTCCGGATCCAGGAGATGTTCCGGTTCCAGGGCATCCACATGTACGGCGTCATGGGCAGCGCGCTGCTGGTGGCGGTTCCGGCCGTCGCGCTCATCGAGCGCAGCGGCCTCCGCTCGGCGACCGGGGAGCCGATCACGATCGTGCCCAAACAGATGGGGTCGGGCGCCCGCTACGCCATCGGCGGCCTCCTGTTCGGTGTCGGGTGGGCTCTGGTGGGCGCCTGCCCGGGGCCGATGTTCGCGCTCATCGGCGCGGGCGCCGAAGTCGTGGCCGTCGCTCTGCTGGGCGCGATCGTAGGCGCCTGGACCTACGGAGCGCTGCGTCCGCGCCTGCCTCACTAGCGGTTTGTGGCGGGCAGGGCGCGCGGTATCTTGGTAGGTCGATGAGGGGAGGCCTCGCGGCAGCGACGCCCAGTGAGCACCGCACCAGGGAGACCCGGATGAGAGCTTGGAACGCCGCGGCCGTCGCCTCGGTGCTGCTGGCCTGCGCGGCGCCGCTGGCCGCGCAGGGCGTAGACGGAATCCCCTCGATCAACGTGATGGGGTTCGGCGACGTGGATTTCGAGGCGTCCGACGCGGCGGGGGCGGAGGGGTTCCGGCTGGGCCAGTTCGTCGGCCATATGAGCGCCGCGCTGAGCGACCGCGTCAACGTGTTCGCGGAGGCCGCGGCCACCTCCCGGTCGGACGAAGTGCGCTTCTCGGTGGAACGGCTGATCGTCCGCTACGATCTGCGCGACGCCTTCAAGATCGGGGTAGGTCGCTACCACACCCCCGTCGACTACTGGAACGAGTCCTACCATCACGGCCTGTGGCTCCAGACCACCGTCGGACGGCCGCAGTCGATCGCCGGCGCGAACGTGATCCCCATCCACTTCGTCGGGCTGATGGTGGAAGGCAACGTGCCCGGGCGGGCCGGCGTGGGCTACTCCGTCGGCGTGGGCAACGGGCGCCACGAGAATCTCTCGCTCGCCGGCGAGGCGGGGGACGTCAACCACAACCGGGCCGTCGTGGGCGAGCTCTACGTGGAGCCCGTGACGGTGCGTGGCCTGCGCCTCGGCGGCGCGTTCTACGCCGACCGGCTGAGCCCGGGGGACGCGGCGCCGGAGATCGACGAGCGCATCGTCTCTGCGCACGCGGTGCTGGATCGCGAGCGCCCGGAGGTGATCGCCCAGTACATCCATTTTGCCCACGACCTCAGCGGCGTCGATGACGACGCGGTGTCGGGCGACGCCTACTATCTGCAACTGGCGTATCGGCCGGGTGGCGGGCTTTCGAGCGTGAAGCCCTACGTCCGCGGGGAGCGGATCGAGGTCGGCGTGGGGCATCCGATCTACGCCCAGAGTCGGGAGCGCACGATGCTGATCGGTGGAGCCCGCATCGACGTGTCGCCGTTCGCCGCGCTGAAGGTGGAATACCAGCGTCAGAGGATCGCACGAGAATGGACGAACACTCTCGCCGTTCAGGCGAGCTTCGTTGCGGCGACGTTCGGCGGCGGCGCCGCCGCCGCGCCGTGAAGAGGCCGACGATGCGGAGCAACGTGGCGGTCGGCGCGATCGTCGGGACCGTGCTGACCCTCGGGCTCCTCGGCGCCGCCCCACCGCCGCCCGCGGCCGCCCCGGTGGCGATCGTCGTGCACCCCGACACGCCCGTGGACGACATCTCCTTCGACGAGCTGCGCAGGATCTTTCTCGGTGAGCAGCAGTTCTGGAGCGGCGGCCGGACACGCGTGACCCTGCTCGTACGACCGCCGAGGTCGAGCGAGCGCGCGGTGATCCTGGATCGCGTGTACGAGATGAACGAGGGCCAGTTCCGCCAGTACTGGATCGCCAAGCTGTTCCGCGCCGAGGTGAGCTCCGGCCCGAAGATCGTCTACAGCACCGAGTCGACGCTCGAGCTGGTGGCGGCGATTCCGGGGGCGATCTCGTTCCTGGACGCGTCCGCGGCCACGGGCTCCGTGAAGGTTCTCCGGATCGACGGGACGGCTCCCGGCCAGAACGGGTATCCCCTGCAATGAGCGGCGCGCGCCGCGCGCCCCCCGCGACGCGCGCAATTCGGCTGATCTATACGCGCTCCATTCGCACCAACCTCCTGATCGCGTTCGGAGCGCTTCTGTTCCTCGGGGCTGTGAACGTCCTCATCTACACGTGGGGGGCCAGCCAGAGGCAGGCGGCGTTCTCCGACCTGAGCCGCGCGATCGAACGACAGCGTCTGCTCGAGGACGCGAACGGTCGACTGAACGACGTCAAGCGCCTCGTGGACCTCACGGGTGGCGCGCTCGGAGGATTCGAGGTCCTCGACGCCCCGCGCGAGGAGGAGCAGGAGGCGTTCGCGGTCTCGGTGGATTCCGCGACGCTTTTGATCCGCAACGCGGTCGACCTCGCCGAAGGGGAGGGGCAGGATTCCCTGAACGCCGTCCTGTTCAGCACCGAGGTCCTGGGGAAGCACTGGAAGGACTTCTACGGCAACCTGGGAGAGGATCCGGCCGCGGCGACGATGGCCCAGATCGAAGGAGACCAGATCGCCGGGGCTCTCCTCACGCAGCGCCTCCCCCGAGCGATCGAGCGGGAGGACCAGCTGGTCGCACGGGCGAGCCAGCAGTTCCGGACGACCGATGCCACGACGTCCCAGGTGGCGTGGGTGAGCTTCCTGATCTCCGCGTTGCTGGGGGGGCTGTTGGCGCTCGTCACGTCGCGAGAGCTGCTCGCGGGCGTTACGACGCTAAAGGAGGGCGCATCGCGCATCGGCGGCGGCGATCTCGACTACCGCATCCCCGCCACCAGGCGCGACGAGCTGGCCGAAGTCGCGCGGAGCTTCAACGCGATGGCGGACGGCCTCCAGGAGCGCAGCGCGGAGGTGGAGGAGGCGCGCAAGGCCGCCGAAACCGCGCGCGCGGTCGCCGAAGAGGCCAACGAGGCCAAGAGCCGCTTCCTCGCGAACATGAGCCACGAGCTGCGCACTCCGCTGAACGCGATCATCGGCTACAGCGAAATGCTCATCGAGGAGGCCGACGAGCTGGAAGAGCCGGCGTTCTCGGCCGACCTCGACAAGATCCGCGGCGCGGGCAAGCACCTGCTCGGGTTGATCAGCGACATCCTCGACCTGTCCAAGATCGAGGCGGGCCGGATGGAGCTCTTCCCCGAGACCTTCGATGTCGACTGGCTCGTGAAGGAGGTGGGGCACACGGTCCAGCCGCTCGTCTCCAAGAACGGCAATCGACTCGAGATCGTCGCCGAAAACCTGGGGCAGGTGCACGCCGACCAGACCAAGCTGCGGCAGATCCTGTTCAACCTCCTCAGCAACTCGAGCAAGTTCACCGACGACGGCACGATTCGTCTTATCGGCGAGCGGTCGCCGGTCCCCGGCGGGCCCGATCGGCTGACCTTCGAAGTGACCGACTCGGGCATCGGCATGAGCGACGAGCAGCTCGGTCGGCTGTTCGAGCCCTTCACGCAGGCCGACGCGTCGACCACCCGCAAGTACGGCGGAACGGGATTGGGCCTCACCATCACCAAGCGCTTCTGCGAGCTGATGGGGGGCGGCATTGCCGTTGAGAGCACGGAAGGGCAGGGCACGCGGTTCCGCGTGTGGATCCCGGCCGACACCCGCGAAGGCGCCGCCGCGGACGACCTCGCGGCCGTCGGGGAAGGCGGGTCGCGGCTCGCGAGCGTCCCGTCCTCCGGCGCGCAGGCCGAGTCGGTCGCCGAGCGCGAGCCGGACCCACCCGAGGGCGCGCCCAACGTGCTGATCATCGACGACCAGCCGGCCGCGCGCGACGTGCTGCGCAGGATGCTGCGCAGGGAGGGCTTCCGGGTGCGCGTCGCGGGCGGCGGTCAGGAGGGGGTCGACATGGCGCGCGAGGAACGTCCGGACGTCATCACCCTCGACCTGATGATGCCCGGCATGGACGGATGGCAAACGCTCACCGTCTTCAAGTCCGATCCTGATCTGGCCGACATCCCGGTCATCGTCCTGACCCTGCTCGACGAGCGGAAGAAGGCCTACGCGCTCGGCGCCGCGGACTACGTGGCCAAGCCCGTCGAGCGGGAGCGTCTCGCCGCTGTCGTGCGCGCCCAGGTCGCGAGTGTCGGGGCTTGGAAGGTGCTGGTCGTCGAGGACGACGCGAGCACGCGCGAGTTGCTCGTGCGGTCGCTGCAGAAGGAGGGCTGGACGGTCCAGCAGGCGGACGACGGACGACGCGGGCTCGAGTGCGTCGCGGAAGACACGCCGGCCCTGATCGTGCTGGACCTGTTGCTCCCGGAGATCGACGGCTTCCAGTTCCTCGAGGAGCTGCGCAGCCGCGACGACCCCGCGTCGGAGATCCCGGTGGTGGTAGTGACGGCGAAGGACCTCAGCCAGGACGACATCGAACGCCTGCGGGGACGCGTGGAAGCCGTCGTCCGCAAGGACGGCCACCCCTCACAGGACGTCGTCCGCGAAGTGCGGAAGGCGCTGGAAGGCGCCGCGCCCTAGGCCGAGACGCCCACGCACCGAACCTCGAACCCGAACCGGCCGCCAGAGAGTGTCCCCCGACCCCTCCGGACCGGCCGCCGAGAGTACCATGCCGACGATTCTGCTGGTCGAGGACAACGACCTGAACAGGGACATGCTCTCCCGCCGACTATCCCGCCGCGGGTACGACGTGGAGGTCGCGGTCGACGGCGCCGAGGCTCTCGAGAAGGCCCGCGCGGTCGCTCCGGACCTCGTCCTGATGGATATGAGCCTGCCGGTCCTGGACGGCTGGGCCGCGACCCGCGAGCTGCGCGCGTCCGACGACACGCGCGACATCCCCGTCATCGCGCTCACGGCGCACGCCATGGCCGAGGATCGAGGTAAGGCGCTCGACGCCGGCTGTGACGACTTCGACACCAAGCCAGTGGAGTTCGCGCGTCTGCTGGGGAAGATCGAGGCCCTGCTGAACCGAGGGTCGGCGGACCGCGGCGGGGCGGATGACGGGGCGGAAGACGGAGGCGAGTCGGCGAGCGTGACGGACGAGCACCGGTCTGGGGGAGGCGGGGCCGCGGATGCCACCTGAGCGGCGGCTCGCCGCGTTCTTGCGGGAGGCCAAACGGCGCAAGGTTGTCCGCACCGCGCTGATGTACGGGGGCGTTAGCCTCGCGCTGGCCACCGCCGCCGAGTACATCTTCCCCGCGCTCCTCTTCCCAGAAGACGCGTTCCGCTTCTTCATCGTCCTGCTGATCCTCGGCTTCCCGATCGCTCTCGTGCTGGCGTGGTCGTTCGACATCACGGCCGAGGGAGTCGTGCGCGCGGAGGCGGGTGCCGAGCCCGTCGAGAGCCGGCCCGCTACGGCCGTCGCCACCGGCGCGGCACACGCGGGGCCGCCCGACGCCGTGCCCCCGCCGGTTCGCCACGCGCCGCGGCCCGAGCCGGCGACGCGCGTGCCGGCCGAGGCGACCGAAGAAGCGGCCGAACCCGCGGCGCCGCCCGACCCCGAGCGCGTCCGCAAGGCCTCCCTCGCCAACCTGCGCCAGGAGCTGCTGGCGCCGATCGATGCGATCGCCGGTTACAGCGAGATGCTCCTGGAGGACGCCCGCCGCGCGGAGCTCGACGAGGCCGCCGAGATCCTGGGCAAGATGCACCGCGCCGGCGGCGAGCTGCGCGGCATGGCCTCCTCCTTTCTCGACCCGGACGGCATGCTGGCCACGGCCTCCGACGACCCGGCTGCCATCAGCTCCCACATCCGGCACGAGCTCCGCAACCCGGTCAACGCGCTGATCGGCTACGCCGAGCTGCTCAAGGAAGACGGCTGCGTGCAGGGCGACCTGCACCACCTGGAGCCCGACCTGGATCGGCTGCTCGCCGCCGCACACCGCGTCAACGGGCTGATCACCCGCATCGCCGCCTTCCCGGTCGAGGACCCGCACGCCGTCTCCGCGAACGCCGAGATCGAGGCGAGCGTCGAGGTGGCGCGCGACGTCCTCGCGAAGATCCGGCCACGCGACGGCGACCGGACCCCCACCCAGCACGGCACGCTGCTCATCGTCGACGACAACGCGACCAACCGCGACCTGATCTCCCGCCGCCTGGCCCGCGAGGGCTTCACCGTTGCGACCGCGGAGAGCGGCGCGGACGCGCTCAGGATCGTGGGCGAGCGGGCAATCGACCTCGTCCTTCTCGATGTCCTCATGCCGGAGATGGACGGCGTCGAGGTGCTGAAGCGCCTGAAGGCGGAACCGCGCACGGCCGCCATCCCGGTCATCATGCTGTCGGCCCTGGATGAGATCGACAGCGCCATCGGGTGCGTCGACATGGGCGCCGAGGACTTCCTCCCGAAGTCGTTCGATCCGGTCCTTCTCCGGGTCCGCATCGACGCCTGTCTGGAGCTGCGGCGACTGCGCGACCGGGACCGCGAGTACGCTCGGTCGCTGGATCAGGAGCGCGCCCTGACGGAGCACCTGCTGGCCAGCCTCTGTCCGAAACCGTTCGCCGAACGCGTCCTCGCGGGGGAGTCCGACATCGTCCAGCACGTGCCGGACGCCACGGTCGTGGTCGGCCGCTTTCGCGGCGTGAGGCACGGTGGCGCGGACCGGGACGCCCGCGCGACCGTCGATCGGATGCGCGAGCTGCTCGGCCGGCTGGAGGCGATCGCCCGCGCCCACGGCGTCCACATCCTGCGCGCCGACGGGGCGGGGTTCGCGGCGGCGGTCGGGCTCGAAGGGGACGGCGAAACAGCCGCGCAGGCGGGGGCGGCGTTCGCGCTGGCCGCGCTCGCGGAAACGGAGCGCTTCGCGGGCGAACTCGATGGCGGGATCGGGCTGCGCGTGGGCGCGCACACCGGGCCGATCACGGCCGGCCTTCTTCAGACCGGCCGGCTGGCCTTCGACGTGTGGGGCGAGGGCATCAGTACCGCGCGGGCGATCGCGGCGGCGGCGCCGGAGGGCGCCATCCACGTCAGCCCCAAGCTCTACGCTGCGCTGCGCGTGACCCACGGCCTGGACACCGTCGGAGAGGTCGAGCTGGAGGACGTCGGCCAGATGCGACTGTTCGCGCTGCGGGAACGCGACGGCTGATGCGACGGCCGGCAGACCGCGCGCTTATCGGCGTCGGTCTGCCGGCGCGTGGTTCGCCCGGGATCAGGCCCGTCGCGTCATTCTGTAGAGCGCCAGCAAGACGATGGCGCCGAGGATCGCGATCAGCATCGACGGCAGGTTGAAGCCGCTCACCGACCCGAATCCCAGCGCCGAGCCGATGAACCCGCCCACCAACGCTCCCGCGATGCCCAGCAGGATCGTGATGATCCAGCCGCCGGGATCGGCGCCCGGCATGATGAGCTTGGCGAGCGCGCCGGCGATGAGGCCGAAAACGATCCACGCGAGAATGCCCACGGATTCCTCCCATCGTTCTGGGGCGTCGTCGCCCCGGGGAAAGCCGGCCGGTTCCACCTCGGCCAGGGTGTCACCCCATCCGAGCAAGGATGCGGCCACCGCGTGTCGTTCGTGAAGAAAATAGGTCGGGCCGCCCTCGGGATCATCGCGGGCCTCCTCCTCGGCGTCGCCGCGTCGGTGGGCGTCATCGTCGCCAACGCGCGCCTGCGGGGTCGCTACCTGTCCAGCTTCGACGAGGTCGTCGGCTGGTCGCTCGTGCCCGCCGTGCTGGGACCGGCCGTCGGGGTCTGGCTGGCGTTGAGGGAGAGCCCGGCGGGCCGGCGGGTGCTTTCGCGCGTCCTGCGCGGCCTGACGGCAGGCGTCGCTCTCGGCGTGGGGCTCGGGGCGGCGATCGACGGTCACGCCTCCTCGGCGTGGGCCGGCGGGGTGATCGGTGGCGCGGCGGGGATCTTCGCGGGCTTCGCGGCGGGCTTCCTGGGGCCGCGCCGAGCGGCGCCGGAGCCACCCGGGGCTGCGGACCCATCGCCGTCGAACGGGGACTGAGGCGACGATGCAAACGGCCGCGGACCCTGCCGGGTCCGCGGCCGTCGGGCTGCCGGTCCCCTGAGGCCGGCGCGCCGCGGATCGCTATGCGACGACGGCTCAGGCGCTGGCTAGCGCCTCCGGGTTGACGACGTACTCGGCGAGGCGCGTCAGCTTCTCGTCGGCGTCGGCCTCCTCGTCCAGCGTCTTCTGCAGCGTCTGCGCGACGTCGTCCTTGCCCAGTATGTGGGCGTAGGTGCGCGCGGTGCCGTAGCCGGCCATCTCGTAGTGCTCCACGCGCTGCGCCGCGGCGATGATCCCGGCGTCGCGGGTGGCTCCTTCTTCGGCGTCCTCGAGGATGTCCTCCGCCTCCTTCAGCAGGCCCTCCATGCCCTTGCACTTGTGGCCCGTGGGCTCGTAGTCCAGGCCGGAGAAGATCGACTCGAGCCTCTCGACGTGGGTGCGCGTCAGGTCACGGTGGTTGCTGAGCGCGTCCCGCAAGTCCCCGTTGGTGGTCTTGTCGATCACCTTGTCGATGTGGTTGAGGATCTGCTTTTCGGCGCTGTAGAGGTCCTTCAGCTCGTGGACGAACAGCTTTTCGAGCGAGTCGATCTTCATGGGTCCTCCTGTGCGGATATCGGGTTCGGTCCGGCGCCCGGGGCTTCCCGGCGCCAGGAACAGATGGCGCATCATCCGTGCCGGTGGACCGGGGCCCGCCGCCGGGCGGCTACCCCCCCGCTACGCTTGCTACCACGGCGTTCAGCAGCGGCCCCAGCACGCCCTGTCCGGGGCCGAAGATGTGCCAGGAGTTCGCGACGGCGACCAGGTCGTGCTGGGGCAGCACGAGGAGGAATTGCCCTCCGTAGCCGAGGCCGGCCCAGATCTCCACGTCATCGCGATCGAGCCGCCACCACTGGTAACCGTAGCCCCAGCCCTGCTGGTTGACGGCCTCGACCCGACGCGCCACCGACGCCTCCACCCACTCCGCCGGCACGATCTGCCGGTCGCGCCAGCGTCCGCCACGCAGGTAGAGGTAGCCGATGCGAGCGAGGTCCTCGGTGCGCAGGTACAGGCCGCCTTCGGTGTCGGGGAGGCCCGCCGGCGTGATCTTCCAGTGGTACTCGTCGATGCCGAGTGGGCCGAACAGGTGCGCCTCGGCGTAAGCGGTGGCGAGCTGCCCCGTCGCGGCTCGGATCACGGCCGACATCAGGTGGCTGCCGCCGCTGTTGTACACCCACTTCTCGCCCGGCGCGGCGTCCATCGGCTGATCCAGCGTGAACTGCACCCAGTCTTCGGAGGCCTCCAGCTGGATCGTGGTGTTGGTGTCGTCGATCGGGCGGTCGATCTCGTGCCATTCGATGCCCGTCCGCATCGTCAGAAGGTCGTCCAGCGTCGCGTTCCAGAGGGGGTGGCCGGCCTCCGGAACCCTGTAGCGCTCCAGGAAGGAGAGCAGCGGCGCGTCCACCCCTTCGATGTCTCCGCGGGCGATGGCGATCCCCAGCAGGATGGAGGTCACCGATTTGGTGACCGACTGCAGCGTGTGCACGTCCGACCCCTTGTAGAAGGGGTGATGGTCGGGATGCTGGTAGTTGTACTGGTGCGAGGTCGTGTCGTGACCCTCGGCGAGCGCGGGGTAGTCGTGGACGAAGGCCGTATCCAGCACGACCTTGCCGTGGCGGACGATGAACAGGCGGTCGACGTTGACGGCCGCGCCCGAGCCGGCCGCCTGCACGAGGCGCGCGAGCGGGGCGGGGTCGAGGCCTTCCGCCTCCGGGGTCGACCTGCTCCACGCGTCGCCCGGGTAGACCTGCTGCTGCAACGCGGTCAGCGATGTGACCGACCCGAGCGCCAGGGTCGCTGTCGCCAAGAGGGTCCGCCGTGAGGGCGCGATGCCGAGCGGGTCCATGTGTGTCCTCGTCTTCTGTGGCGTGGAGTAGCGGAGCCGGACTCGACGCGCCCGGTCGAGCCTCGCAGGTTCGGACACACTCGCGCGCCCCGGGGTTGCGGGCGAGGGAACCCGAGAAGCCGCCGACGGGATCCGAAGAGAAGGACCCTTCGACGGGGGACCGAACCTTGGATCACGATACGCTGACACGCCGGTGCGTCGCGACCGGCCTCGCTGCCCTCCTCGTAGCGGTGTGCGCATCCTGCGACCTCCCGCGTCCCGCGCCCGTCGCGTCGGACGCCGAGGTCCAGACGTACCGATGGCGCACGCGCACCACGATGCACGTCCGTCGCCGCAGCGGCGACGACACGATGCGCTTCGGAGTGGACGCGGTCGCCGCGTTCCAGCAGATCACCCCCGACTCGGCCCACGGCTGGGTCGAGGAGGCCAGCGGCTTCATCGCTGCCGCCGGGCGCCGGGTCGAAAGCGAGCCCGACTTCCTGCTGCGTCGCCTGTTCGTCCTGCGGCGGGACGACGAAGGCTTCCTGCGTTCCGTCGAGAGGCCGGGGGCGCCCGACGAGCTACCTCCCGAAAAGGAGTTCATGCGGGCGATGACGGAGATGTTCGAGGACTTCGTGCCGCGCATGCCCGCAGGCGCGCTCGAGCCCGGGACGACCTGGACGGACACCCTCCGCATCGTGCGCACCGCGAACCGGCCCCGCCCGCAGACCTACGTCAAGTCGAACACGTACCGCATCGAGAGGGACACCGTCGTCTCCGACGCGCGCGCCTGGGTGATCGCCTATGAAGGCGAGATCGTGCGTGAAGACGCCCCCACCGAGGACCGCCTGAGCGCGGAGGGGACGATCGTGGCCGACTCATCGCTGGTCACGCTCTCCATGCGGGGGACCGTCGAGGGCGTGCAGCGCGGGGACCAGGTGGCCGGGCTCGGGGCGGAGGTGGTCGAGGTCGAGGGAACGAGCGCCGTGGACAGGATCGCTCCCTGAGACGTCCACCGCCGCCTCTTTACGGAACAATCAGCGCCTTCGTCACGCGCAGGGCGGCCACGTCCTCCAGCGCCTCCTGCGCCGCGTCCAGCGGGTAACGCATGCCGATGATGTCGCGAAAAGGAAGGCGTTGGGCGTGCTTCGCGAGGAGGCGCAGCGCGCGCGCCACGTGGCGGAAATCGGTGCCCCACTGGCCCCGCACGACCACGTGCTTCCGGTTGACCATGGAGTGCGGGTTGACGCCGACCTCGCCCGCGTCCGTGTAGTGGCCGGCCACGACGTACGTGCCACCGTCGCGGACGAGGCGCAGCCCCTCCGGGACGGCCGCGGGGCTCCCGGTCGCCTCGATGACGACGTCGGCGCCGCGCCCGCCCGTCCGCTCGGCGATCCAGGCCTGGCGTTCGTCGCCGGAGGTGGTGCTCACGTCGATCGCGTCGTCGGCGCCGAGCCGCAGCGCCAGGTCGAGGCGGGCGCGCGGAGCCCCGATGACGAGCACGGCTGCCGCGCCTCGCAGCGCGGCGAAGGCCGCGGCGGCCAGACCCACCGGCCCTGACCCCTGCACGAGCACCGTGTCGCCCAGCGCGATGTCGGCTCGCTCGACCGCCGCGAAGCCCGTGA
>DATHRK010000075.1:0-4637 GCA_035465395.1 Longimicrobiales bacterium | reverse complement strand
GTTGGTGAACTGGGTGGTGAGCATCGCGCGCGCAGAGCGTTCGTCCAGGATTTGCCTGCCGCGGAAGCTGCCCTCGTTCAGAAGCATGATCGCGAGGTTGGCCATGTCCGGAGCGGACGCGTTCGCCGTGGACGCCGGGTCTGTGTTCATGTACTCCCAGCGCTGCGCCTCCCAGTGTCCGGCGAACGCGTACCCGACGGCCACGTCGCCCGCGAGCGCGGGCGGCACGGCGATCCCGGCGCGGTGCATCTCCAGTGGCGCGAAGATGTGCCGTTGCAGGTATTCCTCGTAGGACAGCCCCGAGACCCTTTCAACGAGCAGGCCGGCCAGCGTGATGCCGTAGGTGTCGTAGGTTGAGAGGATCCCCGGGTCGCGGACGCGGGCCAGGTACTCGCGGAGGAACTCCTCCAGCGGACGGACGTCCTCGGGCCGGTCCACGTGGCGGCCCAGACCCACCTGATCGAATCCCGCTGTGTGGGTGAGGAGGTGTCGTACGAGAACCGGCTCCGGGCGGTCCTCGGGAACGATCGGGCGCTCGAAGTAGTCGTTCACGTCCCGGTCGAGCTCGACCTTTCCCGCATCGACCAGCTGCAGCACCGCCAGCCCGGTGAGAACCTTCGTGATCGAGCCGATGCGCCAGATGGTCCGGTCGACGTCCACGGGATCCTCGGAGAAGACCTCGCGGCGTCCGAAGCCCGCCCGGTAGACGACCTGGCTACCGTGTACCACCGCGACCGCCGCGCCCGCGATGTAGCGGTCGGCCATGTGGTCGATGATGACGGGGCGCAGCAGGCTGTCCAACGCGGCGGGCCGCAGCAGCTCGGTGCGCATGCCGCTAGGCGGATGCGCATCCTGCGCGATCAGCCCGCCCGCCTGGAGGGCGAGCGGCGCGATGGCGAAAGCCGCCCCGATGGCCAGAGCCAGCGCCGTGATCACCGCGACTGCCGGCGTCCGGGGCGGCTCGTGACGCGCCCCCGGATCGAGGATGGTGCGCAGGCGGGCTTCCATGATGCAGTCTCCGGCGATCGGGTGCTGGTCGGCGAGCGCCTGCCCCCGGCGCGCCGCGAAGCGGCGGACGGCCTGCAGCAGATAGCTCGCGTAGATGGAGGGCTTCACGCCGCCGCGCAGCACGTCGCTGTCGGCGGTATGCTCCTGCAGCTCGCGCAGACGGCGGGCCGCCGCGGGGACGAGCGGGTGGAACCAGAAAAGCGCCGCGACGAGCTCGCAGGCCAGCGTCGCCGCCGGATCGTGCATGCGCACGTGCGACAGCTCGTGCAGGAACACGAGATCGGCGTCGGCCAGGTCCAGCTCGGGCTCGCCGTTCCCGCCCGTAGGCAGCAGCAGCGCTGACTGGAATGCACCGGCCACGACCGGCGTGGAGATGTCCGGATGGTGCAGGAGGCGGACACGACCCCGCACGCCGAGGCGGCGGGCCACGTCCTGGAAGCGCGCGCGTAGCACCGTGTCTCGAACGGGGCGCGCCGTCCGGACGATGCGGGAGGCGAGTCGCCGTCGCCGGGCGACACGTGCGAGGGCGAACGCCACGCCCGCGAGCCACAGGAGAAGGACGAGGGAGACCACGCCGGCGCGGATCGGTCGGCCCCGCGACCCTGGGGCGGCCGCGCCGGCCGAAGCCACGTCGCCGAACTTGCCCGCAGCGGCGGCGGTAGCGGCGAAAAACGCCCTGGAAGCCGCCTCCGTCGGCGCCTCCACGCCGCACGGCGATGCGAGGCACCCGACCGGGCCGGGCGCGGCCGTCAACGACAGCGCGAACGTGGCGACGACGGCCAGGATGGAGGCCTCGAGAACGCGCCGCCTGAGGTGCGCGGAGAGGGCTCGGCGGCGGGCCACGAGGAGGGCGGGACCGACGAGCGCGCACACCGCCACGGCCGCGAGCAGGAGCGCATCCACGGCCACGCCCGCGCCGGTCGGGGCCATCATCGGCCCTGCTCCCGCGTCCTGTCGATCAGGCTCTGGACGTCGTCGTAGTCGAACTCGTAGTCGCGCTCCTGGCTCAGATCCAACAGCGCCTTCAAGGCGTGCTCGGGAGAGCCGCCGAAGAACGTGTCGAGCACGCGGGCGAGGGCGCCCCGGGAGGCGTCGCCGGCGGGACGCGTCGGACGATACACATAGCGGGCGCCGTCGCGGGCGTGTTCGATGAAGCCCTTCGTCTCGAGGGCCCGCAGCGCGGAACGGACGGCCGAGTAGCTGGGAAAATCGGGGATCTCGCGGTGGATGTCCGCCGCCGTGGCCTCGCCCAAGCGGTACAGGGTGTCGAGCACTTCCCGGCTTCGACCTCCGATCCCGCCCATTGTATCTCCTCTCGCAGAATGCACTTTTTTGTGCATTTCTTATCTACGCCGCCGACGGACCCGGCGCAAGCCGGCCTCCGTCGAGAGCGGTCGGGCGCGCGCCTCGCCTGACACCACGCGGCCGCGGCGTCATATTGGCGCCGTCCACTCGGCTCCTCCTCGCGACGGTGACGCGATGACGCGCGACGGCCTTTTCCTGTTGGCAGCGTTGTGCGCCCTGGTGACGCTGACCGAGGTCCTCGTCCGCCGCACCTTCTTCCGCCACGTCGGCACCGCGCTACTGGTGATCCTCGTGACCGCCGTCGCGGCCAACGCGGGCCTGATACCGGCGGGGTCGAGCGCGGAGTCGCCGGTGCCGGTCTACGACGCGATCTTCGGCTACGTCGCGCCGCTCGCGATCTTCTGGCTGGTCCTGCCCATCAATCTGCGCGAAGTCGTGAAGGCCGGTCTGCCCATCATCGCGCTGTTCTTGATCGGCTCGGTGGGGGTCATGGCGGGCGCCGCGCTGGGCATGCGGATCTTCGGCGCCGGGGACGCCTTCGGGCCGCTCCAGGCGGCGGTGGGCGGGATGTTCGTGGGCACGTACACCGGCGGGTCGATCAACTTCAACGCCGTCGCCATAGGCTACGACGTGATGCGCGACGGGACGCTGTACGCCGGAACGGTGGTCGTCGACAACATCGTCACGGCCGTCTGGATGATGGCGACGCTGGCGCTGCCGCGGCTTCTGCGCCCCTTCTGGCGCCTCGAGACCGACGCGAGACCGTCCGCCGACGACGCGTACGACGTCACCGGCGTAGCCGAGGACACCGAGGAGATTCACCCCCTGGATCTGGCGATCCTACTCGGCCTCGGCTTCGGCTCGCTCTGGGCCTCCGACCGCGCGTCGACGGCGCTGGCGGAGGCTGGCGCGAACGTACCGTCCATCCTGATCCTCACGGTGCTCGCGCTCGGGCTCGCCCAGATCCCGGCGCTCGCCTCTCTGCGGGGCACCCGTACGCTCGGCATGTTCGCCGTGTATCTGTTCCTGGCCGTCATCGGTGCCTTCTGCGACGTGGTGCGGCTCGCCGGCCTGGGTCGGACCGGGCTCCTTGTGCTCGGCTTCGCCGCCACGCTCGTCGCGGTGCACGGGGTGGTGACGTTCGCGGCAGCGAAGCTGCTGAAGGTGGACGCCGAGACCGCGGCCGTGGCCTCGCAGGCGAACGTCGGCGGCGGAACCTCGGCGCTCGCCGTCGCCCGCAGCCTGGGCCGGGGCGACCTGGTCGTCCCGGGGATCCTGATCGGTTCGCTGGGCAACGCCATCGGAACGTTCCTCGGCTTCTGGGCCGCGGCGAACCTCTTCTGAGGCGGTGCAACAGAAGCCGAGCGAGCGGTGTATCAGGTGGGCGATGACCCGACGCCGACGCTGGCCGTACGGGACAATTTCAGGCGTCCGCTCGACCCCGAGCGCGGCGCCGATTTTCATCGGCCTATAAGAGGTCCGGAATTGAACGGGAACGCGAATCGGGCGCCGCAGGCGCCGCCTCTCGGCCCGCGCGCGGCAGCGCTGCGGCTGCTTCCTCTCCTCTCGCTGATGGCCGCCGCCGGCTGCGCATCGACCGGCGCCACGCTCGGCAGCGGCGTGGGCGATGCGTACCTGGAGCATCCGCCCTATTACGCGGGGGCGCCGGCCGGGGCCACGGCGCCAGGCCGGCTGGGCCACCTGCCCATCGCCTACCAGCGAGGCGCCGCCCAGGCCGCCCCGTTCTTCGACCCGGAGCTGTCCGGCCCCGTCGTCACGCTGCTCGCGCGCATGAACGAGGCGCTGGACGAGCTGGATCTGTCGCTGAAGCTCGCCGAGGGCGGCAGCGTCTCGGCGGTGACCCACGCCGCCACGCGCTATCCGCCCGACGTGATGTTCGGTTGCATCACGCCGTCTCTGGACCCCGAGGACGACTGCGCCGAGCGCGGCGACAGCGCCCTGGGTCGGGGCGATCAGCGGATGCGGCTGGCGGTGGGCAGGCCGTCTCCGGAGTGGGTGTCGTGGATCGCCGAGACGATGGCCCGGGCCGACGTCGACGCGACGCTCGTGCTCACCCTCGAGGTGGGGCACTACCTGCCGCGCCAGCGCGGATGGCGGGGCACGAAGGAGGTGGAGCTGGGGAACGGCTACACCGTGCGTCTGCCGTGGCTGACGTCGCTGGAGACGCCGGTCAGCGTCATCCAACTGACGGGCGCGATCGTCGGGTCGGACGGCAAGGCGCGCCGGATCGGGGCGGAGGGCATGCTGGCGAGGCGGACGTCGCTCGGCCTCAGCTCGTTCGGGGCGCAGGAGCTGATCACCGA
>DATHRK010000074.1:0-2304 GCA_035465395.1 Longimicrobiales bacterium | reverse complement strand
CCGGCGTAGTCGGGCTGCCGCGTCGCCGGCTCCCGCAGCAGCTCCAGGGCGCGAGCGTACGCCGCGCGGGCGTCTTCCTGGCGCCCGGCAAGCGCGAGCGCCCGAGCCCGGAGCAGAGGGACCGGCACCGCGTCGTCCTGCAGCTCCAGGACCCGCGCGTCCAGCGAATCGAAGCGCGCCAGGAGGGCCGCATGATCGCGGCGCGCGAAGTCGACGTAGAAGTGCGCCTGCGCGATGATCGGCTCGGACGCACCGCCGATGCGCTCCCACGCCTCCAGCTCACGGCGGGCCCTGTCGGCGTCACCGGCCAGCATCACCTCCGCCTGGGCGCGTTCGGCGTAGACCGCCGCCCAATCCGGCGCGAGGGATCGCGCACGCGCCCACGCCTCCCGCGCGGCGTCCAGCCGGCCCAGTCCCCACGCCGCGGTGCCGGCCATCTCTCTCGGCCACGCGGCGTTGCGCGGATCCAGCTCCGCTGCCCGGCCGAACTCCCGCAGCGCGACCTCGTAGTTGCCCTTGCGGCGCTCTACGGAAGCGATCAGGGACGCGAGCAGCGGGTCGCCGGGCAGTGCCACCGAGGCCAGCTCCGCCTCGGCGAGCGCGGCGTCGTAGTCGCGGAATCCGTGGTAGTGGAACCAGCCCTTCGCCAGGCGCGCCTCGCCGAGATCGGGATCCAGGGCGACCGCTCTCTCCACGGCCTGGCGCGCCAGTTCGCGCCGCGCGTCGGTGGGGTCGTGGGAGAACCACACCAGCTCCACATGGCGGTACCCGAGCTCCGCCCAGGCGAGGGCGAACTCGGGATCCCGCTCGACCGCCCGGCGGAGGAGGTCCACCGCCAGGCGCCAGCTCCGGCCCTGCGTGTCGAAGTCGGCGGCCTCGCCGGTTCTCCCGTAGTCCAGCGCCCGCAGGTACAGGTCGTAGGCCTCCAGGTCTTCGGTCGGCCGCGCCGCGATGCGCGCCCGCTCCTCGGGCGTGAGCTCGGCGTGCAGCGCCTGCGCGATGCGCTCCGCCACGTCGGACTGGATGGCGAGCAGGTCCTCGGGGGAGCGGTCGTAGGTCTCCGCCCAGACGTGCTCGTCGGTCTCGGCGTCGATGAGCTGCGCGGTCACGCGCAGGACGTTGGAGCCGCGCCGCACGCTACCCTCGAGCACGTAGCGGACGCCCAGCTCGTCGGCGATGTCGCCCAGCCGCCGCTCCGTGCCGCGGTAGCCCATGACCGACGTGCGGCTGATCACCCGCAGCGCGCCGATCTTGCTGAGGCGCGTCAGGATCTCCTCGTGGACGCCGTCGGCGAAGTAGCGGTCGTCCTCGTCTGCGCTGAGGTTGGCGAAGGGCAGCGCGGCGACGCTCGCCGCGGTCGTGCCGCCTCCCCGATCGGGCGTAGCGCCGCCGAGCAGCAGCCAGCCACCCGCCGCGGCGCCCCACAGCGCCAGCGCACCCACCCCGCCGAGGACGGCGTTGCGCCAGGTGAAGAGCCTGTCGGGTGCCCACACCGAGCCGGAGCGCGCTGCGCGAGCCCCGCGAACGCCGACGGGCGGACTCGGGCCGGCGCTGGGGCCGGGGCCAGGGGCGGGGCCCGCGTCGGCCTGGGGGGGCCGGTCCTCTGCCGCGTCCACCGGGGCGACGCGGCCCCGGTGGACGTGTTCCGGTCCCAGGGCAGAGTCCCTGCGGCCCTCCAGGACGGCGACCGCGAGCACGACCGGGAAGCCGATGATGAGCAGCACGAAACCGAACGCCGGGAACCAGTCCGGCAGGCTGAGCGCCTCCGTGAGCGTGGTCACGACCTCGAGCGCGACCCAGCTCGCGACGACGTAGAGCGCGAGGATCTGCCAGAGCGAACGCCGGCGCAGCGAGGAGAAGAGGTCCATCACCGGATGGATCGCAGGAAAGCGGTCACGAGGGCGGCTCGATGGAGCGATCCTCGCGCTGGCGCGTAGCACGAGCCGCCGCGACGCGGGGCGGCGCGGGAAGACTCGTCGGTGAGGCGGAGGCAGTGTCTCATCGAATACGCCGCCGGCGCGGGAGCCAGGCGGTCACGGAAGATGCCTCGTCCTAGCCGGGGGCTGCAAGCGTCTTGCGCCGCCGCCAGACCGGAGCCAGTCGCCCCCGTAGCACGGGCAGGGATCCCGATCGAGGTCCGGACCGCTCGTCCGCGGCGCCCTCTTACGTCGCCTCCCGGGCGAGCTCCCGGAACCGAGGCAGCTCTCGCAGGCCGTCCCAGTCTGGATCGAGCCGGAGCCAGGCGGGGGAGACCGGCGCTGCCTCCGCCGCCATGATAACCTCGAGCAGCGTCACGGCCTCCCC
>DATHRK010000073.1:0-128850 GCA_035465395.1 Longimicrobiales bacterium | reverse complement strand
TTAAGCCCCGCTGCGCGGATGGTACTGCCCGGGCCACCGGGTGGGAGAGTACGTCGCCGCCGGCGCCACACCGCAGGCCTCACCGCCTGCACACGCGAGCCCGTCGCACCACAACGCGACGGGCTCGCCGCGTTTGCACGCACGTTGCCTCCTCACCGCGGCCGCGTACCTTGCCGGGCCATGGACCCGAGCGCTCCGGACCCATCGGCAGCCGAAACGCGAGCCGGCCACATCGCCCTCGTCGGCGCCCCGAACGTCGGCAAGTCCAGCCTGCTGAACGCGCTGATCGGCGAGAAGCTCAGCATCGCGACGCGCAAGGAGCAGACGACGCGTCAACGCGTCACCGGCATCCTGACACGGCCCACGTTCCAAGCGGTATTCGTCGACACGCCTGGCCTCCTCGAGCCGCGTTACCTGCTCCACGAGTCCATGGTCCAGGAAGCGCTCGCGGCGCTGCGAGACGCGGACCTGGCCGTGCTGATCCTGGACGCGACCCGGCCACGGGAGACGCTGCCCCCGGAGGCCTCGCTGGATGCCATTCTCGGGGCCCCTACCCCCGTCGTCGGAGTGGTCAACAAGGTCGATGCGGCGCCGCAAGACGAGGTCAGGGCGCTGCTCGATTGGCTCGAGGAGCGCACACCGCCACCCGCTCTCGCCACTTCCGCCACCACCCGCACCGGCCTCCAGGAGCTGGAGGCGCGGATCGCCACGCTCCTGCCGCCGTCCCCCTTCCTCTACGATGCCGACGAGTTGGCCGTCCAGCCGATCCGGTTCTTCGTGGAGGAGCTGATCCGCGAGACCGTTTTCGAGCGCTACCATCAGGAAATCCCCTACAGCACGGCGGTGCAGGTGGAGGAGTACCGCGAAGGGGGCGATCCTCTCTACATTCGTGCGACGATCTTCCTGGAACGGGAAACGCAGAAGCAGATTCTGATCGGCGAGGGCGGAAGCGGTATTCGCGACCTGGGAAAGGCCGCTCGCCAGAAGATCGAAGCATTCACCGGGGAGCGCGTGTACCTTGACCTGTGGGTGAAGGTGCTGACGCGCTGGCGCAAACGCGAAGCCGCTCTCAAGCGACTCGGACACGCTCCGCCGCGCCGGCGGTAGCGCAGCGGCGGCGGAGAGGAAGGGAGGGGAACGGGTGCTGGACCGCGAACTGCTGGACATTCTCGTCTGCCCGAAGTGTAAGGGGCCGCTCGAGCACCGCGCCGACGGCGACGTCGAGGAACTGGTGTGCAGGGCGTGCGCCCTCATCTACGAAGTCCGCGACGACATTCCCATCATGCTGATCGACGAGGCGAAGCCTCTGTGAGGCGAGCCTCGAACGTCCAAGCCGCTCGCCGGCAACGGCGGGCGCACACGGAGGACGCGGTGGGTCGGGGCCGCGAACGTGGCGCGCGTGGGCGCGCGCGCCTATCGTTGCAACGCCTCCCCCCAACCAGCGCGGCATGACGGCGACTTCGAGCATCGTCTACCTGACCTCGCAGGACCGCGAGGTCCCGGCCGCCGTCCGCGCACTCGCAGACGCGAACGGCCTGCGCGTCATACGCGTGCCCGGTGCCGATGATGTGATGAACGTCGTGAATCGCAGCCTGCCGAAATGCGTGGTGCTGGACGGCGGGGAGACCGCGGACGTGCGGGAGCTCTGCGTGGCCCTCAAACAAGAGCCCTACAGCGCTATCATTCCCGTCATCCTCTACACGACCGAAGAGGACTCCGGGGTCGTGCTGGAGGGTCTGAAAGCAGGCGCCGATGAGGTCTTCGGGCCGGGCATGGCCGACGAGGAGCAACGGGTTCGCATCGAGCTGACCCTGGAGCGCGCGGACCGCGACGTCAGCGTCCACCCAACGACCCGCCTCCCCGGTACGGTGCAGATCGAACGTGACATCGCCGAGCGAATGAAGCGCGGCGAGGCCTTCGCGGTGTGCTACGCCGACATCGACCACTTCAAGGAGTTCAACGACCGCTACGGCTACACGGAGGGGGACCGCGTCATCCTCATTGTGTCACGGATCCTGCGGGACGTCGTCAGGGCCCACGCTCCGAGCGGCTTCATCGGGCACATCGGCGGCGACGACTACATCTTCGTGGTGCCGCGCGAGAGCGCGACGATCTGCTGCGAGGAGATCATCGAGGTCTTCGACGAGCTGATGCCGTTCAACTACAGCGAGGACGACCGCGAGCGACGCTATTTCCTGGGCAAGGACCGGCGTGGCAACGTGTACCGCGTCCCGCTGATGTCACTTTCCATCGGCGTGGTGACCAACGACCGCAGAGTGTTCGAACACACCGCCCGGGTGGGCGAGCTGGCCTCCGAGATGAAGGCCTACGCCAAGACCCTGCCGGGGTCGGTGTTCGCCGTCGACCGCCGCCACGACGACCGCGCCGAATCCGACGCCGGCGACGGCGGCTCGGCGGGATTCGGGAGCGGCCCGTGAACCCATCGCCGAGCCGCCGGAGGCACCGAGGATACCCATGAACGTCACCTGCCCCTACTGCGAGGCGATGTACCGCGTGGATCCGGAGCGCGTGCCCGCGGGCGGCGTGCGAACGCGGTGCGGACAGTGCCGCAAGATCTTCGATCTCGGGAAGGACGGATCAGTGACGCCGCGCGCCGACCAGGCGACGGACAACGGAGCGCCGAAGAAGCCGGCGAAGCCGGTGTTCGGCGCCCAGGATCCGGATACGCGAGCGCACCGCATCGCGCGCGCGCTGGTCTCCGACATCATCGCCTACACCGACCGGGACGTCGAAGCGAGTCGCACCTCCGGAAGCCTGCGGGCGGATTTCCGGGAGGACATCCTGAAGAGCTGGGAGGAGTACGTCGAGCAGGTGGGCGAGGACTTCGCCAAGACCACGCCGTTCTTCCGCGACGCGCTCAACGACATCCTGGCCAAGGGGGAGCCCGTCTTCTGAGGGGGTTGAGCGCAGTGTTACCCTTGGCCGGGCCCGGGTGGACGGTGGTGGCGGACCCTCCCCCGAGGCCGCCCGCCGACGCGCGGGCCGGGGTCGCTCACGCGGAGCGACTCCCCCCGGATCGACCCGAACCCGACCTGTCATGAGCACCGAGCGAACCGAAGACATCGCCGACCTGCGCGCGCGCATCGAAGAGTTGGGAGACTTTCTTTGACGTCGCGGCCAAGCGCACCGACATCGGCCGACTCGAAGAGCGCATGGCGTCGCCGGGCTTCTGGGACGACGCGGATGCCGCCCAGGAGGTGATCGCCGAGGCCAACCAGCTCAAGTCCTGGGTGGACCCGTGGACCGAGCTGGACGCCAAGGGCACTGAGCTGGCCGAGCTGGCCGAGCTGCTGGCCGATGAGCCCGACGCAGAGCTCCAGAAGGAATGGGAGGGCGAGGTGATCCGCCTGGCCCGTGCCCTGGAGCAGCTCGAGCTGCGCAACATGCTGCGGGGCCCCGACGACGCGCGCGACGCGCTTCTGACGATCCACCCGGGCGCCGGGGGCACCGAGTCGCAGGATTGGGCGGAGATGCTGCTGCGCATGTACACGCGCTGGGCGGAAAGCAGCGGTCGCGCCGCCGAGCTTCTCGACCTTCTCGAAGGCGAAGAGGCGGGCATCAAGAGCGCCACCGTGGAGGTACGCGGCGACCACGCATACGGCTACCTGAAGGCGGAGAAGGGCGTGCACCGGCTGGTGAGGATCTCGCCGTTCGACAGTCAGGGCCGGCGGCACACCTCGTTCGCCAGCGTGTTCGTCTATCCGGTGGTGGACGACGACATCGACATCGACATCGAAGACAAGGACCTGCGGGTCGACACCTATCGCGCGTCGGGAGCCGGCGGCCAGCACGTCAACAAGACCAGCTCGGCCGTCCGCATCACGCACCTGCCGACCGGCGTGGTCGTGTCGTGCCAGCAGGAGCGAAGCCAGCACAAGAACCGCGCGACCGCCATGAAGATGCTCAAGGCGGCGCTCTACCAGCGCGAGGTCGAAGAGCGGGAGGCGGAGCGCCAGGCGCTCGAGGCGGAGAAGACCGACATCGCGTGGGGAAACCAGATCCGCTCCTACGTGTTCCAGCCCTACACCATGGTGACCGACCATCGCAGCGAGCTGAAGGTGGGCGACGTGCAGCGCGTGATGGACGGAGACCTGGACGAGTTCATCGAAGCTTACCTCAAGGGCGCGGGGGGTATGGCGTCGTGAGCGAGTCCGGCAACGTGGCGCGGGGTAGCGAGCGAGCCGCCGAGGCGTCGGACGACATGGTCGTCGAGGACCGGGCCACCGCCACGAGCATCCGCGACGCCCGGATCGCCAAACTGGAGGCGCTGCGGGCGGCCGGCGTCGAGCCGTACGCCTACGCGTGGGATCCGGACGGCGACATTGCGGCCGCGTGCGCCGGCTTCGAGGCGGCCGAAGGCGACGGGACGTTGGACGAGGACGGCCTGGGCTCCCATGTGCGGCTCGCCGGACGGCTCACGTCCATCCGGGCCCACGGCAAGGCCACGTTCGCGGACCTGCTCGACCGGTCCGGGAGCGTGCAGCTCTTCCTGCGGCAGAACGACCTCGGAGTCGAGGCGTACGAGCGGCTCGACCTCCTCGATCTGGGGGACTGGGTCGGCGTCACCGGTCGGCTGATGCGCACACGCATGGGCGAGGTGAGCGTGCGGGTGCGCAGCATCGACCTGCTGGCGAAATCCATCCGGGCGCTGCCGTTCGGCAAGACCAGCGAGGACGAGGAAGGCGCGCGGGTCACGCACGGCGGCCTCGCCGACATCGAGCAGCGCTACCGGCAGCGGTACGCCGACCTGGCCGTGAACCCCCCTGTGCGCTCGGTCTTCCGGAAGCGCGCCGCGATCTTGCGGACGCTGCGCCACTATCTCGACGATCACGGGTACGTGGAGGTCGAGACGCCGATCCTGCAGCCGCTCTACGGGGGCGCGACGGCGCGGCCGTTCCGGACGCATCACCACGCGCTCGATCTGCCTCTGTATCTGCGCATCGCCGACGAGCTCTACCTGAAGCGTCTGATCGTCGGCGGGTTGGAGCGCGTCTACGAAGTGGCGAAGGACTTCCGGAACGAGGGGATCGACCGCACGCATTTCCCCGAGTTCACGATGCTGGAGTTCTACGAGGCATACGCCGACTACGAGACGATGATGACGCGGGTCGAGGAGATGGTGAGCGCCGCCGCGACGGCGGCGTCCGCGGACGGCACGCGCACCACCTACCAGGGCGTCGACCTGGACCTGTCGCCCCCGTTCCGGCGCGTCCGGTTCATGGAAGAGCTGGGGCGCGTTCTGGGGTTCGATCCGGCCACGGCGAGCGACGACGAGCTGCGAGCTCGAGCTCTGGGAGCGGCCGTTGAGGACGCCGAGGGCATGCCGCGGCCCGGGCTGCTCGACGCCCTCTTCGGGGCGCTCGTCGAGCCGGAGCTGGTCCAACCCACGTTCGTGCTCGAGCAGCCGCGTGAGCTCTCGCCGCTCGCCAAGCCCAAGCGCGGCGACCCCACGGTGGCGGAGCGCTTCGAGCTGGTCATTGCGGGCATGGAGATCGCCAACGCCTTCAGCGAGCTGAACGACCCCTTCGATCAACGCGAGCGATTCGAGGCGCAGGCGCGCTTCCGGGAGCAGGGCGATGACGAGGCCCACGTCGTCGACGAGGATTACCTGCGCGCGCTGGAGTACGGCCTGCCGCCGACGGGCGGCTGCGGCATCGGCGTCGATCGGCTGACGATGATCCTGACCGACCAGCCGTCGATCCGCGACGTCATCCTGTTCCCGCAGATGAGGCCCGAGTAGATGGCGGGCCGGCCCGGACGCGCGGGACTGGAGTGGTTCGTCGCGCGACGCTACCTGGCGTCGCGGCGCAAAGGCCGCTTCCTGTCCCTGATCACGTTGATCGCGGTGGGCGGGATCTTCGTGGGGGTCGCCGCGCTGATCACGGTGATAGCGGTGATGACGGGGATGCAGAACGAACTCCAGGCGAAGATCCTGGGCGCCAATCCCCACGTCTACGTCTTCCAGAACGGCCAGGGCTTCCGCATGGGCGCCTGGCGCGACGTGCTCCACGAGGTGGAGCGTGTGCCGGGCGTGGTCGGGGCGCAGCCGTTCATTCTGACGCAGGTGGGCGTGACGCCCACCGGCGACTACGTCCAGTTCGGCACGCTGTACGGGATCGACACCGGGGGCGGCGGGGTCCCGCTGAACGACATCGACCGGGGGCTGCGCGACGGATCGTTGACGCTCGAGACCGGGACCGATCTGCCCGGGGTGCTGGTGGGGATCCGCCTCTCGCAGCGGCTGGGCCTGCTCGAGGGGGATACGGTCGTCGTCATCGCACCGGAAAACCTTCGGGCGGGCGCCCTGGGAGAGGCCATCCCGGCGACCGGCGAATTCGTCATGACCGGCACGTTCGAGACGGGCATGTACGAGTACGACTCGGGCCACCTGTACGCGGACCTGGGCGCGGTCGCACGCCTGCTGGACTTCGGGGACGACGTGGGGGGGCTCGCGCTCGCCGTTGACGACCCGTGGCAGGCGCGTGCGATCGGCAGCGCGGTCTCGTCCCGGCTCAGCTTCCCGTACTACACCAACGACTGGATGACGCTGAACAGCTCGCTGTTCGGCGCGCTCCAGCTCGAGAAGCTGGCCATGGGCCTGATCCTGTTCCTGATCGTGCTGGTGGCCGCGTTCAACATCGTCAGCACGCTCATCATGGTGGTGACCGACAAGACCAGGGAGATCGGGATCCTGAAGTCGATGGGGATGACCGACGGCGCGGTGCTGAAGATCTTCCTGCTCCAGGGCCTCGCGATCGGCGCGATCGGCACCGCCCTGGGCGCCATCGGCGGCCTCGGGCTGGTCTGGCTGATCGACCGCTACGACCTGATCACGCTCCCGGCCGACGTGTACGGCATCCCGACGCTTCCGGTCGCGCTCGACGCGCGCGACGTCGGGCTGATCCTCGTTCTGAGCGTCCTGGTCGCGTTCGCCGCCACCATCCTGCCGGCGCGGCAGGCGTCGCGACTCTTGCCGGTCGACGCGATCCGCCATGAGTGAGCGACCGATCACGGGGCCGCCCGAGCCGCCCGCGGACGAGAGAACGCGCCCGGCGGCCGCCGCCGGCGCCGCGCCGGTGGTGCTCGAAGCCAAACGGCTGCGCAAGGTGTTCGTCGGCGGGGATGGGTCGGAGCTGGTCGTCCTGGACGGGGTCGACCTGGAGGTACGGCGCGGCGAGGCGGTCGCGATCGTCGGGGCGAGCGGGGCGGGAAAGTCGACGTTGCTTCACCTGCTCGGCGGCCTGGACCGGCCCACCTCGGGCGAGGTCGCGCTGGAGGGCCGCTCGATCGGACTCCTGCCCGACGCGGAACTGGCCGCCGTGCGCAACGCGCGCATCGGATTCGTGTTCCAGTTCCATCATCTGCTCCGGGAGTTCAGCGCGCACGAAAACGTCGCGCTGCCGATGCTCATCGGCGGCGCGGGCCACGACGTCGCCATGCGGCGCGCCGGGGAGCTCCTGGAGGAGGTGGGCCTCGGCGGGCGCCTCGAGCACCGCCCGGCGCAGCTGAGCGGCGGCGAGCAGCAGCGCGTCGCGGTGGCGCGCGCGTTGGCCAACGCGCCGGCGCTGCTTCTGGCGGACGAGCCCACGGGCAACCTCGACGCGCACACCAGCGACCGCCTGCACGACCTGTTCTTCCGGTTGCGCGAGCAGCACGGCGCGGCGCTCGTCCTGGCGACCCACAACCGCGAGCTCGCCGACCGCGCCGACCGCATCCTCCGCGTCCGGGGTGGGCGCCTGGAGAGCTTCTATCCCGAGGAGGTCTCGTGAGGGCCGGGCGAGTGGCAGGAGGGCTGCCATGATGTGCGACCACTGCGGCGAGCGCGACGCCGTGATCCACCTCACGCACATCGAGAACAACGAGATGCACAGCTTCCACCTGTGCGAGGCGTGCGCCGCCGAGAAGGGCATCGATCCCGACGCCGAGGCGGACGTCAACGAGCCGCTGGCCGCGTTCCTGGCGCAGATGGGAGACGAACGATCGGAGGCGGCCGATGCCCCCGACGCCGAGTGCCCCTACTGCTCGCTGTCGCTCGAGGGCTTCAAGAAGACCGGGCGACTGGGCTGCTCGCAGTGCTACGTCGCCTTCGAGTCGCACCTGCGCAACCTCATGCGCCGGCTGCACGCGGGGACGCAGCACGTGGGCAAGGTCTATCTACCGCCCGAAGACGCCACCGACGTGAGCCGCGAGGAGCGCCTCAACGGCCTGAAGCGGCGGCTCACGCGCGCCGTGGACAGCGAGGATTTCGAACGGGCGGCCAAGATCCGCGATCAGATCCGATCGCTGGAAGGAGCCTGACGGTGCGCTCGGTGACTTCGATCGGCGACGTCGGCCTCGAATGGCTGGACGGCAGCGGCCCGCACGCGGACGTCGTCCTGTCCACCCGCGTCCGGCTCGCGCGCAACCTCCAGGCGCACGCTTTCCCGGCGCGGCTCGGCGCCGACGAGCGGCGCGATATCTGGTCGCGCATCCGCGCGGCTGCCGACGCCACGAACCTGCTCCGCGAGGGCGCCGCCATCGAGCTGTCGGCGGTCCCCGCGGTGACGCGCCGCGTCCTGCTGGAGCGCCACCTCATATCGCGGGAGCTGGCCGGCGGCGTCGCGGGCGACGGGGCGCCCGTAGGGGCCGGCCTGTTCATGCGGGGCGGCGGGGAGCTCGGGGCCATGGTGAACGAGGAGGACCACCTCCGCCTCCAGGCGCTCAGGTCGGGCCTGCGGCTGCGCGAGGCCTACGGCGACGTCGACCGGCTCGACGAGGAGCTGGGCGGCCGGCTGTCGTTCGCGTTCCACCCGGAGTTCGGATTCCTGACGAGCTGTCCCACGAATGTCGGCACGGGTCTGCGCGCCTCGCTTCTCGTGCACCTGCCCGGGCTCGTGCTGACGAAGGAGATCGCCAAGGTCCTGCAGGGGATCAACCAGGTTGGCCTGACCTTCCGCGGGCTCTACGGGGAGGGCTCGGAGGTCATCGGCAACTTCTTCCAGATCTCCAACCAGACCACGCTGGGCAAGAGCGAAGAGGACCTGATCGAACACCTGAACCGGATCGTCGGACAGGTAATTCAGTACGAGATGCAAGCGCGGGGCGTGCTGCTCAGGGACGCGCCCGCCGTCATCGAGGACAAGATCTGGCGCGCGTTCGGTCTGCTTTCGCACGCGCGGACGTTGTCTTTCGAGGAGGTCATGAACCTCCTGAGCGCGGTGAGGCTGGGCGTCGGGCTGAAACTGATCCCCGATGTTCGGGTATCTTCGCTCAACACGGTAATGATCTATTCGCAGGCGGCCCACCTGGAACACGCGGCGGGCCGACGGCTTTCCGACGGCGAAGAAGAGATTCATCGCGCAGCGTTCGTCCGACGGGCGCTCGGCCGACCCGAAAGAGCGGGGCCGGAGCGGGGCTAGCGGAGCGTTATCGGGGGGTGTCTCGGGGGTGGGAACCACGGCATGAATTACAACTTCACGGATCGAGTGCGGAAGGTGCTGGCGATGGCCCGCGACGAGGCCGTACGCCTGCAGCACGACTACGTCGGCACCGAACACATCCTCCTGGGCCTGATCCGGGAGGGCGAGGGGGTCGCCGCGGCAGTCCTCATGAACCTCAGCGTCGACCTCGAGCAGGTGCACGAACGGGTCGAGAGCGAGGTCAAGAAGGGCAAGGCCACGACCGTTCTCGGCGAGCTGCCGTACACATCGCGCGCCAAGAAGGTGCTGGAATACGCGATGGCGGAGGCCCGCGACCTGAGCCATTCCTACGTCGGCACGGAGCACCTGCTGCTCGGATTGCTGCGGGAGGAACGGGGGATCGCGGCGCAGGTCCTGAACGCCCTCGGCGTATCGCTGGAGGAGGCGCGCTCCCAGACCCAGAAGCTGTTGGGCAGCGATCTGGACGCCACCCCCGCCGGTGCGGGCGCGAGCGGTAGCTCCTCGCCGGCCCCCACGAAGGGCGAGAAGAAATCCAAGACGCCCGCACTCGACCACTTCTGCCGCGATCTGACCGAGCTCGCCCGCAAGGACGAGCTCGACCCGACGATCGGCCGGGAGACGGAGATCGAGCGCGTGATGGAGGTGCTCTCCCGGCGGAAGAAGAACAACCCGGTGCTGATCGGCGAGCCGGGAGTGGGCAAGACGGCCATCGTCGAAGGGCTCGCCCAGCTCATCGCACGCGGGGAAGTGGCGGACAGCCTTTCGGACCACCGCGTCCTGGCGCTGGACATGGCCGCGGTCATCGCGGGCACCAAGTACCGCGGGCAGTTCGAGGAGCGCCTCAAGGCCATCATGAACGAGATCGCGCAGAACAAGGGCGTGATCCTGTTCATCGACGAGCTCCACACGCTCGTCGGCGCGGGGGCCGCCGAGGGCGCGATCGACGCCTCCAACATGCTCAAGCCCGCGCTCGCGCGCGGCGAGCTGCAGTGCGTCGGCGCGTCCACGCTGAACGAGTACCGCAAGTACATCGAAAAGGACGGCGCCCTCGAACGCCGCTTCCAGACCGTCATCGTGGACCCGCCCTCGATGGACGAGACCATCGCCATCCTGAAGGGGCTGCGGAAGCACTACGAGGACCACCACAAGGTGGTCGTGCCGGATGAGACCCTGGGCGCGGCGGCGCGCCTCTCGGAGCGCTACATCACAGACCGCTTCCTGCCGGACAAGGCGATCGACGTGATCGACGAAGCCGGTGCGCGGGCGCGTCTGGCGACCCAGGTGCCGCCGCCGGAGGTGGCCGAGCTGAAGTCCGAGATGGAGACGCTGTCGGACTCGAAGGACGAGGCCATCCGCGAACAGGACTTCGAGCGCGCGGCCGAGCTGCGGGACCAGGAGCGGGACCTACAGGAGCGCATCCGCGGCGAGCAGGAGGCGTGGGAGGAGGAGCGGCGCACGCACCGTCCGGTCATATCCGAGGAGGACGTCGCGTTCATCGTCAGCCGGTGGACGGGGGTGCCCGTCACCCGCCTGCAGGAGGCGGAGTCGGAGCGTCTGGTGCGGATGGAGGAAGAGCTGCACGAGCGCGTGGTCGGCCAGGAGGAGGCGATCCGCGCCATCAGCCGCTCGATCCGGCGCAGCCGGGCCGGGCTCAAAGACCCGCGCAGGCCGATCGGAAGCTTCATCTTCAGCGGCCCGACGGGCGTGGGGAAGACCGAGTTGGCTCGTGCGCTCGCGGAGTTCCTGTTCGCCGACAGGGACGCGCTGATCCGCGTCGACATGAGCGAGTACATGGAGAAATTCTCCGTATCCCGCCTGATCGGCGCCCCTCCGGGCTACGTGGGCTACGAGGACTCCGGTGCGCTGACGAAGGCCGTCCGGCGGAAGCCGTATTCGGTGGTGCTCCTCGACGAGATCGAGAAAGCGCACCCGGACGTCTTCAACATCCTGCTGCAGGTCCTCGACGAGGGGCACCTGACGGACAACTACGGGCGGGTGATCGACTTCAAGAACACGGTCATCATCATGACCTCCAACCTGGGCGCCCGTGACATCAGCAAGGGCGGCATGGGCTTCCAGGCCGACGTCGGCGACACCGCCTACGAGATCATGCAGGAGAAGGTGAAGGAAGAGATCGAGCGGGCCTTCAACCCGGAGTTCCTGAACCGCGTGGACGACACCATCGTCTTCCACCCGCTCAGCCGGGAGCAGATCGGCCAGATCGTGCACATCATGCTGGCCGAGGTGAAGGAACGGCTCGCCGAGGAGTCGCTGGCGCTCTCGCTGACCGAGCGGGCCATCGACTTCCTCGTGGACCACGGGTACGACCAGACGTTCGGCGCGCGTCCGCTGCGGCGTGCCATACAGCGATACCTCGAGGACCCGCTCTCCGAGCGCATCCTCCTCGGGGAATACTCGGACGGGGACGAGGTCGAAGTGGATGTCAGCGAGGAGGGCGACGCCCTGGCGTTCCGGGTGCCCTCCTCGAGCCGCACCTGAGACGGATGATCGGAGTTCGCAGCGCAGCCGTCCTCGCGCTCGCCGGCGTCCTGCTTGCGTCGCCGCCCCTCGCCTCGGCACAGGCGCCTGGCCAGCCGGATGGCGCACCCGGTGCGGTCGAGGTAGCGATCGAATCGATCACCGTGCGCGGCACCGAGCGCCTCGCCACGGAAACCGTCGTCCAGATCTCCGGCCTGGCTCCGGGGCAGCGCATCTCCTATCGGGGCCTTCAGCGGGCCATCCGACGGCTCTGGGAGTCGGGGCTCTTCGCCGACATCGACATATCGGGGCTGCCCGCCCAGGGCGCCGAGCAGGAGCGCCTCCACCTCACGCTCGACGTGGTGGAGCAGCCCTACGTCGTCCAGGTGATGTTCGAGGGACTGGAGAACCTGAGCGAGTCCAGCGTCCGCGACACCCTTGGCTTCGACGGGGGAAGTCCTTACGACCCGGGCCGCACCGCGCTCGCCGAGGACTTCATCCGCGTCGGCCTCGCCGAGAAGGGCATCCGCCTCCAGAGCATCGAGCACGAGCTGCTTCCCATCGCCGATCGGCCGGGAGAGAATCGCCTCCTGTTCCGCGTCGCGGAGGGGAGCCGGGTCGCCATCGCCGAGGTCGAGTTCCGGGGCAACCAGGTCTTCGAGGCCGACGCCCTGCGAGGCGCGATCGGTACCAGGGCCGAGGGGTTCGTGTGGTTCCGCGACGGGCGCTACGACCAGGACCGCTTGCGCCAGGACCTGCGGGAGCGCCTGCCGAGCTTCTACGGCGAGCGGGGCTACATCGACATGGAGGTCGTGGCCGATTCCCTCGTGGTCGATCCCCAGTCCGGCAAAGCGCGCCTCGTCATCACCGTCGAGGAGGGCGAGCAGTACCGGGTCCTCGGGTTCGACGTGCGCGGCAACCGCCGCTTCCCGACGGAGGACCTGGCCCGCTACTACCGCGCCTCTCGCGGCGGCTTGCTCGGCACGCTGGGGCTCGCCGGCGACGCCCCGATCGCGACCGAGGAGCACCCCGTGTTCGACGAGGTGGCGTTCGATGCGGCGGTCGAGGCGGTATGGCAGCTCTACCGGAACGAGGGGTACATCTACTCGCAGGTGAATCCGATCGTGGATCGGACGACCCTACCGGACGGCTCGCCCGCGGTGTCGTTGGCCTGGGAGATCGTCGAAAACAATCCCGCCTACGTGCAGCACGTGCAGGTGGCCGGCAACACCCACACGCACGAGAACGTCATCCGCGAGCGGCTCCTGGTGCTGCCGGGCGACGTGTACAACGAAGAGGCCCTGATACGCAGCATGGAGAGCATCTCCGCGCTCGGCTTCTTCGAGGCGCCGCTGCTGCCGCCCGATATCCAACCGGATCCGCAGACAGGCGATATCGACATCGTCTTCAACGTCACCGAGAGGCAGACGGGGTCCTTCAACTTCGGGACGGCTCTGGGCGGCGTGTCGGGCGTGTCGGGCTTTCTCGGATATGACGAGCCCAACCTGTTCGGCCAGGCCAAGGCGGGGCATCTGCGCTGGGAGTTCGGCCGCTTCTCGAACAATTTCGAAGCCAGCTATACCGATCCCTCGATCCGGAGCTCCCGCGTCAGCGGATCGGTTTCGTTCTTCAACACCAGCAACCGCTTCTTCACGTTCCGCGAGGGGCGCGTGCGGCGCTTCGGCGGTTCGCTGCGGTTCGGCGTGCCGCTCCCTTGGGATCGCTGGACGCGGGTGTTCCTGGGGTATGCCCTGCAGGAGACGACCTACGACCAGTCCTCTGGCGTGACGACGAGCCTCTTCTCGCTGCCGGACGGGACGCAGAGCACCGTGTCCGCGGGGATCACGCGGTCCACCCTGAACCACCCGCTTTTCCCCACTTCGGGCTCCGAGCAGCGAGTCACCGCGGAATTCAGCGGCGGCCCCTTCGGCGGCAACGGGGATTTTCAGAAGTACAGCTCCCAGGGCGAGTGGTGGGTGCCCGTGGCGCAGTTCGGCGGCACCGCTCCGGGCCAGCGGCCCGTGCGCTTCGCGCTCGGGCTGGGGGTCGAGGGCGGCGTGCTGTTCGGCGACGCCAGCCGGTTCCCGTTCGAGCGGTTCTGGATGGGCGGCACGCAGTTCGGCACGTCCCTGCGCGGCTACGAAGAGAACACGATCACGCCGCTCGGGTACTTCACGCGCAACTCCTCACTCATCAATCTCGAGGATCGCTTCGGCGATGCGTACGTGAAGGTGAGCGGCGAGTTCGCGATGCGCTTCAACGACAACATTTCGGCGTCGGCGTTCTACGACGCCGGCAACCTCTGGCGCGAGCCGGGCCAGTTCGACCCGTCCCGGCTGTTCCGTGGTGCCGGGCTCGGACTGACGCTGGTGACGCCGTTCGGGCCGATCGGACTCGATTACGCCTACGGCTTCGACCGGACCGTGCCCGGCTGGCAGTTGCATTTCAAACTGGGGAACCTGCGCTGAGGCGTCGGCGCGCGGTCTCCCCGGCGACAACGATTCAACGCCCCGCGCCCCGGTCGCGAGGGGCCTTCGGCTGAGGAAGGACATGATGCGAACCCTCCGAGCAGTTCCCCTCGCGCTGGTCGCGGCGGCTCTCGCGAGCCCGTTGCTTGCGCAGGGCCCCCAGAAGTTCGCCTACATCGACACGCGGCGTGTCATCGCCGAGGCGCCCGGTGCGCGCGAGGCGCAGGCGACCTTCGACCAGGAGATCCAGGCGTTCCAGGCCGAGCTGCAGACTCTGGAGGGCGAGCTTCAGACGCTGTTCGACGACTACGAGCGACAGCAGGTGACGTTGTCGCCGGAGGCGCGCCGGGAGCGCCAGGAGGCCATCCGCACGAAGCAGGCGGAGTACCAGCAGCGCGCCCAGCAGATGGAGCAGAGCGCGGCGCGCCGTCAGGCCGAGCTCGTCGAGCCCATCATGGCGCGCATCCAGTCGGTCCTGAGCGAGATCCAGCAGAGCGAGGGCTACGCGTTCATTTTCGACGCCGCCGCGGGCGCGGTCGTCGCCGCGGACCCCGCGCTGGACCTCACCGACCAGGTCCTCACGCGGCTGCGCGCGGGCTCCGCCGGGCAGCCCTGACCGCGCCCGTTTGCCGGCTGTAAGCAGACCGGGGACGGTCCCGTGAAAGCGTCGGAACTCGCCGCCGCCGCCGGCGGAGCGCTCGAAGGTGAGGGCGACCCCGAGATCGAGGGGGTCGCCCCGCTGCAGAGTGCCGGATCGGCGGAGTTGGCGTTCCTTGCCCACCCCAAGTACCGCAGATACGTTTCCTCGTCTCGGGCCGGCGTGTTCCTTGTCGCGTCCGACATCGGCGACACGCCGTTTCCGGGACCGCGCATCGTGGTCCCGGACGTACATCGGGCCCTCGCCGCGATTCTCCCGCTACTCTATGCGGCGCCGGAGCGCCCCGTAGGCGTCCACGAGACCGCGTCGGTCGCTTCGGACGCGCGGCTGGAGGCCGACGTGCACGTAGGCCCGTACGCGGTCATCGGCGGTGGCGTCGAGGTCGGCGAGGGCGCCTCGGTGGGCGCCCATTGCGTAGTCGGAGACGGCGCCAGCGTCGGGAGGGGCGCCACGCTACACCCGCACGTCACGCTCTACCCCGGCGTGGAGGTCGGACCGCGTTCGATCATCCACTCCGGCTGCAGAATCGGCGTGGACGGCTTCGGCTACGCGCCGGGCGAGGATGGGCTGCGCAAGGTGCCTCAGGTCGGCGGATGCCGCATCGGGGCGGATGTGGAGATCGGTGCCAACACGACCATCGATCGAGGATCGATCGGCGTGACGGAGATCGGGGATGGGGTGAAGATCGACAATCTGGTGCACATCGCCCACAACGTGTCCGTCGGCCGCGACTCGGTCATCGTCGCGCAGGTGGGCATCGCCGGCAGCACGGTGATCGGCCGCGGCGTCACGCTCGCCGGTCAAGCGGGCATTCCGGGCCACCTGGAGATCGGCGACGGCGCGACCATCGCCGCGCAGGCGGGGGTCTTCGGGGACGTGCCCGCGGGCGCGACCTACAGCGGGTATCCGGCTCGGCCGCACAAAGAGGCCCTGCGCGCGCAGGCGGCGCTCGGCAAGGTCGCCGACCTCGTGAAGCGCGTCCGCGAACTGGAACGGCGCGAAGGGGGCGAGACGTCGTGAGCGTGCGCCAGAACACGCTCGGTTCGGAGGCGACGTTCGAGGGCGTCGGCCTGCACACCGGCGAGGCCGCCCGCATGCGGTTCCTGCCCGCCGAGCCCTTCACCGGCGTGAGATTTCGCCGCACGGACCTCGAGCCCGAGGGCGACATCCCGGCCACGCTGGACGCCGTACGGTCCACGGACCGGGGGACCAACCTCGGCGCGGGCGAGGCCGTGGTTCACACCGTCGAGCACGTCCTGGCCGCGGCCATGGCGCTCGCACTGGACAACCTCGTGATCGAGATCGACGGCCCCGAGGTCCCGATCGCCGACGGCAGCTTCCAGCCGTTCTACGGGGTCCTCTGCGAGGCGGGGATCGTCGAGCAGAGCGAGGACGCCACGGTCATCACGCTCGACCGCAACGTGTCGGCGGAAGGCCCGGCCGGCGCCACCTACGTGGGGATGCCGGGGGACCGCCTGCGGGTCTCCGCCGGGATCGAGTTCGATCACCCGCTCGTGCAGAGGCAGTTCGCATCCTTCGACGTGGACGCGGCCGGGTTCGGCCGTCACGTCGCGCCCGCGCGGACGTTCGGGTTCTTGAAGGAGGCCGAGACCCTGCGCGCCCGCGGTCTCGCGCTGGGTGCGACCCTCGACAACGCGATCGTGCTGGACGAGGAGGGGCTCGCTTCGGGGGAGCTGCGGTTCCCGGACGAGTTCGTGCGCCACAAGATCGGGGATGTCGTGGGCGATCTGGCGTTGTTGGGCACGCGGATCGAGGCGCACATCATGGCCGATCGCCCGAGTCACGCAGGCAATCTGGCCTTGGCGCGGGCCATCCGTGCCGCGCACGCGGCGAGCGGCGCCGCCGTCGACATCCAGCGCATCATGGAGGTGCTGCCGCACCGGTACCCGCTGCTGCTCGTGGACAGGATCCTGGAGTTCGAGCGGGAGAAGCGGGTCGTCGGCATCAAGAACGTCACGATCAACGAGCCGTTCTTCCAGGGCCATTTCCCGGGGCACCCCGTGATGCCTGGGGTGCTGATCATCGAGGCGATGGCACAGTGCGGTGGGCTGTTGCTGATGGACTCGGTCGATGACCCCGAGCACAAGGTCGTGTACTTCATGTCGCTCGACAACGTAAAGTGGCGACGGCCAGTGCGGCCCGGCGATCAGCTCCGTTTCGAGCTGGAGATGCTTCATTTGCGCCGCCAGGTCTGCCGAATGCGGGGCGTGGCGACGGTGGATGGCAACCCGGTGGCCGAGGCCGAGATGATGGCCAGGATCATGGACCGGTGAGGGGGGGGAGGCGGTTTCGATGAGGGAGACGAGCATGCTGCGGACCAAGGCCGGGCCAGGCGCCGAGGTGCATCCGACGGCGATCGTCGATCCGAGTGCGCGCCTCGGCGAGGGCGTGCGTGTGGGCGCGTACGCGATCATCGGCCCGAACGTGACCATCGGTGAGGACACCACCGTCGGCCCGCACGTGCTGATCGAGCGAGAGACGCAGGTCGGCGCCGAGTGCTTCCTCGCCAAGGGAGCCGTGCTCGGCACGGACCCCCAGGATCTCAAGTATCAGGGCGAGGCCACGTCGCTCGTCGTCGGTGACCGGACGGTCATCCGCGAGTACGCGACCCTGAACCGCGGCACCGCGGCCCGCGGCCGCACCGAGGTCGGCAGCGACTGCCTGCTGATGGCTTACGTCCACGTCGCGCACGACTGCGTGGTGGGGGACCACGTGGTCCTGTCGAACGCGGTGAACATGGCGGGACACGTCCTCATCGGTGACCACGCCATCGTCGGCGGGCTCACGGCCATCCACCAGTTCGTCCGCATCGGTTGCCACGCGTTCGTGGGCGGCGCGTCGCGGGTCCCCAAGGACGTGCCGCCGTACCTCAAGGCCGCGGGCAACCCGATGCAGCTCTACGGGCTGAACGGCGTTGGGCTGCAGCGGCGCGGATTCTCCGAGGAGGTGCGCGTGCAGCTCAAGCGGGCCTATCGGATCTTCTTCCTCTCGCAGCTCAACGTTTCCCAGGCGGTGGAACGGGTCCGCGACGAGCTCCCGGCTTCGCCGGAGCTCGAGACCTTCCTGTCGTTCGTGGAGGAGAGCGAGCGCGGGATCCTCGTCTAGCAGGTCGCTGAAGATGGGTAGAGGCTGATGCGCGTCGGCGTCGCGTGGGTGGGCAGCCTGGGCTTCCATCACGCGCGCATCCTGCGCGACCTCGCGACCGCCGTCCTCGTTCATGACGCCGACGAGGCGCGCATGCACGACGTCGCGCGGGAGCTGGGCGTCGAGGCGCGGCCGTCCCTGGAGGCGCTCCTGGACGGCATCGACGCGCTGGTCGTAGCGGTGCCCACCGCCGCCCACGAGCCGGTCGCGCGCTCCGCTCTTCGGCGGGGCGTCCCCGTCCTGATCGAGAAGCCCATGGCGGCCGACCTGGCGGAGGCGGACCGCATCCTCGAGGCGGCCGCGGGCTCCGGAGCACTCGTCCAGATCGGCCACGTGGAACGCTTCAACGGCGTGCTGCGGGCGTGCGAGCCCTACCTGGAGGCGCCCCTGTTCATCGAGACACACCGGCTCGCTCCATTCGGTCCGCGTGGTACCGATGTGGCTGTTGTGCTTGATCTTATGATACATGACCTCGACCTTATTCTCAGCATCGTGGGCGAGGACGTGCGCGACCTTTCGGCGACCGGAGTGCCGGTGCTGACTCCCAACGCCGACATCGCCAACGCGCGCCTGGAGTTCGCCGGAGGCTGCGTGGCCAACGTGACCGCGAGCAGGGTGTCGCTGGAGCGCAAGCGGAAGTTCCGCTTCTTCCAGAGATCCGGCTACATCAGCCTGGACCTGGACGCCGGCACGGGCGAGTTCCTCCGCGTGCGCGATGACGTGGCGTTCGCGCCGGGTGTGCCGCTACCGGGCCGTCGACTCGAGGACGTCATCGAGCGGGTCGCGCTTCGGTCGGACGGCGGCGAGCCGCTGCGGCACGAGTTGGAGAGCTTCCTCGCCGCGGCGGCGGGCGAGGGGCGCGTGGCGGTGAGCGGTGAAGACGGGCGGCGGGCCCTCGCGACCGCCATGGAGATCCTGGAACGCATCGACCTACATGTCGCTTCTGCGCGTCCTTCGTGAGCGGCGTGGCGGGGAACGAACGCCCACGCGTCCACCCCGGCTCTGGCGCCTCATCGCGGGCCTGCTGGTGGTGCTCCTGATGATCTGGATGGCGTCGCGCCTGTGACCACGGGGTGACCGTCCCGAGCATCTGCCTTGCGGCCGGCGAGGTCTCCGGAGATCTGCACGGCGCGGCGCTCGCTCGCGCCCTGCGGCGGCGCTGGCCCGACGCGCGCCTTTGGGGGCTGGGGGGGCCGCGCATGGCGGCCGAAGGCGTCGATCTGCTGGCCGACCTGGAGCGCCTGGCGGTGATGGGCTTCGCCGAGGTGGTCCGGCATCTACCGTACTTCCTGGGGCTGCTCTCCCGTGTGGGCCGGGCCATCGACGAGCGGCGTCCGGACCTGGTCGTGCCGATCGATTATCCAGGGTTCAACCTGCGGCTCGCGGCCGCGGCGCACCGGCGCGGGGTGCCTGTCCTATACTACATCGCGCCGCAGGTGTGGGCGTGGAAGCGGGGGCGGGTGCGGCAGCTGGCGCGCCACGCGGACCGCGTCGCCGTGATCCTGCCGTTCGAGGCGAATGACCTGGGGGCCGAGGGGGTGGCGGCGGAGTTCGTGGGCCATCCGCTGCTTCACGATCGGCCGGCCCTACCGGACCGGGCGGCCTTCTGCGCGGCGCTGGGGCTCGACCCCGCCAGACCGCTGCTCGCCCTGCTGCCGGGCTCCCGGGAGCAGGAGCTGGCTCGCCATCTGGAGCTGTTCGTGGCCGCCGGGCGCCGCGCCGCCTCGTCCGTCGACGCCCAGCTCGTGATCGCCCGGGCGCACGGGCTGCACGGGAGCGCGTTCGCCCGGTCGGAGGTGCCGACCACCGACGACGCCTGGGGCCTGCTCGGCCACGCCCGCGCAGCGCTCGTCAAATCCGGGACGGGAACCCTGCAGGCCGCCATCGCGGGGGTCCCGATGGTCGTCGCCTACCGCACCAGCGCGCTCACGTTCGCGCTCGCGCGCCGCGTCGTGCGGGTGCCGTGGGTATCCCTGGTCAACCTCGTGGCCGGCGCTCCGGTGGTACGCGAGTTCGTCCAAGGCGAGGCGACCGAGGAGGCGATCGGCCCCGCGCTCGAACGCGCGCTGGCCGAGGGCCCCGAGAGGGAAGCGATGATCGCCGCGCTGGCGCAGGTGAGGGAAGCGTTGTCGGCGCCCGGAGGCGGGGACCCGAGCGAGCGGGTCGCCGCTATCGCCGCCGAGCTCCTGGCAGCGGGGGCCGACCCGGAGCCCGGCGGAGCGACCCGCTAATGGCACGCCGGACGTTCCCGCCATGGGTCCTGCGCTGGGGTCTGCGGGCTCTGGACGTCTGGCTCCGCACCGTCCGCGTCGACATCCAGCGCAACGAGGAGGTGGACGCCCTCGAAGACGCCGGAAAGCCGTACGTCGCGGTCTTCTGGCACGGACGCCTGCTCCCGATCGCGCACGCGTACCGGGGCTCCGGCGTCGCCACGCTCGTGAGCCGGTCGGGCGATGGGCGTCTCATAGCCGACGTCGCCACCAGGTGGGGCTACCACGTCGAGAGGGGCTCCAGCTCCCGCGGCGGGACCACGGGGCTGCGCGCCGTCGTCCGGCAGCTGCAGGCGGGTCGCCGCGTCGCGCTCACCCCGGACGGCCCGCGGGGTCCGGCGCGCGTCATGAAAGCGGGGCCGCTCCAGGCCGCGCGCCTGACGGGGGCGCCGGTCGTCCCGGTCGCGATCGCCGCCCACAGGACCTTGCGCGCCGGAAGCTGGGACGCGTTTCTCGTCCCCCTGCCGTTCACCAGGGTGATCGTGCGCTTCGGGGCGCCCGTGGCGGTTCCGCCCGATGCCGATGCGACGGCGCTGGAGCGCCTGCGGATCGACCTCGAGACCACGCTGAACGACCTGGTGGACGCCGCCGACGCCGATGTCCGCCGCTGACTGGGCCCGCGCCTACGTCGCCGGCCGCCCGGTCGTCGGTCGCGCCGCGGCGGACGTGCTGCTGGCGCCCGCGGAGTGGGCGTATCGGGTGGCCATCGCGTCACGGGCGCGCCTCTACGCGCGGGGTATGCTCGACGCAACGACGCCGCCCATACCGGTGGTATCGGTGGGCAACCTGCTCGTGGGCGGTGCGGGCAAGACGCCCGTCGCGGCGTACGTGGCCGATCGGCTTCGCGGGCTCGGCGCCAGCCCGGTCGTGCTGCACGGCGGATACGCCGACGACGAGCCCGCGTTGCATCGGCTCTGGAACCCCGAGATCCCCGTGATCGTCGGGCGCGATCGGAGCGCGGGGGTCCGCGCGGCGGCCGCGCGGGGGGCCGACGTCGCGGTGCTGGACGACGGGTTCCAGCATATGGCGCTGCGGCGCGCCCTGGACCTCGTGCTGGTTCCGGTGGATCGCTGGGAGGCGTCGCCGCGGCTGCTGCCCCGCGGGCCGTGGCGCGAGGCCCCGTCCGCGATCGCTCGCGCGGACGTCATCCTGCTGACCCACCGCGGCGCGCCCGCGGATGGGGCGGCTCGGGTGCGGGCCGAGCTGGCGCCGCTGACCGCTGCCCCGGTGGCCGAGATCGTGCTCGAGGCCGTAGGATGGCGGCGCCTCGGACCGGGACCCGGCGACCAGCGGCCGGAGGGCCCGGTCCTCGGCGTGTGCGCGATCGCGCACCCGGAGGGCTTTCGCCACAGCGCGATCGCCGCCGGTGCGGATCTCGCCGAGCTGCGGACCTACGGGGACCACCACCACTACGATGACGCGGATGTCGAGGCGCTGCGCCGCCTCGCCGGAGGACGGCCGATCGTCACGACCGAAAAGGACGGAGTGAAGCTCGGTGCGCTCGCGGCCCGCACCCCGGTCTGGGCGCTGCGCGAGCGCGTGAGCGTCGTGGCCGGCGAGGTCGCCCTGCGCGACGCGCTGACCGGGGTGTGCCCGTGACGCCGCCTCGACGCGTGGCCGTCGTCGGGTCCGGCGTCGCTGGGCTGAGCTTCGCGTTGAAGCTCGCCGAGCACGCCGACGTCACGCTCGTCACCAAGAAGCACCGCGCCGAATCGAACACCAACTACGCGCAGGGCGGCATCGCGGCGGTGCTGGACCCGGAGGACTCGGCGGCCGACCACGTGCGCGACACCCTCGAGGCCGGCGCGGGTCTCTGCCACGCCGCCGCCGTCGAGCGGCTCGTCGCGGAGGGCCCGCGCCGCATCCAGGAGCTCCTGGCGTGGGGGGTGGAGTTTTCGCGCACCGGAGCGCGCCTGCACCTGGGGCGCGAGGGAGGGCACTCCCACCGGCGCATCGTGCACGCGCTGGACCGGACCGGCCGCGCGATCGAATCGGCGCTGCTCGAGGCGGTCGCGACGCATCCCTCGATCGAGGTCCTGGAGGACCATCTGGCGGTCGACCTCCTGGTCTCGGGGGAGGCAGCCGAGAGGCGCTGCGAGGGATGCCTCGTCTACGACCGCGTGGTGGGGCGGGCGCTGCCGGTGCGCGCGGAGTACACGCTGCTCGCCACGGGCGGGCTGGGGCGCATCTACCGTCACACCACCAACCCCGCGATCGCCACGGGCGATGGGCTGGCCATGGCGTGGCGCGCCGGGGCACGCGTCGGCAACCTGGAGTTCGTGCAGTTCCACCCGACGGCGCTCTATCCGGCGGAGAACCGGGCGGTGCTGATCTCGGAGGCCGTACGGGGCGAGGGCGCGGAGCTGCTGGCAATGGACGGAAGCGCGCTGATGGCGGACCACCCGCGGGGCTCCCTCGCGACGCGCGACGTGGTGGCCAGGACGATCGACCTCGAGCTCAAGCGCTCCGGGGCCCCGCACGCCCTCCTGGACGCGACCCGGATCCCCGCAGACGTGCTACAGCGGCGATTTCCGAACATCGTCGCCGAATGCGCCGCGAGCGGCATCGACATGCGCACGACGCCGGTTCCGGTGGTGCCCGCCGCCCACTACGCCTGTGGCGGCGTGGCCACCGACGCCGACGGCCGCACGTCCATCGAGGGGCTTTTCGCGGTCGGAGAAGTGGCGTTCACGGGCGTGCACGGCGCCAACCGGCTGGCATCGAACTCGCTGCTCGAGGCCGTCGTCTACAGCCACCGTGCGGCGCTCGCGGTGGCCGACGGCCTCGCGTCGGCTTCGCCCGATGCCGGCACGGACGCGCGGCCCGCCGACCCGAACACGCTCGATGGCTTCGAGGCCGACGACGAGGACAGGGGCCCGATCGAAGGCCGCATCCGCACGCTGATGTGGGAACAGGTCGGTATCGTCAGGCGCGACGATCGGCTGGCCGAGGCGGTCGACACCCTGGACGCGTGGTACGGCGACGCGGCCACGCTGGCCGCGCTCGGCGGCTCGGGGGCGATCGAAGCACGGAACCT
Source organism: Longimicrobiales bacterium (assembly GCA_035465395.1). Taxonomy (GTDB): domain Bacteria; phylum Gemmatimonadota; class Gemmatimonadetes; order Longimicrobiales; family RSA9; genus DATHRK01. Next base: position 105,334 of record DATHRK010000073.1, on the reverse strand, counting down.
GCTCATCACCGCGAGCCTCGTGGCTCGTTGCGCGCGCACGAGAAAGGAGAGTCGCGGCTTGCATCACAACCTGGACCATCCGGAGGCCGATCCATCCTATCGGCGCGACACGGTGCTCGAACCATGAAGATCTGGACGCTGTGCGTCGGGAAGGCCGGGCCCGAGCTCGCCGGCCCGATCGGCGAGTACGCGGATCGCGCGTCGCGCTACTGGAAGATGGAGTCGATCGAGGTCAAGGCCGGCGCGACCGGCGACGCGTCGGCCGCGGGGGTACGCTCGGCCGAAGCGGACCGGATCCTCGAGCGGTTGCCGGATGACGCCGAGGTCGTGGCCCTCACACGGACCGGCGAGTCCTGGAACTCCCGCGCGCTCGCCCAGCATCTCGACGGCCATCGCCTCTATGGTCGGCCCGGCACCGTGTTCGTGGTCGGCGGGGCCTACGGACTGGCGCTTACCGTGCTCGAGAGGGCCGACACGTGCCTGTCCCTCTCGCCGTTCACGATGCCGCACGACATCGCACGCCTCGTCCTGCTCGAACAGATCTACCGGGCCGGCACGATCCTGAGGGGCGAACCCTACCACAAGGGCACGGAGGGGTCGTGAGCCTGGAGATCCGCGTCGCGCGAGCGACCTCGAACCCCATCGCCCGGGACCACCTGTCGAACGGGGGGGCCATCCGCTCCTTCCTGAGCCGCGACCCCGGCTCGCTCCAGGCTTTCTCGGCCCGCGCCGAGGCCGTGGACGCCCGATTCGCGGACCGCTCAGCTCTGCGCGACCTGGTGAGCGCACCGTCGGAGGCCTCCACCAGCGCGCTCGATCGCGTGGTCGCAGGCGGCGGCTACCTGGTCACCACGGGCCACCAGCCGGGACTGTTCGGGGGGCCGCTCATGGGCCTCTACAAGATGCTCTCCGCCGTGCGGCTCGCGCGCGACCTCGAGGAAGCGATGGACGCGCCGGTCGCCCCGGCGTTCTGGGTCGCGTCGGACGACCACGACTGGGACGAGGCCAGGCGCACCTGGCTGCTGGATTCCAGCAACACGCTGGTCGAGATCGCGTTGCCGCCGGGCGACGCCGATGCCGCGCGGCCGGCGATGGCGGACCGACCCCTCGGACCGGCGGTGCGGGAGGCCCTGGACGCCTTGGAGGGCGCGCTGCCCGAAACGGACTTCTCGGCGCCGCTGCTGGCGGCGCTGCGCGAGGCGTACACGCCCGAGGCGACCGTCGCCGGCGCCTTCGAGCACTGGTTCGGCGCGCTCGCGGGCCGGCTCGGGGTCCTCTTCGTGGACCCGGCCGGCGAAGCGACGCGCGCGGCCTCCGAGCCCATCCTCCTCGCGGAGCTCGCCGCCGCCGAGCGCCAGGAACGACGCCTCGCCGATCGGTCGACGGAGCTGGTCGAAGCCGGGTACCACGCCCAGATCCCGGTGCTGGAAGGCGGGACCAACCTCCACCTGGCGGGCCCCGCGGGACGCGAGAGGCTCTTCCGGGACGGCGACCGCTTCCGGATGCGCGCGTCCGGCACCGTGCTCGACGGCGATGAGGTCCGTGAGCGGGCGCGCCAGGCCCGGGCGCTGAGCGCGGGCGTCGGACTTCGCCCCGTGCTGGAGAGCGCGATCCTGCCGACGCTGGCGTACGTCGGCGGGCCGGCCGAGGTGGCCTACTTCGCCCAGATCGAGCCCCTCTTCGCGGAGCACGACCTTGAGCCCCCCATCGTGGTGCCCCGCTTCTCGGTCACGCTCGTCGAAGGGAAGGTGGGCAAGGTCCTGGATCGCTTCGACCTCGAGCCCGCCGACTTCGACCGACCCGCCCACGAGATCGCGGCGCGTGTGCTCCGCGACGAGCTGCCCGAGGATGTCGCCGAGGCGCTGAAGGCGCTGCGCGGGTCCCTGGGCGAGGCCTACGCGCGCCTGGGCGAAGCGGTGAAGTCCGTCGACCCGACGCTCTCCGGTGCCGTGGCCAGTGCGCGGAACGCGGCGCTCGGGGAGACCCGGGAGATCGAGAAGCGGATCGCCCGCCACGCCGAGGACCGGCGCGACATAGCGATCGAGCAGCTCCGCAAGGCCGAGGTCAACCTCGTGCCGGGCGGCAAGCCGCAGGAGCGCGTGCTGAATGCTTTGCAGTACCTGGCGCGCTACGGACCCGGCCTTCTGGACGACGTGCTCGCGGCGATGGGTTCGCTGGTCGGGGCCCCGGCGGGGCGCTAGCTTCGGCCGGTATGGTCATGGCCGGTATCCTGCTCGTCGCGCTGCTGATCCCGCTGCTCGCCGTCGTCCTCGATTCGGCACCCGCCCGGGCGCTGGCGACGCGCCTCGAGCGAGGTGATCCCGGGGGCGCTGCGACCGGGGAGCGCGAGCGCCTGGCCGCGCTGGAGAGCGAGGTGGAGCGCTTGAGCGAGCAGGTCGCCAGCCTCGAGGAGCAGGGCCGGTTCCTGCGGCAACTGCTGGAGGAGCGGCCGCCGGCCCCGGGCCTGCCGCCGGGCGATGAGCGCGGGGGCGGGCGGGGGCCTTCCTGAGCCCCCGGGGAAGCCGGTCCGGCGCGCCCCTCGTGGCCGCCGGGATCCTCCTCAGCCGCCTCGCGGGCTTCGTCCGCCAGCGGGTCTTCGCGCACTACTTCGGAGCGTCGGCCTCCGCCGACGTGTTCACCACCGCGATCCGGCTCCCGAACGTCCTCCAGAACCTCCTGGGCGAAGGCGTGCTGAGCGCGTCGTTCATTCCGGTGTACGCCGAGCTCCTCGAGGAGGGCAGGGAAGAGGAGGCGGGGCGGGTCGCCGGCGCCATCTTCGCGCTGCTGCTGGCGCTCGCCGGGGCGCTGGCGATCCTCGGCATGCTGGCCGCGCCGGTCCTCGTGGCCGTCCTCACGCCCGGCTTCGATGGCTTCCGCTACGAGCTGACGGTGCGTCTGGTGCGGATCATCTTCCCGATGGCGGGCGTCCTCGTCCTGTCGGCGTGGTCGTTGGGGGTGCTGAACAGCCACCGGCGCTTCTTCCTTTCCTACGTCGCCCCGGTGGCGTGGAACGCCGCGATGATCGCCACGATGGTCGCGCTCGGCGGCCGGCTCGCGCGCCCCCAGTTGGCCTACGCGCTGGCGTGGGGCACCCTCGCCGGCGGCATCCTCCAGTTCCTCGTCCAGGTGCCGGGCGTCCTGCGCGCCGAGCCCCGCCTGGCGATCCGGTGGAACACCGGGCTCGCGGGCGTGCGCACCGCGGTGCGGAACGCGGGTCCGGCGATCCTCGGGCGAGGGGTCGTGCAGGTGAGCGGCTATGTGGACGTGTTCCTGGCGTCCTTCCTTGTCACCGGGGCGCTCGCCGCTCTGGGCTACGCCCAGCTCTTCTACGCGCTGCCCGTGAGCCTGTTCGGCATGTCGGTCGCGGCCGCGGAGCTGCCCGAGCTGGCGCGACAGCGCACCGGTGAGCGCGAGGCCATACGGCTGCGCGTGAACGCGGGCCTGGACCGCGTCGCGTTCTACGTGCTCGCGACGGTCGTGGCGTACTTCGCGGTGGGAGACCACGTGATCGCCGCTCTATACCAGACGGGCGATTTCACGCGCAACGAGACCGTGTGGGTCTGGGCGGTGCTGGCCGGCTACACGATCGGGCTGTTCGCGTCCACCGCGAGCCGCTTGTTCTCGTCCGCCTACTACGCGCTTCAGGACACCGCCACCCCGGCGCGTTACGCCGCCGCCCGGGTCGCGATCTCGGCGGCGCTGGGCGTCCTGCTGATGCTCCAGTTCGAGTCGGTCGAGGTGGCGGGCCGCACGATCGGGGGGTGGTCGTTCGGCGTGGGCGCCGCCCCGACGGTCGGAGGGCATCCGCTGGGGGTGGCGGGCCTGAGCGCCGCCGCGGGGCTCGCCGCGTGGGGCGAATGGTTCCTGCTGCGGCGCACCCTGTCGAGGCGGATCGGCGTCGTTCGCCCCGACCCGGCGGGCCTCGTTCGCATGCTGGCGGCGGCGCTCGCCGCGGCGCTCGCGGCGCGGGGCGCCTCGCTGGTGCTCCCCGCATTCTCGGTGTTCCTGCGCTCGCTGCTGGTGCTCGGCGTGTTCGGCGTCGTCTATCTGGGCGCGGCCTACGCGCTGGGTCTCCAGGAGGCTCGTTCGCTCCTCGGCCGTTTCTTCCGCCGGGGCCCGACTTCCTGAGGACGGCGGGGGGCCGAGGCGCGCGCCAACTCGCCGATGCCTCCACCGGGAACGGCCGCCGCCCAGCGGGGTCGATGCAGGACGTGAGCACCACCTTCGACCCGTCCTCCAAGCGGCTGCCGACGCGGCCCGGCGTCTACCTCTTCAAGGACGCGCGGGGCCGCATCCTGTACGTCGGCAAGGCCAAGTCCCTGCGCGCCCGCGTGCGCAGCCATTTCGCGGCGGACCCGGCGCTCTCGCCGCGCAACCGCCAGATGCTCTCCCGGGTGGCCGACGTCGAGACGATCGTCGTCGAGAGCGAGGCCGAGGCGCTTCTCCTCGAGGCCAACCTGATCAAGGCGCACCGCCCGCGCTTCAACATCCAGCTCCGGGACGACAAGCGCTATCCGTACATCAAGGTGACGGTGCGGGAGCCCTTTCCGCGCGTGTACGTGACCCGCCTGATCGAGAACGACGGCTCGCGCTACTTCGGCCCCTACACCGACGTCGGCTCGATGCGGCACGCGCTCGAGGTCATCAAGCGTGCCCACACGGTCCGGAGCTGCCGCTACGACCTGCCGCGCGAGGCGCCAGAGCGCCCGTGCCTCGATTACCACATCGGACGCTGCGCCGCGCCGTGCGTCGGCCTCCAGTCGCGCGAGGACTATCGGGCGATGATCGACGAGGTGCTGGAGGTGCTGGGGGGGCGCACCGACCGCGTCCGCACCCGCGTCGAGGGCCAGATGCGCGCCGCCGCCGAGCGGCTGGACTTCGAGCGCGCCGCGGAGCGGCGCGACGTGCTCCAGGGCCTCGACGCGATCGAGCGTCGCCAGCGCGCGACCGACGTCCGCGGGGGAGACGCCGACGTCCTGGGGATCGCGCGTGACGGCTCCCGCGCGTGCGGGGTGCGGCTGCGCATCCGCGCGGGCAAGCTGCTCGGCCGGGAGCTGGAGTTCTTCGACGGCGTGGAGGAGGTCGCGGTCTCGGAACTGCTGTCGGCGGCTGCCACGCGCTTCTACCTGGGCCGCGGCGAGGAGGGCGCCGACGACCTGCCGCGCGAGATCATCGCCCCGGAGGACTTCGACGACCGCGACGCGCTGAGCGAGGTCCTCTCGAGCCGCGCCGGACGGACCGTGCGCATCCACGTCCCGGAGCGCGGCGCGAAGGTGCGTCTGGCCGAGCTCGCCGCGCAGAACGCGCGGCACCTCCTGGAGGAACGGCGCATCCTCCGCCAGGACGCGGTCGAGCGGGCCGACGACGTGCTCTACGAGCTGCAGGAAGCGCTCGACCTCAAGGTCGTGCCGCGCCGCATCGTCTGCTTCGACATCTCCCACACGCAGGGGAGCGAGGTGGTCGGCTCGGCCGTGACCTTCGAGAACGGGACCGCGCGGAAGGCCGGATACCGTCGTTTCCGCGTGCGGGGGGACTGGGGCAACGACGACGTGCGGTCCATGGCGGAGGTAGTCGAGCGCTACCTGCGCCGCCGCTTCGAGGAGGACGACTGGCGCCCGGACCTGCTGGTGATCGACGGGGGGCGCGGGCAGCTGGGAGCGGCGCGCAGGGCCGCCCTGGCGGCCGGCGCGTCGGACGTCGCGGTGGTCGCGCTGGCCAAGCGCGACGAGGAGATCCACGTTGCCGACCGGCCCACGCCCCTCCGGCTGGCGCGCCGCAACCCGGGGCTACGACTGCTGCAACGCGCCCGGGACGAGGCGCACCGCTTCGCGCTCGGTTACAACCGCAAGCTGCGCGGCAAGCGCACGCTCGCGAGCGAGCTAGGGGAGATTCCGGGCATCGGGCCCGCGCGGCAGCAGGCGCTGCTCAAGCGCTTCGGAAGCGTCGCGGCCGTGCGCGCCGCGAGCGCGGAGGAGATCGCCCGTACGCCCGGTTTCTCCAGCCGCCTCGCGTCGAGCATCCTGAACCACCTGGCAACCGACTCGTGAGATCCGGACCCGACGGAAGGACCGCCCCCCGATGGTCGTTCCCGGCCCAGGGCTCCGACCTCTCGCGCGGGGTCGCGCCGGCCGGACGGCGAGGCTAGCCTTCCAACTCCCATGCGCACCCTCCTCTTCGACCCGTTCGCCGGCATCAGCGGCGACATGACGCTCGGCGCGCTGCTGGGCCTCGGCTACCCTGCCGAGCGCATGCGGGACGTCGCGACGGCGCTCGGCGCCCCGGACGGCTCGGTGCTCATCGACGCGGTCCAGCGGCAGGGGATCGCATGCACGGCCGTGCGCTTCGATCTGCCGGCGGGCAACGCACACCGCCACCTGGGCGACATCGTAGCGATCCTGGAACGCGGACTCGACGATGCGCGTGCCTACGACATCGCGCGGCGCACCTTCGAGCGGCTCGCCGACGCCGAGGCCGCCATCCACGGTGTCGGCCGTGACGAGGTGCACTTCCACGAGGTCGGAGGCCTCGACGCCATCCTGGACATCGGCTGCGCCGCGGACGCGGTCGTCCACCTTGGGGTCGAGGCGTGCTCGACCCGGCCCGTCGCGATCGGCAGCGGCTGGATCGACATCGAGCACGGGCGCTTTCCCCTCCCGGCGCCCGCCACCCTGAGGCTCCTCGAAGGGCTCGATGTCCGCGAAACCCGCTGGGAGGGGGAGTGTACGACTCCGACCGGCGCGGCATTGCTCGCGGAGCTCACCGGGGGCCGCGCTGCACCGCCCACGTTCCGGGTCCTGGGCTCGGCCTACGGGGCCGGCTCGCGGGATCCGGGGGACAGGCCGAATTGCCTGCGTGCGGTGCTCTGTGAATTGTCCTCAGAAGAGGACAATTCGCTATGGATGGTGCAGTCGGATCTGGACGATATGTCCCCGGAGTACGTGCCGCCCGCGCTGGACGCCATGCGGGCCGCCGGCGCCCTCGACGTGGTCACCATCGGCGTCGGGATGAAGAAGGGCAGGGCGGGCGTCCGCATCGAGGCTTTGACGCCGCGCCACGGGCTGCAACGCGTGCTCGAGGCCTTGTTCGCGAGCACCACCACGATCGGCGCGCGGTACTGGCCGGTCGAGCGTGCCGAGCTGGCGCGAGAGGAGCTCAGGCGCGGGTGGCACGGATCGAGCATTCGAATGAAGCAGGTGCGGCTTCCCGATGGGACGCGCCGCGCCAAGCCAGAGTACGACGATGTCGTTCGCGTCGCGGGCGAGACCGGGCGGACGCCGCTGGACGTCCGCCGGGCCCTCGATGGAACGACCGACGACGACGCCGGAGGGAGTGCTCCCGGACCGGCGCATAGAACGTGAACTCCAGGAGGAGGTTGGCGATGTCCCGTGTCCGGATGATCCTCGCGCTCGTCGCGCTGGGAACCATGGCCGGAGCGCTCCCCGTGCAGGCCCAGGAGCCGAGCGACAACCGCTTCACGCGCAGCGTGGCGCTCTACCTGCGCCAGGCCGACGACGCGGCCAACCCGGAGGACAAGAACCGGCTCTACGAGCAGGCCATCGAGTCCGCGCAGGAGGGTCTGGAGGATGGGAGCAATCCCAAGCTCCTGATGCTGCTGGGCCGCGTCTACGCGGCGCTGGGCCGCACAGCCGAAGCGGCCGACGTCTGGGATCGCGCGATCGACCTGTATCCGCCGTACGAGGAAGAGCTGGCGCGCGACCGCCAGAACGCCTGGGTCCGCTCCTACAACGCGGCAGTGAACGCGTCCCGTCAGGGCGACAACGAGGCCGCGGTCGAGCACTACAAGAGCGCGGACATGATCTTCCAGGGTCGCCCCGAGGCGAAGCTGAACCTCGGCAACCTGATGGCCATCCAGGGCGAGGACGAGCAGGCGATCGAGTACCTGCGCGGCGCGCTCGAGATCATGGATTCGGAGGACGCCGAGCAGCTGCGAGAGCGCGATCCGGAGGCCTTCGACGCCAACCGCAGGGCGGCCGTCTTCAACCTCGCGCAGGTGCTGGCGCGGGCCGACCGTCGGGAAGAGGCGGTCGAGGCGTACCAGGAGTACCTCGAGCACAGCCCCGAGGACATGATCGCGCTCGGCAACCTCGGCGTGGTGCTGAGCAACCTGGGGCGGGATGAGGAGGTCGCCGACCTGTACGGCGAGGCCCTCGAGCGGGACGACCTGACGGCGGCCGACTACTTCCGGCTCGGCCTGGGCCTCTTCGAAGCCGAACGCTACGAACAGGCGCAGACCGCGTTCGAGAAGTCGCTCGACAAGAACCCCTACGACCGGGACGCCCGCTACAACCTCGCCAACACGGTGTACGCCCGAGCCCGCGCCATCCAGGACGAGCTCGTGGAGGCGGGCGAGTCGCCGGACGCAGAGCAGCGCGCCGGCCTGATCGAGTTCTACGGAGCCCTGAAGGAGCACGCGGACGCGCTCGCCGAGGTGGACCCGCAGAACGAGTCCATCGTGGCCCTCCAGGCGCAGGCCGCGCGGTCGCTGAGCGACCTCGAGGAGGACCAGGCGGCGTCGGACGCGCTGCGTGCGGAAACCAGCCGGATCCTGGAGCGTCGACAGTCGCTGGCCTACGCGATCGACAACGTGTCGATGGAGGTCGATGGCGGCTACGTCATCGTCACCGGCACCGTGGTCAACATCAACGGCACGGAGGGCGACCCGGTGACCCTTCACATGGTTGCGGTGGACGAGTCCGGTGCGGCCGTCGCGGAGGGCGACGTGACGATCAACCTCCCGGCCGCGGACGCGACCGCCGAGTGGGAAGCCGAGATGCAGCTCTCCGAGGAGATCACGCCCGCCGGATGGCGGTACGAGGTGGCCGGCTAGCCGTTCTGTCCGGTCGTCCGAAAGAAGGGAATGCGCGGGAGCGCGGTCCGTGGCGGGCCGCGCTCCCGATTTTTTGCGGCCGTGCACGTGGGGGCACTTCCCCAGGCATCGGCCTAAGTGCTATTAGTTGAGCGCGTTCAGCGCGCCCGTTCAAGCGATTCTTCAAAGAACATGGTCACCATCGAAGCGATCGATGCCGGATCCATCGCCGAAGCGCTCGAGTTGCGCGTCGGCAGCCGGATCGTCCGCATCAACGGCGACGTCGTACGCGATGGCATCGACTTCCGCTTTCTGGAGGCGGAGCCCACGCTCGAGGTCGAGGTGGCCGAGCCGGGCGGCGCGCGCCTGGTCCTGGAGATCGACAAGGACCCCGCCGAGACGCTGGGCATCGTCCCCGCCCCCGACCCGGTGCGCGAGTGCGCGAACGAGTGCGTGTTCTGCTTCATCGACGGGAATCCGGAAGGCGTCAGACAGAGTCTCTACCTGCGCGACGACGACTTCCGCCTCTCGTTCGCGTACGGCAGCTACGTCACGCTCACAAACCTGGGCCCGAAGGGCATCGAGCGGCTGATCCGCCAGCGCCTCTCTCCGTTGTACGTCAGCGTTCACGCCACCGAGCCCTGGGTGCGCGAGCGCATCCTGGGCGTGCCGCGCGGCGGCGACATCGTCGACCGCCTGCGCGAGCTGATCGACGGCGGGATCGAGGTCCACACGCAGGTCGTCCTGTGCCCCGGCTGGAACGACGGGCCCCACCTAGAACGATCCCTCGACGAATTGTGGGCGCTCGGGCCCGGGGTGGTGAGCGCGTCCGTCGTGCCGGTGGGGCTCACGCGCCACAACGCCCACCGGCCCGTGCGGCCGCTCGCGCCCGAGGAGGCCGAAGCGGCCATCGCGTCGGTGGAGCGGGCCCGGGCGCGGGCCCTGCGCGACCGCGGGATCGGTTGGGCCTACGCCGCCGACGACATGTTCCTCATCGCGGGCCGCGAGGTCCCCGAGCGCGACTACTACGACGACGAGCCGCTGCTGGAGAACGGCGTCGGCGCGCTCGACGCCATCCGTCGCGATCTGGCCGTCGCGCTCGAGGCCGATGCCTTCCGGGGCAGGCGCACCGCGATCGTGACCGGCACACGCATGGCCGGGGTCTTTCGCGACGTCCTGGAGGCGGGACCGGCGCCCGACGTCCGCGTTCTGGGCGTGCCGAACCGGCTCTTCGGGGAGCAGGTGAGCGCCGCGGGCCTGCTGGCGGGTGTCGATGTGGCGGCTGCGCTTGCGGCGTGGCATCCCTTCGACCTCGTGCTGGTTCCGGCGACCGCGCTGAACGCCGACGGCGTCTTCATCGACGACGTCGGTCGCGCCGAGGTCGAGCGCGCCGCGGGCGGGGCGCCGGTGCGCTTCGTGGACACGTTCTCGGAAGGGCTGGCCGCGTGAGCGCGCCGCTACCCGTGGTCGCGATCGTCGGTCGACCCAACGTCGGCAAATCCACCTTCTTCAACCGCGTCATAGGCGGCCGGAGCGCGATCGTCGAGGACCGCCCGGGGGTTACCCGCGACCGGAATTTCGGGCAGGCGGAGTGGGCCGGCCGCCCGTTCTGGCTGGTCGATACCGGTGGCTTCATAGGGGAGGACGTCGACCCGCTCGCCGTGGCCGTCCGGGACCAGATCATGGCGGCGATCGGCGAGGCCGACGTGGTCGTATTCATGGTGGATGGACGCGAGGGACCCACGGCCGAGGACCAGGCCGTCGCGGAGATCCTGCGCACCTCGGGGCGCCCCGTCGTGCTGCTGGTCAACAAGCTGGACCGCCACCCGGAGGAGGACGCCCAGCACGAGTTCTGGTCGCTGGGCCTCGGGGAGCCGCTGCCGGTCAGCTCGTCGTCCGGCCGCGGGTCGGGCGATGTCCTGGACGCCATCGTCGCGCACCTTCCCGAGCGCGTGCCGCCGGGGGACGATGCCCCCCTCTACATCGCCGTGATCGGCCGCCCGAATGTCGGCAAGAGCAGCTTCGCCAATCGCCTCCTCGGCGAGGAGCGGACGGTGGTGAGCGACATCCCCGGCACGACCCGCGACAGCATCGACACGCCGTTCCGCTACGGCGGCCGGGATCTCGTGCTGGTGGACACGGCCGGCCTGCGGCGTCAGGCCCGGGTGAAGGAGGGCGTGGAGTATTACAGCGCGTTGAGGACCGAGCGCGCCATCGCCCGCTCGGCCGTGTGCCTCCTGCTCATCGACTCCACGGAGGAGATCCACGTCCAGGATCTCCGGATCGCCGAACGCACCCTGGATGCGGGGTGCGGGCTGGTGATCGTCGCGAACAAGTGGGACCTCATCGAGAAGGACGACCGCACGTCGGCCGCCTACGAGAAACACGTGAAGGAGCGCGCCCCGTCGCTCGCCCACGTGCCGATGGTCTTCATCTCGGCCCTGACCGGCCAGCGCGTGCGCAAGGCCCTGGACATAGCCCTCGAGGTCGCCGACCGCCGGGAGACGCGGATCGCCACTTCGGAGGTCAACGACGTGGTCGGCGAGCTCGTGAGGCGTCTGCCGCCGCCGCACCACCACGGCCGCGCCGTCAAGATCCTGTACGCCACGCAGGCCGGCGTGCGCCCACCCACCTTCGTGTTCTTCAGCAACGAGCCCAAGGGGTTCACTCGGAACTACCTGCGCTACCTGACCAACGGCCTGCGCCGCGCGTGGGACTTCGGCGGGGTGCCGCTGCAGCTGCGCATCCGCGGCCGGCGGGAGGACGCGGCGTGACGCAGGCGCTGCTGGCGGTCGCGTCCTACCTGATCGGGGCCATCCCGCACAGCTACCTCGCGGGCCGGGTCCGCGGCATCGACCTGCGGGAGCATGGCAGCGGCAACCTGGGCGCCACCAACGCGTTCCGCGTGCTGGGGGCGCGCTGGGCCGCGCCGGTGATGGTGTTGGACGTCGCCAAGGGGTTCGTGCCGACGTACTTCTTCCCGGCGCTGGCGGGCGGCGGCACGCCGCTGGCACTGGTGTTCGGGGTGGCGGCGATCCTGGGCCACGTGTTCCCCGTCTACATGCGCTTCCGGGGCGGCAAGGGCGTCGCCACGGGTTCGGGAGTGTTCCTGGCGCTCGCGCCCGCCGCGGTCGCGATCGGCCTCGTCATCTGGGGCGTCCTGGTCGGCCTGACCGGCATCGTCTCGGTGGGCTCCATCGCCGCGGCGCTGGCGCTGCCGGTGCTGGTCTGGTGGCTCTACGGCTCCGGGATCGTGCTGGCCGTGGCGATCGCGCTCGCGGGCTTCGTGCTCGTCACGCACCGCGCCAACATCCGCCGGCTGCTGAGCGGCGAGGAAGCGTCTTTTCGAAACAGGGAGCGGGCATCGTGAACGCGATCGGGGTCGTCGGGGCGGGGAGCTGGGGGACCGCGCTCGCGCATCTGCTCGCCCGCAAGGGCCACGACGTCCACCTGTGGTCGTACGAGAAGGACGTCGCGGCCGCGATCAACGACCGGCACGAGAACTCGATCTATCTTCCGGGTGTGGAGCTGCCCCGGCGCCTGGTCGCCACCACGGACATCGCCGACGCGGTCTCGGGCGCCCCGGTGGTCGTCTCGGTCAGCCCGTCCCAACACGTCTCCCGCGTCATGGCGGGCGCGGCCGAGCACCTGGACCCCGGCGCGCTCGTGGTGAGCGCCTCGAAGGGCATCGAGACCTCCTCGCTGCGCACCATGGCCGAAGTGCTGGACGCCACGCTTCCCCCGGCGATCGCGCACTCGGCGTGCTTTCTGTCGGGCCCCAGTTTCGCCGCCGAGGTGGCCCGCGAGGTGCCCACCGCGGTCGCCGTGGCGAGCGAGGACGAGTCCGCCGCGCGCCGCGTCCAGGAGCTCTTCCAGACCTCCTACTTCCGCGTCTACACGGTGGCCGACGTCACCGGCGTGGAACTGGGCGGCGCGCTCAAGAACGTCGTCGCCATCGCGTCGGGTATGGCGGTGGGCCTCGGCCTGGGACACAACACCCAGGCGGCGCTGATCACGCGCGGCCTCGCCGAGATCGCCCGGCTCGGCACCGCGCTGGGCGCCGACCCGCTGACGTTCTCGGGGCTTGCGGGCATGGGCGACCTCATCCTCACGTGCACAGGCGGCCTGAGCCGCAACCGCAGCGTCGGCGTGGAGCTGGGCAAGGGCCGCTCGCTGGAGGACATCCTGGGCGAGATGCGGATGGTCGCCGAGGGCGTCGACACGACCCGGGCAACCCACCGCCTGGCGGCGCGGGAGGGGATCGAGATGCCGATCGTCGCGGAGGTCCACGCGGTGCTGTTCGAGGGCCGCTCGCCCAACGAAGCCATGCGCAACCTGATGCTCAGGGACCCGAAACCGGAGCGTTGGACGTGACCCCATCCAGAATCGCCCCCAGGGAGTACTACTCGATCGGCGAGGTCTGCGAGATCGTAGACCTCAAGCCCCACGTGCTCCGTTACTGGGAGACCCAGTTCGGCATTCTGAGCCCTTCCAAGAACCGGTCGGGCAACCGCGTGTACCGGCGTAAGGAGATCCAGCTGGTGCTCCTCGTGAAGCGGCTGCTCTACGAGGAGAAGTACACGATCGAAGGGGCCCGCCAGCGGCTCGAACAGCTCCGCCGCGGCGGCGACCTGCCCGACGCGCGGCGGCGGGCGATCGACGCCGAGCTGATGACGCACCTGAGCGATGAGCTCGATGAGCTCGAGAAGATCCTGACGCCTCCGAAGCAGCGCTGATGCGGTTTCTGGTGACCAACGACGACGGCTACCTGGCCCCCGGGATCGGCGTCCTGACCAGGGTAGCGGCGCGCCTGGGAGAGGTCGACGTCGTTGCGCCGGATCGCGAGCAGAGCGCGACCAGCCACTCCCTCACAATGCACCGGCCGCTGCGAGTCCGGACGGTGGGCGACGGCGCCCGGGTCGTCGACGGCACGCCCACGGACTGCGTGGTGCTGGCGCTGGGCGAACTCCTGGACCGGCCCGCGGATTTCGTGCTGTCCGGCATCAACCACGGATCCAACCTGGGCGACGATGTGCTGTACTCCGGCACCGTCGCCGCCGCCATGGAGGCCACTATCCTGGGGATCCCGGCGGTCGCCGTCTCTTTCGCCGCGGCCGACCCCGACCCGCCTCTCGATGAGGCCTGGGAAGACCTGCTCGCGGAGCTGCTGGGACGGATCGTGCGACGCGACGGCTTCCCCAGGGAGACCCTACTGAACGTCAACCTGCCGCCGGTGCCCGCAACCGACGTCAAGGGCACCAGAGTGACGGTCCTGGGCCGACGCGCGTACGAGGACTCACTCACGCGCGCGACCGATCCCAGCGGCCGCGAGTACTTCTGGATCGGCGGCGGCGAGAGTCGCTGGTGGGGGAGCGAGCGGAGCGACTTCGAGGCGGTCCGGGACGGCTACGTGTCGGTCACGCCGCTGCACCTGGACCTCACGAACCACCGGCTCCTGGCGGATCTGGAGCGCTGGGACCTGGGCACCCCGTGAGCGACCGCTTCACGCGGGCTCGGGAGGGCCTGCTGGACGTCGTCCGGCGCAAGGGCGTCAAGGATCTCGCGGTCCTGCGCGCGGTCGCCGAGGTGCCGCGCCACCGCTTCGTCCCCGAAGGCGTCACCCACCGCGCCTACGAGGACTGCGCGCTGCCCATCGGCTTCGGCCAGACGATCTCCCAGCCTTCGCTGCAGGCGCTGTGCGCGGAGCTGGCGGAGGTCGGGGAAGGGGACCGGGTACTGGAGGTGGGCACCGGGAGCGGCTACCAGACCGCGCTGCTGGCGCGTCTGGCCGACCACGTGTACTCGGTCGAACGCATCCCGCAGCTCGCCAGCCGCGCGCGCGCGGCGCTCGAGGCGACGGGCGCGCGCAACGTCCTGGTCACGGTCGGCGACGGCTCGCTCGGCTGGTCACGCTACGCGCCCTACGACGCCATCATCGTATCGGCGGCGTCGCCGGAGGTCCCCGCCGCGCTGGTCGAGCAGCTGTCGATGGGGGGGCGGCTCGTGGTGCCCGTCGGGGACCGTGACCTGCAGCACCTGCGGGTCGTCCGCCGGGAGCCCGACGGGATGTCGGTCACGCAGGAGATCGCGTGCACGTTCGTGCCGCTGCTCGGCCGGCAGGGGTGGAACGAAGGCACCAGGTCGGGGCTGGGAAACGGAGGCGGGGCTTGACGGACGAGAACGGCGGGGTGGAGGGGGACGGCGCACGCGAAGGGGCGGTCGGCGGCGACGCGGAGCAGGAAGGCGTCGCGACGAGTGCCGTGGGTCCCACGATGGCCGCCGCCGAAGAGGTGGACCCACGCGCGTACGACGCCTCCCTCGCACCGGGCCACGTGCACGCGCGCGACGCGGGCCTCCTCCGGCGGCTCTACGACTGGGTCGTGGGGTGGGCGGACCGGCCGGGCGGGGAGGCCGCGCTCGGCACGCTCTCCTTCGCCGAGTCCTCGTTCTTCCCGATCCCGCCCGACCCGCTGCTGCTGGCGCTGTGCGTCGGCAGGCCTTCGCGGGCGCTGCGCTTCGCAGCCGTCTGTACGGCGGCGTCTGTCCTGGGCGGGCTCGCCGGCTACCTGATCGGCTGGGGCGCCTGGTCCGCCGTCGACACCTTCTTCTTCGACCACGTCCCGGGCGTCACCCCGGAGTCGTTCGCCGAGGTCGGGGCGCTCTACGACCGTTGGGGCTTCCTCGCCGTGTTCACCGCGGGGCTCACGCCGATCCCCTACAAGGTGTTCACGCTGTCGTCGGGGGTCTTCGGCATCAGCCTGCCGATATTCCTGCTGGCGAGCGGCCTCAGCCGGGGACTCCGCTTCTTCGTCCTGGCGGCGCTGATCAAGCGCTACGGCGCGCCGATCCAGCGCTTCATCGACCGCTACTTCACCTGGCTTGCGTGGGCTTTCATCGTTCTTCTGGTGGGCGGGTTCCTGCTGATCGAGTACGTCCGCTGAGCGCGACGCGTTCGGCGCCCCCACTGGCTGGCCCGCGCGCGTGCGGATATCGTGTCGCGATGCCCAGCCGCCACGCCGCCACCATGATGTTGACGGGGATCGTGTGCGCCCTCCAGCCGGGGTGCGGCTCTGCCGTGGCCCCACCGGTCCAGCTGGTGGGGTCTCCGGCCTACGCCCCCAACCTCGTCGAAGTGGACGGCGCCCACTTTCGCGTCGCGCTAGGGGCGGAGTGGGTGCAGCTCGCAGTGGAGAACCTGTCGGACGACACCCTCCGCCTGGACGTCGACGGCGTCGTGTTCAGGGATCCGTCCGGCCTAGGCCACCGGCTGGTGCCGGCCGCCGACCTCGTCCGCTTCGAGGCCCGAGACGAGAGCCAGCCCATACCCGGCGCGCCGGTCTGGCGGCGTGTACCCGCGGCGCCCGCCCCGCTGCTGGGGCATCGGCCAGACAACCCCGCCGCGAAACGCTTCCCGCTCAAGCGACCGCCAGTGCGGATCGCCCCGGGCGCCGCCTACGAGGAGTACTTCTACCCCGCCGAGCACCTCAACACGACACGCGAGGGCGCGTGGAGCGCGGGGCCCCTGTTCTGTTCCTATCGAGCCGGACGCGTGCCGCCTGGCAGCTGGTTCGGTATCGCGGTGCCGCTGGAGGGCGCCGGGGAAGTGCGACGCGTGCACCTCGAAGGCAGGACCGCCGCACGCTGACGGCCGGGACGCCGGCGGCGACTCGAACGGCTCGCGGTCACCGCTGGAACTGCGGACCCCGATCCGCCACCTTTCCTGCCGGTTCGTACGACCGCCCTCGTAGCTCAGGTGGATAGAGCGCGGGATTCCTAATCCCGAGGCCGCTGGTTCGAGTCCAGCCGGGGGCATTGCCGGATCTTCCCGTGTACCGGGCGCCTTCCGTTCCCCGGCGGCCGGGTTGCCCATCACGATTCCGGCCGGGCACGCCGAGGCCGGCGGAATCCGAACCGCTCGCGGAGAGACGCGATCGCGTCGACGTCTCCGACGATGGTCAGGCGGTCGCCCTCCTCCAGGCGCAGGCGACCGGTCGGGATCAGCACCTCGCCATCCCGGTGTACGAGCGCGATGAGCGCGCCCGTGAAGAAGGAGACTTCGCGGATCTCGGCGTCTGCCAGTGACGCCGTGGGGCCGGTGCGGCGCACGCGGATCGAGAGGAACCGTTCCTCGTGCAGCAGGGCTTCCTTCAGCTCCTGCTCCGTCCGGGCGCTGGTCCACCGGGACAGGAAATCCCCCCGGTCGACGCGCTCGGCGAGGGTCGCCAGGAGGGTCAGATGTTCGCGGGCGCTGCCCTCGGGGCTGACCAGGAAGAAGATGGCGCGGACCGGCGTGCCCATCTCGCCCGACAAGGGATCATCGATCGGGATCTCGACGCCTTCTTTCAACCGCACCAGCACGAGCTCGAACGCCTTGAGCGCCGACAACCGGAGGTGCGGGAAGGCCACGCCGCGCGACTGCGGGGTCAGTCCGATACGGGACACCGCCAGGAAACCCTCGGCGATCCGCTCCGCCGGCGTGCCGGTCTGGTCGGAGAAGTGGGTCGCGACCCGCCACACCACGGCTTCGTACGTCTGGGGCTCCTCGATGTCGATCAACCTGGCCTCGGTGACCAGGTCGTCGAAGGGGTCCCGGTCCTCCGCAGCCTGATCGGTGAGGATCACCCGGAGCTCCCGGTCGAGCGACGGGTCGCGCTGGCGCCCCAGCCGCTGGAAGAGGTGCAGAACGGCCCCCTCCCGCGCCATGTGCCGACGGGAGTAGTAGTAGTACCAGAGGAAGGAGGCCGCGACCATGCCGATGGTGAACAGCACCGTCAACGGGCCCATCTCCGTGATCAGCCACAGCGGAGCCAGAAAGCCGGCCACCTGCATCCATGGGTACAGCGGCGAGGAGAACCCTGGCTCGTACCCCTCGATCCGGCTCTCCCTCAGCACGACGACCGCCAGGTTGATGAAGGCGAAGACGAGCAGCTGGAAGGCGCTCGCCAGCTTCGCCACGGAGGTGACGTCGAGGAGGAGGAGGCACAGGATCATGGCCACGGCCGTGACGCCCAGGGCGAGGGTGGGCGTCCGGAAGCGGCCGATCTCTGCCAGCCGCGGCGGCACGACGTGGTCCCGCCCCATGGCCAGGAGATACCGCGAGGCGGACATGATGCCCGCGTTGCCAGTCGATGCGAACGCCGCGATGGCGGCCGCGACGACCAGGAAGAGGCCCACCGAGCCCGGCAGCCAGTCGAAGAACGCCTGGGCCGCGGTGGCCGCCGGCGTCAGGTCCGCGCGCAGCTCCCCCGGGTCGAGAACCGCCACCATCACGAACACGCCGAGGACGTAGAACGCGGTGGCTACGACGAGGGACAGCACCATGCCCAGGGGGATGTTGCGATCCGGGTTCTCCACCTCCTCGGCAACGCTGGCGACCTTCGTCAGCCCGGCATACGACACGAAGACCAGCCCCACCGTGGCGAGCAGGCTCTCCGATCCGAACGGCATGAACGGAGTGAACTGGGTCCGCACGACATCGCCCGGGCCCAGGGTCCAGATCTCCACCATCCCCTGGATCACGAAGAAAGCGAGCACCGCGAGCAGGACCACGACCAGCCCGCCCTGCACCCGACTGCTCTCCTTTGCGCCGACCAGGTTCAAAAGCGTGAAGAAGAGCGTCAGCGCGATGGCCAGCGCGGTCATCGGCACCTCGATGAAGAGGGCCAGATACGCGCCCATGCCGATGATCGCGAACGCGCTCTTCAAGATCAGCGCGCCCCAGGTCCCCAGCCCTCCCACGGCTCCCGCGACGGGCCCGAGACTCCTGTCCAGGAAGTAGTAGGTGCCTCCGGCTCGCGGCATCGCCGTGGACAGCTCCGCCTTGCTCAGCATGGCCGGGACTACGAGGAGCCCGGCCAGCAGGTACGCCAGCACGACCGCAGGGCCCGCCTGCGCCGAGGCAAGGCCGGGGAGCAGAAAGAAGCCGGAGCTGAACATCGCCCCCGTCGAGATGGCGAAGACGTCGAAGAGCCCGAGTTCCTTGGACAGCCCTTCTCCCCTGCCGCCGCGTGCCATCAGGTGCCCTCCCGGTGCAGGGTATCGCTGGCGGCCGGGCTGACCGCGGACGCAGGCCCCAAGCCTCCGGCGCGTCCCGCGCCGACGCAAATTGTTTCGCGACCGCAGGGATCGAGCCCATCTTGCAACGGTAGGTTCTCCACGGAGGGAGAAGCCGGCAATGCGGTTCCGACGGATCCTCTACCTCGAGCCTGGCGGCAGCGGCCAGTCCCGCTCCCGGCCGTGCGTCCTGCGAATCGCGGAAGCCCACGGGGCCTCGTTGACGATCCGGCGGGTGCGGCCGGGAGCGGTCGAGCGAGCAACGAGCCCGTACGATCTCGTGGTGAGCGTGGCGTGCCCTGACAGCCTCCAATGGCCGCTCCGATATGCACCGGCCGAGCGTGACCTGATTTCCGGCTGGCGCTGCCCCGTGTGGATTCTGCACCCGGCGCAGAGCGGACCGATCCGGATGGTCCTGGCCGGTGTGGATGTGTCCCGGGGAGCGAGCGAATCACTGGCAGCCCGCGTGGTCGAGACGGCGGCGGCGTTCGCGCGGGCGGCGGGCGCGGAGGTTCGCCTCGTGCACGCCTTCACCGTGACCGGCGAATCTTTGATCCGGAGCCGCTATCGGGGAGGGAGCCCTCACGCCCTCGTGCGGGTCCTCCGGGCAGAAGCCTCCGAGCGCCGCGCACGTCTCCAGGCACTCGTGCGGCGGACCGCAGTGCGTCCGAAGCCCGAGATCGCGCTGGTGCACGGCAGGACGATCGCCACGCTGGGTTGGCTGGCCGCCGACTATCAAGCGGACCTGCTCGTGGTCGGTGCCTCGCGGCACCAACACGGGCTGCGCCGGTTGATCTTCCCCCCGACCGCCGAACAGCTCCTGGGGCGGATCCACGCCTCGATCGCCGTGGTCCAGCCGGACCCGGTGGGTACACAGCGGCCCGAGGTCTCCCTCGCGCAGCGTGCCTGAGCCGACCCGCCACCACGCTCCGCCCACCCCCGCGCTGTCGATGCCCGCCATAGGGTCCATCCCGATCCGCACGTTTCCCGACGCATCTCGAGTGCGCCCGCCGGGCTCGATTCGCCGCCACCTGGAGAGGGCAGGCAAAAGGGTCGCGTCCGCGCCGGGCACAGTCTAATCCAGACGTCACCTCTCGGCGAGATCACGGCGCGCGGCGGGCTTCGGGATCCTGTGCCGTGTGCCCGCCGGGGCGGCGACGGCTGTGGGGGGCGCTCGAGCGCCCGACGCGCGAGGATGGAGGTCGAGCGGTTTCGGAGACCATTCTGCGGGACTAGCTTGCGCCCACCCCGAGCTTCCGCCGTCGCCTAGGAGGCGCTACGCAGCCCTTCACCCGGTCCGATATCGCCGAGATCGTCGGAGCGCTCGCCGTCGTGGTGGGCCTGGTCTTCGTGGGATTGGAGTTGAGGCAGAACACCCGGATCCAGCGGGTGAACGCCACGCAGATGCTCGCGGCCGAGTACGCCGACGCCCTCGACGTGCTAGCCGACGACCCCCACGCCGCCTGCGTATACGTCAAGGGAATCGACGGCCTGGACAACCTCGACGGTGCCGAGCGCCTGCAGTTCTTCGTGATCTGGTTCCGCATCTTCAGGGCCGCCGAGCAGCTCCACTACTACGCGGAGGAAGGCATGGTGGAGCCGCGCATCTGGCGGAGCTTCCAGAGGCAGCTCAACGAGGTCTCGCGGCTGCCGGGTGTCCGTGAGTGGTGGACCGTGCGTCGGGATTGGTTCAGCGACGACTTCCAGACCTTCATCGACGAGCTGGTCGAGTCCGCCCCGCCGGCGGCATGGCAGACGTATCAGGACCACGCGTGCACGGTGCCGGCTTCCTAGGCCGCGGCCTCGTTCGTACGACGCGTCTGCTAGAGATCCCCGTCACCCCTGCGCCACGAGCCGAACCGCTCGGCCGGCAGGGCGGGGATGCCCGACGACTCCAGAAACGCCTCCAGCCGCCTCAGGTCCTGGGCAGTGTCGGACCACATGAGGTCGATGTTGGAGTAGACGAACAGCGGGTCCCGGCGATCCCGCATGTCGCGGAGTACCGCAAGCGCCGCCTCAGTATCCAGGTGGGTGAGCGCGATGAAGCGCCAGTGCTGCAGCGTCACGTCGGCCGGGAGCTCCTGCCAGTAGCGGACCGCCTCGGCCCGGCGCTCGGGCTCCCGCCGCGCCTCGACAATCCAGTCCATACCACGCCCGAGCCGCTCGGCGGCGTCAGGATCGGCGGCGTGATAGCGGCGGGCGCCAGCGTGCCAGAACTCGATCGCGCCGGCACCGTCCCCCTCCACGAGGAGGGTCCACGCGACATCGAGCGGAGCCCAGGCGAACTCGGGATAGCGTTCCCCGAGGGCCTGCCAGCGGGCTACGCCGCGGTCGACGTCTCCGCGCAGCACCGCCGTGAAGCCCAGCAGAAGCTCCGGCATCGGGGACAGCGGATCCAGCTCGGCCGCGCGCTCGAGCGTCGTGGCAGCGTCGTCGAGCCGGCCCTGGACCAGCAGGGTCTCGCCGAGCCATTGGTGCGCCGCCGCCGCGCTCGGATTCAGCCGGATGGCCTCCCGCAGCGCGCGCTCGGCCTCGTCGAACGCCAGATCGATCTGAAAGGCCACGGCGCCCATCACCGCGTGCGCGTCCGCGCTCAGGGGATCCAGCTCCAGGGCGAGCCGCCCGTACTGCTTCGCCCGGTCCGCGAACTGCTCGGTCGGGGACGTGGCGTCGTGCGTCGAGAGGTGATAGTAGGCCTCGGCCAGCCCCGCGTAGGCCTTGGCGTACGCCGGGTCGATGTCGATGGCGCGCTCGAAGAGCTCGCGGGCCTCGTTCAGCGCGTCCGGGAGCCGGAGGCGCAGCTTGTCGATCCCCTGCAGGTAGCTGTCGAAGGCGGCGAGCGAGCGGGTGCGGGCCACGTCCACCCCCGCGGAGTCGTCGGGCAGGAGGCGGCCCCGCAGCTGCCGTACGATTTCGCGCGCGATGGCGTCCTGGATGGCGAAAACGTCCGCGGGCGCCTCATCGAACGTGGTCGACCAGACATTGAAGCCACTCTCCACGTCGGTCAGCGCCACCGTGATGCGAAGGCGCTCGGCGCTGCGGCGCACGCTGCCGTTCACGACGCTGCCGACGTTCAAGGCCCGGCCGATCTGTCCCACGGTGAGCGTCGAGTCGCGGAAGGCAGTCGACGAGGACCACGCCGCGACCTGGAGCGGCCCGGCGCGCGCCAGCTCGTCGAGCAGCTGGATCGCCAGCCCATCGGCGAAGTACCGGTCCTCGGAGTCCGCGCTCAGGTTGTCGAACGGAAGTACCGCGAGCGAAGAGGATGACGGCTCCGCTTCCCCCGGGGCCACGGCCCTCGCGCCTCGCGTCGAGTCTGGGCTGCCGTTGCGGGCGAAGCCCAACAGCCAGACGCCGGCCACCAGCACAGCGAGCAGCAGCGACGCTTCCAGGTAGGGGGCCCAGCCCGCCCGCACGTCGGCGGCCGAGCCCTCGCGGCTGGCGGTTCGGCGCAGCCCGTCGGGCGTGAGCTCGTAGAGCCAGGCGAGGATCAGAGCGACCGGGAAGCCGGCGACCGCGAGCGCGGCGATGGTGGTCTGGACCCACGGAGGAGCCCCGAGCGGAGCCAGGAGGGAGTCCGCTCCATCTGCGACGGCGAGCGCGATGGCCCCGTAGACCACCCCGACGCGAAACACCTTCCGTCGCTTCAGCTCTACCAGCCAACGTCCGATTGCGCTCATGACGGCCCAACGGTCGCCCGGCGGCCCGCGGCGGGCAAGAACGTCGCACGCCCGGCGTCCACGCTCCGCCATCCGTTACGCATCGACGGCGGCGCCCCGAGTGTGTAGCATTCTCGCCATGCGCCTCTTCGATGAGCTGCGGCGACGCAACGTCATTCGCGTAGCCACGGCCTACGCCGTCGTCGGCTGGCTCGTGCTCCAGGTCGCGGACCTGGCGGCCGCGAGCTTCGCGGCACCCGACTGGGTCATGCGGATGCTGATCGTGGCGCTGCTGCTCGGGCTCCCCGTGGCGGCGTTCCTCGCCTGGGCGTACGAGATCACCCCCGAAGGAGTGCGTACGACCGCGGAGGTGGATTCGAGTCCGACGCTCTCGGGCTCGAGCGGCGCGCGGCTGAACCGATTGATCATCGGCGGGCTCGTCGTGGCGCTGGCCTACTTCGTATGGGAGAGCCGTTTCGCCCCGCGCCCCGGCGATGCCGC
Source organism: Longimicrobiales bacterium (assembly GCA_035465395.1). GTDB lineage: Bacteria > Gemmatimonadota > Gemmatimonadetes > Longimicrobiales > RSA9 > DATHRK01. The sequence continues at coordinate 82,294 of DATHRK010000073.1, read as the reverse complement.
GGCGGCGGCCGCCGACGACGCGGGGGTCGCGGGAGAGGAGAGCGCGGCCCCATCGATCGCGGTGTTGCCGTTCACGAACATGTCCAGCGATCCCGAGCAGGAGTACTTCTCCGACGGAATCACGGAGGAGATCCTGAACGCACTCGCGAGCGTCCCCGACCTGCGCGTCGCGGCGCGGATGAGCGCGTTCCAGTACAAAGGCCAGAACCCCGACCTCCGGGAGGTAGGCCGGGATCTCGGCGTCCAGCACATCCTCGAGGGGAGCGTTCGCAAGCAGGGCGACGCCGTGCGGATCACGGCGCAGCTCATCCGGGCGGACAGCGGCTTTCACCTCTGGTCGGATCAATACGATCGGGACCTGGACGACATCTTCGCGGTCCAGGAGGAGATCGCCCGCGCTATCGCCGACGCCCTGAGTGTCGAGCTCGACCTGGGCGAGACGCAGGTAATCGCGAGTCGCACGGACAGCCGCAGGGCCTACGACCTCTACCTGCAAGGCCTGGCCAAGCTGCGCGCCCGCACCCGCCTCGACGAGGCGATCGACTCGCTGAAGGTCGCGGTGGAGTTGGACCCCCAGTTCGCCCCGGCGTGGGCGACCCTGTCGGGCTCGCTCGAGCGCTACCCGGTCTACGCGAGTCAGAGCAGCATCCCGCTGAGCGACGAGGAGAGGGAGGCCGTGTTCGGGGAAGCCCGCGCCGCTGCGGAGCGCGCCTACCAGCTCGCGCCGAAGCTGCCGGCCGCGCTGCACGCGATGGGCGTCGTCACCACGGACGGCGTCCAGAGCACGCGCTTCCACGAACGCGCGCTCGAGATCGATCCGTCCAACGCGGTCGTCATGGAGGACCTGGTCGGCAACTTCTTCGCGTTCGGCCTCAGCGACCGGGCGGTGGAGCTCGCCGAGCGCATGGTCGCGCTGGACCCCATGCCGGTGAACATCCTCGCCTACGCCATGGCGCTGACCGCCGCCGCGGACTATCCGCGGGCGCTGCCCCAGTACGTGCGCGCCGCGGCGCTCGACTCGACGTTCGGTCCGATCCTCTATTTCGGGGCCGACGCCTACCTGCTGGCCGGGGACATCGACGGTTACGTGGCGCTCGCCTCCCGGTTCGCCTCCACCCTGGGTCAGGGGCGTCCCGATTACCTGCCCTCCCTCATGGAGGACGTGGACCGGCTCAGGGCGGCCGTCAGGCCGGATGGCTCGTACCCCGAAGACGTCGTGGGTCGGATCGCCGGGTCCCGTAGGAACCTGATCGTCGCCGCGCTGGCGGGCGCGACGGAGCGGGCCGTGGCGCTGGCGGACGACGAGATCCACGGGGCCCGCACGACGTCGGCTTTCGGGATCTCCTGGATCTTCGACGACCCGCGCTTCGCGGACCTCCGGCGCACCGAGGAATTCCACCACTGGATGCGGGAGGACGGGTTCCTGGACTTCTGGAAGGAGTACGGCTTTCCCTCCTCGTGCCGGCCGCTGGGGGCGGACGACGTCCGCTGCGGGTGATCCGTCCGCGCGGGACGGCCCTCTAGTCCTCCTCTCGAATCAGCGCCTGGAGCTCCCCTCTCGCCTCCTCGAAGCGGCCCAGCAGCCTTGGGATCGGGGTGCCCTCGTAGCCCGCCCGCAGGCGCGCCTCGCCGGCGTCCAGCAACGTCAGGAGCTCCGTGGCCGCGCGGCTGGCGGCGGCGGTGTCCCGGCTGCCCACGCTGTCGATCCAGATCGGAGACGAGTGCGCGAAGCCGTAGCTGTTCATCGCCGGCCATTCGGTGGTCGGCGGGCCGACGGCCCGCGCGGCCACCCAGCCCCCGGCGGGGAGCGTGACGGTGCCCGAGAGCGTGCGCGATGCTCCCGGAGCGACACCGCCGCCGTCGCTCCACACGACCTCGCCGTTGACCAGCACCTCGACGCGATCGATCGGGACCGCCGAGCGCAGGTCGAGCGTCCACGCGCCGGCGCCGTCGGCCGGCACGGCGTCCCCGGGCGCGGCCCCGTCCAGCCGGAAGTCGAGCCACGGCCCGGTCGTGACGAAGCTGCGTCCCGCCCGCAGGGCCTCCAGGTAGCCCGCCATCCCCTCCTCGCGGGGGGCGCGGACGTACACGCGGGCGGTGCCGACGCCCATCGTGCGATAGAAGTTGGCCATCACGTCGGTGCCGGCGTTCGCGGCCACGGGTCTGCCGATCGTGAGCAGCCGGTGCCAGAGGTCCGATGTGCCCATCTCGTCGGTCCACAGGCACACGACCTCGATCGCGTCGAGATCGCCAAGGGCCGCGTCGGCGATGAGCTCGAGCGGCACCGAGGGGGCGTCCTCCACGCCCGAGAACGGCCCGGGCCGGGACACGGGGTGGACGTACGTGCCCAGCCCACCCCGGTCGCGTCCGAAACGGAGCGCGTCGGCGTTGGGGCGGTCGTCGCGCCCGTAGACCTGGTAACCGGGACCCCACACCCACGGCCAGAAGAGCTCGCCGGCTCCGATCAGCGACACGTGGCCCAGGAAGTGGGACCGCACCTCCTGCCCGAAGTGGACCCACGGCCCGTCGCCGGAACGCTCCCAGCCCCAGAAGCGCTGCTCGCCGAAGCGGTCGTGTAGGTTCGCCACGAGCGGCGTGGCGACGTCCACATCCTCGGCGCGCAGCTGCAGCAGCAGATCCTCGGGGTCGAGCCGGTAGGGCCCGCCGTAGTTGAGGTGGAAGTGGTGGTCGCCCGCAGCCCACCCCGCGGCCGCGGCGTTCCACAGCGGCTCCAGGACGAGGTCCAGGACCAGCGTATCGCCGGCCGGCACGGCACCGCCGTCCACCGCGGGCACCGTCGCGAGCCCGCGCACCGCCATCGCCCTGACCTCGCCCGCCGGCGCCTCGAAGTCCAGGACGCCGTCGGAGTAGGCGAAGACCCGCCCCGTCTGACCGTCGAAACGGGGCTGGGCGGCGGCGGCCACCAGCGGATGGCCCGCTCCGTCCGTCACCGACAGGCGGGCCGGCACGGGCCGGCCTTCCGGATCGAACGTGCGGATCCGGACGACGCCCACCGGCGCCGACCACTCCCACCCGCGGACCTCTACGCGCGCGGGCTCTCCGCCCGCCGCCGCCACGCTCCACAGGGCCATGGCCTCATCGTCGTCGGCCTCGGCGTAGTAGACGCGCGAACCGTCAGGGCTCCAACCGGGCGTCAGCGGGCGGCCGGACACGAGGTGGACCCGGCTCACCGGATTGAACCGGTCCAGGAGCGCCAGCTCCCAATCGTCGTCGCCCACCGGGCGCGTGAACGCGAGGGTGCGGCCATCCGGCGCCAGCGCGTGGCCGGTCTGGGAAAGGATCCGCCCGGCGTAGAGCGCCGTCTCCGTCGAATCCGCCAGACCGCGATGCACGATGGCGTCCTCCCCCCGTTTGCGGAGGAACACGACGCCGCTGCCATCGGCGAGCGGTTGGGCTTCGCGCTCGACCCCCGGCGTGGTCGTCACCGGCTCCCGCTGCCAAGACGCGAGGTCGAGGCGCCACAGGTCGAGGCCGCCCGTTCCGATCGAGGTGTGGTAGAGCCAGCGGCCGTCGGCGGAGAACGCCGGATCCAGGTCGATGCCCGGTTCGGCCACGGCGACCGTCTCGGTGCCGCTGTCGAGGTCCAGGATCACGATCTCGGTCTCGTCGGAGTGGTCGCGCACGAAGGCGAGGCGGGACCCGTCGGGGGACCACGCGGGCCTGGCGTCCACGCCGGGTCCGTTGGTGACCCGGGTCGCCACTCCCGAGGTCGTGTCCAGCACCCACAGCCAGCCCCGGGCGGCGAACGCGAGCCGGTTCCCGTCGGGAGCGGGCGCCGGATCGAACGGGCCGCCCGTCAGCGTCGGCAGTTCGTAGCCCTCCAGGTAGACGTGGTGGGAGTACCCCTCGACCTTCGGATAGCGGTGGGTCCACTGCGCATCGACCGGGGCGGGGACAAGGATTCCGGCCTGCAGCATAAACGCACCCGCGACGGCCCGCAGGAGGGCTCCGGCAGCCTTCTTCGGCAGGGTCATGGTCTCGCTCCCTGGGGGGTCGACTCTCCGTGGGAGGCCAAGCTGGGCATCCACGGCCACGGGAGCAACGCGAGCATCCCCGACGGTGGGCCGGTGCGGCGCGAAACCTGCTCCGGGGGACCGCGTCGGTGAACGCCCCGCCCCCCGCGCGCGTAGTCCAGGGGAGCGGCAGCCACCCACGCACCCGGATCCCATGCACCGAACACGACCCGCGGAGATCGCCCGGACGGGCGCTGGTCCGGCGCGCTCCCGCGCCGCGCCGCCGCGGGGCGCGACGGGACGGACCGCCCCGCGCGGCGGGACCGGGCTGGCCCTGCTGGCTGCAACGTGGGTGTGGGCGCTTCCTCAGCCGAGCCTGGCCCAGGACCTCCCCGCGCCGGTCGGCTACATCAACGACTTCGCCGAGGTGATCCCCGCCGAGGACGAGGCGCGCACGCTGCGAATCATCGACGAGGTGCGCGGCAAGTCCGGGGGCGAGATGGTCGTGGTCACGCTACGATCGCTCGAAGGCCGATCCGCGGAACAGGTAGCGCGCACCATCGGCAACACCTGGGAGATCGGCCAGAGGGGGGAGATCGGGGACGATCGGCGCCAGACCGGCCTCGTCGTGCTGGTCGTTCCACGCGAGACGTCGCCGGACGGGCGCGGCCACTTCTTCGTCGCCACGGCGCGCGGCGCCAACGCCTTCATCACGGCCGCCGAAATCGGCCGCATCCGCGACCGGCTCGCGATTCCCGAATTCCGTCGCCAGGACTACGGCGAGGGGATCTTCCTGACGGTCGCCGCGCTCGCGCTGGAGTACGCCGACGCCTTCGACTTCGAGATCACCGGGGACATCCCCGCGCTGGACGCGGTGCGCCGCGAGGCGCCCGCCGAGGGCCTCGGCTTCGGCGCGATCGTGCTCATCGGCATCGGCTTGATGATCTTCCTGCTGATCGTCCGAAGCGGCGGGGGTGGCGGCCCGTGGGGCGGGGGAGGGGGCCGGCGGCGTTCCCGGCTGCCCGTCGTCTTCCTGCCCTTCCCGCTGGGCGGACGCCACCGTGGCGGGTGGGGCGGTTTCAGCGGAGGCGGCATCGGCGGCGGCGGGTTCGGCGGCGGCTTCGGAGGATTCGGCGGCGGAGGCGGCTTCGGCGGAGGCGGCGCGGGCGGTAGCTGGTGAAAGGAGGGCGTATGGCGGACCCGAGGGTGACGGCGCGGCGCTTCGTCGCGGACGTGAAGCGTTTCTGGGGAGACCGGCTCCGGGCGGCCGTCCTGCACGGATCGGTACCGCGCGGACAGGCCATCCCGGGCGTGAGCGACATCAACCTCCTCCTGCTGCTCGACGGGATCCGCATGGAGGATCTCGAGACCGCGGGCCCCGATGCCCGCCGCTGGATCGAGATGGGCAACGCCGCGCCGATGGTGCTGGACGCGACCGACTGGGGGCGCGCCACCGACGTGTTCGCGGTGGAGATCGCGGACATGCTCGACCACCGCGAGGTACTCGCGGGAGACGACCCGCTCGCGGGCGTGAGCGTGTCCAGGGACGCGTTGCGCTTCCAGCTCGAGCACGAGCTGAGGGCCAGCCTGGTGCGCTTGCACGACACGCTGATGGTGTCGGCCGAGCACCCGCGAGACATCGGCGCGCTGCTGTTGCGCGCGCTCCCTTCGTTCGAGGCGTACCTGAGGGCCACGCTCCGCCTCGCGGGGCGCGCCGTCCCAGAGGACGCCGAGGTGACGATCAGCGCAGCGGCCGAGGTCGTCGGCGGGGACCCGTCCGGGCTCCTCGAGGCGCGCCGCGCGCGCCAGGAGGGAGCGGCCCCGGCGCGGACCCTCGCCCACCCGGAAGTGGAGAGCTACTACCGTCTGATGGAACGGACGGTGCGATACGTCGACGGTGTGGCCCGTGACGACGGCAACGCCCCCCAGGAGGAGTCCCGAACATGAATGCACGTTGGCTTCTCGTGCCCCTGGCGCTCTCGCTGGGCGGCTGCGGCTACAACCGGATCCAGGAGCTCGACGAGCAGGTCGAGCAGATGCGGGCGAACGTCGAGACGGAGCTCATGCGCCGCAACGACCTGATTCCGAACCTCGTGGCGACCGTCGACGAGGCGGCCGAGTTCCAGCAGGAGACGTTCACGCAGGTGGCGCGTGCCCGGGCGGGCCTCGCGGAGGCCAGCGAGGCGCTGGCGCAGGGAGTCAGCTCGGAGGTCGACGCCGAGGCGCTGAGCCAGCTGTCCTCGGACGTGGCCCGTCAGATGCGGCTGTTCATCAACGTCGCCGTCGAGGCCTATCCCGACCTCACGGCCAACGAGAACTTCCGCGCCCTGCAGGACGAGCTCACCGAGACCGAAAACAGGATCAGCGTCTCGCGGCAGGACTACAACGAGGCGGTCCAGGTGCACAACACCTACATACGGCAGTTCCCCCAGGTGATCACGGCGAAGGTGATCGGGGCGGACCGGCGCGAGCCGTTCGAGGCACCCGAGCGCGCGCGCGAGGCGCCGACCGTGGATTTCGAGGGCTAGGTAGAGGCCGGGGAATGGCTGCGTAGGAGCTTTCCCCACAAGCATTTCCTCCGCGTGACTTCGCGTAGAGGTACAGGCGAGGGCCGGGACCACGGGCATGGCCCGCCTCCCGGCCCTCGCCTATCTTCCTGCCACTTGCGGCGGGCCCTGCACGCGCACGCGGGCGCGCCGCTCCGACGGATGCGAGGAACGTGACGACCCAAGCCACCCGCGGCTCCAACCCGTCCGCCCTGGCGCTGCGGGCAGTCGCGCGCCGGTACGGGCGCGCCTGGGCGCTGCGCGGCGTCGACCTCAAGGTCGAGCCCGGCGAGGCCGTGGCCCTGGCGGGACCGAACGGCAGCGGCAAGACGACGCTGCTGCGGGTCGCCGCGACGCTCCTGCGGCCCACGCGCGGCTCCGCGAGCGTGTTCGGGCACGACACGGTCACAGAGGCCGACGCGGCGCGCGCCCGCACGTCCTTCCTCGCGCACCGCACCGGCCTGTACGAGGACCTCTCCGCCCGCCAGAACCTGGCGTTCGCGGCCCGCATGCTGGGCCTGGCCGCCGACGAGGCGAGCCTGGGAGCCGCGCTCGAAAGGGTGGGGCTCGCCGCGGAGGCGCAGCGCAGCGTGCGCGGCTTCTCGGCGGGGATGCGCCGTCGGCTCTCGCTCGCCCGGATTCTCCTCGCGGAACCTTCGCTCCTCCTGCTCGACGAGCCCTTCGCGAGCTTCGACGCTCCCGGCCTGGAGCTCCTGGGCGCCGAAGTCCGGGGCGTGCTCGCACGCGGCGGATCGGTCGTGATCGCGACCCACGACCTGGAGCGCGCGCGCCGCCTCGTGGATCGGACCGTCTGGCTCGACGCCGGCCGGATCGCATCCGAGCCCAAGGAGCGTCACCCCGAGCCCGGGGCGCAGCGGATGGCGCTTCGATGAGCCGGCGCCGAGACCGACCGGGAGGCGCGCCCGGCGAGCTCTCCCGGATCCTCGCCGTCGCCCACAAGGACGTCCTCGTGGAGGCACGCTCCCGGGCGAACTTCGGCGCCGTGGTCGGGTTCGCGGCGCTCATGCTCGTGCTGTTCGGTTTCGCGCTGGGTCCCGACCCCGACGCGCTGCGGGCTGCCGCCGCGGGCGTGCTGTGGCTGACGGTGATCTTCAGCTCCGTCCTGGCCTTCGGGCGCGCGTATCAGCTGGAGCTGGAGGACGGCGCCCTGGACGCGTTGCTCCTGTACGCCGGGGATCGGCGGTCGCTCTTCCTCGGCAAGGTGCTGGGCAGCCTGGCGTTCGTCGCGGCGGTCGAGGCCGTCGTGCTGCCGATGGCCGGCATCCTGTACGGCCTGCCGTTGCTCGGGGCGCTCGCCCGCCTGCTGCCGATCCTGGCGTTGGGCACGCTGGGCACCGTGGCGCTGGGGACGTTCTACGCGGGGATGGCGAGCCGCGTGCGCGCGCGGGAGGTTCTCCTGCCGCTGCTGCTGTTTCCCATGCTCGCGCCGCTCGTGATCGCGGCCGTGCGAGCCACTCAGGTCGCGCTGCTCGGCGATGTCGTCGCCGCGCGCGTGAACTGGGTGGGCGTGCTGCTGGCGTTCGACGCCATATTCCTGGGGGCGGCGACGATCCTGTACGGGGCGGTGCTGGAGGACTAGCAGGTCGCTGAGCCCGGAAGCGCGGCCGCGAGCAGGTGTTCGGTGCGCGCTGTATCGTAACGACGGAAGAGAGGACAGCGATGGCCGAGGGATTCGGGGAGGAGCGGTATGTCCGTGGATCGTGATCTGGCGACGGATCGCGGGGTGCCCGCCTGGGTGGAACGCGCAGCCCCGGCGCTGCTGCGGCCCGGGCTCGTGCTGGCCGGTTTCGGCGCTGCGGCGGTGGCCTTCTTCGCCTACACCCAGCGTGTCGGCTTCGCAACGCTCCCTGCCCGCGACATGGGGCACCTGCAGAAGATCCTCTACGTCCACGTGCCGACCGCGTGGATCGCGTTCCTGTCGTTCTTCGTCGTGCTGGTGGCGGGGGTCTGGTACCTTGCCTCGCGCGCCCCGGCCGCCGACCGTCTCGGCGCTTCGGCCGCCGAGGTGGGGACGCTTCTGAACGGGCTCGTGCTGGTGCAGGGCATGATCTGGGCGAAGCCGACGTGGGGCGTCTGGTGGACCTGGGATCCGCGGCTCAGCTCGACCCTCGTCCTGTTTCTCATCTTTACCGGGTACCTGACCCTCCGCTCCCTCGTGGACGACCCGGAGCGGCGGGCGCGCTGGAGCGCTCTCGTGGGGATCCTCGGCGCGCTGGGCGTCCCGGTGGTCTACATGTCGGTGCGCTGGTGGCGCTCCCTGCACCAGGTGCAATCGACGCCATCGACCATGGATCCCGCCTACGCCACGGCGCTGCGGTTGAACGCCTTCGCGGTGCTCTTCGTGGCCACCTATCTGGTGCTGCTGCGGCGGCGCGTCGCGACCGCCGAAGCCGCCGTCGTGGCGATCGAAGAGGAGCGCGCGCTCCGGGAGGGCGATCATGTCCGGTGAATGGGGTTTCGTGATCGCGGCGTACGGCATCACGTGGGGAACGCTCCTCGCTTATTGGGGATACGTCATGCTCCGGGGCCGACGCGCACGTCGCGCACTGGAACAGGCCCTCGGCGGTGAATCGGAGGAGACCCCATGAGCAAGGGTTCTGTCGGTATCAAGACGACGGTCGTCGTCGGACTCGTCGCGATCCTCGCCGGCTTCGGCTACCTGGCGTGGGGCGGGCTAGGCGACAACCTGGTGTACTTTCTGACGCCGACGGAGCTGGCCGAGCGGGGCGATGACGCGCTCGATACCCCGATCCGGCTCGGCGGCATGGTGGCCCCCGGCACCCTGGAGTGGAACGCCGAGGCGCTCGATCTCACCTTCCGGCTGACGGACAACGTCCACGCCTACCACGTGCACTCGAGCGGCGCGCCGCCGCAGATGTTCCGGGAGGGCATCGGCGTGGTCGTGGAGGGCACGCTGAAGGACGACGGCGCGTTCCACGCGACGAACCTGATGGTCAAGCACTCCAACGAGTATCGCGCCCCCGCCGAAGGCGAGCGCCCGGAGCAGCTGTACGAAGGCCTGATCACCGAGGCACCGGGCTCTTGAGCCTGCCGCCCCGGGTACCGCCACCAGACGAACGGAGCGCCGCAGCACCGTGATTCGCCTCCTCGGCCACAGCGCGATCATGGCGGCGCTCCTGCTCGCCTTGTTCGGCGCCGCGATCGCCGTGCTCGGCGTACGGCGCTCCCGCCCCGACTTCCTGCGCAGCGCTCAGCTGGCGACCTATGGCACCTTCGCGCTGCTGCTGATCGCCAACCTGTCGATGGTCTACGCGCTGGTCACACACGACTTCAGCGTGGGCTACGTCGCCCAGGTCGGGAACCGGTCCACCCCCCTCTTCTATACGGTGATCTCGCTGTGGGGCGCCCTGGAGGGCTCGATCCTGTTCTGGGGGCTGGTGCTGTCCGGGTACTCGGCGGCGGTGGTGTTCCTGAATCGCGACCGCCACGGCTCCCTGGTGCCCTACGCGACCGCCACTCTGCTGGTCATCGGGGCGTTCTTCTACCTGCTCCTCCTCGGGCCGGCGGATCCCTTCGTCGAGGTCAGCCCGGTGCCCGCCGACGGCCCCGGCCCGAATCCGCTGCTGCAGAACCACATCCTGATGGGCATCCACCCGCCGCTGCTGTACCTCGGCTACGTGGGGCTCTCGGTGCCGTTCGCGTTCGCGATCGGGGCGATGCTGAGCGGGCGGGTGGAGGACGGCGCCTGGCTGCGGCTCACGCGCCGCTGGACGCTCGCCGCGTGGGGGTTCCTGTCGCTGGCGATCATGGCCGGAATGTGGTGGTCCTACGAGGTGTTGGGGTGGGGCGGCTACTGGGCGTGGGATCCGGTGGAGAACGCGTCCTTCCTGCCGTGGCTCACGGCCACCGCGTTCCTCCACTCCGCGATGGTCGAGGAGAGGCGGGGGCTGCTGCGCGTCTGGAACCTGAGCCTGATCGTCGCGACGTTCCTGCTGACGATCTTCGGCACGTTCCTCACGCGCAGCGGGATCGTCGCATCGGTGCACGCGTTCGCCGAGGGGGAGATCGGCTACTGGTTCCTCTCCTTCATCGCGCTGTGCCTCGTGTTCTCCCTCGCGCTGGTCCTGGGCCGCAGCCGGGCGCTGCGCTCGGAGGGCCGCATGGGCGCGGTGGCCAGCCGCGAGACGGTGTTCCTGCTGAACAACCTGCTGCTCACGGTCTTCACCTTCACCGTGCTGCTGGGCACCGTGTACCCTCTGGTGGCGGAGGCCATGCGGGGCGTGAAGGTCAGCGTGGGGGCGCCGTTCTTCAACCGTATGACGCTGCCGCTGATCGCGGCGCTGCTCTTCCTGCTGGGCGTGGGGCCGGCGCTGCCGTGGCGGGCCACCACGCGGGAGGAGCTGCGGACGCGCTTCGTGGCGCCCGGTCTGGCCGCCGCTGCGGCGATCGCGATCGCCGCGGCGTTCGGCACGCGGAACCTCTACGCCTACGCCGCCTTCGCCTTCGCCGGCTGGGCCGCGGCCTCCAACCTCGGCGAGTTCTGGCGCGGCGCGCGCGCCCGCATGCGCGCCAAGGGCGAAGGCGCCTGGGTCGCGCTCGGCCGCCTGGTCCGCTCCAACGGCAGGCGCTACGGCGGCTACATCGCGCACCTCGGCGTCCTGGCGATGGCGGTGGGCATCGCCGCGTCGTCGGCCTTCCGCACGGAAGTCGAGCGCACGCTGCGACCGGGCGAGACGCTCGAGATCGAGGGGTACCGCCTGCGCTTCGACGGCGTGGCCGCGCGCGATGAGCCGAGGCGCTTCGTCGTCTGGGCCGACATGGCGCTGCTGGACGCCGACGGCGAGGTGGCCGATGTGCTCCAGCCGAGCCTCAACTTCTACCGCACGAGCGACCAGCCCATCACCACCCCCGCCGTGCGCGAGCGCCCCCACGAGGACCTCTACCTGGTGCTGATGGCGTTCGACAGGGACGGGGCGAACGTGACCATCCAGGCGCTCGTGGAGCCCCTGGTGGTGTGGATCTGGATCGGCGGTGGCATCGTCGGCGCCGGGGCCCTGGTCTCCCTTCTGGCGGGCCCGCGGAGCCGGCGTCCGGGACGCCTCTCGAGGGCCGACCCGACGCGCGCCCGCGCCCCCGCGGCGGCCGGCTCCTGATGCGCGGCGGCGGCCGGCTCGTGGGAACCGGCGGCGGGTGAGCTGGTTCCGCGCGGCCCTCGGCGTCGTGGCGGCGGTGCCCGTCCTCGCGCTCCTGCTGTACGGCATGGGCCGCGACCCGAGGGCCATCGATTCGCCGCTGCCCGGCCGGCCCGCGCCGGATTTCACGCTCGCTCGCCTGGACGGCACGCCCACGCGTGGGCCGCTCGCAGCCCCGGGCGCGGCGCCGGACTCGTTCACGATCGGCACGGACAGCGGGCACGTGGTCGTCCTGAACTTCTTCGCGTCGTGGTGCGTGGCCTGCCGCGCCGAGCACGGGCCGCTGGGCGATGCGGCCGACCGCTACCATGACCAGGGCGTCCGCTTCTACGGCGTGGCGTACCAGGACCGGCCCGAGGACGCCTTGCGCTGGATCCGCGGGATGGGCGGCCAGATCTACCCGGCGCTCGAGGATCCCGGCTCGCGCGTCGCGATCTCGTACGGCCTGTGGGGCGTGCCCGAGACGTTCTTCCTCGACCGGGAGGGGCGGGTCGCCTACAAGCACGTGGGTCCGGTCTACCCGCAGCTCATCGCCGAGCGGGTCGAGTCCCTGCTGAGCGGCGAGGTGCCGCGCGACGACGGCGCCACCTCCAGCCCCGGGTGGCAGCGCGGCGGAGAGGCGCCGGGGGAGCTCGCTCCCGCCGACGGGACGTGAGCGCGATCGGCGCGCGGGCAACGGTGGCTCTGGCGCTCGCGTGCGCAGCCTCGGCGTGCGCCGCGGCGGCGGTCCGGGCACAGGAGCGCCCATCTGCGGATTCGGCCATCGGGGTGGGGACGGGTGCGGATTCGGCGATCGAGGCACGGACCCGCGACATCGCGTCGGGGCTCCGCTGCGTCGTCTGCCAGGGCCTCTCGATCGAGGACTCCCCGGCGGAGCTCGCGCGCGAGATGCGGGCGATCGTGCGGGAGCAGGTCGCGGCCGGTCGGTCGCGGGAGGAGATCGAGGCGTTCTTCGTCGCTCGGTACGGCGAGTTCGTCCTCCTGGAGCCGCGCGCCGAAGGATTCAACCTGGTGGTCTACGCGCTGCCCATCGTGGCGCTGCTCGTGGGCGCCGGGGTTCTCGTGCTCTTCGTGCGCAGATGGAGCGCGCCGGAGGAGATCGCACCGGCGCCCGAAGATGGGCACGCGGAGGGCGGGGCAGGGTAGGGCGGCGGTCCACGACACCCGAGGAGATCGATGTACCCGGTTCTGTTCGAAATAGGGGGATTCGAGGTCACCAGCTTCGGCGTGATGATCTTCCTCTCCTTCCTGACCGGCGCGTGGATCCTGTCGCTGCAGCTCGAGCGCCGCGGCATGGATCCCGAGATCGCCTGGGAGGTCCTGGCGGCGACCGCCATCGCGGGCGTCGTCGGCGCCAAGCTGTACTATATGGGGCTACACTGGCGCGACTTCGTCGCGGACCCGGTGGGCGAGCTCACGAGCCGCGCGGGGCTGGTCTGGTACGGCGGACTGATCGGCGGGGTGACCGCTTTCTATTGGGAGGCGGCCCGGCGGAAGCTGCCGATCGCGACCATGTTCGACGGCGCCGCGCCGGCCTTGGGGCTCGCCTACGCCGTGGGCCGCGTCGGCTGCTTCCTCGTGGGGGACGACTACGGGATGCCGACCGACAGCGGGATCGGTGTGGCCTTTCCGCAGGGGTCGCCGCCCAGCACCGCCGGCTACTTCCGCTCGCTGGGGGTGGAAGTCGATGCCGCGCTGCCCGACACCGCGGTCCTCGCGGTGCACCCGACGCAGCTCTACGAGGTCGCCGGGGGCCTGGCGATGTTCGCGATCCTGTGGCAGCTCTCCAAGCGCGCACTCCGCCCCGGGCAGCTCTTCGGCGCGTTCCTGGTGCTGTACGGGATCGAACGCTTCGCGGTGGAATTCGTGCGCGCCAAGGGGGATCGCTTCGTCTTCGGGCTCACGACCTCCCAGATCGCGAGCTTCGCGGCCCTCGCCGTCGGGGTCTGGCTGTGGACGCGGCTACCCGGCCGACCCGCTTCGGCGGCCCGGGCCCCTGCCCCCGAGGAAGCCGCGGTCTGACCGGACCGCCGCGCCGGCGCCTGGCCGGTCGCTAGTAGGTCCAGCGGCGCCGCAGCTCGGCGAACGCCTCCTGGCGCGGGTTCACCAGCGTGCGCACGCCGGTGATGGTGCGCAGCACGCGGCGCCGGTTGAACGGCTCGAACCCGGCCTGCGCGGTCCACTGGCGGTCGATCCGCCAATCCACCGTCAACGCCCACGTCGGCCCCGTCTGCGTCGCCGCCGGATCGAACAGCGTGCCGATCCCCAGGTCGGCGGTGATGAACACGTTGTCGATCACCTCCTTCCCGATCACCACGGTCGGCGCGAGCGTCTCGAAGGTGCCGCCCCCCAGGCCCGAGCCGAAACGGATCTGGAAGAGGTCCAGCGGGAGGCCGAGGTCGTCGACGAGCTCGTCCTCGAGGAACCCTCCAAACACGTCGCCCAGGCCGCCGAGGAATACGCCCTCGAGCGCCGCTCGGCCGGGGACGCCGGCCCCGCCGGGCTGGCCGAACACCAGGAAGGACAGCAGGTCCGCCTCGGGGATGGTCTGGCCAGTCTCCGTCGTGAGCGCCAGCGTCGGCCGCTCGAGCGTCCCGGTGACGCGGGCCTGGATCTGGAGCTGGCCGCCGCCCTGCACGGCGATGTCGCGGGCGGCCGTGATGTCGAGCGCGGGGTTGGGCTGCGGCAGCCCGATGAAGCGGATCGTCGCGTCGATCATTTCGAAGCGCCGCACGACCGGTCCCGCCACCAGCGTAAACGTGCCCCGCTCGCCGGTGAGCGTGCCGGTGAGCCGCAGCACGTCCGGCGGAAACATGTCCACGGTCAGCGTGCCCTGCATCTGCGCGCGCGCGTCTTCCACCTCGAACCAGGTATTCTCCCCGATCGTCAGCGCGAGCCCCGCGACCGAGAGCTGGTTCGTGGCGGTGGCGTCGCGATCGGCGGCGTCGGGCAGGTCGCCGAGCGTGATCGGGCCCGCGTCGGCGATGCCCGCGATCTCGTCCTCGAGCGCCGCGCCGGGGCCCTGCGCGGGCAGGATCACGGTCCCGTCCTCGATGGCCAGGCGCCCCCGTACCACCGGACGCCCCATGTCGCCCGTGATCTGCAGGGCGCCCCTGCTCGCGACCGCCTGGGTCTCCTCGAACGCGATCGGACGGATGCCTTCGAGCGTAACGTCCAGGTCCAGGCCGGGCGGGCCGCCGTCCTCCGACAGCAGGATCGTTCCGCTCGCGCGTCCCCAGCCATCGCTGTTGATCGCCGCCTCGACGATTTCGATGCGCGGCCCGTCGAAGCGCGCCAGGAGGCTGCCCTGCTCGAACTCCCGGCCGAGCCTGTCGACGTGCAGCGCCAACCCCTCCACGCCAGCCTCGCCGCGCAGTTCCGGAGCGTCCAGGCTGCCGGCGACCGTGACGTTCCCCCGCAGGTCGCCGACGAGCTCGTGCACCCCGCGTGGCAGGAAGGGCCGGAAGGTGGCGAGAGGGAAGCGGTCGGCGCGCAGCTCGGCCTCCAGCGGGGCGGCGTGATCGAGCGAGGCGACGAGCGGCCGGAGCGACAAGCTCAACGGGAGCCCGGCCGTGACGGACAGCGAGCCGGGCGGATCCGGCATCGCCCCGTCGAGGCGCAGCCGCAGGAGCCCCGCCTCGTAGCCGACCTCGCTCTCGACGGAACTCAGGGCGAGCGCGCCCACCCGCCCGTCGCGCAGCGTCAGCTCCCCCGCGATGGTCGGCTCGCCCGGCGTGCCCCCGATCGTGACGTCTCCCGACAGGAGGCCCGCGAACGGCGGCTCCGTCCCCGCGAGGCGCCCGAACTGCTCGATCGGCAGCTGGTCGACGTCCACCAGGATCTGCACGCCTCCCTCGGGCCGCACCGCGCCGTGCACCAGGAACCGACCGGGGCCGTCGGTCTGGCGCAGGAACATGGAATCGACGCCGAGGCTGTCGCCCCATTCGAGGCGGGCCGGAGCCTGCAGCGCCCACCGTTGGTTCTCGAGCTCCATGCGCAGCGTCCGTAGGCGGGCCTCGCCCGCGCGCACCCGCAGCGTGCCCTCGGTGGCGAGCTCGATGAGGCCCCCGTCCGCGTGGTCCATGCGCAGATCTGCGGTGAATTCCGGGCGGTCCAGATCGACGTTGGCCACGAAGCTGTCGAAGGCGCCGAGGGCGGAAGACCGCAGGCCGCTCGCCTCGGCTTCGAGCTGGAGGCGCGGCAGCGGCCAGCCGATGACCAGGTCGTAGTCCACGCCACCGCTCTCGACGGCCCAGCCGGCGATGCGCAGGTCCTCGGCGTCGGCACGACCAGCAACCCGCATCGAATCCAGCGGCCCCGACAACCGGGTCACGACCGTGGCGCCCCCGTCGAAGCCGGTCGGCGGCACGTAGGGGCGGAAGGGTGTCAGGTCCTCGAGCGCGGTGCGGATGGTGACCTCGCCCTCGACCGGCTCGGTGAACCTCCACGTCCCGTCGCCTTCCGCCGAGAGCGTCGCCAGGGCCAGCTCCAGCGTGCGGATCGAGACACGGCCTCCGCGCACCAGAACGCTTGCCTCCAGACCGTCCCCGGGCTCGGTGAGCCAGCTCGTGAAGGTCAGGTCGACCGCGGCGTCCGTATCCATGGTGCGGGGATCCGTGCCCTGCCCCCGGGCGGCGAACGTGCCGCTCGCGTTCACGGGCGGGACCGGCCGGGCGATCACCGAGTCGAGCGGCAGTGCCAGCAGGTTGCCCCGCAGATCGTAGCGCAGCACGTCCCCGGTCGGGTCGACCGTGCCGGTCATGCCCACCACCCCCCCCGCGACCTCGAGCCGCACATCGAGGGGCAGCACGCCGTCAGCGGTGCCGCCCGTCAGCCGGATGTCGCCGGTGGCCGTGCCCGACAGCGCCGGCAGCGCCGGGAGAAACTGCGCGATCGACGCGAGCGGCAGCTCCTCCACGTACAGGTCCGCGTCGTCCAGCGCGAGCGGCCCGGTGCCGTCGAGCGAAACCGTCCCCTCGACGCGGGTCGACAGCGGCTGCGCGAGGCGCCCCCCCTCGAGGGCCGCCGCGAGGTCGACGCGCAGGTTCGCGAGGTCCCCGCGCACCGTGCCGCGGACGACCCCGCCGAACGGCAGGGAGTCGACGAACGCCGACGCGAACGCCAGGTCCAGCGGTTCCAGGGACAGGTCCATCCTCTCGGCGCGCATCGCGCCGGTGTCGGGCGGGAGCACGACCGTCATCGAGCCGCGGATCTCGCTGCCGGGGCCCTCCACATCAAGGCTCGTGAGGGTCGCCCGGGTCGCGCCTCCCGGCACCGCCTCCAGGGCCGCGGCGAACGTCGCCGCGCCGGTGTCGGGCAGGGCGGGGAAGTGACGGGCCGCCACCCCGAACCGCACGGCCACGCTCGCGGCCGTGCCGGTGATCCCGTAGCCGTCGTGCTCGGGGTTCCAGGTACCCGCCAGATCCGCCATCCGCACGCCCTCCAGATCCATCGCGGCGATGTCGAAATCGAAGACGCCGTCGCGACCCTGGATCCGGCCGTCGTTCGCCTGCAGGGGCAGGAAGGGCCGGCTCTCGTCCTCCCCCCGGATCGCCATCGCGAAGCGGTCCGCCGTCACGGCGACGTTGGCCGGCTCCGCCGCCGGGACGGCGATGCGGGAGAGCTCGCCCTCCACCTCGCGCAGCGTGAACGTGGTGTCGGGCAACTGCAGCAGGATCCGGCCGCCGCGCACCTCGGTGTCGAGCAGCACGGCGCGGTCGCCCGCCGGGGCGGCGCCGCGGTCCGCCGCCTGCGACTCGAGGATGTCCTGGTAATTCCACAGCGCGTCCTCCGACGGCTTCACCAGGATGACGCTCGGGTCGTCCAGGCGGCCCGAGCGCGTGCGGATCCGGCCCTGGAGCAGCTCGTTCGCCTCGAGCGTGAGCCTGACCGACGGGAAATCCAGGAACGCCCTGCCCTCCAGATCGGTCCACCGCACGGAGGTCGAGACCGCGGAGACCGGCGCCGCGAGCGGCACCGTGGGCGTGTCCCAGCGCCGCACGGCGTCGTCGATCCGGGCCTCGAAGGCCGCGATCGGACCCTCCCCCGTGGGGCCTCCGGCGAAGGGAACCGCCGGGCCGCCCTGACGGATGGTGAAGAGGATCGCCGCGCCTACGACCCCGGCGGCGATAAGAAAGCCGCCGGACGCGGCCAGGCCCTTGCGCACCGGCACGGCTAGAGACCCACGCGCGGCATCAGAACGCCTGCCCGACGGCGAGGTGGAGCTGCAGCCGCCGGATGAAGGTCTGCTCTTCCTGGAAGATGATCCCGGTCGGGATGGGCGGACCGTCCTCGGGGATCTCCACGAGCTCGCCGGTCGGCGACGCCTGCGGGTTGAAGGCGAGGTCGATGCGGATCGGTCCGACGGGGCTCTGCGCCCGCAGCCCCAGCCCCGGGGTGATGCGCCAGCCGTCGCCCAGGTCGCGCACGCCTCCTACGGTCACGTTGCCGGCGTCGACGAACGCCGCGAGGCGGAAGCGGTCGCGCAGGAACGGGGAAGGGAAGCGCAGCTCCACGCTCGCCACGGCCGAGCTTGCCCCGCCCACCGGAACGAACACCGTGTCGCGGGCCACGTCGGTGTCGGCGCTCGGCGACTGGAAGATCCACACGCCGGGCCCGAGGGTGTTCTGGCCGAAGCCGCGCACGCTCGTCGCACCGCCCGCGAAGAGCCGCTCGTCGGGCGGCAACACGTCGGCGTTGGGATCGCCGGCCGAGTCCACGCTGATCTGCGCGGTGCCCAGGAAGCTCGCGAGGCGGAGCTGGCCCGCCACGACCCACGCCGGCTTGACCTCGTGGTAGGAGGCGGCGCCGAGGGCCACCTGCACGAACCGCAGGTCGGACCCCAGGCCGCGCGTCGCCCAGGTCGCCGAGGCGCGGGCCTGGTAGCCGCCGCGCGGGTCGATCGGGCGGTCGGTGCGGTCTCTGCTGAGGGCCAGGTCGAAGCCGTTCCGCCACCGGGGTGCGCTCAGCACGTTGACGTCGCCGGACCCGCAGATGAGGAGCGCGAAGCAGAACACCGCGTCGGAGGCGTCCACCGACGCGCGCTCCGCGCTCAAGCCGATGGTGCCGAGGTCGCCCGAGGCGAAGCGGCGCTGCACCCCGAGGCGCCCGCCGCGAGCGCTGCGCTGGAAGACCTGCGGCTCACTGACCCGCTCCACGAACCCGGTAAGGGTGAGCTGGTTACGGGCGCTGATGAAGAACGGGCGGGTGAGGTCCGCGGTCAGCTGATAGTCGAGCTCATCGCCGAAGTCCAGCTCGTTGCCGAGCACGTCGGTGTTGAACTCGTCGCAGACGCTGCGCCCGAAATCAAAGGCGAGCGGGTCGCCCTGCCCGAGCTTGGACACGTTGCCGCCGATCGCCAGGCGTCGCGCGCCGCCCAGGAAGGAGCGGCTCACCCAGGTCGCGTCTACGCGGCCGCAGCTCACGTCCCCGAAGCCGACGCCGGCGTCGACGACGTGCACGTCGCCCTCGTCCACCTGTACGAGCACGGTCGCGCGCGTGCTGTCGTTCGGGTTCGACTGGAGCGAGTCGGGCGCCACGGACACGGACGCGAAGCGGATGATCTCGAGGTTGTAGAGGTTGCGCTGGGCCTCCGAGAGGCGGTCCTGGCGCAGGAGATCCTCCTGTCGCACCCCCACCTGCCGGAGCACCGTGCTGCGCCCCATGTGCTCGCCGCCCAGGACGATCACGGAGTCCACCCGCACGACCGGACCGGGGATCGCCAGGAGCTCGGCGTCGGCGCGGTCGCGCAGCGTATCCACGCCGAAGTTGCGCAGGACCTCCGAGAACGCGTAGCCCTGCCGGCGAAGCTGGCCGAGGATGGTATCGGCGGACGCGGTGAAGGCCGGGAGGCGGAACGTGTCGCCCTCGGCGAGCGGCAGCCGCCGGCGGACTTCGGCCGTGTCGAGCGCGCCGTCCAGACCCTCGATGCCGAGCCGCTCGACGAGCACCGCGTCTCCCCGCGAGATCCGGAACGTCACGGTGACGTTTGGACGGTCGTCCTCGTCGGCCGAGGCGTCGACCTCCTCGGCGTCGACCTCGGGGCGCACGGTCGTCCCGAAGAAGCCGTTCTGCCGGTAGAACAGGGCCAGGCGGCGCACGTCGTCCCTCAGGACCTCCAGGTCCAGGTAGCCGCGCTTCCGGCCGACGCCTCCGATGCAGAGTGGTATGCCCAGCAGGGAGCAGCGGGTCGCCTTGGTCCCGATCAATGCCTGGAGGGTGTCCTCCCCGAACGGCTCCGCGCCCTCGAACGTCACGTCTACGACTTCGCCGCCCGCGAGATCCACGAACGTGGGGAAGAGGTCCGCCCCGGGCGTTCGCACGCAGCCGCCGGAGGCG
Organism: Longimicrobiales bacterium; assembly: GCA_035465395.1. GTDB lineage: Bacteria > Gemmatimonadota > Gemmatimonadetes > Longimicrobiales > RSA9 > DATHRK01. The sequence goes on along the minus strand of DATHRK010000073.1, from coordinate 62,263 downwards.
AGTGCCAGGGCTGCCACCGCCCCCAACGCGATGCCGAAGCGGCTACCGAGCGGGCGGTAAGGTCGTTTCCTCACGGACGTTGGGGCTCCATGTGCGAGGAGATTGTGACGGGGGCGGGTCGGCGCCGCAACGCGCGCCCTCGCGCTACGCGGCGCGCAAGACGGAGGCCACCCCGCCCGATTGACCGGATGCCGCTGTTTGCCTAGTCTTTCAGGCTGCGCAGGGGCCGTCGCCTTGCATACACGCGACGGTGCCCGGAGATCGACGCCGACAGCCGCGCGCACGCGCGCCACGATATGGCCAAGCACCCCAACGCACCCCATCGCTCGCCGGAAACGCCCGACGATCGCTTCGTCGCGACCGTTCTCTCCGCCAGCGATTGGTTCAAGCGAAACGCCCGCGTCGCGACGATCAGCGGGATCGTGATCGCCATCCTCGTCGCCGGCACGCTCTACTGGGTTCGCTACCAGCGCACGCTGCGCGACGCCGCTAGCGCCGAGCTGGGTGCGATCCGCCAGACCGCCTCCAGCGGCAACGTTCCGCTCGCCGTGCGCGACCTGGGAACCTATCTCGAGAATTTCGGCGGCACGCCGTCGGGCAGGGAAGGCCGCTTGTTGCTCGCCCAGCTCCTGCTGGGAGAAGGCCGGAACGACGAGGCGCTGGACGCGGTGCGCCCGATCGCCGGCGACCTCGACGCCCCGATGGGGACCAACGCCGCGTGGCTCGCGGCCGTGGCCTACGAACAGGCGGAGCGCTGGGATGACGCCGCCGCCGAGTACCTGCGCATCGCGGAGGGCGCCCCCCGCGCGTTCCAGCGGGTCCAGGCCACGACCGACGCGGCGCGTGTGCGCATGCAGCAGAACGACGCCTCCGCGGCCGCCGAGCTGTACCGACGCGCGTTGGACGAGATCGACGAAAACGATCCCCGGGTCGCGCTGCTGCGCCTGCGGCTGGGCGAAGCGGAGGCGATGGCGCAGGCCGCCGGGACCTGATCGCCGACGTCGCGACCCGTCGCAGCCGCAAGCCCCCCGACCGCCGTTCTCAGTCCGCCGTCCGTCCACCCTCGTTTGCTCCGACCAATACTTCGCATAATACACATTATGTAAACTTGGTAGGTGGACGGGTGTGGAGAACCGGCGGATTATCCCCTCCCCGACTCCACCGCATTGCCCACCTCGAGATCCACCGACGTGTGCGAATTCCCGAGCAGGCCGCGCAGCGCGCCTATGATCGCCGCGCCCGTCGCGTCCAGAGCCCGTTCACGAGCCCGCCGGTCGTCGAGCCGCGGCAGGGGCAGCGGCGCGCCGAAGGCGATGCGCACGGGGGCCCGCTTCAAACCGCCGCCCCAACGCGGCCACACGTCGTACGAGCCGTCGATGGCGCACGGGATCACGGGGACGCCGGCCTTGAGCAGGAGCCGGAGCGTGCCCAAGCGCGGCGCCTGGAGCTGCCCGTCCCAGGATCGCTCGCCCTCGACGTACACCCCGACCGCCCTTCCCGCGGCCAGCCGGCGCAGGGCGACGCGGACCGCCTGAGGGTCGATCTGGTAGCGCCGAACCGGAAACCCGAGCAGATGTTCCCGTACCAGCCACCCCAGGACGGGCACGCCGAACTGGGTGCTCTTGGTCATCGTGTGGAGGGGACGCGGGCAGAAGGACTGGATCAGGATCGGGTCCAGGACGCTCTGGTGGTTCGCGACCACGAGGCACGGCCCCGCCTCCGGGACGTGCTCCAGGCCCCGGACCTCCACCGACGGGAGAAAGAGCCACGAGAGGCCGCGGACGGTCGCCTGGAAGAGGCGATAGACCGGCGCGCGCTCGGGGGGGGGCCGCACCGCGTCCGCCGATGCCGGTCCGGAGGGCATCACCGAGCGACGATCCGCGGCTGGTACTCTCGGATTTCCCCCCAGCCCCGCTCCCTCCAGAGTTCCCGCAAGGCCGCCTGCAGGATCTCCTCCCAGAGACGCGGGGACCCCGTCTTGAAGCGGAAGGTCGCCACGGGTCGGCCGCGGGCCTTCACCTGCACGACGCGTGAGCTGGGCTGGATCGCGGTCACCTCCTCGAGCGGCCAGACGCGGCGGGTGCCGTCGTCGGCCACCAGCGTCAGCTCGGATGCGTCGAGCCGAAGCACCCCCTCGAGCAGGATGTCGGGCGTCTCGCGGAAGCCCAGCACTTCCCTGCCGCGGCGCACGACCTCATCCGCCCCCGCGATCGCCGCCTCCACGCGGTCCTCGCGGATCGGGTCCGGGACGGCGGGCAGGGCACGCAGCCACTCCGCCGCGGAACGCCGTTGCCACTCGCCACCCGGCGGCATGCCGAGCAGCGCCGCGCCCGTCCCGCGCCGGAAGCGCGCCCCGCAGGCGGCACACGACGCCGCTCCCCTGCCCTCTCGCTCCACAGCGGCGACCGTCGCGCAGAACGGGCACGCCCACAGGAGGTCGCCGATTGCCACGGGCTCGCGCCGCGCCTACAGCCGCCGGAAGAGCCGCAGCAGGCGCAGGTACCACACGCGCCACACGGCCTCGGCGATGATGGCCTTGGACATCTTCGACTCGCCGCTGTCCCGGTCTGCGAACACGATGGGAATCTCGACGATGCGGAAGCCGCGCACCCACGCGCGCATGGTCATTTCGATCTGGAACGCGTAGCCCTCGGAGCCGACGCGGTCGAGGTTGATCGCTTCGAGGACGTGCCTGTGGTAGCAGCGGAAGCCCCCGGTCACGTCGGAGATGGGGACGCCGGTGATGCGCCGGGCGTAGGCGTTCGCGAAGGACGAGAGGATGAGGCGCCCGATGGGCCAGTTCACGACCGTCACCCGCCCTTCGAGGTATCGGGAGCCGAGCACGACGTCGGCGTCGCGGGCAACGTCGAGGAACTGCGGCAGGTGGTCCGGATCGTGGGAGAAGTCGGCGTCCATCTCGAAGAGGAGATCGTAGCCCTCCTTGATGCCCCACTTGAAGCCGGTAAGGTAAGCCGTTCCAAGGCCTAGTTTTCCGGGCCTGTGCATGACATGCACCCGAGGATCTTCGGACGCGATCTGATCGGCTACATCGCCGGTGCCATCCGAGCTCGCATCGTCGATCACGAGCACGTCTATCCCCGCATCCTGCTCGAGGATGCGCGGAATCAGGCGCGGCAGGTTCTCGCGCTCGTTGTATGTGGGTACGATGACGAGCGATCGCCTCGTGTCGCGCCCCATCCGCCCCTCGTCGGTCGTCCGGTTGCTCGCTACGGTCGAATGCACAACGTTAGTCCGCCGTTTCGGGGCAAACAACCGCCGACGGGGTCCGTCGCTGAACGTATTGCAGCAGTCCCTCTACTTTCCGCCGGAGTTTGGCGGGCTCGAGAGCTACGTGCTGGACCTCTGCCGCGGACTGGTGCGGGAGGGTCACCGCGTAACCATGCTGACCTCCCGGTCGATTCCCGGGACGCCCAGGCGGGAGACCGTCGAGGGGGTGCGGGTGGTGCGCACCTGGTTCGGCGGGAAGCACGCGCTCGGGTGGGGCGCCCATGTCGCGTGGTCGGCGCCGACGCACGGTCGCCTCGCGAGGGGCGCGGACATCCTCCACGCCCAGACCTTCGCGACCGCGCCGCCCGCGATCGCCTCTCGGCGCCGCTTCGGGCTGCCGCTCGTGCTCACGCTGCACACGTCGCACTTCCAGCGCTTGCAGCGAAAGCCCCACTGGCGGCCGTACCTGCGCTGGATCGTCTCCTCGGCCGACTGGGTCTTCACCGCCAGCTCCCAACTTCGGGAGATGGTCCTGGACCTGGTCGAGCGGCCGCGGGTCGAGGCCCTCACGAACGCCGCCGACACGGAGGTATTCCGACCTGTCTCCCCCGCCCTGCCCCCGCCCCCCGACGGCGTGCGCCGCCTGGTCGCCCCGGTGCGGCTGTTTCCCCCGAAGGGCGTACGCCACCTGGTCGACGCCGTCCCTCTCCTGCTCGAGCGCACACCGGTCGAGGTCGTGGTGCTGGGCGACGGGCCGGACCGCGACAGCCTCGAGGAGCAGGCGCGCTCCAACGGCGCCGCCGGGGCCATGCGCTTCCTCGGGAGGCAGCCGCGCGACGCCATGCCCGGTCTCCTGTGCTCTGCCGACCTGGTCGTCCTGCCGTCCCTGATGGAAGCCACGAGCATCGCGGCGCTGGAGGCGATGGCGTGCGGGGTACCGGTCGCCGCGTCCGACGTGGGCGGGCTCCCCGAACTGATCGACGACGAGGTGGGTACCCTCTTTCGCGTCGCCGACCCCGCCGACCTGGCGGCTCGCGTGGCGAAGCTGCTGGAGCGTGAGGACCTGCGGGAGATGGGTCGCGCCGCGCGGGCGCGGGTCGTCGAGCGGTGGAGCCTGGAGCGGCTGGTGCGGCGCCACGAGGAGGTCTACCGTCTGCTCCTGGAGGAGTCGGGAGGGGATCGCGGATGAGCAAGAAATCGAAACGCACCCGGCGGCGGGATCGCGCGACCGAGAGCTCGCCGGGCGCGGACCACGGGGCGAACGCGACCGACGACGGCCCGCGGTCCGGCGCCCGTGGCGGCCTCCGGATCGGAACCGGGCTCGCCGCGCTGCTGTTCGCCGGCCTTTCGCTCGTCTACTACCTCCCCGCGCTGCTGCCGGGCGGCCACCTCTTCGGCACCGACTACTACGCCGCGTCGTACTTCTACATGGAGTGGCTGTCGGCCGAGTTCGCCCGCGGCGCCATCCCGAAATGGCTCCCGTACGTGTACGGCGGCGTCCCCTGGTTCGCCAACGCCGGCGCTACGTGGTACCCGCCGAGACTGCTCGGGGACCTGTTCCTGCCGGCCTACAAGCTGTTCGCGTTCATGTACTTCGTGCAGGGAGCGGCGGCCGGCCTCGGGGCCTTCCTTCTTTTCCGCGAGCTGCGCTGCCGTCCCTGGGTCGCTTTCGTCGCCGCGCTCTCCTACCAGTTCACCGGCGTCCTGATGTCGTTCGTCTACGCGGGGCACGACGGCCGGATGATCGTGGCGAGCTTCGCGCCCATGGCGTTCTTCTTCCTCCACCGGGCGATCCGCACGGGCGGCGTGGGCGCGTTCGCGGGCGTGGCGGCGACCTACGGCATGTGCATGCTCTCCAACCAGATCCAGAGCACGTACTACCTGCTTCTCGCCGGCGCCTTGTGGGCGGTGTTCGTGCTCTGGCAGCATGGATACTTCCGGCGCGCGAGGCCCCTGCTTCGCCGTGTCGCCCTCGGTGTCGTGGCGATCGCACTCGCGTTCGGACTGGCCGCGGTCAACTTCCTGCCGTTCCTGGGCTACGTGGATGCGTCCCCGCGGGCCGGCGAGGGGCGCGGCTACGAGTACGCCACCTCCTGGTCCATGGCGCCCGCGGAGATCGTTGCGCTGGCGGTGCCCGAGCAGTCGGGCATCCTCCAGGATTACCGCAACGACGTGGAAGGCGCGAACCCGTTCAAGTACCACACCGAGTACGTGGGAGCCTTCGCGCTCGCGCTTCTCCTCCTCGGGGCGTTCTTCAGCCGGCGGGACCGCCGGTGGTGGTTCTTCGCGGGCCTCGGCGCCTTCATGCTGACGATCTCGCTCGGAGGCCACACCCCGATCTACCGGCTCTACTACGGGATCCTCCCGGGCGTGAAGCAGTTCCGCGCGCCGTCGGTGTCGTTCTTCCTGGTCGCGTTCGCACTGACCGCCATGGCCGCGCTGACCCTGGAGCGGCTCGCCACCGTGCGGGCGGGCCTCGACGACGAGGGCGCCGCCGGCCGCAGGTCTCGGAGGCGGCGCGCGCAGGACGCGGCGGGCTTCGGCCGGGCCCGCTGGATCGCGTTCGGGGTGGTCGCGATCGCGCTGCTCGGCGCCGCCATCGGCCCAGCGCTGGATGGCGCGGCGCAGAACGCCGCTACCGGCTGGCTGCGTTTCGCGACCTTCTCGGCTGCGATTGCCGCCACACTCTGGCTGTGGCTGGACGGGCGCATTCGCGCCTCCGTGGCGGCCGTGGTGCTCTCACTGACGATCGTCACCGACCTCTGGATCATCGATCGCCAGTTCTTCGAAGTGACCCAGCCGCCCTCCGTGATGTTCCGCGCCGACGGCGTCGCCGACTTCCTGTCACGCGACGCGGAGAGCGGGCGCGTCTGGAACCTGCCCCCGTTGGGACAGCTGCCGGCCTACCACGGTCCCACCAACTACCTGATGCGGTTCGGCGTGGACCAGATCACCGGCGAGCACGGCAACCAGCTCCAGCGCTGGAACGAGTACCTGGGTGCCGGCGAGCGGACCTACACGGACCTGCACAACGTGTTCGGGGAGTTCCAGCGTAGTGCCACCACCGGCGGGGTGGCGTCCACGCCCCTCCTGAACGCGGCTGCCGTCCGCTACGTCGTCGCCCGCGCCGACATCGGGCTGCCGTGGCCGGTCGCCTACCAGGACCCCTCGGGGGTCGTCTACGGGAACCCCAACGCACTGCCCCGCGCCTACCTCGTGCCGGAGGCACGCGTAGTGGAGCCCGGCGGCGCGCTCGATGCCATGCTGGCCGAGGGCTGGAACCCGGCGGTCGTGGCGATCCTCGAGGAGGCACCCGAGGTCGAGATGTACGAGGGCGGAAGCCCCGCGGGAACCGTCCAGATCCTGGATCGTCAGAGCGACCGGGTCCTCCTCCGCGCCGAAGCGGTCCGTCCCGCGATCCTCGTGCTGGCCGAGAATCACTACCCGGGCTGGCAGGCGCGCGTGGATGGCGAGGACGCCCCCGTCCTGCGGGTGAACCACACCCTTCTGGGCATCGCGGTGGAACCCGGCGAGCACAGCGTCGAGTTCGTGTTTCGGCCACCGGCGCTCTATCGCGGCCTGTGGATCTCGGCCAGCGCCCTGCTGATCGTGGCGGCGGCCGCCGCATGGGGGCTGTGGGCTTCGCGGACGGAGCGCCGCGCGACCGCGGCGCCCCTCGAGGAAGCGACTGTCGGGGCATGACCCGGAAGGGCCCACGGCCCGCGTGAGCGAGGGTCCGGGGCGGGGGCCGCTCCGGCGGATCCTCGCGTGGCTGCTGGTCGCCGCGACTCTCGGCTTCGTCGGTTGGGCGATCGCGTCGGGCTGGCCCCGCCTTGCCGAACGCGACTGGGACATCCGCCCGCTGCGTCTGGCCGCCAGCACCGCTCTCCTCGTCGTCGTGATCGCCGGGGCCGGGCTCCTCTGGGGCCGGGTCCTGCGCTCGATCGAGCCCACGCGCGTCGGTCCGGCCTCCATCCTCCGGATCTGGGCGCACTCCAACCTGGTGCGGTACGTCCCCGGCAAAGTCTGGCAGTTCGTCGCTGCGGCCGAGCTCGCCCGGTCCCGCGGGTTGCCGCCGGCCGCGATGCTGGTCTCGCTGCTCGTCTACATGGGTTTCGCGCTGCTCGCGGCGGGCGTCGTCGCGGTGGCGGCCGGCGCCGTACCGTCGGTGCCCGGAGGGGTGTTGCCCGCCATCGTCGCCGGCTCCGCGGCCCTGGCGCTCGTGCACCCCGCGGTCATCGACGCGGCGCTGCGGCTAATCCCACGCCGCGCGGCGCAGGTGCGCTGGAGCGGGGGATGGGCGGAGGGCGCGCTGCTGCTCCTGCTGTGCCTCGCGTACTGGCTCGCGAACGGCGCCGCCTTCGCGCTGTTCGTCGATGGCGTCACCGCCGTCCCGGCCGGGGCCTGGTGGACGCTCGTCGGAGCCAACGCGGCGGCCTACTTGGTGGGGTACCTGGCGATCGTGGCGCCCGCAGGCCTGGGGTTTCGTGAGGCGACCCTCACGGCGCTGCTTGCGGGCGTGGTGGGGAACGGCGTGGGCGACCCCGGCTCTCTGGCGCTGGCCGGCGCGGTGGCCCTCGCCAGCCGGCTCTGGATCGTCCTCGCGGACCTTTTCAGCGCCGCGGCGGTCCTCGCGCTCGATCGCGGCTGACGACTTCGTCGCGGCCTACCGCGCCGATCTCAGTCGCGAGCCACGCGGCGGACCCTCTCGATCTCCGCGTTCTGCTGTGCGATCAGCTCCCCCAGGACGCCGAACCCCAGCATCAGGAAGCCCACCGTCTCCAGCAGCACGACGAGGTATAGGAACGGGCGATACCCGAACGGCGTCGCGATCTCCAGAAGGCGCAGGCCGAACGTCAGCGCGCCGATGAGCACGCCGAGCGTCGCCACGGCGAGCCCTCCCAGGCCGAAGAACGTCATCGGCTTGCGGGAGAGGAACAGAAAGACCGCCACCGACATCAGGTCCAGCAGGCCGACCAGGATCCTCCCCTTCCCTCCGTACTTGGACGCGCCATGCCGTCGAGGCAGGAGGTCGATGTCGATTTCGGTCACCCGGTAGCCGCGCGCGTGCGCGAGGACCACGAAAAAGCGGTGCCAATCGTGGCGCAGCGGGATCTCATCGATGATCCGCGTGCGGAAGGCCTTCATCGAGTTCAGATCCGACACGGGTACCTCGAAGAGCTTGCGCGACAGCCAGTTGTAGATCCTGGAGACCACGCCCTTCTCGTAGCGCCCGACCTTGCGCCCCGTGACGATGTCCCAGCCGCGGTCCAGCTCGTCGAGGAAACGGGGGATGTCCTCCGTGCCGTGCTGGAGGTCCGCGTCGAAGAGCACGATCCAGCGAGCGGGCGTAGCGGCGGCGGCGCTGATCAGGGCCTCCGTCTTGCCGAAATTCCGGCGGTGCCGGACGAGCTTCAGGGCGGGCCAGGACGCCGCGTGCTCGGCGACGAGCGCCGCGGTCGCGTCCGTGGAGCCGTCGTCGACGACGATCACCTCGCCTCCGAGGCCGTGCCGCTCGAACGTCGCGCGCAGCTCCGCCACGAGCTCGGGGATGTTCTCGGCCTCGTCCAGGGCCGGCACCACGACGCAGAAGTCCGACCTCGCGCTGGGTTCGGGGGCCCCGGCCCGATCAATGTCCTGCATCAGATCCAACGCCCTATCTTCCACGTTGGCAGCCTTTTGTCGACCTAAACCCGCTTGCGCATCCGGGCCGACAGGATGCCCAGCTGGTCGCGGTACTTCGCCACCGTGCGACGCGCGATCTGCACGCCCTCTTCCTTCAGGATGTTCACGATCGCCTGATCGGTGAGCGGCTTCTTCGGGTTCTCCTCGTCCACGAGCGTGCGGATCTTGGCCTTGATCCCCCGCGCGCTGACGTCGTCGCCGCTGTCGGTCGAGAGCCCGCTCGAGAAGAAGAACTTGAGCGGCAGCACGCCTCGCGGCGTCTGCACGAACTTCTCGTTGGTCACCCGGGAGACCGTCGACTCGTGCATGTTGATGACCTCGGCGACCTCGCGCAGGGTCAGCGGCTTCAGGTACTGCACGCCCTTCTCGAAGAACTCGTGCTGGCGGTCGACGATGAAGTTCATGACCTTCAGCATCGTCTGGCGCCGCTGCTCGATCGCCTGGATCATCCAGTTGGCGCTGTTGAGCTTGTTGGAGATGAACTCCTTGTTCTCGCCCTTGAACTGGTTCTTGTCGCGCGCCACCTCCCGGTAGGCCCGCGACAGGCGGAGCCGGGGCAGGCCGGTGTCGTTCAGGAAGACGTGGTAGCGCCCCTCGATCTTCTCCACCACCAGGTCCGGCGTGATGTAGTTGTCTCCGGGCGCGGCGTACTTGAGGCCCGGCTTGGGATCCAGCTTGGCCACCGTGTCGGAGGCGTCCTGGACCTCCTTGGGACTGATCGACAGTTCCTTGGAGATCTCCGACCAGCGGTGGTTGATCAGCTGCTCGTAGTGGTCGCGCACGATCTCGAACGCGCGGGTCGACTCCATCTCCTCGTCGCGGAGCTGGAGCAGGATGCATTCGCGCAGATCGCGGGCGCCGATGCCGGGCGGGTCGAAGCCCTGGATGGTGTCGAGGAGCTCCTCGGCCTCCTCCAGGGTGAACGGCTCGATCGCCTCGCCGATCTCCTCGGCGAGATCGGCTCCGTCCTCGGCGAGCCACCTGTTGACGGGCTCCAGCACCTCCTCGAGCGAACACGTGAGGTAGCCCGCCTCGTCGATGTTGCCGATGATCTCCTCGCCGAGGATCTGCGTCCGCGTGGAGAGCGGCAGCAGCATGAGCTGGTCGCGCAGGTGGTCGGCCAGGTCGCGGGTGTCGACGCGCACGGGCTCGTAGTAGTCCTTGGCCTCGTACTCGGCCTTGCGGCCGCCCGCATCGAAGCCGTCCAGGAGGATCTCCTCCCAGTCGATCTCGTCCTCGTCCTGGTCCTCCTTGTCCTTCTCCTTCTGCTCCTCGATGAGGTCGTCCTCGGAGGTGACGGGCTCCTCCAGCTCGAGGAACGGGTTGTTGAGCATCTCCTGCTTGATGTGCTGTTGCAGGTCCAGGAGCGGCATGTACAGGAGGTCCATCGCCTGGTAGAGGCGAGGGTTGATCTTCATCTCCTGGCGCATCGAAGCGCTCTGGTACATTCCCGTCTTCATGCCCGTCCCGTTTCAGGAGCCCCGGCTCCGAAGGTTGAATCCCGGGTCGGCCCCGCCACCGCGCTCGCGGCCGCCCGTCTGCGGGGCTGCCGGTAGCGCTCGCGCATCCGCGCGGTGAGCGTGGGTCCGAAGTAGATCTCGGCGACCTCGTCGTTCCAGACGAGCTCGGCCACGGTGCCGCTCTCGCGCACCCGGCCATCGTACATGATGTAGGCGCGGTCCACGATGTCGAGCGTCTGCTCGACGTTGTGGTCGGTGATCACCACGCCGATGTTGCGGTGCCGCAGGTCCGCGACGATCTGCTGGATGTCGTGGACGGCGATCGGGTCCACGCCCGCGAAGGGCTCATCCAGCAGCATGAACTTCGGCCGGCTCACCAGCGCCCGGGTGATCTCCAGGCGGCGCCGCTCGCCACCGGAGAGTGAGTAGGCCTTGGCCTTCCGCAGGTGCTTGATGGACAGCTCGTCCAACAGCGACTCCAGGCGCTCCTCGCTGGCCGCCCGGACCCGCCCGGGCGCGGCGAGGCGCGCCCTGAAGGAGTCCTGCGTCTCGAGGATCGCGCGGATGTTCTCCTCCACGGTGAGCCGCCGGAAGACCGAGGGCTCCTGCGCGAGGTAGCCGATGCCCAGGCGCGCGCGGCGGAACATGGCCATCCGCGTGAGCTGGGTGTCGTCCAGGAACACCTTGCCGGCGTCGGGTCGGATCAGCCCCACCATCATGTAGAACACGGTGGTCTTCCCCGCCCCGTTGGGGCCCAGGAGGCCGACGATCTCGCCCTGCGAGACCTTCAGAGAGACGTCGTGGACGACCTTGCGCTTGCGGTACGACTTGGTGAGGTCGATGGCGCGGAGCGTCGAGTCGCCCGGAGCGTCGGGTACCGAGACCGAGGCACGGCCCGTGGTGCGCGCGGCGTAGGCCAGGCGCCGCACGAACGCGTCGAACTCCGCCTGCACGGCCGCCCGCCTGGGCTCCAGCTCCGCCCACGCCTCCTCGGTGAAGCGGACCCGCTCCCACGCCTCGTCGTCGGGCTCGGGCCGGGCCAGACCCCATTCCGAGAGCCGATTCAGGACGTGCTCGCGAAGATACCGGGAAAACTCGCCCGCCTCCTGGTCGGGGCCCACCTGCCACACCGCCCCTCCGCTCGCGCCTCCGGGGCCGGCCTTCTGCGACGCCGCGCGGACCGACGCCAACCACTTGCCCCGGTCCACCATGCCCTCGTCGTCGGCGACGCGCAGGAGCTCCGCGACCGCGATCGTCAGCGACGCGTCGTCCTGCCCGCGCAGCCGCTCCCGCAGGGCGTCCAGCTGCGCCGGACGGCTGGGCCCGGTGATCACGGAGCCCTCCCGGTGCCGCCCGCCGCGGGCGCGTCGTCGCCCTCGTCGTCGTCGGCCGCCTCGCGGAGCGACCCGTCCGGCGTCAGGTAGACCCCCCGCAGCGTCCCCTCCGCCTGGACCTCGCGCGCCTCGCCGCGCCGCACGAGCATCAGAATGCGCCGCGCGAGGAGGTAGTTCAGCGTGTACTCACCGGGCCGGTCCTCGGCGGTGTGCGACAGCGCGCTCGCGGGAACGCCGTGGCCCACCGCTTCGAGTCGCTCCAGGATCTGCTCCCCCGATGCCGTGCTCGCGGCCTGGCCCGCGTCCGCGTCCGGGCCGTCGGGCGCGGCGGCGCCATCCCCGTCCGGGGCCACGAACCGGGCCACGACGGTATCGCCGCGCACCCACTCGTCGGCGAAGCCCTCCGGCAGAGCGGCAGCCGCGAGCGAGTCGGCGAGCCGGACGCCGTGCGCCATGCCGACCGCGGTGAGCGTCTCGATGCGCTCATCGGGCGACACGACGTGCAGCGAGTCGGCCCGGATCTCGAGGCCTTCGGCGCGTGCGAACACGAGCGGCGGCGCTCCCGCGTCGCCGGCGGGGGCCGCCGGAACCACCGGCGCGCCGGCCAGCTCCGGATCGCCCGCGGCGGCTCGCGCCGGGGCCCCGGGATCGCGTGGGGGGATCCCCCCCGCCGCGCGGCCGCCGCGTCCCGCGCGCCCGCCACCGTCCGCCCGGTCTTGCCCTGCCGCCTCGCCGGGAGGCGCGTCCACGGCGGCCGCGCGCCGAGCGCCTCCGGTGCTGTCGGCCGACGGGTCGCCCGCGGCGGGACCCGCGGCCGCGAGCGCGCCGGAATCCGCCGCGCTCGGCGCCGGGGTCACGCGCGGCGCACGACCTCTGGCCTCGAGGCTCTGCAGCAGCTCGCGCTCGAAGTACAGGTAGACCTCGGGCGCCTCGAGGTACATGCTCTCGCCTTCCAGCACGGCGTCGCCGAACGCCGCGACCTCGCGGATCACGCCCTCGACCGTCAGCGCATCGACGCGGTCGCCGGAAAGGTCGAAGCGCTCGCCGTCGATGCGCGCGTTGCCGTCCACCGTCAGGCTGCCGGTGGCGTCGTTGAACTCGAGCGCGTCGCCGGACCCGCGCAGCTCCGCTCCGCGCTCGAAGAGCGCGTTGCCGCGCGCTCGGAACACGTTGGCGCCGAGGAGGATCAGCGAGTCCGCGTCCACCTCGATCGGCGCGCCGTCCGAGGCCGGCGTGCCGAGCGCGTCGGCGGGCGCGTCGTCGCTGCGCTGGCGGTACAGGGTGGCGTGCGGCCGGCCGGTCACGACGGTCTCGGTCGGGGTGCCGGCGCGGTCGCGGCGCTCCATGGTCTGCCCACGGATCTCGGAGCCCGACTCCAGGTCGCGCATCACCACCGAGCCGCGGGCCAGCATGAACCCGTCGCGCGCCCGGCGTTGCAGCCAGTCGGTGCGCAGCTCCTGCACCGAGTCGCGATACAGGACGTTCCCTTCGAGCCGCACCTCGCTGCGCGACTGGAGGACCGTCGCGCGGCTCGACCGGATCAGCACCGCGCCCCCGCAGCGGAACGTGACCGGCCCCCCGAACTGCTGGATGACGCCCAGGCCCGCGCTCGTGAACTGGTTCATCGTGCCGCCTTCCACCAGCGTGCACGTGCGCGTCTGCGCAGCCGCGCCGGTGGGCGCCGCCAGCGCGGCCACCGCAGAGGCCAGGGCGGCCACTGCCAGCAGCGGAACCGGAACCGTCGAGCGCGTGGCCATCAGAACTCGATCTGCACGCCGGTGGCCGACGCATCGGTCACGCGCAGGTTGCGGAACTCGGCGTCCGAGTTGAAGCCGCTCCCCGTCGTCGTGCGGCCCGCCTGCACCATCTCGAACGGCACGTCGGACCAGACCCGGTCCGCCGCGGGATCGTAGTGGAGGCTCTCGGTGCGGATGGTCCGGGTCCCGGTCTCCACGACGGCGTCGCCCGACGCCACCATCGCCTGGGTCCGCGTATCCATGCGGCCCGTGCGGGAAACCACGTGCGCCCGCTCGCTGCCGTTCTCGTCGTAGACGCGCAGCTCGAGCGCGAACAGGTGGATCGAGGTGGAGTCCTCGAACATGTACGCGCTGTCGGCGTCGACGACGGCCTCGTTCACGCCGTCTACCGTAATCTCGTGGTGAAGCCCGTAGATGACCTGGTCGGCGGCCATTTCGGGAATGTCCTCGCCGATCGGATCGCCCTCGAGGCTGTTGCAGGCGCCGGTGAGGAGCGCGGGCAGGATGAGCAGCGGCAGCGCCCCCCGCCCCCCGGCCAAGGCCCCGACCGAGCGCGCGCTCACGCGGCCCCCGCGCGCAGCAGGTCGTGCAGGTGGACCATCCCCACCACCCGGCGGTCGGCGTCCAGCACCGGCATCGCCATGATGCCGCGTGTCTCCATCTCGTGGACGGCGGCGGCGCCCAGGTCGTCGGCCGCGCACACGCACGGCGTGCGGGTCATCACGTCGGCCACGCTCACCGCGAGCGGGTCCGGCGCGCGCTCCAGCAGGCGTGTCAGGTCGCCCGCGGTCACGACTCCGGCCAGCACGCCGGCGCCGTCGACCACGGCGACCGTCCCGCGCCGCCGCGCCAGGAGCACGACGCAGTCGGCCATCACTGCGTCCAGCGGCAGCGTCGGAAGGGCCTCGGTCTCCATCACGTCGCCCACGGTCGTGCGCAGCTTGCGCCCGAGCGCGCCGCCCGGGTGGATGCGCGCGAAGTCCTCGCGGTCGAACCCGTTGCTGCGCAGCAGCGCGACCGCCAGGGCGTCCCCGAGCGCCAGGGTCACCGTGGTCGACGTGGTCGGCGCGAGGTCCATGGGGCACGCCTCTTCGGCAACTCCGCAGTCCAGCACGATGGCCGCCGCGCGGGCGAGCGAGGACTCCGGCCCGCCCGTCATCGCCACCACCGGCACGCCGAAGCGGACGAGGTGCGCGACCAGTTCCATCAGCTCCGCCGACTCGCCGCTCTTGGAGAGGACCAGCGCAACGTCGGTCGGTCCCACCATGCCGAGGTCGCCGTGCAGGCTCTCGACGGGGTGGAGGAAGTAGGCCGGGGTCCCCGTGGACGTGAGGGTCGCCGCGATCTTGCGCCCGATCACCCCGCTCTTGCCGATCCCCGACACGATCACCCTGCCGGGCGCGTGGGAGATCAGGCGCACGGCCTCCTCGAACGGCGCGCCCAGCCGCTCGGCGAGCGCCTGCAACGCGCGAGCTTCGGCCTGGACGACGGCGCGCCCGGCTTCGAGCGGCCCCGCGTCCGCGCCGGGCGTGCGTCCCTCGGCCACGGTCGGTCCGGGACCCTCGTCCGCGGCGACGTCGGCGGGCGCCGCGTCCATCACCTCACCCCGCATGGGACGCGCTCCCGGCGGGCTCGCGATCGGTCGTGGGTGAAGGCGCCGCCTGGCGACTCGCGGGCTCGCCAGCGTCGTCGCGCGCCGGGTCGGTCCGCGCGCGTTCGTACTGCGCGACGGCCGCAGCGCGCTGGCCCCGCGCCTCCAGCAGGGCGTGCGCGAACTCGCGCACGGCTCCGGAGCCGCCGGGCCGTGTCGTGGTCCACGCGGCCTGCTCGCGGACCTCCTCGACCGCGTTGGCCACCGCGACCGGCAGCCCGGCGCGGCGCAGAAGCGGCAGGTCGGCGAGGTCGTCGCCGACGACCGCAACCTCCTGCCACGAGACGTGGTGCTCGGCGAGCCGCGCCTCGGCTGCTCCCAGCTTGCGCCCGCCGTCGATCTGCGTGGCGTGCACGCCGAGTTCCTCCGCGCGCAGGGTGGTCGCGGGCGACGCGCGGCCGCTCAGCAGCTCGACCGCGATGCCGGCCGCCACGAGGAGCTTCACGCCGAGCCCGTCCTGGACGTCGAAGCGCTTGTATTCGGCGCTCTCGCCCCCGCCCCGGAGGCCGCCGATCCAGACGCCGTTGTCGGTGAGGACGCCGTCCACGTCGAGCAGCACCAGGCGGACCCGGCGGGCCGCGTCGGGGGGTAGCTCGTGCTCAGACAAGCGCCGCCTCCCGGGCCCCCACATCGGCCCCGCGGGCGCCCAGAGCCTCGCGGATCGCCAGGACGTCCCGCAGGAGCGGCGCGAGCCGCTCGAGGGGCAGCATCGTCGTCGGGTCGGAGGGGGCCCGCGCGGGCTCCGGGTGCACCTCCAGGAAGAGGCCGTCGACGCCCGCGGCGGCGGCGGCGCGGACCAACGCGGGGGTGTGGCGCGGGTCCCCGCCGCTCGCGCCGTCGGCGCGGCCCGGGCGCTGCACGGAGTGCGTCCCGTCGAAGATGACCGGAGCACCCGTCGCTTCGCGCATGCGGGCGAAGGCACGCATGTCGACCACCAGGTCGCCGTAGCCGAAGAACGTCCCCCGCTCGGTGACCGCGACGCCGGCTGCGCCTGCCGCCCGGGCCTTCGCCACGGCGCCGGCCATGTCCTCGGGCGCCATCCACTGCCCCTTCTTGAGGTTGACCGGGCGGCCCGTAGCGGCGGCCGCCTCGACGAGGTCGGTCTGGCGAGACAGGAAGGCGGGCACCTGGAGCGCGGCGCATACCTCCGCGGCGGCCGCCGCCTGGGAGGGCTCGTGCACGTCGGTGAGCGTCGGCAGCCCGGTCTCGCGACCGACGGCGGCGAGGCGCGCGAGGCCCTCCTCCAGGCCGGGGCCCCGCGGCGCATCCGGCCGGCTGCGGTTCGCCTTGTCGAACGACGCCTTGAAGAGCACTGGGAGCCCCAGCGCCTCGCTGGTGCGGGCGAGCGACTCCGCCACGCACAGGTTGAGCGCGTCGTCCTCGAGGAGGCACGGCCCCGCGATCAGGAAGAACGGCGCGTCCGCCGCGAACAGGCCCCGCACGCCCGCGGTCATCCCGAGGGCGAGGTCGGGACGCCCGGAGCGCGGGCGCCGTTGGTCGGGCGGCCGGCGCCGTCGCCGCCCTCCACGCCCTCACCGGCGCGCTCCACCTGCACGGCGGCGCCCGCAGGCGGTGCGGCTTCGCCCGCCGCCGGAGTGGCGTCTCCCGCTTCCGTCGCGTCGCGCGCCCCCCGCTCTGTCTCGCCGTGCGCCGAGGCGGCTTCCGCCGTGCGGTCACGGCGTGCCATCGCGGCGCGCACGAACGCCGCGAAGAGCGGGTGGGCGCGCATGGGACGGGACTTGAGCTCGGGGTGGAACTGGCAGCCGACGTACCAGGGGTGCCCAGGCAACTCGCCCATCTCGACCAGGTTGCCGTCGGGCGACAAACCGCTGAACAGGAACCCCTGGCCCTCGAGCACGTCGCGGTAGTCGTTGTTGACCTCGTAGCGGTGCCGGTGGCGCTCGCTGATCTCCGACGTGCCGTAGATCGACTCCACGCGCGACCCGGGGGCGAGCCGGCACGGGTAGGCGCCGAGCCGCATCGTCCCGCCCATGTCGGTGATCTGGCGCTGGGAGTCCATCATGCAGATCACCGGGTCGCCCGCGTCGCGGATGAACTCCACCGAGTGCGAGGCCTCCAGGCCGCACACGTTGCGCGCGTACTCGATGACCGCGCACTGCAGGCCGAGGCAGATCCCGAAGAACGGCATGCCGTCCTCGCGGGCGTGGCGAATCGCCTCGAGCATGCCCTCTACGCCGCGCACGCCGAACCCGCCGGGGATGAGCAGGCCGTCGTAGTCGGCGATGCGCTCCCCGCCGGAAATCGATCGGTCCTCGAAGTCCTCGCTCGAGAGCCAGTCGATGTCCACGCCCACGTCGTTGTGGATGCCGCCGTGGATCAGCGCCTCGCCGACCGACTTGTAGGAGTCGGGGAGCGACGTGTACTTGCCCACCACGGCGATGCGCACCGTGCCGTTGGAGGGCCGGTCGATGCGCGAGACCATCGCCTTCCAGCCGTCCATCTCGGGCTCGGGCAGCTCCCCCAACCCCAGCTTGGCGACCACCAGATCGGCGAGCTTCTGCCGCTCGAGCTCCAGCGGCACCTGGTAGATCGTCTCCACGTCGCGCGCCTCGATCACCGCCGCCGTGTCCACGTTGGTGAACAGCGCGATCTTGCGGCGCAGCTCCGGCGAGAGCGGCCGATCCGTGCGACAGATCAGCACGTCGGGCTGGATCCCGATCTCCATCAGCTCGCGGACCGAGTGCTGGGTCGGCTTGGTCTTGAGCTCCCCGGCCGCGGCGATGTAGGGGATCAGCGTCAGGTGCAGGAAGAGCGTGTGCTCCCGGCCGACGTCCTGGCGGAACTGCCGGATCGCCTCGAGGAACGGCAGCGACTCGATGTCGCCCACCGTCCCGCCCACCTCGGTGATCACGACGTCGTGGTTCGTGGCCAGGCGCCGGATCGCCGACTTGATCTCGTCGGTGATGTGGGGGATCACCTGCACGGTGGCGCCGAGATAGTCGCCGCGTCGCTCCTTGGTGATCACGTCCTGGTAGATCCGCCCGGTCGTGATGTTGTTGGCCTGGGAGAGCGACTCGTCGATGAAGCGTTCGTAGTGGCCCAGGTCGAGGTCGGTCTCGGCGCCGTCGTCGGTGACGAACACTTCGCCGTGCTGGAACGGCGACAGCGTGCCGGGATCGACGTTGATGTAGGGGTCGAACTTCTGGATGGTGACGCGCAGACCCCGCGCGACGAGCAGACGGCCCAGCGACGCGGCGGCGATCCCCTTGCCCAGCGACGACACGACGCCGCCGGTCACGAAGATGTACTTGGTCGGCCGCCGTTCGTGGTCGCTCATGCCCTGCCCCTCCTCGCTCGTATGGTGGCTGCTCCGGCGCGCACGCCGGCTCTCACCCTCGTTCCGCCGCCCACCGACTCCGTGCGGCTTCCAGGTCCTCGGGGGTATCTACCCCGCGCGCGGCGTCGGGCACCACGCCGACGCCGATGCCCATCCCCGCGGCCAGCGGCCGAAGCTGCTCGAGCTGTTCGATGCGCTCGAGCGGCGCGGCCGGCAGCGCGGCCCAGCGGGCGAGCGCCTCCGGCGTGTACGCGTATACCCCTACGTGCCGCAGGAAGTCGCCCTCGCCGAGCGCTTCCGCGGTCGGCCCGCCGTCTCGCGAATGGGGTATGGGGGAGCGGGAGAAGTAGAGCGCCCGGCCGTGCTCGCCCCGCACCACCTTGACCACGGCGGGGTCGCGCCAGGCTGCTGCCGTCCGGACCGGCGTCGCCACCGTCCCCACATCCCACCCCGCCCGAACCTCCTCCACGGCGACCCGCACAGCGTCCGCCGCGACGAACGGCTCGTCTCCCTGGACGTTCACCACGACCCCGGCCTCCAGGCCACCCCGTGCCACCGCCTGCGCGACGCGGTGCGTGCCCGATTCCAGCGTCTCGTCCGTCATGACGATCGCCGCGCCCGCGGCCCTGCAGACGGCGGCGATCTCGTCGCTGTCCGTGGCGACCGCCACGGCATCAACGACGCCCAGCGCGGAGACACGTTCCCAGACCCGGACGACCAGCGATGTCCCGCCCAGGTCGGCTAGCGGCTTGCGCGGCAGACGCCGCGAAGCCAGCCGCGCGGGGATCACGGCGAGCACCTTCACGTGGACCGGCCGGGAGGCCTACCGCGAGGGTCGGATCCTCCTTCCGGGCGCCGAAAAGGGGCGCGCCGCCATGCAAAATTCACGCCCGAAAGGTATCTAGGCAGGTCGCGGCGGACAAGCAGAACGACGGAGCGCGCCCGACGCGGGATCCCGCCGGACGTGGAGGCCCCTTGCCTCCCGGCCGGCCCTCTAGAAGGCCGTGCTGATCCCGAAGTCGAAGACCACGTCCTCGCCGAAGTCGGTGGGATCGGTCATGACCCGCACCCAGCCCAGCGAGAAGCGCAGTCGCAAGCCGAGGTTCTGGTCGAGGCTGTCGTCTCCGCCGAGCGACCAGGCGCCCCCGAAGACGTGGACCAGCTCCACCTCGGGCGGGCCCAGGATCGGGATCGCGAGGGGCACGGGGACACCGTATCCGGTGCGCACCAGGACGACCCGGTCCCCCTGGCGCTCCGCGTCGCCGAGGGTGGGGATCGTGGCCGGTCCGCCGACGTGGCTCCAGCGCCTCAGCGGGAGGGCGTCGCCGCCGATCGGCGTTTGCAGGTGCCAGCCCGCGCGCAGCGTGTGGTCGGCCAGCGCGGGGGATTCCCACTCGCCGTCCACGGTGACCCGCGTGAAGGTGTCGGCGTCCCCGAACAGGAGCCCCAGCGCGTCGACGGCGCCCGCGGTCGCCAGCGGGCACGCGAAGGGCGGCTCGCACACCGGCGGGCTCGACTCCTCCTCCGCCGGGGCGCCGACCTCGAGCTCCGCCGCGAACGCGAAGCGGCTCTGCTCGGTCGTCCAGGCGGCGTCCACTCCGATGATGCCGCTCACCACCGGGGCCGGCACGACTACCCGGTTGGGGCGGACCGAGTCGGGCTCGAAGAGGGTCCACGGGTCGCCCGCGCGGAGCCGGCCGGCGTCCTCCCGCTGCCCCTCCAGGAAGGGGGTCACGACCCAGTCTCCGGAGCCCCGCCGCAGCTCCAGGCGGGCGTAGACCCGGTCGGACCGGTAGTAGTCCCGGAGGTCGTTTCCCGCGAAGAGGAACGCCGCGGAGTTGACGAGGTCGCCGCGGATCCACCGGTCCGGCGTCGCGGTCGCGCGTTCCGCTCCCAGCCGCAGGCGCGCCCGGCCTCTGGCCAGGTCCAGGTACCCGCCGCCGTCCCATTCGCCGCGCTCGGAGCGGTAGACGACGCGCCCGCCGATCGTCGGTCGAACCCGGCCCCACGGCGGCAGCACGAACCGCGCGCCCACGGGCACGCTGAGACCGTCGACGCGGTCGTAGGTCGGGAGCGAGAGGCCGTAGAGGCCGTCCGGGATGAAGGCGGCCTCGTGCGCGAAGCCCCGCACGATGTAGAGGTCGCGGTCCCGCTCCACGCGGTAGGGCGCGAGCGGGTGGTCGCGCACGCGACCGGCGACGGTCGCCTGGTCGGACGGGTAGTAGCCGCCGCCCAGGTTCCAGGCGTCCCCGGAGATCGAGCCCGTGGGTCGGACGAAGACGTTGGCATCGACCGCGACCAGCTCTCCCTCCACGTGTCCCGCGATGGAGAAGCGGGCACGGAGCACGAGCACCGGTCCCTGCAGCGTGTCGCCGAGCGCCAGGGTCGTATCGGATGTCACGAGTCGGTACTCGCCGTCGGCGATCAAGCGCAGCAGCATCGCGTCCAGGTCCGGGTCGCCCACGCCGCGGAAGCGCACCTGGGCCTCGGCCCCCGGCGGGGCCAGCGCGGCGCAGGCCGCCGCCAGCAGGGCGGCCGCCAGGAGCCGGCGGCGCGCGGGTGAGCGCGCCGGCCGCCCCGTGCCGGACTGCCGCGACGTCGCCCGAGATGCGCTGTCGGCGACCCTCACGAGGCGCTCACGCGCAGGAAGTTGGCGATGAGATCCTTGCCGTGCGTGCTGGCGATCGACTCGGGATGGAACTGGACCCCCCACACGGGATGGCTTCGGTGCCGCAAACCCTGGATTTCGTGCGTCCACCCGTCCTCCCCCGTCCACGCGATCACCTCCAGCTCCTCCGGCAAGTCGGCGGGCGCCACGACCAGCGAATGGTAGCGGGTCGCTTCCATCGGGCTGGGCAGCCCCTCGAAGATGTCGACACCCGTGTGCGCTACCGGAGACACCTTGCCGTGCATCGGCCGCTCCGCACGGACCACGCTGCCTCCGTAGGCCGCCGCGATCGCCTGGTGACCCAGGCACACCCCCAGAAGCGGGACCTCCGGACCGAAGCGCCGCACACAGTCCACGCTCACGCCGGCCTCCGCGGGCGTGCACGGTCCCGGCGAGATCACGATCCGGTCCGGGGCCATCGCCTCGATCGCGTCCGCGTCCACCTCGTCGTTGCGCCGCACGACCGTCTCGGCGCCGAGCTCGCTCAGGTACTGGTACAGGTTCCAGGTGAACGAGTCGTAGTTGTCGATGAGAAGAAGCACGCCGTGTTTCCCCGGTGCGGCGGCCCGCCGGCTCGCGCGGTCGGCACGAAGCTATCACGCGGGCACGCCGAGCGGGAGCCCGCGCCCCCGCTGGCGCCCGGCGTCAGGCACGGGGATGGTAGCGGCGATGCACGTCCCGCAGCCGCGCGCGGTCCACGTGCGTGTAGATCTGCGTGGTGGCGATGTCGGCGTGGCCGAGGAGCTCCTGCACCGAGGCCAGGTCGGCGCCTCCCTCCAGCAGATGCGTCGCGAAGGAGTGCCGCAGGGTGTGCGGGCTGACGTGGCTCCGGATGCCCGCCGCCTCGACCCGCCGGCGCAGGATCTTCCACACGCCCATCCGGCTCAGCGGGCGTCCCCGTCCGTTGAGGAAGAGTCGACCCTCGCCCGCGCCCTTTTCGAGCCGCGGCCGGAGCTCGCGCAGGTAGACGCGGATGGCCCGCTCCGCGGCGCCGCCGACGGGCACGAGGCGCTCTTTCGAGCCCTTGCCGAACACGCGGGCCAGGCCTTCCTCCAGGTCCACGTCCCGCGTGGCGAGCGCGATGATCTCGCTGACCCGCGCCCCGGAGGCGTAGGCGAACTCCAGCAGCGCCGTGTCGCGCCAGTAGAGCCGCTCGGCCACATCGCCGGCCTCCAGCAGGCGGGTCACGTCGTCGCGCCCGAGCACGTGCGGCAGGGGCCGCCCCGGGCGGGGAGCGTCGACGGTCTCCGTCGGATCGGCCTCCACCAGCTCCTCGCCGATCAGGAAGGCGTAGTACGTCCTCACCGCGGAGAGGGCCCGCCGGATGGTGCTGCCCGCCAGTCCCGCGTCCTTCAGCCAGTACGCGAACTGGCGCAGGTCCTCCGGGGTCGCGTCGCCGGGCCCGGCCCTCCCCCGCCCCGCCAGGAAGCCGCCCAGCCGGTCGACCTCCCGCTCGTAGGCCGCGACCGTGCGCTCGGACAACCCGCGTTCGAGTCGGAGGTAGTCCACGAACTCTCCCGCGCGGAAGGAGCCGGGAGCGCTCACGCCGCGCGTCGCGTGCGCAGCCACCAGATCACGATCCCGAGCAGGACGAGCCCGCCGGCCCACGCCAGCGGGGCGTCGTAGCGGTGGGTGAACGCGCGCACCTCGTCGAAGTTCTCGCCCGTGCTCGATCCAGCCCACACGATCGCCCCGTACCACACCAGCGAGGCGACGGCCAGCGGCCCCACCACGTAGCGCGAGCGCAGGTCGCTGACCCCCGCGAAGATCGGCACCAGGGCGCGCACGCCGGGCAGGAAACGGCTGACGAAGAGAGCGCTGGCCCCCCAGCGCTCGTAGAAGAGAGCGATGCGGTCCAGCTGGCTCTCGTTGAGGAGGTGCCGCCCCGGCCCATCGCGAAAAAGCGCGATCCCGTAGCGGCGGGCGGCGTAGTAGACCCCGATCGCCCCCGCGGCGTTCGCCGCCCACGTGGCCAGTAGCACGATCCAGGGATTGGCCTGACCGGTCCCCGCCAGAAAGGCGCCGAACAGCACCACGGTGTCGGCCGGAACCGGGGGGAAGACGTTCTCCAACGCGGAGCCCGCGGCGAGCACGGCGTAGGTCGCCGCCGCGGGCAGCTCCGCGATGCGTTGGAGGACGGCGTCGAGATTCATGCGTGCGTCCGGGGCGCCCGCAGCCCGCACACGGGACGCCGGCGACGCGGCGCACGGCGCGTTGGACGAGCGCGGATTGCCTTCGGGGTCATGCTACGCGCGGCGACGGGCCGCGTAGAGGTCAGTCGCCGTCCCAGCGCCGCACGACGACGCACGCGTTGTGCCCGCCGAAGCCGAAGGAATTGCTGAGGGCCGCCTGTACCGGGCGCTCGCGGAGGCCGTCGTGCGCGTAGTCCAGGTCGCACTCCGGATCCGCCTCGCTGAAGTTGATGGTCGGAGGGATCACCCCGCTTCCGCACACGAGCGTGCAGATCACTGCTTCGACGCCGCCGGCCGCGCCGAGCGTGTGTCCGGTCATCGACTTGGTGGACCCGACGACCATCTCGTACGCCTGCTCCCCGAATACCGCCTTGATCGCGAGGGTCTCGTTCAGGTCGTTCGCGGGGGTCGACGTGCCGTGGGCGTTGACGTAGTCGATGTCGGACGGCGCCATGCCGGCGTCCTCGATCGCGGCCCGCATGGCCAGCTGCGCGCCGGCGCCGCCGGGAGCGGGTGCCGTCAGGTGATGGGCGTCGGCGGTCTGTCCGAAACCGCGGATCTCGCCCAGGATGGTCGCTCCGCGCGCGCGCGCGTGCTCGAGCGTCTCCAGGATGAGCACCCCCGCGCCCTCTCCCAAAACGAAGCCGTCGCGCGTGGCGTCGAACGGCCGGGAGGCGGTCTCGGGCGACTCGTTCCGGGTCGACAGGGCGTGCATGGACGCGAAGCCCGCCATCGTCATCGGCGTGACGGTGGCCTCGGCCCCTCCCGCGATCATGGCGTCCGCCTCGCCCCGCTGCAGCGCCCGCATGGCGTCGCCGATCGCGTGCGCGCTGGAGGCGCAGGCGGACACGGTCGCGTAGTTCGGCCCGCGCAGGCCGTGGCGCATCGACACCAGCCCGGAAGCGATGTCGAGGATGAACATGGGGATGAAGAACGGGCTGACGCGGCCGGGCCCGCGCTCGAACATCGTGCGGGCCTGATCCTCGAACGTGGAGATCCCGCCGATGCCGCTACCGATGATCACCCCGACCCGGTCGCGGTCGGTGCCCTCCCCCTCGAGCAGCCCCGATTGCGCCAGCGCCTGGTCGGAAGCCGCGATCGCGAACTGGGCGAAGCGGTCGGTCCGGCGCACCTCCTTGCGATCCAGGTAGGCGCCCGGATCGAAGTCCTTCACCTCGCACGCGAAGCGCACGGTGAACTCCTCGTGCGCGTCGAATTGCGTGATGGGGGCGCCGCCGCTCCGTCCCTCGCGCAGTGCCGTCCAGGTGTCCTCGACGGTGTTGCCGATCGACGTCACCAGCCCCAGGCCGGTGACGACCACCCGCTTCCGCTCGGCCACGTTCGCCGTACCGGTGCCGGCCCGCTCGCCTCTAGCCGTCCTGGTGCTCGTTCAGGTAGTTGATCGCGTCGCCGACGGTCTGGAGCTTCTCGGCCTCCTCGTCCGGAATGTCGACGCCGAACTCTTCCTCGAACGCCATCACGAGCTCGACGATGTCGAGCGAGTCGGCGCCCAGGTCCTCCACGAACGAAGCGTCCTCGGTGACCTTCTCGGGCTCCACGCCCAGCTCGTTGACGATGATCTCTTTGATCCGTGCGTCCGTGCCGTCCGCCATCTCGTTCCTCTTTCGTGATCCGGTTGGTCCGTCGTTCCGCTCGCTACATCACCATGCCGCCGTCCACCACGAGCACCTGACCCGTGATGTAGGCGGCGCCGGGGCCCGCGAGAAAGCGGACGACCGGCGCCACGTCCGCCGCCGAGCCCAGGCGGCCCAGGGGGATGCGGCTCGCCAGCTCCTCCTGCACCGCCTCCGGCAGCTCCGCGGTCATCTCGGTATCGATGTAGCCGGGCGCTATGGCGTTGCAGAGGATGTTGCGGGATGCCAGTTCCTGGGCGACCGATTTGGTCAGGCCGATCAGCCCGGCCTTGGACGCGGCATAGTTGGCCTGCCCCTTGTTGCCCGTCAACCCCACCACGCTCGTGATGTTCACGATGCGCCCCTCGCGCCGGCGCATCATGCCCTTGGCCGCCGCGCGGGTGGTGTTGAACGCCCCGCGCAGGTTCGTGTCCAGCACGCGGTCCCAGTCCTCGTCCTTGAGGCGCAGCAGGAGGTTGTCGGCGGTCACGCCGGCGTTGTTCACGAGCGCGTAGGGCGGGCCGAGGCGTGCCTCCACGTCGGTCATCAGCTGCGCGACCGCCGCCGCGTCGGCCACGTCGCACGCGAACCCGCCGTGGCCCGACCCGGGCAGCGCGCCCGCGGCGGCCTCGGCGCTCTCGCGCCCGCGGCCTACGACCGCCACGGCGGCGCCGGCGCGCGCGAGTTCGGCGGCGATCTCCGCGCCGATCCCGCGGCTGCCTCCCGTCACGATCGCGACCTTGCCGCTCAGCTCCATGACGTACCCCACGTCAGGCCGAGGCAGACGCCAGCGCCTCGCGCGCCGCGGCCGCCGTTCCCAGCGCGGAGCCTTCGGCGTCGCGGTCGATGCGGCGAAGCAGGCCGGTGAGCACGTTGCCCGGGCCGATCTCCAGGAAGCGGCCGACGCCGGCCGAGCGGAGGGTCTGGATGCCCGCCACCCAGCGCACCGGACTCGTGAGCTGCTCGACGAGCAGGCGCTTGGCCGCCGCCGACTCGGCGACGGGCTGCGCGGTCACGTTCGAGATGACGGGAAACGCGGGGTCGGCGAACGCGACTTCCTCCAGCGCCGCCTCGAGGACCGCTGCCGCGGGCTCCATCAGCGGGCTGTGGAAGGCGCCCGACACGTTGAGCGGCAGGGCGCGGCGCGCCCCCGCGTCGGTCAGCGCCTCGCGCGCCGCGTCGACCGCGCCGACCTCGCCGCTGATCACGACCTGGCCGGGGGCGTTGTAGTTGGCGGCGACCACCACCCCCCACGTCGCCCCCACCTCCGCGCAGACCGCCGCCACCGCTTCGTCGTCCAAGCCGATAACGGCGGCCATCGTGCCCG
Organism: Longimicrobiales bacterium; assembly: GCA_035465395.1. GTDB lineage: Bacteria > Gemmatimonadota > Gemmatimonadetes > Longimicrobiales > RSA9 > DATHRK01. The sequence continues at coordinate 36,029 of DATHRK010000073.1, read as the reverse complement.
GGCGCTCCAGGCCAGCGTCGTACATGGCCTCCCCGCGACGCCGCACGAGGCGCAGCGCATCGGCGAAGCCGATCGTGCCGGCGGCCACGTGCGCGCTGAACTCGCCCAGGGAGTGGCCGGCCGCGAAAGACACCTCCCCGATCGCGGGCTCGAGCACGCGGTAGGCCGCCACCGAGTGCGCCAGGATCGCGGGCTGCGCGTTGAGGGTCGCCGTGAGCTCCTCCTCCGGGCCCTCCCACATCACGCGCGAGAGCGCGGTGCCCAGCGCGTCATCGGCCTCCTCGAAGGCGTGGCGGGCGGCGGGATAGGCGTCCGCCAGGTCCGCGCCCATGCCGACGAACTGCGAGCCCTGCCCCGGGAAGAGGAGCGCTACCACCGGATCACCGACGCGCCCCAGGTGAAGCCCGCCCCGAAGGCGACGAGCAGGACGTAGTCGCCCTCTTCGATGAGCCCCTGCTCGGCGGCCTCGTCCAGCGCCACGGGCACGGTCGCCGAACTCATGTTCCCGTACCGGTCCACATTCACGTAGACCTTCTCCATCGGGATGTCGGCGTAGCGCGCGGTCGCTTCGATGATGCGGATGTTGGCCTGGTGCGGGATCATCAGCTTGACGTCCTTGCCGGTGATCCCGGCGCGCATCAGCGCCTGGTTCGCGGCCTCGGCCATCGACCGCACGGCGTTCTTGAACACCTCGCGGCCGGCCATCTTGAGCAGGTGGTCCCCGCTGGCCAGGACCGCAGCGTCGAACGGCTGGACGGCGCCTCCGCCGGGCCGGAACAGCAGGTCGGCGAGGCGGCCGTCGGAACGGTTGAAGGTCGACAGGATGCCGCGGCCGTTCTCCGAGCGCCGCACCAGCGCCGCGCCCGCTCCGTCACCGAAGAGCACGCACGTGGCGCGGTCGTTCCAGTCGACGATGGCCGACATCTTCTCGGTGGACACGACCAGCGCCAGGTCGGCGCGGCCCGTGGCGACCTGCGACTCGGCGAGCGTCAGCGCGTACATGAATCCGGTGCACGCCGCCCCCAGATCCATCGCCGCGGCGTTCTCGGCGCCCAGGAGCGCCTGCATGTCGCACGCGGTGGACGGCAGCAGCCGGTCGGGCGTGGCCGTGGTCAGCAGGATGAGGTCGATCTCCCCCGCATCGACGCCGGCCTTGGCCATCGCAGCGCGCGCGGCGCGCGCGCCCATCTCGGCGGCGCCGACGTCGTCGTCGGCGATGCGACGCTCCGTGATGCCGGTCCGCTCGCGGATCCACTCGTCGGTCGTGTCGACCATGCTCTCGAGATCCGCGTTGGTCAGGACGCGCTCCGGCAGATAGCGTCCCGTGGCCGCGATCTCGGCCATCGGCTGAGGCTTCTTCATGCGTCCTCCCTTCCCGCTGGAGCGGCGCTCGCGCGAAGCGCGACCTCGCGCCGGATGTGTCCCACGACGTCGGCCTCTACCGACTGAATCGCGACGCGGATCGCGTTGCGGATCGCGCGCGGCGGCGAGCCCCCGTGGCAGATGATCGACACGCCGTTCACTCCGAGCAGCGGCGCCCCGCCCGATTCCGTGTAGTCGAGGATGCGGGTGACGTCGGCCACCGCCTCCGGATCGGCGCCCGGAAAGCGGTCGCGGATGAGTCCGCTGACGAACGAAGCGACGGCCTCGTAGAACTTGAGCAGCACGTTGCCCGCAAACCCGTCGGTGACCAGGACGTCGCAGTGGCCCTTGATGACGTCGCGCCCCTCGATGTTGCCCACGAACTCCAGCTCGCTGTCGGCGAGCAGCTGGTACGCGGCGACCGATCGCTCGTCGCCCTTCTCGGGCTCCTCGCCGATGTTGAGCAGCCCCACGCGCGGACTCTCACGACCCAAAACGTCTTCGGCGTAGATGGCCCCGAGACGCGCGAACTGGAGGAGCTGATGGGGCTTGCAGTCCACGTTGGCGCCCGCGTCGAGCATCACGAGCGGTTCGCCGGCGGTCGGCAGGACGGTGGCGACGCTGGGCCGGTCCACGCCCTCGACGGGGCGGAGGATGAACAGCGAGCCGGCCATCACGGCGCCGGTCGAGCCCGCGCTGATGAAGGCTTCGGCCTCGCCCGCCGGAATCATCTTGAGGCCGACCGCCAGCGAGGCGTCCGGTTTCCTGCGCAGCACCGTCGCGGGTGAGTCGGAAGGCTCCACGCGCGTCGGCGCGTGCACGATGTCGATTCGCTCGCGCGCCTCCCCCGCGTCCTGCTCCTGGAGAGCCGCTTCCAGCGCGTCCCGATCGCCGACCAGCGCCACGACGAAATCGCCGGGCAGCTCGCGCAACGCGGCGAGCGCACCGGCGACCTCGGTTCGCGGGTGGTTGTCGGAGCCCTGCGCGTCAAGGACGATGCGCATGCCGGTCGACCCGTGGCTGGTGACGGACGGCGAACGTCGGCGCGCGACGTCCGTCCCGGCGCCTACCTAGAACTCTTCCACCTCGAGTACCGCACGGCCCCGATAGTGGCCGCAGTTCGGGCACACCCGGTGCGGCAGCTTCGGATCGCCGCAGTTCTCGCAGGCGACGGCCCCCGGGTTCTCAGCCTGGTGATGGCCGCGGCGCTTACGCTTTCTCTGCTTCGATACCTTCTTCTTCGGAACGGCCATCGGCCACCTCGTCGTTCGTGTCGGTCGCGGCGCCGCCGGCGAGCGCCAGGAGAGGCCCCCAGCGCGTGTCGGAAGTGTCGGCGATGCAGCCGCAATCCTCGTCGTTCAGATTCGCCCCGCACCGGGGGCACAGGCCCCGGCAATCGTTCCGGCATTGCAGGAACGCCGGAACCGCCAGCAACCACTGCTCCCGCACGGCGGGCCACAGGTCCAGCGACGCCCCGCGGGCCGGAAGCGGATACGCGTCCGGATCTCCTTCGTCCGCGTCCCTGCGGAAGACCAGCGAGAGCGGTTCGCGCACGCTGGAGGCGGCCGGCTCGAGACAGCGTCGGCACGGCCCTTCCACGCTCCCCTCGACCGTGCCGCGGGCGATCACGTCGTTGCCCGCGGGCCTCACGCTCAGATGCACTTCGAGCGGCCCCGCCGAGCGCGCTTCCGCGCCGTCCCAGTCCAGCGTATCCGGCTCGAGGACGGCCCGCACGTCGTGCCCACCGGAGCGTTGCAACCGGCCCAGATCGAGGGTGAGCATAGCTGGCAAAGCTCGCCCAAGGCCCGGATAGTGTCAACCGCGCAGCGGCCCCTCCGACGGACCCCGGGAGCGGCTCATCCCGCCGTCGCGAGGAGGTCCGACTCCGCGAAGAAGAAGGCCACCTCGCGCTCCGCGTTCTCCGGGGAATCGCTGGCGTGGATGGCGTTCCGTTCCTTCGACTCGGCGAAGTCGGCGCGGATGGTGCCGGCGTCCGCCTCGGCCGGGTCCGTCGCGCCGATCACCCGGCGCAGCTCGGCGACGGCGTCCTCCCGCTCCAGCGCCATCGGGACCACCGCGCCCGACGTCATGAAGGCCACCAGCGACTCGTAGAACGGCCGCTCGCGATGTACCTCGTAGAAGGCGCGGGCTTGGGCCTCGGTGAGTCGCTGGAGGCGCATCGCGCGCACGCGGAAGCCGCCCTCCTGCAGGCGGGCCAGGATGGCGCCGGCGTTCTGCTTGCCGCAGGCGTCGGGCTTGATGATGGCGAGCGTGGTCTGCATGTGCCTCAGCGTGCGAAGAGAGTGCGGATGATGTCGGTGCGCGTGAGGACGCCGACGAGCCGACCCTCCCGCACGACTGGAACCTGCTCGACGTGCTTGTTGATCATCATGTTGGCGACGTCGGTGACCGGCAGGTCCTCGGGGACGCAGAGGACCGAGCGGCTCATGATCTCGCGGACGCCGCGGGTCGCCTCGCCCTCCTCGTCGCGCCCGAGGTCGGGCAGCAGCGCGCCGAGCACGTCCCTGCTGCTGACCATCCCCAGCACCTCGCCTTTGTCTCCGACCACCGGGATGGCGCGGCTGCGGCCGTCCAGCATTCGTTCGGCTGCCACGCGCAGGTGCGCGTCCGCCGACACGGAGGCGTACTCGCGGCTCATGACGTCGCCTGCCTTCAGGTGGCGCTTGATGGGGAGCGCCGTCCCGCCCAGCACGGAGACCACCGCGTCGGCGTCGGGCGCTTCCAGCACGCGCTCCACCAGGCCCGGCGCGACGAGCGCCCGCGCCAACGTGGACACCGCCTGCAGGTGGAGGGCCGAGGCGTCCGGGGGCGCGGCGACCAGCGCGACGATCCGGGCGCGGTCGCGGCCTTCGCCGGCCGGGCCCTCGACGACCGGGGTCGGCGCGTCCAGGACCGCGAGCGCGAGTCCCAGCCGAGCGGCCGCCGTCGTGCGATAGTGCGGCAGCGCGATGCCGCCGTCGACGTCCACGATGTCGCGCGCGCCTCCCGTGCGGATGCGCTCACGCAGGGCGTCCGCGTCCTCCAGGTCGCCGGCCGCCTCGAGGGCGTCGACCAGCGTCAGCGCGGCCGCCACCACCGTGGGTGCCGAGAGGCCGACGCGGACGCGGTCGGGGGTGAGCAGCTCGGAGATCTTCACAGCGCCTCGCGGATCAGGTCCGCCACGTCGGCCGGGCGGCGCGCCACCCCGAGGCCGTTGTCCTCGAACGAGGCGATCTTCTCGGCGGCGGTGCCGGCCGAACCGCTGATGATCGCGCCCGCGTGGCCCATGCGCCGGCCCGGCGGGGCCGTCTGGCCGGCGATGAACCCGACGACCGGCTTGCTCATCGAGCCCGACACGAACTCGGCGGCGCGCTGCTCGTCGGTGCCCCCGATCTCGCCGATCATGACGACCGCTTCCGTGTCGCCGTCCGCCTCGAACGCCTCCAGACAGTCGATGAACGACGTGCCGATGATCGGATCGCCGCCGATCCCGACGCACGTCGTCTGCCCTAGCCCCGCCTGCGTCAGGTGCCAGACGACCTCGTAGGTCAGCGTGCCCGATCGCGACACGAGGCCGACGTTGCCCTGCGCGCTGATGTGGCCGGGCATGATGCCGACCTTGCACCGGCCCGGCGAGAGCGCGCCCGGGCAGTTGGGCCCCAGCAGGCGCGCGCCGCTGTCCTTCACGTAGGCGTACGCGCGCGTCATGTCCTGCACCGGAATGCCCTCGGTGATCGCGACGATGAAGGCGATGCCCGCGTCGGCCGCCTCCATGATCGCGTCGGCCGCGAACGCGGGCGGCACGTAGATGACCGACGTGTTCGCGCCCGTTTCGGCCACCGCGCGATCCATCGTATCGAAGACCGGGACCGATGCGCCCGCCGCGTCGAACGTCTGGCCGCCCTTGCCGGGCGTGACGCCGGCCACGACCTGCGTCCCGTACTCGATCATCTGCTCGGTGTGGAACGAGCCGTCGCGCCCCGTGATGCCCTGCACGACGAGCCGGGTGTCGCGGTCGATGAAGATCGCCATCAGGCCGCCTCCCCGTCCGCCATGCGCACCGCTCGCTGCACGACGTCGTCCATCGACGTGGCCGCCGCGAAGCCGGCGCCCTCGAGGATCGCGACGCCCTCCTCCTCGTTGGTGCCGGTGAGGCGGATCACCAGCGGCACCTCCATGTCGATCTGGCGGGTCGCCTCGACGATGCCGTTGGCGACGTCGTCGCAGCGGGTGATGCCGCCGAAGATGTTGAACAGGATCACCTTGACGTTGGGATCGCTCGTGATGATGCCGAGCGCGTCCACGACCTTCTGCGGATTCGACGAGCCGCCGATGTCGAGGAAGTTCGCGGGCTCGCCTCCGTAGTACTTGATGAGGTCCATCGTGGCCATCGCCAGCCCGGCGCCGTTCACCACCGCGCCGATGTCCCCGTCCAACTTGATGTAGGTCAGGTTGGCATCGCGCGCGCGTGTCTCCGACGGCGGCTCCGCGGACGTATCGCGCAGCGCCTCGATGGCCGGCCGGCGGAACAGCTCGTTGTCGTCGATGGTGAACTTCGCGTCGATCGCCTGGACCTCGCCGTCCGGCGTGGTGATCAGCGGATTGATCTCCGCCAGGGACGCGCCCGCGTCGCGGAACGCGGCCCACAGCTGGCGCAGGATCCTGGCGCAGGCGCGCTGCTGCTTCGCGTCGTCGTAGAGGGAGGCGGCCAGCCAGTAGGCCTGATGTGGCAGAAGCCCGTAGCGCGGGTCCACGCGGAGCTTGCGGATCGCTTCGGGATTCGTCTCGGCCACTTCCTCGATGTCCACCCCGCCTTCACGGCTCACCATGTACACCGCGCGCTTCGAGTCCCGGTCGATGATGATACCGACGTAGGCCTCGTTCGCGATGTCGGCGGCTTCGGCGACCAGCACCTTCTCGACCGTGAGGCCCTTGATGTCCATGCCCAGGATCGCCTCGGCGTGGCGCTCGGCCTCCTCCGGCGTGTCGGCGAGCTTCACTCCCCCGGCCTTGCCCCGCCCGCCGGTGTGCACCTGCGCCTTCACCACCACCTGCCGTCCGACGGACTCCGCGATCGCGCGGGCCTCCGCCGGGGTGGACGCGACCTCGCCCGCGGGCACCGGAATGCCCTGCGCCCGCAGGAGGTCTCGCGCCTGGTACTCGTGGATGTTCATCCGCTCTCCGTTATGGTCGTTCCGGCCGTCCCGTGGACGGCTTCTCGTCCCTCGTCGAGCCGCGCGATCGTCGCGCGGCGCCCGCCAGCTTCCACGAAGTCGATCGCCGACTCCACCTTCGGTGCCATGGATCCCTCGCCGAGCGCGCCGCTCGCGAGCAGCGCGCGGGCCGCCGGCGTGTCCATGCGCTCGATCCGGCGTTGCCGGTCGGTGCCGAAGGCCTCGAAGACGCCCTCGACGTTGGTCAGGATCAGGAGCTCCGACGCGTCGATGTCGCGCGCGAGCACGGTGGCGGCGCGGTCCTTGTCGACCACCGCGTCCACGCCCTCGAGGCCGCGCTCGTCGCGGTAGACGGGAATGCCGCCGCCCCCGCACGCGATGACGATCGTGCCGCCCGTCACCAGGCGGCGAATCTGCTCCGACTCGATGATCTCCAGCGGCCGGGGCGACGCCACGACGCGCCGCCAGCCGGACGCCGTCTCGCGCACCTGCCACCCCAGCCGGTCCTCCAGACGCCTGGCTTCGCCCTCTTCCAGCACGCGGCCGATGGGCTTGTCCGGCGCGTCCAGCGCCGGGTCTTCCGGGTCGACGCGCACCTGCGTGACCAGCGTGGAAACCAGCCGACGCACGCCCCGCCGCTTCAAGGCGTTCTGCAGGGACTGCTGCAGCATGTAGCCGATCCACCCGCCGGTCCCCGCAACGAGCACGCCGAGCGGAAGCGGCGCGAGCCGGTCGGCCGCGCGCTCGTTCCGGAACAGGTCGTCGCCGATCTGCGGCCCGTTGCCGTGCACGAGCGCGATGCGCCAGCCGCTCGCGGCCAGCTCCACAACGGACGCGAGGCTTTCGCGCGCGTGGGCGAACTGCTCGTGGATGTCGCCGTCGCCCCCGGCCGGCTGCAGCGCGTTACCACCCAGCGCGACCACGATGGTTCCGACCGCGTCCTCGTCGGCGCTCATGGCTGCGCTGCCGGGGACGCCTGCCGCAGCGCCTCTCGGAGCGCCTCCAGGCGCTCGCCGAATCCCGCGAAGTCCCCGGCGCGCAGGCGGTCCTCCGCTTCGTCCAGCAGACGCAGGGCCTCGGCCGGCCACGTGTCGACGGCCGTGCCTTCCTGCGGCGCCCCGCGTTCCGCGTCGCGGACCGTGGCCCCGCCTACCCCGAGACCGAGGACCGCGCTACGCAGGTTGGGCGCCATGCTGACGCTGCGGCCGTCGCTCACGACGACCTGCTCGAGCCGCGGGATGCGGGTCTCCTCGTCCTCGGAGGAGATGAACACCGGCTGCACGTACAGGAACGAGCCGGCCAGCGGGACGACGAGCATCTGCCCGAGATCCACGTCGCTGCCCCGCTGGCGCCACAGCGACAGCCGCTCCGAGATCGCCGGGTCCTGCTCGGTCAGCGCGAGCACCTGCCCGGGCCCCGGCACGAGCTGGTCGCGCGGCAATTCCAGCAGCACCAGTTCCCCGTAGCGCGGGTCGTCGTTCCGGGCCAGCAGGAGCGCCGTCATGTTCTCGCGCTCGCGGGCCACCAGGGGCACGCTGAGCAGGAACTCCGGGGCCTCGCCCGGCAGCGCCATGACGGCGAAGTCCGGGCGGTACGTCGCCCCCAGCCCCTCGCGCCCCGCAACCGGCACCTGCCAGAAGTCGCGGCCGGCGTAAAACGCCTCCGGGCTGCCCAGGTGGTAGCTGGCGTAGATCTCCGCCTGCGTCTTGAGGTAGAGCGGCGGGTAGCGCAGATGCGGCCGCAGCTCCGCCGGAAACGCCTCCTCCGGCTGGATGAGCCCGGGGAAAACGCGCTGGAAGGTGGCCACGATCGGGTCGGGCGGGCCGATGGTGTAGATGCCCACGTCGCCCGTCACGGCGTCCACGACCGCCTTCACGCCGTGGTTGAGGTAGCGGATCTCCCCCACGCCCTGCAGCGGGTGCCGACGGGCTATGGGGAACGACGCGGAAGCCGCGTAGCCGTCGATGATCCAGTGGATCCTGCCGCCGCTGACGACGGGATAGGGGTCGGCGTCCCAGATCAGGAACGGCGCGAGGGCGCCCACGCGCTCGTCGATCGCGCGCCGGAAGAGCATCCGGCTGCTGTCGGCGATCTCGCCGGAGAACAGCAGGTTCTTGTCCCCGAAGCGCCACGCGAACGCGGCGACGCGCAGGAACGAATCGAGGCGTATACCCTCGGGGTAGTCCTCGCCCGCCTCCCCCGTGAAAGCCCCCTCCCTGCCGGGCACCAGCACGGCGTAGCCGCGCGTGGCCTCGCCGAAAAACACGTCGGGGTCGCTCAGCCGCAGCGCCTCCGGCGCCTCCGGCGCGCGCTCGATGGACGAGGGGTCGTCGCCGAGGTCTCCGCGTAGCAGGCGCTGGTTGCGCAGCCAGAGCGGCGGCTCGCCCTCGTCGTTGGCCTCGGCCGCCGGCGTCACGACGGCGCCCACGCCTCTGATGTAGAGCGGGTTGAGGCGCAGCGTCTGCCACGTCCGCGCGTCTTCGGGGATCCCGGCGGGGTCCACCTCGCGGACCGCGATCGCCACCTGGTGCACCCTGCCCTGCGCGTCGGCGTAGCGCGCGAAATCGACGTCGAAGAAGCGGTAGTAGTCGACGAACGACTGGAGCTGGTTGTAGGCGGTGCGCAGCGGCTCACGGTCCCACAGCGGCAGCGACGCGACCTGCGGTCCCAGGGCCCCCCAGTCGGCGCGCGGGGCCGGCGCGTAGGCGGTGGGACGGACCTCCACCTCCGAGAGGCCGTACGCGCGGCGGGTGAACTCCATGTTCCAGCGGATCCACGGCGTCTCACGCGCTAGCTCGTTCGGCTCCACCTCGAACCGCTGGACGAAGCCCGGCACGAGGAAGCCGCCCACGGCCATGCCTGCGACCAGGAGCGCACCCGCCGCCAGCGGGGCGGTCCACGTCCGGCGGATCGCCCCGTACGCCAGCGCCACCGAAGTGGCCAGCGCCAGCAGAGACAGCGCCATGCGGGCCGGCAGGCGCGCGCGCACGTCCGTGTAGCCGAGCGAGCCGCCGATGGCGTCGGCGTCCACCAGCAGCTCGTACCGGCTCAGCCAGAGGCGGATCGCCAGCAGCGCCAGCAGCGACGCCACGACGCCCACCAGGTGCAGCCGCGCGGGGTCGCTCAGACGCACCTTGTTGTCCTCGAAGGTCATCGATCCGGCGAGCGCGTAGCCCGCCGCGGCGAGCATCCCCGACCAGAGCAGCACGAGCACCAGGTAGTCCACGGCGCGCAGGCGGACCGGCAGCGCGAACACGTAGAACGCCGCGTCGCGCCCGAAAACCGGGTCGGGCAGCCCCCAGGGCACGCTCCGCAGCCACGCGAACACCCCCAGCGCGGCGCCCCCGCCGAACTGCAGAGCCGCGAGCCACCATCCCGCCGCGACCGCGATCGTCAGGATCCCCGCCAGCACGAGCCGGCGGGGGATGCGCTCCGCGATCTCGATGTTGCCGAACCGGCGCCGCACGCGCACCGCGCCGGCGTGGCGCGAGACCAGGAGCAGGTTGGCGAAGACGATCGCGGCGCCGAGGACCGCGGCGGCGCCCTGGACGAGAACGGTGATGCGGATGCGGGTCCAGTAGACCGACCCGTAACCCACCGAGCCGTACCAGAGCGCCTCGGTGAAGACGCCGGCCACCGCGCCGGCCAGGATCAGCGTCGCGAGCAGCGCGAGCGCCGCGAAGAGGGCCCGGCGGCCCGGTCGCCAGGTCATGGACGCCCCCCCGCGCTCCCGTGGCGTGCGCACAGGGGCCGCGCCGCGGCCCTCACGCGGGCACCAGCACGGCGCTCACGCGGGCTCCACCCCCTGAGACCGCAGCCAGTCCTCCATGATCGACCGGATGCGGTCCAGGCCTTCCCGGTCGTCGGCCTCGTAGCGGGCAACGAGGACCGGCTGCGTGTTCGAGGCCCGAAGCAGCCCCCAGCCGCCGTCGAACGTCACCCGGGCGCCGTCGACGTCGACGACCTCGTGGTCGCGGCGGAAGTGCTCGATCGCCCGCTCCACCAGCGCGAACTTCGCCTCCTCGGGGACCTCGATGCGGATCTCCGGCGTCGAAACGTAGGCCGGGATCTCGTCGACCAGCTCGGCGAGCGTCGCGTCGCTGCGCGACACCAGCTCCACCAAACGGCACGCGGCGTACGGCGCGTCGTCGAAGCCGTAGTAGTCGTCGGCGAAGCAGATGTGGCCCGACAGCTCGCCCGCCAGGGGCGCGCCGGTCTCCTTCATCTTCTCCTTCATCAGCGAGTGGCCGGTCTTCCACATGAGCGGCTCCCCGCCCTTCGCGCCGTACACCTCCGGCAGGGCCTTGGAGCACTTCACGTCGAAGATCATCAGCGCCCCGGGCCGGCGCTCCAGCAGATCGAGGCCGAACAGCAGGAGCAGGATGTCGCCGCGGATGATCCGGCCCGTGCCATCGACCGCCCCGACGCGGTCCGCGTCGCCGTCGAACGCCACGCCGAGGTCGGCCTCGCGGGCCCGCACCTCACGGATGAGATCCTCGAGGTTCTCGTCCACGACCGGGTCCGGGTGGTGGTTGGGGAAGGTGCCGTCGGACTCGCAGAACAGCGGCACCACCTCGGCCCCCAGCCGCTCGAGCATCGGTACGGCGACGAGGCTGCCCGCGCCGTTGCCGCAGTCCACGACGACGCGCACCGGGCCCTCCAGCGTGAAGCGACCGGCGACGTCCGCGATGTAGGCCTCCAGCACGTCCTCGGTGCGGGCCTGACCCTGCCCTTCCGCGTAGTCGCGCTCCTGGATGCGCCGGCGCAGCTCCTGGATCGCCTGCCCGTACACCGACCGGCCACCGAGGACCATCTTGAATCCGTTGTACTCCGGAGGATTGTGCGACCCGGTGATCTGCAGGCCGCCCTCGGCGTCGAAGTCGACCACCGCCCAGTAGAGCGCTGGCGTCGGCACCGTCCCCACCCGCACGACGTCCGCGCCCGCCGCCGTCATCCCCCGCGCGGCGCCGTCGGCGAGCGCGGGCGAGCTGGGGCGGTTGTCGTGGCCCAGCGCGAGCAGCGGCCGCCGTCCGCCGGCCCTCGAGACCGCCTCCGAGGCGAGCGCGCGGCCGATGGCCTCGGCGACCTCGGGGTCGAGGTCCTCGCCGACGACACCGCGGATGTCGTACTCGCGGAAGATGTGGGGATTGGGTCGCATCGGGTGTCGGACCTTCGCAGGAGGAGCGGGAGTCGCGCTCAGGGCCCGGCGGCCCCGCCGACGCCCGCGGTCGCGCCACCGAGCGCGGACGCGCCGGCGCTGGCGAGGTCGAGGAGCGCGCCGGGGAACAGCCCGGTCACCAGCACGCCGACCACGCACACGACGAGCACCGCCGTTACGCTTGCCGGTATGGGCGCGGGGGCTCCGAGCGCGCCTTCGTCCGCGTCCTGGAACCACATGTGCCAGGCCACGCGGAGGTAGTACCAGTACGACAGCAGGGACGTCAGGACGAGCACCACGGCGAGCGCCAGGAAGCCCCTCTCGACCGCCGCCCGCAGGATGTAGAGCTTGCCGATGAAGCCTCCCGTGAGCGGGAAGCCGGCGAGCGATAGCAGGAAGACGGTCATGGCGATCGCGAGCGCCGGTCTGCGCCACGCGAGCCCCCCGTAGTCGGCGATGCCGAGCCTCTCCTCCCCGTACCCGCCCACCACCATCAGCACCGCGAACGCGCCCACGTTCATGAGCGTGTAGACGGCCAGGTAGAAGAGCAGCGCGGACGCGCCCACGTCGGTACCGCTCGCGACGGCGACGAGCAGGTAGCCCGCGTGCGCGATGCTCGAGTACGCCAGCATCCGCTTCAGGTTGTCCTGCGTGAGCGCGATGAGGTTCGCCGCGATCATGGTCAGGACCGCGAGCCAGAATGCGATCTGCCCCCATGTAGCGTACAGGCTCGGGAACGCGGTGAGCAGCACGCGGGCGAGCGACGCGAACGCGGCGGCCTTCACCGCCGCCGCCATGAACGCGGTGATCGGCGTCGGCGCGCCCTGGTAGGCGTCGGGCGTCCACATGTGGAACGGCACCGCGGCGACCTTGAACGCGTAGCCGACCAGGATCAGCGCGAGGCCGACCCCCGCCAGGCGGCCCGCGCCCTCGCCGAGCAGCTCGCCGAGCCGCGCGAGGTTCACGGTCCCGCTGCCACCGTAGACGATGGCGATGCCGAACAGCAGGAACGCGCTCGAGAACGCGCCCAACAGGAAGTACTTGAGGCCGGCCTCCGCCGACGCGAGGCTGCGCCGGTCCGCGGCGGTGAGGACGTAGACCGCCACGGAGAGCAGCTCGAGCCCCAGGAAGATCACGATCAGGTCGCGCGAGCCCGCGAAGACCATCATCCCGACCGTCGCGAAGAGCACGAGGGCGTAGAGCTCAGCGAGCTGCATGCCGTTCTCGGAGAGGTAGCGCGGCGCCATCCCCAGGAACAGCGCGGCCGCCACCAGGAACAGGCCGTTCGCGAAGACCCGGAACGCGTCCAGCGCGATCATGCCGTCGGTCCCCGCCTCCTGCACGCCGAGCAGCCACAGGTTGGCCGCGAAGGCCGCGGCCACGCCGACCGCCGCGATCCACGGAATCGCGGGCCCGGACGGCCGGCTCGCGTCGCCCTTGTCGAACACGTCGACCAGCAGGACGACCATCGCGGCGACGCTCAGCACGAGCTCCGGGAGGAGCACGACCGCGTAGTGCGCCGCGGAGGAGTAGTCGAGGATCACGGCGCCTCCTCCCCGGCGAGACGCACGGCGTCGGGCGGCCCGCCATCGGCCGCTCCGGCCGGTGGCGGCTCGTCATCGGCGAGGCGCACGTTCACGGGGGCGCCCGGCCGATCGGCGATCGGCGCGACGAGCTGCTCGCGCTGCACGCGCTCGACGACGGCGGAGACCGACGCCTCCATGCGCCGCAGGAAGGGCGCGGGCTGCACCCCCATCCACACCATCAGCGCGAGCAGCGGCGCGAGCACCACGCCCTCGCGGACGCTGAGGTCGGCGAGCCGCTCGTTCTCGGGCCGGTCCACGCGGTTGAAGAAGATCCGCTGCACCATCGGCAGCATGTAGTAGGCGGCGAAGATCACGCCCGTCGCCGCGGCGATGGTGAAGAACGGGTGCGTCTCGTAGGTGCCCAGGAGCGCCAGGAACTCGCCCACGAAGCCGCTCGTCCCCGGCACGCCGATGCTCGCCAGCGCCGTGAGCACGAACGCCGTGGCCAGCATGGGCGTCACCGCCGCGAGCCCCCCGTAGTCCTCGATCAGGCGCGTGTGGCGTCGCTCGTACAGCATCCCCAGGAGCAGGAACATCGCCCCCGTAGAGATGCCGTGGGAGAGCATCACGATCATCGCGCCCTGGAGCCCGATCACCGTGATCGCGAAAACGCCGAGCACGACGAAGCCCATGTGCGCCACCGACGTGTAGGCGATGAGCTTCTTGGCGTCGGGCTGGACCGCGGCGACCCACGCCGCGTAGACGATCCCCACCACGCCGAGCGCCATCAGCGTGGTCACCACGTCCGGGTGGGTGGACGCCAGCGGGAAGAACGGCAGCAGGAACCGCACGAACCCGTAGGTCCCCATCTTCAGCAGCACGGCGGCAAGGATCACCGACCCCGGCGTGGGGGCTTCCACGTGCGCGTCGGGCAGCCACGTATGCAGCGGGAACAGCGGCACCTTGATCGCGAACGCGAGCGCGAACGCGCCGAACAGCCAGAGCTGCTCCTTGAGCGTGAGTGGGACCTGGAGCAGGTCGATGTAAGCGAAAGAGGGGGCGCCGCTTAGTGCCTGGTACTTGAAGAACAGGTAGAGGATCCCGACGAGCATCAAAAGGGACCCCGCCGCGGTGAACAGGAAGAATTTGATCGCGGCGTACACGCGCCGCTCCCCGCCCCAGATCCCGATGATCAGGTACATCGGCACCAGGACCAGCTCCCAGAAGACGAAGAACAGGAACAGGTCGAGCGCCACGAAGACGCCGATCACGCCTGTCTCGAGCAGCAGCATCATCGCGTAGAAGGTCTTTTCCTTCTGCGTGATGTAGCGGAACGAGCCGAGCATGGTGATCGGCATCAGCAGCGTCGTGAGCAGCACGAGCAGGACGCTGATGCCGTCGACGCCCACGTGGTAGGCGATCCCCCAGTCCTCGATCCACGGCACCCGGGTCTCGAACTGGAAGGCCTCCACGCCCGGCGCGAACGAGAACCAGAGCGGCAGCGAAACCGCGAAGACCAGCGCTCCCGTCCCTACCGCGATCCAGCGCGCATGGCGCGCCGGCGCCGCGACGACCGCGACCATCCCGGCGATGGGGAGCGCCAGCAGCGCGCTCAGCAGCCAGCCGCCCGTCATGGCGTCCACAGGATCACGAAGCCCAGCAGCATGAGGACGCCCGCGACGACCGCCGCGGCGTACACGGAGGTCTGGCCCGTCTGCAGGCGGCCCGCGACGGCGCCCGCGCCGCGCGCCATGCGGCCCATGCCGTTGACGGCGCCGTCGATGAGGCCCTGGTCGACCCAGCGCCAGAGCGCCCGCGAGGCCCGCAGGATCGGCTGGACGATGGCCGCGTCGTA
Organism: Longimicrobiales bacterium; assembly: GCA_035465395.1. Classification (GTDB taxonomy): domain Bacteria; phylum Gemmatimonadota; class Gemmatimonadetes; order Longimicrobiales; family RSA9; genus DATHRK01. The sequence continues at coordinate 20,954 of DATHRK010000073.1, read as the reverse complement.
GGCCTCATCCACGTACCACTTCTCGGAGAGCACGCGCGCGAACCCGCGCGGCTCGGCGGCATCGGCGGCCGGCGCGGTCTCGCGACGCCGCAGCCACAGCGAGGTCGCGACGATCACCGCCGCGGCCAGCAGGAACGACACGAAGGCCCACGCCACTTCCCCGCCCCCGAACGGCGCGTGGTGGAGCGGCTCGCCGACGTTGGCGGCCAGCACGGCCTCGGCGCTCTCCGTCACCGGGTGCAGCCAGCCGTGCAGCCATTCCGAGTGCGGCACGAGCCCCAGCAGCGCGTTCTCGCCAATGGCCTCGGGCACGTTGATCCACCCCCCGACGACCGAGGCGAAGGCGAGGATCACCAGCGGCACCCACATCACCGCCGGCGCTTCGTGCAGGTGCCGGCGCTCCTCCTCGCCCGTCCGGTTCTCCCCGTGGAAGGTGAGGATCATCAGGCGCGTCATGTAGAACGCCGTGAGCAGCGCGGCCGCCAGCGCCATCACCCAGAAGAGCGTGTACCAGCCGGCGTACGCCCCGTGCGCGCGCGCGGCGGTCTGCCAGATGATCTCGTCCTTGCTGAAGAACCCGGCGAACGGCCACACGCCGGCGATCGCCAGCGTCGCGATCCACATGGTGATCCAGGTGATCCGCATGTGGCGGCGCAGGCCGCCCATGTTGCGCATGTCCTGGGGGTCGCCGTGGTTCAGCGTGCGATGCATGGCGTGGTGCATCGCGTGGATCACCGCGCCCGCGCCCAGGAAGAGCAGCGCCTTGAAGAACGCGTGCGTCACGAGATGGAACACGCCCGCCGCGTACGCCCCGACCCCGACGCCCAGGAACATGTAGCCGAGCTGCGACACGGTGGAGTACGCCAGGACCTTCTTGATGTCGTTCTGCACCAGGCCGATCGTCGCCGCGAACAGCGCCGTCAGGACGCCGATGCCGGCCACGACGGTCGAGGCGAGGGGGCTCAACGCGAACAGCACCGACGCCCGCGCGACGAGGTAGACCCCGGCCGTCACCATGGTCGCCGCGTGGATGAGCGCGCTCACCGGCGTGGGGCCCGCCATAGCGTCGGGAAGCCAGACGTAGAGCGGGATCTGGGCGCTCTTGCCCGCGGCGCCCAGGAACAGGAACAGGCACACCATCGTGACCGCCGCGCCGCCGAACGCGAAGGCCGCCGGCGCCTGCTCGAAGACCCCCGCGTAGTCCAGCGTGCCGACCTTCACGTAGATCAGGAACATCGCGATCAGGAAGCCGAAGTCCCCGATGCGGTTCACGATGAAGGCCTTCTTGCCCGCGTCGGCCTTCTCGCGGTCCCTGAACCAGAAGCCGATCAGCAGGTAGCTGCACAGCCCGACGCCCTCCCAGCCCACGAACATCAGCGCGAAGCTCGCGCCGAGCACCAGCACCAGCATGAAGAACACGAAGAGGTTCAGGTACGCGAAGTAGCGCGCGTACCCGGGGTCCTCGTGCATGTAGCCGACGCTGTAGACGTGGATCAGCGAGCCGACCCCGGTGATCACCAGCGTCATCAGGATCGACAGCTGGTCGAGCTGCAGCGCCGCGTCCACCGAGAGGTCGCCCGCCGGCAGCCACGACCAGTAGGTGAGGACGAGGGGCTCGTGCAGCTCGGCGCCCGACATGCCGAGGAAGTTCGCGACCGCGAGCACGAACGCGAGGACCACTGTGCCGGGTCCCACGAAGGTCGGAATCGCCCGCGCGCGGGGGGCCACGAAGGCGGCGACGCCGTTCACCAGGAAGCCGAGGAACGGCAACAGGACGATCGCCCACGGCAGCACGGGGTGGAAGGCCTCGGCGGCGCCGTGCGCCTCCTGGAGGGCCGTTCCCGAGGACGCGGCGATCGCCGCCAGCGCGGCTACCATCGCAGCAGGTTGAAGCGCTCGAGGTCCACCGTCTCGCGCAGCCGGAAGATCGAGATCACGATCGCGAGCCCGACGGCGGCCTCGGCCGCGGCCACCGAGATCACGAAGAACACGAACACCTGGCCGTCGATCCCAAGGGTGCGCGAGAACGCCACGAAGGCCAGGTTCGCCGCGTTGAGCATGAGCTCCACGCACATGAAGACGATGATCGCGTTGCGCCGGACGAGGACGCCCCCGACCCCGATCACGAACAGGAACGCGGCGAGGATGAGCGAGTGCTCGACGATGGGCATGCTAGGCTCGCCCTCCCATCAGACCCTCCGCTTGGCCAGGATCACGGCGCCCACCGCGGCCGCCAGCAGCAGGATCGAGGTCACCTCGAAGGGCACCACGTAGTCGCGGAACAGCGGGTCGGCGATCGCGCCGACGACGTTGCGCTCCACGGGGACCGGCTGCGTGCCGACGAGGCCGGGCGTGCCCAGCGCGCGCGCCAGCAGCCAGCCGATCGACCCCGACGCGACGCCCCCCGCGATCAGCCAGAGCCCGAGCTTGAGGTCGGGCCGGTACTGCTCGCCCAGGTTGAGCAGCATGATCACGAAGAGGAACAGCACCATGATCGCCCCGGCGTAGACGATCACTTGGATGGCCGCGATGAAGTGCGCCTCCAGCAGCACGAACACGCCCGCCAGCGAGAAGAACGTCACCACCAGGAAGAGCAGGCTCGCGACCGGGTTGCGAGCGGTCACCATCGCCACCGCGCCGGTCACCGCGAGCGCCGCCAGGATCCACCAGAGGAGGCCGGCCATCACTCCGACCGGGGGTCCGAGGGATCCCAGAGCGCCGTGACCGGGTGGTCCTGCGCCATCAACCGGTCGAGGTCGTAGACGAAGCGCTCGCGCGTGTACTCGGCGTTCTCGTAGTCCTGGCCCACGTGGATCGCCTCGACCGGGCAGACCTCCTGGCACATGCCGCAGAAGATGCAGCGGAACTCGTCGATCTCGTAGACGATCGGGTAGCGGTTCCCCTGGTCGTCCTCGCCCGGTACCAGGCGGATGCAGTTGGCCGGGCAGATCGTCGGGCAGAGGCCGCAGGCGACGCACTTGGGCCGGCCGTCGGCGTGCACCTCCATGCGGTGCGTGCCGCGCCACCGTGGCGCCAGGTCGGGCTTCTCGTCCGGGTACTCCAGCGTGACGTGGTCGGTGTCGATGAGGTGCCGGAACGTGAGCGCCATGCCCTTGAGCGCGGCGCGCATGTAGGACGTGCCCTCCTCCGGCCGCTTGAGCAACTTGGTGCGGATCGCCATCAGTGTACCCCTCCGGCCGGCACCAGCTCGCGGCGGGCGTCGCCGTCCCCGGCCGCCCCGCCGTCCACGACCTCGGCCTCGGGCGCGTCGGCGTGCGGCGGGCGCCGCGGCGATCCGGCGATCACCCGGTCGTTGTCGAGCCACAGGAAGAACACCGCCATCGCCGCCGCGTTCACCACGGTGAGGACCAGGCCGTAGGCGAGTCCGTACTCCCAGCCCATGCTGTCCAGCACCAGGATCGTGGCGCCGGTCACCAGGATGAAGGCGAGCGCCGTGGGCAGCATCACCTTCCACCCCAGGTGCATCACCTGGTCGTAGCGGAAGCGCGGCAGCGTCCAGCGCACCCACATGAACAGGAACACGAAGAAGAGCGTCTTCGCGAAGAACGCGCCGGCCGTGAGGAGGGTCTTCCACCAGGCGGGCTGAGCGCCCTCGACGACGCCGGGCGCGACGACGCGCATGTCGTCGAAGGACACGAACGGGATGTCCCACCCGCCCAGGAACAGCGTCGCCATCAGCGCGGCGGCGGTGAACATGTGCCCGTACTCCGCGATGAAGAACATGCTGAACTTCATCGACGAGTACTCGGTGTGGTACCCTGTCACGAGCTCGGCCTCGGCCTCGGGCACATCGAACGGGAGGCGATTGGTCTCCGCGAACGACGACACCACGAAGAGGAAGAACGCGAGCCCGAGCGGCAGAGCGAGCCAGAGCCCGAGCTCCTCCTGCTGGAGCCACACGATGTGGGTCAGCGTGACGTTCCCCGCCAGCATGAACACCGGGATCAGGCTCATCCCCAGCGCGACCTCGTAGCTCACCATCTGCGCGCTGCCGCGCAGCCCGCCCAGGAAGGCGTACTTGCTGTTGGAGGACCACCCGGCCATGACCAGTCCGTAGACCCCCATGCTCGAGAGCGCCAGCACGAACAGGATCCCGATCGGCAGGTCGGCGATGATCACGTCGACCAGGCCCCAGCGCGTCGGCAGCGGCGACGCGAAGGGGATCACCGCGAACGTCATCAGCGCCGGCGTGATCGCGATCATCGGCGCCAAAAAGAAGTAGGTCCGCGACGCCTGCGCCGGGTTCGTCTCCTCCTTGATGACGTTCTTGATCCCGTCGGCCACGGGCTGGAGGATGCCCTGGGGTCCGACGCGGTTGGGACCGAGCCGGTCCTGCATGAACGCCGAGATCCGGCGCTCCGCGAGCGTGGACAGCGCCACGATCACCATCACGACCGAGAAGATCACCACGACCTTCACGTTCGCGAATACCAGCTCCGCGGTGGGCGACAGCGCGCCGATCTCCCAGCGGCTCACGCGACCTCCGGCCCGTCCGGGGTGACCCGTACGACCGCGTTCGCCAGCGCGCCGCGGGTGCCCAGATCCTCGTAGGTGACGCCGCGGAAGGCGGCGTGCCACTGGCCGGCGCGCAGGAACGCGTCGCTCGCCGTGGCGGGCGCATCGCCGTCCTCGAGCCCGGCCAGCAGGACGCCCAGCACCTGCCACGCCGGTCGCGTGTCGGCGGGCGCCTGGAGCGCCGGCCAGAAGCGTTGGATACGCCCTTCGTGGTTGGTGAAGGTGCCGTCCTGTTCGGCGAAGGTCGTGACCGGGAGCGCCACGTCGGCGCGGCGCGCCGCCGGCGTGAGGCGCTGGCCCAGGTAGACGAAGACGGCGGCGCCCGGATCGAAGTCGGGGGGCATGTCGCCGAGGTCGTCGCCGAGGACGATGAGCACGCCGCCGGCCGCGCGGTCGCCGTCCGTCGGCGCGGCGCCCTCGGCCGCGGCGGCCTTCCCCGCGGAGGCCCCCAGGCCGCCGTGGCCGCGATCGTCGCCCACGCGCTGGACGCCCATCATGTCGAGGCCGCGCACGTTGGGCGCGAGGTCACGGCGGCGCGCGAGGCCCGGCACGCCGCTGCACGGAATCTCCTCCTCGGCGCGGGCGCTCCGGTACAGCTTCCGGGACGCGCCGAGCACATCCCCCAGACGCCCCGCCAGCGCGGCGTCCTCGTTGGAGGCGAAGGGCGAGATCAGCACCCGGCCGCCCCCGTGCTCGTGCGCATGCAGCTTGCCGACCAGCCCGAGGATCGCCTCCCGCCAGCCGGTGGGCCGCAGCACGCCGTCCTCGCCGCGCACGAGGGGCGACTCCAGTCGCGTCGTCCCGTGCGCCAGGTCCCTGGCCGTCACCTCCGGCATCCCCTGCCCGGCCGCGGCCGCCGGCGCCACGCCGTTCCCCTGCGCGACTCCCGCCGCGCCGCCGTTGCCCAGCGCCGTCTCCGTCAGGCCCCCGCCGACGTTCGTGGGAGCCCGGTTCAGCCACTCGTAGTCGTAGCGGCCGTAGTCGCACATCCAGTACGCGTTGACGTCCGGGTTCTCGCGCGGGCGCAGCCGCTGGATGAGGTTATCGCGCACGTCCACGTGCACGTTGCAGCCCTGCGAGCAGCCGGAGCAGATGGACGGCGCGCGGTCCAGATCCCAGACGCGCGCCTTGTGGTGGAAGTCCTTCGCCAGCAGCGCGCCGACCGGGCACACGTCGATGATGTTGTGCGCCCACGCGGACGTGTCGAGGCCCTGTTCGAAGAACGTGTCGATGACCGAGCGGTTGCCCCGCTGGACCACGCACAGCAGGTCGTTCTCGGGGATCTCCCGCATGAAGCGCACGCAGCGCGTACACATGATGCAGCGGTCGCCGTCGTAGACGATCCCGCCGGCGAGGCCGCCGAAGAAGTCCTGCCCCAGCACCCGCTTGGCCTCGACCGAGCGCCCGCGCTTGCGGCCCTCCTGGTGCACGTAGTCCTGGAGCTTGCACTCGCCCGACTTGTCGCAGATCGGGCAGTCGAGCGGGTGGTTGGCCAGGTAGAACTCGAGCACCCCCTCGCGCGCGTCCGCCGCCGGCTCGCTCTCCGTGCGGATGACCTGCCCGTCCGCCACGGCGGTGATGCAGGCCGGCTGGAGCTTGGGCGCCCCCTCCACCTCCACCAGGCACATGCGGCACATCGCCGGGGCCGACAGCGCCGGGTGGTAGCAGTAGTGGGCGATGCCGATGCCCGCCGCCTCGGCAGCCTCGATGATGCGCGTGCCGGCGGGGACGGTGACCTCGCGACCGTTGATCGTGCAGGTGACCGTGTCCGCCATCAGGCCTCCACCGCCGCGTGCACGGGCGCGCCCGCGGGATCGCCAGACGCCAGCGCGGCCGGGGCTCCCGCGCCGCCCGCGGGGCCCAGCGCCGGCGCGTCTTCGGGGATCAGCGCGAGGTAGTCCTCCCTGAACTTCTCCAGCGAGCTCAAGACCGGCGCCGCGGCCGAATCGCTGAGGACGCAGATGGTCGTGCCGATCATGTTGTTCGACAGCTCGACCAGCGTGTCCAGGTCGGCCATGGTCCCGCGCCCGCGCTCGATGCGCAGCATGATCTTGCCCAGCCAGGTCGTGCCCTCGCGGCAGGGCGTGCACTGGCCGCAGCTCTCGTGGGCGTAGAAGTCGACGATGCGGCGCACCTGCTTGACGATGTTCGTGGCGTCGTCCATGACGATGACCGACGCCGTGCCGAGCATGCTACCGGCCTCCTGCACGCCCTCGTAGTGCATCGGGATGTCGATCTCGTCGGCAGACAGGATCGGCACGGAGCTGCCGCCCGGGATCACGGCCTTGAGGCTCCGCCCGTCGCGGATGCCGCCGCACACGTCGTAGAGCAGCTCCTTCAGGTTGAAGCCGAGCGGCAGCTCGAAGTTGCCCCTGTGCACGAGGTGACCGGACATGTTGAAGAGCTTCGTGCCCGGGCTCTTCTCGGTGCCCCACTGGCGGTACCAGTCGCCGCCGTGCTCCACGATGTGCGGGATCGCCGAGAGCGTCTCCACGTTGTTGATCGTGGTGGGCCTGCCGAACGCGCCCACCGCCGCCGGGAACGGCGGCTTCACCCGTGGCTGGCCGCGCCGGCCCTCGAGCGAGTTCATGAGCGCCGTTTCCTCGCCGCAGATGTAGGCGCCCGCTCCGCAGTGCAGCGTCACGTCGATCGCGTGGCCGGACCCCATCACATCGTTGCCCGCGATGCCCGCGTCGTAGATCTCCTCGATCGCCCGCGCGACGATCTGCGCGGGCTCGAAGAACTCCCCGCGCACGTAGACGTAGACGTGCTCCGCGCGGATCGCGTACGCGCCGATCAGCGCGCCCTCCAGCATCTGGTGCGGCGTCCAGCGCAGCAGCTCGCGGTCCTTGAAGGCGCCCGGCTCGGACTCGTCGGCGTTGATCAGCAGGTAGTGCGGCCCGTTCTTTTCCTTCGGCATGAAGCTCCATTTCACGCCGGTCGGGAACCCCGCCCCGCCGCGCCCGCGCAGGCCGCTGCTCTTCACGGTCTCGATGACCTCGGCGGGACCCATGTCCAGCGCCTTCTTCAGGGCGTCGTAGCCGCCGTGCTCGCGGTAGAACGCGAGCGTCCGCGCCCGCGGCTCGCCGAAGTGCTTGCTGAGCACGCGGGTCTCGGAGGGATGCTCATACGGATAGGCCATCAGGCGCCCTCCGCCGGCAGGTCGCCGAGCCGCTCCACGTCCCCTGCGCCGGGGGTGGGACGGGTGTCCTCGGCGGCGGGAGGGTCGGAGGTGCCAGTACCCTGCGCCCCGGCGCCAGCGTTCGAGCCGCCACGGGCGCCGACGTTCGAGCCGCCCCCGGCCCCGTTCCCGGTGGCCCCACCCTGCGGCGTGGTCAGCCCGTCGCTTCGCAGGCGCTCCAGTATCCCGGGCACCGCGTCCACCTCCACGTTCTCGAAGTAGCGGTTGTTGATCTGGACGACGGTCGGGAACCCGCAAGCGCCGAGGCACTCCGCCTCGATCACGGTGAATTGCCCATCCTCGCTCACCTCGCCGGGCGCCGTCCCGGTCTCCTCCAGGAAGCGCGCGGCGACGTCGTCGGCCCCGCACAGGTTGCAGCTCACGTTGGTGCAGACCTGGATCAGGTACCGGCCGACGGGGCGCCGGTTGTACATCGTGTAGAAGGTCGCCACTCCCCGGACCGCGGCCGGCGCCAGGCCGAGGATCTCGGCCACTTCGTCCATCGTCTCGGGCGAGACGTGGCCGCGCACCTCCTGCGCCATGTTCAGCACGGGCAGAAGCGCGCCGCGCGCGTCCGGGTAGCGCGACAGGATCTTCTCCAGGCGCTCCCGGTACGGCCCCTCGAACAGCGGCGCGTCCGGGTCGCGCTCGGCGAGCTGGTAGGGGTAGGACGGCGCGGCGCCGGCCGCACGCCCTTCCAGCGGGCGCGTGCCCACGTAGGCGGTGCCGCGCACGTCGGACTCCGACAGGCCCTCGAACTGGCCCGTCTCGCCCGCCCAGCCGGGGTTGCGGGGTTCGCTCACCGGCAGGCCTCCCACACGGGCTCCTGGGCGCGCTCCGCCCTCCATCGACCGTACGCGACGCGCCTCACCGGTCGATCTCCCCCAGGACGATGTCCAGGCTGGCGTTCACCGCGATGACGTCGGAGAGGAGGTGGCCCTCCACCATCGCCGGCAGCGCCGACAGGTTCACGAAGCTCGGCCCGCGCACGCGCCAGCGGACGGGCTTGGAGCCGCCGTCGCTCACGACGTACATGCCGAGCTCGCCCTTGGAGCTCTCCACGCTCGTCCAGCTCTCGCCCTCCGGCGCGTCGACCCCCTCCATGACCACCTTGAAGTGGTGGATCATGGACTCCATGTCGTTCATGCACGCGGTCTTCGACGGCAGGATGACGCGCGGGTCGTCCACGTTCATCGGCCCGTCCGGGATGCGGTCGAGCGCCTGGTGCAGGATCGCCAGAGACTGCCGCATCTCCTCCATGCGGCACAGGTAGCGGTCGTAGCAGTCGCCGTGCTCGGCGATCGGCACCTCGAAGTCGTAGGTCTCGTAGTCGTAGTACGGGCGGTCCTTGCGGACGTCGTAGTCGACGCCGGACGCGCGCAGGTTCGGGCCGGTCAGCCCCGCGGCGATCGCCTCCTCCGCCCCGACCGCGCCGATGCCCTGGTTGCGGCTGATCCAGATCTGGTTGTTGTGCAGCAGCGTGTCGACCTCGTCGAGCGTCTTCGGCAGCGTGTCGGCGAAGTGGCGGATGTTGTCGAGGTGGCCGTCGGGGATCTCGGCCATCATGCCGCCGACGCGCGTCGCCGAGGTCGTGATGCGCGCGCCCGTGTACTCCTCGTGCAACGTGTAGATGCGCTCGCGCTCCTGGAACGTGTACAGGAACACCGTGAAGGCGCCGATGTCGATGGCGGTGGTGCCCATCCACAGCAGGTGGCTGAAGATGCGGTCCAGCTCCATCATGATGACGCGGAACACCTTGCAGCGCTCGGTGACCTCGATGCCCATCAGGTTCTCGACCGCCATCACGTAGGCGCAGTTGTAGATGTAGGGCGCCAGGTAGTCCATGCGGTCGGTAAGCGGGACGATCTGGTTCCAGGTCCGGTACTCGCCGAGCTTCTCGAAGCTGGAGTGCAGGTAGCCGATGTGCGGGATGCAGCGGATCACGGTCTCGCCGTCGAGCTCGAGCACGAGCCGCAGCACGCCGTGGGTCGCCGGGTGCTGCGGGCCCACGTTGATGAGCATGCGCTCGCCGTGCAGCTCGGGGTCGACCCCTCGCGGGAACGCGGGGACGCGCACGGGCCGCCCGTCGATCCCCAACTCGGGCGCGCGCGAGATCTCGTACTCGACGGTGCGCGTGCTCACGGGGCCTCCTCCGCCGGGGCGGTGCTCGCGGCCGACTCGGTGCCCGCCGCCGCCATGTCCATGGCCGACGCGGCGCTCGCCGATGCGGTCTGCGAAGCCGACGCAGTGCTCCCCGCCGTGCCCGTGGCCGCGGCGTGGCGCCGGGCCTGCTCCACGACATCCAGCTCGGAGGGGATGTAGAAGTCCTCGACTCCCATCGAAAGCGCCCGCCGCGTCTGCTCGGCGCGGGTGAACCGTCCGCGCAGCGGGAAGTCCTTCCGCAACGGATGCCCCTCGGCGTAGTTCTCCGGCATCAGTATGCGGCGCAGGTCGGGGTGGTCGCGGAAGGTGATTCCGAACAGGTCGTAGACCTCCCGCTCGAGCCAGTCGGCGCCCGACCAGATCGGCACCACGGACGCGATCTCCAGCTTCTCGAGCTGCAACTCGGCCTTCACGCGGAGCATCGCGCCGGTCTTCTGCGAGAACAGCTGGTACACCACCTGGAGCGGGCGCCCGCCGCCGTAGTCCACGGCGGTCAGGTCGAGCAGGAACTCGAACTCGCGGCCGTCCAGGTTGCGCAGCCATCCGAGGATCTCGCGCACGCGCGACGCGTCCACGAACACCACGTGCTCGGACCTGCCCCGCACCTCGTGCCGGTACACCGCGTCCCCGAACTGCTCGCGCAGCGCGACCACGTCCTCCGGCTCCTCGCCGGCGGGACCAGCCTCCGGACCGGGTTTCCCGGGCCCCTCGGTCGCCGGTCGTTGCTCGAGCTCGTCGAGCGCGTCGTCGAAGCGCTTGTCGTCGGCCATCAGGAGCGAGGCCTCACGGCTTGCGGTCCCGCGGCCTCGCCAGCGCCCGATCGGGCACCAGGCCGCTGGGGCGGTTCTGGGTGGTGGAGTTGCCGAACGGCTTGGCGAGCTCGTCGATGGTGCCCGCGGGCAGCGCGGGCCGGCCCACCGTCTCCGGATCCTCGGCGCGGAGCTGCTTGTGGAGCTCCGCGTCGGTGACCGACTCGCCCTTGATCTTCTCGTGCAGCATCAGGATGCCGTGGATCAGCCCTTCGGGCCGCGGCGGACAGCCCGGCACGTAGACGTCCACGGGGATCACGGTGTCGATCCCCTGCACCATCGAATACACGTCGAAGACGCCCCCCGAGGACGCGCACGCGCCCATCGAGATCGACCACTTGGGCTGCGGCATCTGGTCCCAGATCTTCCTCAGGACTGGGGCCATCTTGTAGCTCACACGGCCGGCGCAGATCAGCAGGTCGGCCTGCCGCGGAGAGAACGACATGCGCTCCATGCCGAACCGCGCCAGATCGTACTTGGCCGCCGCCGAGGCCATCATCTCGATCGCGCAGCACGCGGTGCCGAAGGGCATCGGCCAGAGCGAGCTCCGGCGCGCCCAGTTCACCACGTAGTCGAGCTTCGTCGTGACCCACTCGGGCGCGCCTATTCCCACTGGAGCGCTCCCTTCTTCCAGATGTAGATGAGCCCGACCGCGAGCACGACGATGAAGATCAGCATCTCGACGAAGCCGAACAGCCCCAGCTCCCGGAAACGCACGGCCCACGGGATCAGAAACACCGTCTCGATGTCGAAGATGATGAAGAGGATCGCGACCAGATAGAACTTGATCGAGAACCGCTCGCGGGTGGACCCGAGCGGGATCATCCCCGACTCGTACGGCGCGCTCTTGACCGGCGTCGGCCGGTAGGCGCTCAGGAGCTGCGACGCGACGACCATCCCCACCGCCTGGAGGGCGGAGACCCCGAGCAGGATCAAGACGGGGATGTAGGCGTCGGCCATGGCGTCTGGCGGTGTTCTATGGGCTTGTGAAATCGTTCACGATTACCGCGCCGGGAAGTTAGGAACGGCCCGGAGACGGGTCAACACGAGGGGGGCGCAGGATGCGGGCCGGCGCAGGAAGTCCGCCCCTTGATGTCGGCGGGACTGTCGGTCGAGGGCCGGCTCAGGGGAATCGCCGCCCTGCGACCGGAGCACCGGACCGACCCACAGGGGCCGCCGCGCGGAAGGCTACGGCTCGCGCGCTTCGCTGGATGCGAGAGGCGTCCCCGCGCGGCCTCGGCGGGAAATCCCTCGCGCGAAGGCACCGGGAGCGAGAAGCGTTTGCTCGCCGCCACCGGGGAATCTTCCGCCTGAGGACATGGGTGGCGAGAAGCGTCCGAAACGGCGCGAGCGGTCCGGCGGGCGGTGAGGCCGGCCGGGGCACATGGGGCCGTTCGGCGGGTTTCAGCCCGCGGAGGACCGAAGCTGCCGTGTGGTGGGGCGATGCCGACCCGACGATCCTCGAACCGGACACACCGTGAGCCGACCTGGACGCGCCTTTCTTCCCCACGCGTGCGCCAAGCTCGCCTGCGCGGCTGTCCTCGCGGGCCTCGGCACCGGCTGCGACACGGACGGCGACGGCGCAGAGCCGGCGCTCGTCATCCGCGACGCGCGCGTCTGGGATGGCACCGGGGCCCCGGCGCGCGACGGCATCACCATCGTCGTACGCGGCGACACCATCGCCGCGGTCGGACCGGTCGAGGAAGTCGACGTCCCGCGCGGCGCGGAGGCGGTGGATGCCGACGGGCTGTTCGTCATCCCCGGGCTGTGGGACATGCACGTCCACGCCCTCTGGGCGCCCGACGTTCCGTCGGCCGTCCTCCCCCTGCTCGTGGCCCACGGCATCACCGGCGTCCGGGACATGGGCGGGACGCTGGAGGTCCTCCGTCGGGCCCGCCGTGAGGTCGCCGCCGGCGCCTACATCGCGCCGCGCATCGTCGCCGCTGGCGCGATCGTGGACGGACCGGAGCCGGTACACGCCGACGTGTCGATCGCCGTCGAGACTGCCGCCGAGGGCGTCGCGGCGGTGGATTCGCTGCACGCGGCCGGTGCCGATTTCATCAAGGTCTACACCCTGCTGCCCGCGGAGGCCTTCGAGGCCGTGGCGCGCCGGGCGGCCGAGCTGGACCTCCCGGTCGCGGGTCACGTTCCGGCGGCGGTCGGCCCCGTGCGCGCCGCGGAGCTCGGGCTGCGCAGCGTCGCGCACACGATGAACGAGCTGGGCGGGCTGTGTCCCCGGACGCAGCCGGCCGAGTGCGATGAGGTGTTCGGGGCGCTACGCGAGCACGGCGTCTGGCAGGACCCGGTCCTGGCCGTCGAGCGCGATTGGGACGCCGCCGCCGCGGCCCGCGACCCACGGATGCTCTACATGCCCGCGAGCCTGCGCGAGTACTGGCTGGGCGGGCCGGGGGCGCCCGAGCGCGATACCGTCGAGGCGCGGATCGCCGGGCCCGACCCCGGCCCCTGGCGGGCATTTCCCCCGGCCGCCGACGACCCGCCGGAGGAACTGTGGCTCACCCGCGCGGCGCACGAGCGAGGGCTCCGGCTGCTGGCGGGCACCGACGCCGGCGTGCCACCCAGCCTGCCTGGCTGGAGCCTGCACGAGGAACTGCGGCTCCTCGTCGAGGCGGGCCTGTATCCCGAGGAGGCGCTCCTGGCGGCGACACGCGCGCCCGCGGAGTTCCTGGGCATCGAGGACGCGACCGGCACCATCGAGGTAGGCAAAGCAGCCGACCTCGTCCTCCTCGGCGGGGACCCGTTGCGCGACATCCGGGCGACGCGGCAGGTCGTCGGGGTGGTCCTGGCAGGCGCCTATCTGGGCGAAGCCGCGCTAGACAGCGTAGCCACGGCCGTGCGCCGGCAGGTCGCCCGTCGAGGCGACCCGGACTGAGCGCGGCGGCCGGCCGTCGCAGCCTACTCCGCCGGCGCGAACGCCTCTCCCGGCGCGTTCAGCAGCGTCGACGCGCTCGCCTCGGGGTGCGCCTCCAGGTAGCGGCTCGTGAGTTCCCAGCCGATGGCGTAGCCGGTCCAGGTCGGCACCTCCGACTCGACGCCGACGTGGAACCACGGCGCCCGATCGAACTCCGGTTCCAGCCACGTCTCGCTCGCCGTCTGGATCCACATCTCCAGCTCGGCGCCCTGCACCGCCGACGTCCAGATCGCGGGCTCCCCGCCGAGCAGCTCAACCGTGAAGTGGTCGGCCAGGCCCTCGGTCACCAGCGCGTCTAGCAGGTGGTCGTTGAAGCCGATCAGGCGGAAGCGCGCGAGGTGGTGGAAGAGGTGCGCGAGCAGCCTGTCGAACTCGGTCTCCAGGGACGCCGGCCACGCGGGGTTGGCGGGGTCGATGGTGATCGCCACGGCCCCCGCGTTCGCGAGACCACCGAACCCGAACTGCGGAATCAGTCCCCGGCCCTCCGTCCCGTGGCCAACCGTGACGGTGATGTTGTCGAGCGGGATGCGGTCCCGGGCGGATGCCACGGTGGCCTTCACGATCTCTTCGATCCGCGGGCGCTGGGGGGAGTTCGCGGCCGCCCCCTGGAAGTACAGCGCGCCTCCACCGGGGAGCTTGACGAGGTTCTCGAGGGCGGTCGGAGTGTCGCCGCAGGCGGCGAGGGTGGCGGCGAGTGCGAAGCTGCCGATGGGAGCGAAGCGAGGGAGCTTGGGCATGCCACACCTCCGGGGAGACGGCGGGGCTCTGGCGGGCGAGCCGGTCGACGCAGACCCAAATTGACTCGCGGCCGCGAAGATCTACAAGGATCATCGCGAACGTCGCAGACCACGACGTGGACATGGCCTAGCCCCGGCGTCTCCCGTAAGTTGCGGCCGCCGGCGACCCGGCGCCGACCCAACACCCTACAGCCCCGAACACGCACCCATGGCAATACGCAGCGACCACTGGATCCGCCGCATGTCCACCGAGCACGGCATGATCGAGCCGTTCGAGTCCGGCCAGGTCCGGAACGGCGCGATTAGCTACGGCTGCTCGAGCTTCGGCTACGACATCCGGGTCGCCGACGAGTACAAGGTCTTCACCGACGTGCACAGCGTGGTCGTCGATCCTAAGGCCTTCAGCGACAAGTCGTTCGTGGACATCTCGGGGGAGGGACACTGCATCATCCCGCCGAACTCCTTCGCGCTGGCGAGGACGCTCGAGTACTTCCGGATCCCGGCGGATACGCTGGTGATCTGCGTCGGAAAATCGACGTACGCAAGGTGCGGGATCATCGTGAATGTTACGCCCCTGGAGCCCGAGTGGGAGGGCCACCTCACGCTCGAGATCTCCAACACCACGCCCCTCCCCGCGAAGATCTACTCGGACGAGGGGATCGCGCAGTTGCTCTTCTTCGAGGGGGACGAGGTCCCGAGCGTGACGTACGCGGAGCGGAGCGGAAAGTACCAGAAGCAGGAAGGGGTCACGCTGCCGCGGATGTAGTGGAACGATCCTAACCTCGGTCCGCCGTCTCGGGCTCAGTCGGTCGGGTCGGGCTGCTTCGCCAGAAGCTTGTCTCGGATCGCCGCGCCAGTCGCCGCGATGCGCTTGCCGGTCCCCGTCACGGCGCCGCTGACCGCTTTGCCGGTCCCCGTCACCGCGCCTGTGAGCGCCCGGCCCGCTCCGCGGCCGATCGCGGAGGAGATCTTCGCGGCGCCCTCGATTACGATCCCGCCCAACATGGCGCCGGCCTGGGCAATGGCCAGCCGCCGCAGCGGACCTCGCGAAGGAGCCGTCCAGGCCCGGCTGTACTCCCGCGCGATCACGCCGACACGCAGCGTCAGGAAAGCGTTGGCCGTGCCGGACAGGACGGAGTTCACGAAGAGGTTGCTGGCGACCTGGAGACCCGGTATGAGCCCGGCAGCGGAGCCGAGCACCGCCGACAGCGCCGGCTCCATCGCCTCCGCCATGTCGGCGTCGTCCAGCTCGCCGGAGATGAAGGCCGTCGTGAGGACGTTCGAGTACAGGTAGGCCATCTCACGCAGACCCGGGCGCTGCGAGTAGATCGTCGCTGTTTCCCAGACCAGCCGCGCCTGGATGCCCAAAACCACGAGGGCGTCGAGGGCGCCGTTCTGCGAAACGGCCGTGGTGAGGAATGCTCGGCTCCCCGCGCGCTTCATCGCGTCGGTCGCCTGCACGTCCAGAACGGCGAGGGCCGCTTCGATCTCCTCCCGCGACGCCAAAGGCCGGTCCTTCAACAGGCGATTCCTCGTCAGTCGTCGGCGGAGAGCCTCCAGGTGGGCCTCGAACTCGGGTCCTTCGGTCGTCGCGGGCGGCTGCAACGCCCGGGGCAGCCGAAGGAACAGCGCGAGAGGCACGGCGAAGGCCGCGGCCAGTATCAGCACGAGCGTCCAGAAGACGCCCTGCCCGAACGTCGGATCAACCCGCGCCGCCAAGTCCGCGAGCTGCAGGATCTGATTGGTGAGGATGACGCCGAACGCGAGGGTGAGGGCGAGGGCGAGACCGAAGGCGATCTTCCTGAGCACGAGCTTCCTTCCCTGGACGGGCCGGTCGCCGAACCGGGGGGCGACCTTCTCAAACTAGCGCCGGCGCGACTCCGGCGCCGGTCGCCGACCACGCCCTATCCCCCGCCCCGCAACAATCGTGGATCGTACACGAACCGCCGCTCCCCCACCGCCCGCACCTCGGACGCCCGGGGGTGCGCCGGGTTCACGAGCACGTTCGACTCCTCCGGAACGAGCACGGACGGCACCCGCAGAACCAGCGCCTCTCCCTCCCCCGCCCAGCGGTCCCCGACCTGGCGGCACGCCTCGGGCGCCGGCGTGTCGCGCCACGCGCGAGGGAGGTCGCCATCGGCGAACGCAAGCTCGCCGGCGTCGTCGGGCACTTCGATCTCGACGGCCATCAGGTCGTCGGGCGCGTCCTCGATGTCGACGTGGACGAGGTACTCCAGGGCGGCCAGCGACAGGTGCTCAGCGGCGTACACGGCGGCGACGCCCACGGAGGTCCAGCGGGCCCCGTACAGGCGGGCGCCCTCCCCGTCCAGCTCGGCATGGGCAGCCCTCGCGAGGCGCCAGACGCGCAAGGCGCGCTACGCGACCAGGCCGCGTTCGATGCGCCCGAGGACGCGCTCGACGACGCGTGCGCCGAGGTCGCTCTCCAGCAGATCCAGCGGTCGCTTCCCGTCCAGCCCGCGATTGGGCTTGCGGAGCCAGCGGGCCGCGGAAACCTGAAAGGCGGCCCGGCCGTTGCGTCTGACGCCAACCTGCTGGTAGCTCCTCACCAACCGTTACCGACACCAGGACGCCGCAGTGTCTTCGCGACCAGAGCACCTGCCTCCGGGCCTCACGGCCACGGTCGGCGACGTCGAGGAGGAGCTGGGAAACGCCCTCGACGCCGCCGCAGGCCCGGCGATCTTCGAGGCGGTGGAGCGGGTGCGCCGCTGCATGGTCCGCTTCCGCGAGAGCGACGCGCCGGACGAGCGCGAGAAGGCTCTCGACCGCGCCGAGGCGACTCTCGACCTCCTCACCACGGCGCAGCGGTCGGAGGTGGCGCGCGCGTACACGCTCTACCTCCAACTCGTGAACGTCTGCGAGAACGCCTACCGCACGCATCGGCTGCGCAACGCGGACGCCGACGCCGCGTCCGTCGCGCCCAGCGCACGAGGCGGTAGGGACCGCGCCCGCGAGAGGACACACGAGGAGCCGGTGCCCTCCAGCGGGCAACTCGCGACCAACGGCTCGGCCGAGCACCCCGGCGCCCGGGTCACGTTCGTCCTCACGGCGCACCCTACCGAGTCGCGCTCCCCGACCAACATCCGCCTGCTGCGCCGCGTGCAGGACCACGTCCTGGCGTCGCTCGACTCCGACCGCCCGATCGACCGCCGTGAGATCCGCAACCTGCTCCAGCTCGCCTGGCTGGTCGGCACGCATCCTCGCCAGAAGCCGTCGGTCGACGACGAGGCCGCGCACCTGTTCTCGCTGCTGACGGACCCGATCCTGTCGGAGTGGGTGGCGCTGACGGAGGCGGGACACGAGGTCCTGCTGCGCTCCTGGGTGGGGGGCGACAAGGACGGTCATCCGGGCGTCGGGCCCGACCAGACGCATGCGTCGCTGCAGCGATCCCGGGACCGGCTGGCGGCGTTCGTCCGGGGGGTCCTCCTCCCTCCCCTGGCGGAGGACGTGCGGCTCGCCTCGGAGGGCGCGCAAACCGACGCCCCGGACGAGGCCCCCGGCGACATCGGCTCGGAGCTCGACGCGGCGTTCGCCGACCTGCGGGCGTCCCTCGAGGCCCTCGAACGCGTGTCCCAGGGGGACGGCGGTCGCGTGGCTGCGCTCCGCGACTCGATCGACCGTTTCCAGGCACTGTGGCGCGCCCATCTGGGCATCCCCCACCCCGCGGCGCAGCGGCTGTCGACGCTGCTCGGGGTGTTCCCGGCGCTGGTGGTGCCGCTCGAGCTGCGCGAGGAGCGCGGGGGGTTCGCGCCGGACAGCCCCATCGCGGCGATGATGGAGCGCCTGACCGCGATCGCGGCGGGCGGCGCCGTGGCGCACTACGCCCGCGCGGTCGTGGTCAGCATGACGCTGGAGGCCGAGGATCTGCTCGAGGCGCAGCGGCTGGTCGATCGGATGCTGGGGTCGGACCCAGCCGCCGGCGGCCTGCCCGTCATTCCGCTGTTCGAGCTGCCCGACGTTCTCGAGCGAGCGCCGGACATCCTCGCCGCCATCTGGAAGGACGAGCGCTTCCGCGAGGCCGTGCGCTCGCGCGGGCACCTCGAGGTCATGCTGGGCTACTCCGACACCGCCAAGCGCATGGGCATGCTCGCGAGCCGCGTGGCGCTGCACGACGCCATGCGGCGGCTCGGCGAGTGGGCCGACGGCGAGGGGGTACAGCCGCTCTTCTTCCACGGCCACGGCGGCAGCGTGGGCCGCGGCGGCGGGCGCATCGAGGACCTGGCGGCGACCTGGCCCCCCGGCGCGCGGACGCCCTACAAGTACACGGTGCAGGGCGAGATGGTGGAGCGGACGTTCGCCAGCCCGGCGATCCTGCGCAGCCTGGTCGAGAAGGTCGCGCGGGTGCAGCACGACCCGCCGGAGTACCGCGGCCCGAGCGACCTCACCCGCGAGCTGGCCCGGCGCTCCCGGGCAGTGTTCGAGGCGCGCGTCGGGTCCGCGGCGTTCCTCGAGCTGCTGGCCAACGCCACGCCCTACACGCGCCTTCAGGCGCTCACGATCGGTTCGCGCCCCGTCAGCCGCGCGGGGGGCGGGCTCGAGAAGCTGCGCGCGATCCCCTGGGTGCTCTGCTGGACGCAGGTGCGGCTGCTCCTGCACGCCTGGCTGGGGGTCGGCCACGCGTGGGGCGCGGTGCGGGAACGGCCCGGGATCGAGGAGGCGCTCGAGCAAGCGCGGGCCGAGGACCCCCTCTTTCGCTCCTACTCCCGGCTCCTCTCGTTCACGATGGCCAAGACCGAGCCGGCGATCTGGCACCGCTACCGCCGGCGCCTGGCCGGCGGCCTCCCCGGGGAGGCCGCGGCGGAGCTGGACGCGGACTACCACGCGGCGGTCGAGCTGGCGTGCCGCGCTGTGGGCGGCGACTCGCTCTTGCCCGATCGCCCGTGGCTCGAAGAGTCGATCCGCTACCGGGCGCCGATGATCCACCCGCTCAACCTCCTCCAGATCGACCTGCTGGCGGCGCCCGAGTGGAGCGAGGTGGAGGTGCGCCTGTTCCGCGAGACGGTCACCGGTATCGCGGCCGGGATGCTGACCACGGGTTAGCGCGCGCTCCCCGCGCCCTCGACGTTTCCACGGAAACGCCACTCCCCGAGGCAGGCTTCCGCTCCGCGCAGGACTCGGAACGGATCTCCTGTCGACGCCGGCCGCCCGTACGATGTACCTTGCCGCCGTGTCTCTACGCGTCGATCGGATCACCCTCCGCGAGCTCCGTATCCCGCTGCGGACGCCCTTCCGCGCCTCCCACGGTACGACCGAGGCGCGCCGCGTCGCTCTGGTCGAGCTGCGCGTCGACGGGACGAGGGCCGCGTGGTCCGAGTGCGTGGCGGGCGAGCGGCCCGACTATACAGCAGAGACGTTCGAGACGGCGTGGCACGTGTTGGAGACGTGGGTCGCGCCCTCCGTCATTGGCCGAACGTTCGACGCGCCCGAGGGCATCGCCGAGGCGCTCGCCTGGATCCGTGGCCATCCCATGGCGCGGGCGGCGGTCGAGATGGCGTGCTGGGCCACCCTGGCGGAGCGCCGGGGGGAGTCGCTCGCCGGGCTCCTGGGCGGCACCCGCACCGCGCTCCCGTGCGCCCGCACGCTAGGCATCACCGACGACCACGACATTCTCGCCAGCCGGGCGCGCGCGGCGGTCGACGAAGGCTACGCCAGGATCAAGCTCAAGATCGAGCCGGGCCGGGACCTGGAGCCGCTGCGCGCCGTGCGCGACGCGGTCGGGCCCGAGGTCGCGCTGTCGGCGGACGCGAACGGCGCCTACAGGCTCGAGGACGCCGAGGACCTCGCACGTCTGGACGGCGTCGGCCTCGTGATGATCGAGCAACCCCTCCCCGCGCGGGACTTCGCCGCGCTGGCCGAGCTCCAGACCCGCATCGCCACGCCGATCTGTCTGGACGAGTCGATCGCGTCGGTCGAGGACGCGCGGACGATGCTCGCGCTGGACGCCGGCCGCATCGTGAACATCAAGCCGGGCCGCGTCGGCGGATTCGGCCCGGCCCTCGCGATCCACGACCTGTGCCTCGAGGCGGGGATCGACGCGTGGTGCGGTGGCATGTTCGAGACCGGCCTGGGACGCGCCTACAACGCGGCGCTGGCGAGCTTGCCGGGGTTCACCATGGCGGGCGACCTGACGCCGGCGGGCGCGTACCTCGCTTCCGACATCGTGGCGCAGCCCGCGGGCGCCTTCGACGGCTCGGTGCGGGTCCCCCGTGGGCCGGGTGTGGGGGTGGTCGTGGACCACGAGCGGATCGACGCGTTGACGGTGCGCCGATCCGACCTGGGCTGAACCGTGCCGTCAGCTCGATCCGCGCTGCTCCTGCTCGCCGCGGCCGCGGTCCTGCTCCGCCCGACGCCCACCGCCGCGCAGGACCACCGCCACGCGCTCACCGGCCGGGTCCTCGCGGCGGAGAGCGGGGCGCCGCTGGCCGCCGCGCTCGTTCGCATCCCGAACTCCCGCCACCGCGTCCTCACCGACCAGAACGGCCGCTTTCGCATCGCGGGGCTGCTGCCCGGCACGTACCCGCTGCGCATCGAGACCATCGCGCGATCCAGCGTCGACACCGCGGCGGTTGCCGGCCCGGATG
>DATHRK010000072.1:0-6981 GCA_035465395.1 Longimicrobiales bacterium | reverse complement strand
ACCCCGCCCGCGGCGCCTCCGACGGCGGTGCGTCGGGGCAGGCGCGCTGCCCCGGCGAGGGCGATCAGGATGCCCGCGACGACGGCGACGTGGAGCCCCGAGATCGCGAGCAGATGCGAAAGACCGGCGGCGGCGAACCGCTCGCGGGCGGCGCGAGGCAGTGTCTCGCGGCGCGCGAGGAGCATCGCCTCGGCGGCGGGTGCGCGCTCTCCCAGCCAGGCGCGCAGGCGCGCCTGGGCCGCGGCACGGATGCGCCCGCGCAGTGCACCGTTCGCCCCGTCGGAACCGGCCTCGCGGACCTCCACCCAGCCGCGCCGCTCCGCGCGCGGCGGCACGACGCCGCGGGGCACCTCGCTCCGCCACACCCCCTCGACCCGCAGCGCGGGCCGCGCCGGGAGCCACGCGTTCTCGCCCGCGCCATCGCCGCGCCGTCCGGCGCGCACGCCTCGTCCGGTTCGCGCGCCTCCCGCGCCGCGGCGAGAGCGCCCCCCACCGCCGGCGGCCGGCCGCAGCCGGAGCCGGGACCGGAGCGGCCGCCAGGCGCCTCCGGGCGACAGTCGGACGCTGTCGGCCCGCAGCCACGCGACGCCGTCGGCGCCGGGCCGGGCCTCCAGCGCGCCGGCGACCGCCACCTCGCGGCCCTCCGGCAGGGCGGCGAGCGGGTGCCGCTCCAGGCGGAGCGCGGAGGCGCTGCCGTGGGCGAGACCGGCGAACAGGAGCGCGCAGAGGGCGGGAAGGCCCGCGGAGGCTAGCGGAACGATCGCAGCGCGGACGTGGCCGCAGCCTGACGCCCGGGCCCCCCGCGTCGCGACCCAGGCCGCCAGCGCGGCGGTGGCCGCCGCGACGGCCGCGGCCGCAGGCGTGGCGAGGGCAGGCAGAAGACCGGGAACCGCCAGCCCCCCGGCGGTGCCCAGCGCGAAGCCGACGCTGCCGAGCACGAGGGGCCTCCGGCGGCGGGCGGAGACGCCGGGGGGAATCACGGCCTGCCGTGGGTGGTCCCCGCCGCGGGGGCCGCTCGGCGCCGCTCCGGCTCAGACGGCCGTCGCCCCCACCTCTTCGCCGCGGAACGTGGCGCCCGTCGTGGACACAAGGCGCGCCTGCACGTACTGACCGGCGCGGCCGGGTGAGGACGGGAAGACGACCACCTTGGCCCGGCGGGTCCTGCCGAGCAGGTCGCCCGGGCTGCGGGCCTCTCGCTCGACGAGGACCTCCTCGAGCCTGCCCACCTCCGACCGCGCGATCTCGGCCTGGATCGCGCGCTGCATGGCGATGAGGCCCTCCAGGCGCGCGGCGGCCTCGTCGTCCGGCACCGCCTCGGCCGGGTCCATCCGGGTCGCGGGGGTGCCGTCGCGGGGCGAGAATCGGTACAGGTAGGCGTCGTCGAAGCGCACCTGCCGCATGACCTGGAGCGTCGCCCGATACTCCGCGTCGCTCTCGCCCGGGAAGGCGACGATGACGTCGGTCGACAGCGCGATGTCCGGAACGCCCGCGCGCACCATGTCGACCTTGGCCAGGAACTCCTCGACCGTGTAGCGACGCAGCATCCGCTTGAGCGTGCGGTCGTGGCCCGCCTGGAGGGGCAGGTGCAGCTGCTCGCAGACGGCGGCCTCGGTGGCCATGACCTCGACGAGCGTCTCGTGGACGTCGGCGGGGTGCGGCGACGTGAACCGAACGCGGCGGATGCCGTCCACGCGGGCGACCTCCCGCAGCAAGCGGGAGAAGTCCCAGTCGCCGTGGTTGTAGGAGTTGACCGTCTGGCCGAGGAGCGTGACCTCGGACACGCCGCCCTCGGCGAGGGTGCGCACTTCGTCGACCACGCGCCGGGGATCCCGGTTCTTCTCGGGGCCGCGCACGTACGGGACGATGCAGTAGGTGCAGCGGTAGTTGCAGCCGCGCTGCACGGGCACCCAGGCCGACGCGCCTCCCCGCCGGCGCACCTCGAGCCCTTCGTAGTCCTCGTGCGGAGCGAAGTCGAGCAGCGCGAGCCGCTCCCCGCCGTGGCGCCCCTCCCGGACCTCGGATCCGGTCGCCGCCGCCAGCTCGGGACGGAAGCGCGTCCCCATGCGCTCCGACCAGCCTTCGCCGGAGCGCCCCTCGGTCGGCAGGACGGGCAACGCGCCGCCGCGGCCGGTCGCGGAAGGGGCCGCGGACGCGCCGGGGGCCGCGGATGCGACGGCTGCGCCCCACTCCGGCCGCACGCGCCGGATCGCGGAGGGCAGGCCGCGATAGGCATCCGGCCCCAACACCAGGTCGACGTACGGAGCCCGCTCCAACAGCGCGGTGCCCATGCGTTGGGCCATGCACCCCGTAACCCCGAGCACGACATCGGGGCGCGCCTTCTTGTGCCGGTTGAGCTGGCCGACCCGGCCCAGGACCCGGCGCTCGGCGTGCTCCCGGATGGCGCAGGTGTTGACCAGAATGACGTCGGCGTCCTCCGCACGCTCCACCAGTTCGAAGCCATGCTCGGCGAGCACGCCCTGCATGATCTCGCCGTCGCTGATGTTCATCTGGCAGCCGTACGTCTCGACGTACGCCCGCTTCGGCTTCTCAGCGTGGGGCGGAGGGAGGGGCGTGGCCATGCGCGACCCGGTCAGCGGCCGAAGACGCCGAGGGAGACCGTGAAGCGCCAGTACGACTCCACCAGGTTGGGCAGGTCGGCCGCGCCTTCGGCGGCGATGCGGCCGTGCTCGACGGCGGCGTCCACCAGAGCCCCCGGCCCCGCGTCCTGTCCGGTGAGGCGGAAGCTGAACCCCGCCCCGACGCTCCACTCCGTCGGCCGATCGGCCTCCGCCGGAAGCGCGTCCGCGGAGCGCACCACGGGACGGAACGGCAGCTTGCCGACGTTGAAGCCCAGCCGGAGCGGGAAGCTCCTGGCCCCGGAGCTGATGCCGCCCCACTCCAGGCCGCCGCCGACGCGCCACTCATCGCCCGCGGCCGGCGGCGCGGTGGTGGGGTCCTCCGACGCATTGAACTCCTCGCCCGCCGCGCTCCAGTCGGCGTACCGCATCGACGCCGCCAGGAGGAGGTCCGAGCTCAGGATCGCGCTGGCCCCCACGTCGAGCTGGAGCGGCATGTCGAACACGCGATCCGGCGTGCCGTCCTCGCCGCTGGCGTCCAGGTCGCCGGGCACCGTCACCGCGCCGCCGAGGCGCAGGCGGCCGACCGGGTCCCAGCGGACGCCGGCGACCACCAGCGGGGCGCCGTAGGACCAGCGCGCCTGCTCCTGGAACGGACGCAGCACGCCGGCGGAGTCGAGGAAGGTGCGCCGCACGTTGCGCGTGAGCCCCCCCGTATACGCGCCGCCGGCGAGGCCGACGACCAGGTCCTCGGTGAGGGTGATGGCGACGCCGGCCCGGACCTGCGCTATGCCGCCGGTGCTGCGGAGGAGGTCGACGATCTCGACCGGCCCATCCTGGAGCATCAGGGAATCGCGCACCTCCACACCGAACGACTGGTCCATGAAGGCGCCCGCCCCCGCCTGCATGACGACCCGGTCGGTGAGAGGATACAGGATCGAGATCAGCGGGAAGCGCGTGCCGCCCAGCTCGCCTTCCCCTCCCTCCAGGTCGAGCGACCGCGAGGTGGGCTGGAACGTGGCGCTGAGGCCGCGGGAGGTGAACGCAGCCGCCTCCGCCGGATTCACGAGCGAGGGGTTCGCGCCGAAGAGCCCGACGCCGCTTCCGCCGAGCAGCCGGGCGCGCGCGTCCAGCGGCTGGTGGGGCAGCCCCAGGCCGGACGTCGCGAAGAGCGACTGGCCGGCCGCCGGAGCGGTGCCGGCGACCGCGCCGGCGATGACGAGGCCGATCGCCACGAACGAGCACGAAGGACGCCGCATCAGCGGATCTCCTGCGGGGAGGCGACGGTGATGACGAGGCGCAGGCGCGGGCCATCCGGATGGGCGAGCGGACGGACGCCGATGGTGCCGAACCGGAAACCTTCCGAGAGGGTGGCGATGGCCAGGAGGTCGCCGACCTCCTCGCTGCCTTCGACCAGGCCCCGGGTGAACGCCGTCACATCGAGCGCGATCGAGGGGTCCAGGACGCCTCCTGCGAGGGTGTCCGCCTCGACGACCGTGCTGCCGGCGGTGAACCGCAGCGGGGCGCGCTCCAACGGAAACCGCGGATCGGGGGTCACCGCCCGGGCCGTCAGCGACGCCGGGCGCACGATCACGGGGAGGCCCGGCGCCGGCGCCGCGGTGAGCTCGAGGGAGACGAAGGTGAGGTCCGCGTCGGCCAACGTGAGGCCGCAGTCGACCCCCGCTTCTGGGCATGGGACCGGCAGGGTGTCGAGGCCCGGAGCGAAGCGGAGGAACGCGCGTCTCGCGGGCGCGCCGCCGATCAGCAGCAGGTCCGCGGGGGGCGCCGGCTCGGTCAGCAGCGTCGTGCGCGCGTTCAGGTTCACCCCCACCTCGATGACCGTGTCCGGAAGCACCGAGGGCCGGTAGCTGAGCCACAGGATGGCGGTGTTGAGCTCGAGCTGCGCGCCGTCCGTCGCGGCGCTGACGAGCGTTCCGCGCCCGGGCTCCGACACGTCCGTCCACGCCGCGGCGGTCGCCGAGTCCACGGTGAACGAGATCGAGTCGGTCCCCTGGGTCCAGACCACGCTGTCGACGGGCACCCTGGCGCCGCCCCCGGGAGAGCTCCACGGCACCGTGGAGAACGCGCTGTCGACGCGGTTCTCCCACGTGGCGGTGGCCGGGTCCCAGGCCTCCTGGATCGCCTCGACGAGGAGGCGCACGCTGTCCGGCGATGCAGGAGCGAGCGTGTCGATCACCAGCTGCAGTCGCCCACCCACGAGGGTCGCGAGCGTGTCCTGGACGATGGTGGTGGAGTCGGTCGCGACGTCGATCGAAATGGGGGCCGCGCCGAAGCGCAGGGCGCCGCGGGCTTCGAGCCCGGCGCCGACGTCCAGGGCGAGCAGGGTGACGGCCGTGTTCAGGTCGGAGAATCCGCCCAGCGAGGTGTCGGCGACCAGGAAGGCGTCGGCGCTCAGCACGATCTCCGAGGTACGGACGACGCCCCCGGCCACCAGCTCCCGGCCGGTCCCGGTCACGTCCTCGTCCGTGCACCCTGCCAAGGGAGCGCAGGCGGTGAGCAGGACCACCGCTCCGCGGAGGAGCGGGTAGGCGCCCGAGCCGGTCCGTCGTGTACGTCCGTGCTCGACTGCCAGGTCGGCGCGATGGCGCGGCGATCTCACCACCTTGCTGCTCCGTTCGTTGCGTGAATCGGGAAACGGTTTCGAGCTCCCACCGGGGAGAGCGCTCTTCCGGCGAGATGTGCAGGCGTTGCGCGGCGTCCGGCGGCCCACCGGCCCCACCTCCGCGACCCGCCGAAGTACCCGGTCTGCGGGCGGAAGGTCCGGCCCTTCAGGGATCGACGTCGCCCAGGCGAAAGGCCTCGGGAAGCAGCTCCGACAGGCTCGCCCGGGCCTCTCCGCCTTGCGCCCCGTAGGACACGATCAGGGTCGCGGAGTCGGCGAATTCGGCGATGACCTGGCGGCAGGCACCGCACAGCGCTACCGGGGTCGGCCGGTCGCTGGTCACCACCACCCGCACGATCGAGCGACAGCCCTGCGCGACCGCCGCGGCGATGGCGTTGCGTTCGGCGCAGACCGTCAGGCCGAACGACGCGTTCTCCACGTTGCATCCCGTGTGCACGGAGCCGTCGGCGCACAGCACCGCGCAGCCCACCCGGAAACCGGAGTACGGCGCGTAGGCCCGCTCCCTGGCCCGGTCCGCAGCCAGGCGCAGCCCGCGATCGTCGATGGTCCCTGCTTCGCTCACTCCGTGCCCTCCGCTCACGTCTCCGCCTCCACACCGGTCCGGCCGGGCCGTCCCCGGCTGCGCGTGAGGTCCACGCGGGGCAGTCGTCCTCCCAGGCCGGTGAGGATCTCGTAGCCGATCGTGTCTGCGTGCCCCGCAACCTCCGCCAGCGAGATCGACTCCTCGCCGTCTCGCCCGAGCGCCGTCGCCACGTCGCCCGGCTCGACGCCCGGGATTCCGCTCACGTCGACCACCGTGAGGTCCATGGACACCCGCCCTACGATCGGCGCGGAGCGTCCGCGAACCAGGAGCCGGCCGCGGTTCCCCAGCCGCCGCGGCAGGCCGTCCGCGTAGCCGAGCGCCACGGTGGCCCAGCGCGCGCCGTCCGCGCCGGCGACGTGGGTCGCACCGTAGCCGACGGTGGCGCCCGCGGCCACCCGACGGACGCGCGCGACGCGCGCGCGCAGCGCGACCACGGGCTCCGGCCGCGGCACCTCCGCGGCCTCCTCTCCCAGGTTCGGAGGCCAGCCACCGTATAGCGTGAACCCGGGACGGACCAGGTCGGCCGAGTACTCCGGCCACCGCAACGCGGCCACCCCGCTCGCGACGTGGACCAGCAGCCCGAAGGGGCCCGAGCCCGGCGGACGACCGACCGGCCCCACGGCGCCCGCGAGCTCGGCCGGGATCGCCGCCCGCACCGCCGCCAGCGCTTCCTGGAAGCGCAGCCATTGCGCGCGGGCCGGTCCCGGGTCGGCGCTGTCGGCCGAGTGCAAGTGCGAGGAGATGCCGGTCCAGCGGAGCCCGTCGCGCGCGAGCGCCGCGACCCGGGGAGCCCAGTCGGCGGCGCCGTCGTCCGCGAAGCCGGAGCGGCCCATCCCCGTGTCCACATCGACGTGGAACGACAGCGGCTCGGGCGTCGGGTCCGCGGCCGCCAGCCGCTCCAGGGTCGCGAGATCCGAAATCGTCGGCGTCAGGCGCTGTCCGATCACCAGGCCCTCCGCTCCCGGCGGCAGCGGCGCCACGACCAGGATCCGCCCGGTGAAGCCCAGGCGCCGAAGCGCCGCCCCCTCCTCTGCGGTGGCGACACCGAAGCCCCACGCGCCCACGCCGGCCAGCGCTCCCGTGACCCGCTCGACTCCGAGCCCGTACCCGTCGGCCTTGACCACGGGGAGGACGCCGTGCCGGGGGCCGGCTCGTTCCCGGAGGCGCAGGAAGTTCGC
>DATHRK010000071.1:0-29116 GCA_035465395.1 Longimicrobiales bacterium | reverse complement strand
CCGCAGCCAGCCGGCCAGGGCCGACAGGAAGACCGCGAGCAGGACGCCGGCGAAGGCCAGGAGGAAGAAGTAGAAGGCGTAGACGAGCAGCAAACCCGCGGCCGTCACGAGCGCGGCGCGCCAGAGCAGCCAGGCGGTCCGCTTGCGCCACTCGGGATCGGGGAGGCTCCGCGTCGGCATGTGGCTTTCCCGGCTCTCCCTACGCTCGTGCCGCGGGCGCCTCTTCGGCAGCGGTCTCGTCGCTCGAAGCCTCCGAGGGCAGCGTGACGACGAACGTGGCGCCCTCGCCCGGGACGCTCTCCAGTCGCACCTCGCCGTGCATCCGCTCCACCAGCGTCCGGACGATGGAGAGGCCCAGCCCGAAGCCGCTGTGGCCGTCCTCGGATCGAACGGGGAACGACTGGTAGGGCTCGAACACCTCCGCCTGGCGCTCCGGGGGTATGCCCGGCCCGTCGTCGGCCACCGCGATCTCCACGGCCGGACGGCCGGCCAGCCGGGCCGGGCGCGCGCGCACCTCGACGGTGGACCCCTCGGGACAGTGTTTGACGGCGTTCTCCAGAAGCTGGACCACGATCTGGCGAGTCCGGTCGGGATCCACGATCGCGTGAAGGCCGTCGGGGGCGTCGTAGGCGAGCGTCGTGTCGGCGGCGGCGGCGGGCGGCTGCACGACGGCGACCGCGTCGCCGATCAGCTTCCCGATATCGGCCTCCTCGAGGTGGAGTGGCGCCTCGCCCCCGGCGAAGCGCGCCTCCTCGCCGACGTTCTTCATGACCGAGCCCAGGTGGCGCGTCACGGCCTTGATCCGCTCGACCGTCCGCGTCTGGTCCTCGTTGAGGTCGCCGAGCGACCCCATGCTCAGGAGCTCCAGATAGCCGAGGATCGCGTTCAGCGGCGAACGGACGTCGTGGCTGATGACGCGCAGAGCGTGTTCCTTGGAGGACGCCCTCGCCTCGAGGGTCCGCACCCGCTCGTCCAGATCACGGTGGCGGGCGCTTGCCAGCGCGACGGCGACCTGGTCGGCGAGCGCCGAGAGAAGCCACTCGTCGCGGTCCTGCACCGAGGTGGAGCGGGGCCGGCGAACCGCCAGCAGGCCGGTGACGTTCCCGCCCACGACAAGCGGGACGCCCAGGAAACGGTCTTTGGCGTCGGGCCCGAGAAGGTCCGAGAGGCGGTCCAGGATCGTCTCGTCCAGAGGTTCCCGGAAGCGTTCTACCTTGTCCGGATCGATCCCCCTCTGCGCCTGGACGCCCAGCAGCCCGTCCTCATCGTTCATCATGAGCACGGCCTTGTCGCATGCCAGGAGGTCGACGGCGCAGTCCAGCGTCAGCTCCAGCACCTGGTCCAGCGAACGGGCGTAGGTGAGCGCCCGGCTGACCTGCGTCAACCGGCGGAGATTGCGGTCGGCCTCCCCGCGGCGCTCAGCCACCGGATCCGTCCGGCAGGACGCGGATGCCGCCTTGGTGGATCTCCATCTGGTGGGCGTTCAGGTCGTGCTCGATGCCGCGGGCCTTGACGACCTTTATGGTGCGCCGCGCGTCGCCTTCGTAGACGATGTCGAGTTCGATGATCGCGTCGGTCATCGACGCGAACCGCGCGCGGGCTGCCCGCGACTGGTCCAGGAGGGTGGATGCCTCCTCCAGGGTCACCACAGCGGTGACCTGCCGGGCGGAAAAGTGCTTGATGAGGGAGTAGAGGTAGTCGTGAAAACGCTCGCGGTCACCCGCAGCCAGCGCCAGATCCCCTACCGCGTCGATGACGACCCGCGTCACGTCGTCCTCCTCGATGGCGCGGAACACATCCGCGACCAGGCTGTCGATCTGAAGCTCCACCGGCGACGCGTAGTTGAGCTGCAACCCTCGCGCGCGGGCGTCGTCCAGGTCCACGCCGAGCGAGCCGATCGTCCGCCCCAAATGCGACGGGTCCTCCTGGAAGTTGAGCAGCAGCGCTCGCTCGCCCGCCTCGACTCCCGCGAGGCAGAAACCGATGCCGAAGGTCGTCTTCCCGGACCCTTCCGGTCCGGCGACCAGCGTGGTGCTGCCTCGCCAGAGACCTCCATTCAGAAGGTCATCCAGGCCGCTCACGCCGGTGGGTGTCCGCTCTTGGATCGGCGTATAGGATTCGGGGTGCGGCGGCGTCACCAGCCGCGGGAACAGGTCGATCCCGTCTCCGGTGATCCGAAACGCATGCAACCCCTCGGCGTATCCGCTGCCGCGCAGCTTGATGACCTGCAGGAAGCGGTGATCGGCCTTGCCGGAGGAGCGCCGCATCAGGTGGATGATTCCGTCCGCCACCGCGAACTCGGGGCACTCGGAGAGATCCTGTTCGGTGTACTCGCCCACGAGGAGGGTGGTCGTCTCGTAGGCCGCCAACAGGCCCGCCATCTCGGTGAGCAGGGTCCTGAACACCAGCTTGGACTTCTCCAGGTCGTGCAGCACCTTGAAGGAGTCGATGACGATGACCCCGGGGCCGAGCTCCCGGATGGCCCGGCGCAGGCGCAGGACGAGCTCGTCGATGCCTCCTTCGGCCAGCGCCGGTCCGAGATCCTCGTACTGCACCGCCGTGCCCATCTTCTCCGCGTCGTAGAAGCCGAAGCGCTGGAGGTACGTCAGGACCTTGGGCAGCGGCTCGGACAGCGTGGTGAGGAAGAGGACCGGGCAGTCGGGACTGGCGTTGTGGAAGGCCAGCTGCTGGGCCAGGGCGGTCTTCCCGGTCCCGGGCTCCCCCATCACGATGTTCAGGGAGTTCTTCGGGAGACCGCCGTGGAGGATCTCATCGAGGGCCGGGTTGCCCGTGCTGACTCTTGCGACGTCCCCTTCGTTCACGTCTGCCCCACCCTGCCGTCGAGGAGTCGGCGCACCGTGTCCACGAGCTTGGATTCCGCCAGTGGTTTCAGGAGAAACGCGTTGGCGCCGGCTTCGGCGGCCCTCTCCGAGGCCGCCAGGATGCTGAACACGAGCACCGCCGTGCCGTTGAGCGAGGCGTCTTCCTTGATGGCACGGCAGACGGAGAGCCCATCCAGGCCCGGGACCAGGACCTCGGTGATGACGATGTCGGGCCGCAGCCGCGCCACCTGCTCCAGCGCCTGCCGCCCGTCCTCGGCGAACTCCACCGAGTACCCGGCCTTCTCCAGGAAGAAGGCCTCCAGATCGCGGACGTGGGGATCGCGCTCCACGACCAGGATCATGGCGCGTCCCGAGCCCGACGTATCCTCAGAGCTCAATGGCGGTCCCTGGGAGGCTGGCGTGTCTGGCGTGTCTGGCGTGTCTGGCGTGTCTGGCGTCCGGAATAATCTCGGAGGGAAACAGATGGCGCGCCAGGCATGCATAGGTCGACCGCCCGACGGGGGCAAGCGGTCGGGCCTATCGGCAGCCGCCGGCACGCCTGGCGTTGGGACGCCCGAGCGTTCGATCGACCGCTATTCCACCGGCAGTCCCTCGTAGTCCACCAGCTCGTTGCGGACGCGTCCCTCGCGCGGCTGCACCTCGAGCACCATCCCGAAGCCGGCGCAGTAGAACTTGTGCTCGCGCGCACCGGGATCCAGCGGGGTGAAGTCCATCGTCTGGATGCACCCATCGAAGGTCCCCGCAGGGACGGTCACGTGCAGCCCCCCCTTGAGGACCTTGCCCATGTCCTCCGCCTCATCCTCGTAGAATTCCTGGCGGTACGTCTTGCCCTTCACGGCGAGAGGGTCGGCCCACATGAGGACGCCCGCCTCGGCGCCGTCGACGCCGTCCTCCCAGGAACCGGCGGGGTCGCCGGTCGGGCCGCAGTCCTCGTCGAACTCGCTCTCCTCGATGTAGTCGCCGGGCTCCCATTCGCACGCCTTCTCGCCCATGTACCAGACGTTGCCATTCGTATCTTGGGCGTACCAATCGAAGGTGATCTCGATGACCTCGCCTTCGAGGGACACGACGTCCAGCACCACCATGGCCTCGACGCCTCCTATCGACCTCGTGTCGCCGGTCACCGCGTCCACGGTGGTCTCCATGCCGTCCTCGCCCTCCGACTCGTACGTCCAGGAGATGCCCGGCACGAGCGGAAACCAGGGGTTCGGGTCGGCCGCCGCCTGCGCGGGACTGACGAAGGTCGGGCTCTCGGGCAGCTCCTGGGTGAACCGTTCGAAGGACGGTCCGTCGCCGAGAACGGGCTCGGTTATTGGCGTGGAGGTGTCGCACGCCGACAGGGCGGCAACGATCAGGAACGCGGTGAACCGGGTGCGGCGCTCTGGGCTTGGCATCCTCGTGACCTCGCGGTTGCTGGGAAGAGGGGTCTACCCGCACGAGGGAGCAGCCGACGCGGCGGTTTCGTGACACGGGGGCTTCTTCTAGGGACCCACGCTCCACGACAGGACCGCCGACAGACGGCTAGTAGACCGACAGCCCGCTGAACACGACGGCGGCTACGAGATAGGCCCGTCGCAGCCAAAGGTGTCCGCTGGGGCAGCTGAGGTAGCCCAGCGCCGCCACCACTGAGATGAACGTCAGCTCCTGCCGGATGACGCCCAGGACCACGGCGAAGGCGAGGACGAGGAGGTGCGTCCAGCGGGACCGCGGGGCCAGCAGGAACCCGGCGAACATCGCCGCCTCGACGAAAATGATGGAGGCGCCGAACGCGCGCGCGACGAGCGACAGGTTGCCGATCGGGTCCACCAGCGTGATGGACGCCCCGGCCTCGGGGACCGTGGCGCGAAACGCGCCGAGGGCCGCCTCGTTCTGAGCGATCGCGGCGGCGCAGCGGGCGCAGTACCCGACCAGCGGCTCGGCGAACGCCCCGGCGGAGATACCGAAAGCCAGGAACGAGCCGTCCATGAACGGGCCGGAGATGAACTTGTGCAGGGTCGCGAAGCCCATGATCGCGACCAGCAGCCAACGGACGTTGTGACGTACCAGGCCGACCCGCTCGCCGTCGGGGGCCGACAGCGACAGGACCATGGCCAGGCTCGCCCACGTCAGCACGAAATGGTGGTTCGCTACGGCGAACGGCCGGCCGGCGATGCCGAACGCGAGGCCGAGCGTGACCAGCCCCCAGCCGGGCCAGGTCGCGCGCGCCCCGACGAACGCCAGCAGCACGGCGCCGAGGCCGAGCCACGCCACCGCGCGAGAGGGGTCGCCGAACCCCTGTGTCGTCGCCACGTAGGCGAGGCATACGAACGCCAATACGATCGACTCCCGGTCGGCCGCCGAGCCGCCGGCGGCTCCGGAACGGTCGGCGTGGCGCGGGTCGGGCAGGTAGTGGGTCCAGCTCACGGCCGCGGTCCCTCGGGATAGGACGCGATCATTCGCCTGCCGACCCGCCGGGTAGGCACGTCGAAGGTGCGCTGCCACAACTCGAGGCGCCGGTAGCGCGGCTGATCTCCATCGAGGGGCATGCGCTCTTCCAGGCACCGCGCCGTAGTCCGCACGGCGCAGAGGCGGAGGCCGCGGGACGTGCTCGCCGGTCCGCGGGCGGAACGCGTGAACCGCACGGGGTTGGAGCCATCCGCGGGCCAGGCCCAGATCTCCGCGTAGTTGGGATGGAAGCCGGCGTACATGCCGAAGCCGCCGCCCTTCCACGACGACTGGTGACCCGGGAGCACCTGTGTGAGCTGGTAGAGGGCGACGCCGCAGACGCCCACGAGGACGGCCCAGCGGCGCAGCGTGGAAGCGGGCTTCGCTCGTCGACTCACGGTCCCGGGAGGGCCAGCGTGAAGGTGCTCCCGGCCGTGGACGTGGTCAGCGTGAGGTCCCCTCCGAGCAACCGGGCCAGGCTACGCGACACGCTGAGTCCGAGACCCGTGCCGCCGCCCGCGTCGGATCCCGGCCCGCGCCAGAACGCCTCGAAGACCCGCTCCCGGTCGGGCTCCGGGATCCCGGGGCCGGTGTCGATCACGTCGACCTCTACCGAACCATCCCGGTGCTGGGCCATGCGCATCGTAACGGCGCCCTTCTCCGTGTACTTGTGGGCGTTGGAAAGGAGGTTGAGCAGGATCTGGCGGACTTTGGCGGCGTCCGTGCGGAAGGGCTCCCGCCGCTCCGGAATTTCCAGGGTGAACTGGAGGCCCTTCGCCTCGAACTGCGGTCGGATCAAATCCGCCACCTCGCGCATGGGATCCGCCAGGTCCAGCTCTCGCAGCGCGCCGTTCTCGGTGCCCGCCTCGAGCCGCGCGAACGTGAGGATCTCCTCGATGATCTGCTTGAGGTGGGTGGCCCCGGCGCGGATGCGCTCGAGGTGGCTCCGCTGGACCTCGTTGACCTCGCCGGAGGTCTCGGAGAGCAGCAGCTCCAGGTACGCCATGACGGCGTTGAGGGGCGTGCGCAGCTCGTGCGACGTGTTGGCCATGAACCTGGCGCGCGCCTCGACCGCCTCCTCGGCCCGCTCGCGCGCATCCCGCTCGGCCCGCCTGGCCTCGTCGCGCGCGCGGGCGAGCGCGAGGGTGGTGTGGACCCGCGCCCGCAGCTGCCGCGCCGTGAACGGCTTGATCACGTAGTCGTCCGCGCCGGCTTCGATCCCTTCGATGGTCGCCTCCTCGCCCGCCCTCGCCGAGAGGAGGATGACCGGCATGTAGGCGAGCTCGTCGTCCCCACGAACCGCGTCGAGCAGCTCGAGCCCGTCGAGGCCGGGCATCATCGCGTCGGACAGGAGCAGATCCGGCCGTCGCTCTCGCGCCAGGCGCAACGCCTCGCGACCGTCGATGGCGAACGCGACGCGATAGTCGGCCGCCAGCAGCTTGCCGAGATAGCGCCGCATGTCGGCGTTGTCGTCGGCGACGAGCACGAAGGGCGGGTCCGCGACGGGATCGCGGGCCTCGCCCTCGGCGATCGGTTCCGCCTCGCCCCGCGGCCCGCCGAGCGCGTCCGCCGGCAACGCCGACCCCGCGCCCGGAGCCAGGCCCGCGACGCGGTCCGCTTCCGAATGAAGCCAGCTCGTCGCTTCGCTGGCGAACGCGGCCGCCATGTCGCTCGGCGCCACCGCATCGCCGCCCTCCCAGTCCTCGCCGGCAGCGGCTTCCCGCGGGATTTCCACGCGGAACGTGGTTCCGCGGCCGGGCTCGCTTTCGACGGAGATGCGGCCACCGTGGAGCTCGGCCAGCTCCTTCGCCAGCGCGAGCCCGATGCCCGTGCCCTCCTGGCTGCGGGCGTCGGGAGCGCGGGCTCGGAAGAAGCGTTCGAACAGGTGCGGGATGTCCTCGGCCCGCACTCCGACGCCCGTATCCTCGACTTCGAGGACGATCCGGCCCTCCTCGACGCCCTGCCGGACGGTGACCCCCCCGGACGGCGTGTACTTGAAGGCGTTCGAGATCAGGTTGAGGACGATCTTCTCCCACAGGTCCGGGTCGACGGCGACCGCGTCCGGCGGCCCGTCGATGCCGACGCGATACTCCAGCCCGGCGGATTCCATGGCCGACTGGAAGACCGCCGCCAGCGAACGGGTCAGCTGCGCCAGGTCCACCGGACGGCGGACGGCGCGCAGGCGGCCGCCTTCCAGCCGCGTGAAGTCCAGCAGCGTGTTGACCAGCTTCAGCATGCGCGTGGCGTTGCGGAGCGCCATGGTCAGGCGCTCCCGGTCTCCCTCGGCGAGGCCGCTCGTGTGATCCTCGAGCAACTCTCCCAGGGGACCGAGGAGCAGGGTCAGCGGCGTCCGGAACTCGTGGCTGACGTTGCTGAAGAAGGTGGTCTTGGTGCGGTCGAGAGCCGCCAGCTTCTCCGCGCGTTCCCGTTCTGCGGCGTAGGCTTCCGCCGCCGCCACCCGCGTGGCGAGCTGGTCCGCGATCAGCCGGAAGAACGTGTGGTAGTCGTCGTCGAGCTCGCGACCGGGGTTCACGCCCGCGACGAGCACCCCCGCGGCGAGGTCGTGGCTGGGTGTCGCGAACGGTACGACGACGGCCTGCTCCACGGCGACGCCCCCGCGCAGCGGCGCGGAAAACCCCGACGGCACCGGGACGACGGCGGACTCGCCCGAGCGCAGAGCGTCGCCGATGCCCCACGGATCGGACGCGTCGCCTCCGGCCCCGTCCGCCGCCACGCTCGCCTGGACCCCCGCATCCCCACGGCTCACGCCGGAGGCGCCGGCGAGCATCGCGGTCGAGGCCCCGTCCTGCGTGAGGTAGATGAGCGAAAAAGGCACGTCGTGGTATTCCGCCGCCAACGTCTCAGCCACGACCCTGCACGCGAGCCGCCGGTCGGTGCCACCGGAGGGGGCGGCGGCGATATCGCGAAGCGTCCGCATGCGGCGCTCCGACAGGACCCGGTCGGTGGTTTCGACGACGGTGACGAGCACACCCCCCACCCCGCCCGCTTCGTCCAGGATCGGGCTGTAGGAGAAGGTGAAGTACGTCTCCTCGAGATAGCCCGACCGCTCTATGTGGAGGAGCAGATCCTCGGACCAGGTCGACGTGCCCGTCTCGACGACCTTCTCGTAGAGCGGCCCTACCACGTCCCAGATCTCCGCCCAGCACTCGTCGCCGGCCTGCCCGATCGAGCGCGGGTGCTTGTCCCCGAGAATGACCCGGTAGCCGTCGTTGTAGAGTTGTGTCTTTTCGGGTCCCCACCAGAGCAGCATCGGGAAGCGCGACTTGAGGCAGATGCTCGCCGCGGTGCGCAGGCTCTGAGGCCACGCGGCGACCGTACCGAGAGGCGTGGACGCCCAGTCGAAGGCGCGCGCGAGCTCCCCCATCTCGCCGCCGCCGGCGAGGACCACGCGCGGACTCATGGCGTCGAGCCGGTCGGCTGGTGCCGGCTGAGGCCCGTGATCAACATGGAGCCTTCTTCATCCTGGCCGGCGTGCGGGATCCAGGTGGCGTTCCACCCACTCGAGCAGGCCCTCCGCGGCTGCCTCCGAATACAGCACCGGCGTGCCGCCCTGCGCGCGGATGCGCTCCGCGTCCTCACGCTCGAATACCCGTGCGATGACGGGCACGCCCCGTACGAAGTCCAGCACGCGCAAGATGTCGTCCGGACGTCGAATCGTCGAGGTAATGATACGGGCTTTCCGCGCATGCGCCCTGCGCAACACGTCCGTCTCGCCCGCGTCTCCCCGGATGACGGGCAGTTGTGCCTGGCGGAGCCGTCTCACCACGCTGGGATCTTCATCGACCACGACCACGCCGCAGTTCGCGCCCAGGAGCGTTTCAAGCAGGGGAAAGCCGGTGGCGCCGCAGCCCAGCACGACCACGTGGTCGCTCAACTCCGGGATCCCCGCGTCGGTGGTCCGGAGGGGCCGCAGGTCCACCAGCGCCCACGCCACGCGATCGGTCGACAGCACGGGCGTGCATAGCATGGTCAGGAGTGTCGCGAGGGCGATGACCATAAAGGCGGTTTCGGGAATCTGGCCCTCGAGCATGCCGTAGAGGCCCACCACGAGCGAGATCTCGCTGGTCTGCGCAAGCAGTAGCCCGGCCTCGACGGCGGGGCGGGTCGCAAGGCCGGAACGCTCGGCGATCGCCGCCACCAGCGGAGGGGTGAGCAGGATGACCACCGCCGCGAGGACGACCGCCTGCACCAGCTCCGCCCCCGTCGCGCTGCCCAGCAGCGCGCCGAGTGCGGTGTAGAAGATCGCGGAGAAGAAGTCCCCTATCGACTCCAGCAACGGCCGGATGAGGCCGCTCGTGGGAAACCCGCTGAGCGCCACGCCCGCCAGGAAGGCGCCCACGAGGAGGGGCAGGCCCAGCCAGGCCGCCAGCGCGACGAAGGCGACCAGGATTCCGAAGGTTGCCAGGAGCAGCGCCTCGTCATCGCCATCCAGGCGAGTCAACTTCGGTGCCAGCCACAGCCATACGCCCCACGCGACCACGAGCAATCCCCCTACCGCAAGGACGCCGACCAGCACCGTGCCGAGGCCGTCGGGGGCGTGCGTGATGACGGGAATGAGGAGGATCACGAGCAGATCCTGGAGCAGCAGGACCCCCACCACGAGGCGCCCGGACGGCTCGAACAGCCGGCGCCGCTGTCGTAGCAGCCGGACCGCGAGGACGGTCGAGCTGGCGGTCAACGCCAGCGCCAGGTAGGCGATGCTCGACGGATCCCAGCGCAGAGCCAGGCCCGCCGCCACGCCCGCCAACCCCAATCCGAAGAATTGGATGACGCCGACCTTCAAAGCCGCGTCCCAGTGCCCGCGGCTGTGCCCGGGGTTGAGCTGGGTGCCCGTTACGAACAGCAGGAACGTCACCCCCAGGACCAGCGCTTCCTCGAGGAATTCCGCGGGCACGGCTCCGAAGCGCGCCAGACCGAGTCCCGCCACCAGCAGAAGAGGCAGAGGGGGGAGTCGGAGGGCCCGCGCCATCGCGAAGCCGGCGGAGGCGGCCGCGAGGAGGAGCGCGATCGGGGCCATCAGTCCATCACTCCGGCTTCCCGGAGGGCCACGGCCATCCGGCGAATGCCGTCCGATTTGGACAGCATCACGTGCGTCGCGCCGTAGGCCCGTAGGTCGTCCGCCAGCGCTACGTCGAAGGCGTGGATGCTCGAGGTGACGCCCGCCGCGGCGGCTCGATGCGCGAGAAGGTTGTTCGCCTCTTCGATCTGAAGCGCCGAGACCAGCAGGCGCGCCCTCTCGAGACCCGCCTCCGACAGCACCGCGTAGTGGTCGCTGCTGCCCTGGATCGTGATGCACGGCAGACCCGCCAACTTCGCCGGATCGACGTCGATCGCTACGACGCGGTCGCCCCTGGCCGAGAAATCCTCCACCAGCTTTCGGCCGAGGGTATTCATGCCGACGATGATGACGTGGCCCCCGAGAGCCGGATCGCCCGCTCGCTCGACCTCCGCCGCCGCCCCAAACGGCCGCAGCCAGCCGCTCCGCCAGGCCTGCTCGAACAGGCGCGGGCCTGCCCCGATGAGCACCACGGACGTGCCCATGGTGATCAGGCCCACGAGGCCGACGACTCCCGCGAAGCCATCGGAGACGAGTCCAGCGCCCAACGCGAGCGTAGCCACCACGAAGGAGAACTCGCTCGTTTGGGCCAGGGTCAGCGATGCCAGGAAGCTCGGGCGCGCGCCGTACCCGAAACGCGGGATGAGGGCCATCAGGATCACCGGCTTGACGATGAGCACGAAGAGCGACAGCGCCACTGCCTGCGGCCAGAGCGCGAGCGCGGCGCCGACGTCCATGTGCGCGCCCAGCGCCACGAAGAACACCGCGAGAAAGAAGTCCGCCAGGGGCCGTACCCGTCGGATCAGCTCGTGACGGTAGTCGATCTGGGCCAGGCCGACCCCGGCCACGAACGCGCCAATCTCTATCGACAGGCCGAGAGCGGCCGCCGCGACCAGGAAGCCGAAGCACCAGGTGAGACTCCCTACGAAGAGCGCCTCCAGCGATCGGCCCAGCCAGCGCAGCACCGGAGGAAGGAGGAAACGTACGCCGATCGTCGCCATCGCGATGAGGGCGAGCATGCCGAGAAGGGCCTCCCCGACCCCGCCGAAGAGCGCCGCGAAGGAGGAGGCCGGAGCGCCGGCATCGGCGGCCAACGTACCGCCGCCACCCGCCGGCACGACGCCCGCCAGCACCGTGAGGGCGACCGCGACCGCGACGTCCTGCACCAGCAGAATCCCGACCGCGATGCGTCCGTGGGCGGCCCCGGCCCCCCCCGTCTGTTGAAGCAACTTGACGGCGATCACGGTGCTGCTGAACGAGAACGCGAGGCCGAGGAGTGCGGCCTCAGGACCGGGGAACCCCAGGCCGCGGGCGACCGCCCACCCGAGCAGCCCCGTGACCCCCAGCTGCACGAGCCCCGCCACGACGGCCACCCTGCCGACGTCCCGCACGCGCGACACGGACAGCTCCAGCCCCACCAGGAAGAGGAGAAGAGCGATCCCGGCGTGGGCTATGGTATCGACGGAGGACGTTTGCTCCAGGAGGCCGGTGAGGGGCCCTATGAGGAAGCCCGCCATGATGTAGGCGAGGATGAAGGGCAGACGGATGGGGCGGGCGAGGAGGCCTACAGCGGCCGCGGCGGCGAGGATCAGGCCGAGGTCGCGCAGAAGAGATAGCTCGCTCATGGGATCCCGGCCGAAAGTGCCCCGCCCCCGCGGGCATTGAATCGACCCATCCTAAGGCGCCGACGGTATCGGGCAAAGACGCGGGGACCGGGGTCGCCGGCCCCGCGACCGACTTCCGCAGATCAGTCCTCGACCCTCTCGAACCAGACCCCCCGCGTTCTGCCGTTCCCCGCGCGGAACCCGCTCACCTCGCCGTCCTCAGCGCGCTCGAAGCCGACCGTCACGAGCGGGAACGCGCCGCCGAAGGCGTCGGGGTCGCTCGGATTCGGGGTCAGCTCCACGGGATCCAGCCGGCGGTGTTCGGCGACGAGGCCTCCCTTCCGCACCTCGATCGTCCAGAACGCCTCGACCTCAGGGCTGAAGTAGCGGCCCGCGTAGGCGGCGAGCTCCGCCTCGTCCCGGGGCTCCTCCGCGATCCTGGTGGCGGGGTGGTCGCCGTTCTGGTGCAGGGTCATCGTCCGGACCGCGCCGCCGGCCTCCCGATGGAACGTGACGCTCGCGTCCACCACGGTGATGCGGAAGGTGGAATCCGAGGTCGGTTCGAGCGGCGCGGGCGGCTGCCCGGTCGCCTGGATGACGTATCCGTCGTTTTCGCGCCGGAACTCGAGCACGAAGGCCGGCATCTCCTCTATAGCGTAGCGCCCCGCGTAGTCATCGAACGTCGCGGGGTCGAACGAGGACGGATCGTAAGCGGCGTCCGCGGCGACGGTCTCGGACTCCGCGCCGAGGCCCGGTAGGTCGTCGGCGAAGAAGGCCTCCGCGACTTGCTGGGTGATGCCTCCCGGGAACGAAGCGAAATTGCTCAACACGATGACCCCCGAGC
Organism: Longimicrobiales bacterium; assembly: GCA_035465395.1. GTDB lineage: Bacteria > Gemmatimonadota > Gemmatimonadetes > Longimicrobiales > RSA9 > DATHRK01. The sequence continues at coordinate 16,324 of DATHRK010000071.1, read as the reverse complement.
GGAGGTCGGGCAGCATGACGAAGCTGGAGCGGTGCGCGATGTCGGCCCCACCGTGGTGTACCCGGCGCCTCCCGCGGAACTCGTCCACGAACAGCCCCAGGCCGTAGCTCGCCGTGTCCCCCGTGGTCAGCTCGTAGCGGGTCATCATCTCGGCGACGATGGCCTCGTCGCCGACGCGTGGATCGAAGTAGTTGGCCATCCACACGGCCAGGTCCTCGACCGTCGAGTAGATGCCTCCGGCGCCCATGGCGCCGCCCAGGTCCGAGGCCTCCTTGAAGCCGGCGCGATCCTGGACGTACCCCATGGCCGCACCGGGCACGATCGTGCGCGGGTCGGTGCGTACCATGGTGCGCTGCATGCCCAGCGGCAGGAACACGTTGTCCCGCATCCACTGCGGGAAGGGCGCCCCGCCGACCTTCGCCACGACCTCGGCCAGCAGGCCGTAGCCGGTGTTGTTGTAGTTCCACTCGCTGCCCGGCGCGTTCTGCAGCTCGGGCTGGCGATCGACGATCTCCACCAGCTCGGAGCGGGCGACGTAGTCGTAATCCAGGCGCCGGCCGGCCATGCCCAGCAGGTTCAGGAATTCGCGGTACCCGCTCGTGTGCGTCAGCAGGTGACGGATCGTCACCGTCTCGCCGAAGTCCTTGATCTCGGGCAGGTGGTCGCGGACGTCATCGTCGAGGGAGAGCTCGCCCCGGTGCGCGAGCAGCTGGATCGCGAACGCGGTGAACTGCTTCGATGTCGAGCCGATGTTCGTGGGGGTGGTGGGCGTGAAGGGGATGCCGTAGCGCAGGTTCGCCTCGCCGTAGCCCCGTTCGAAGACGAGCTCTCCGTCGCGCACCACGCCGACGACCGCCCCCGGCACGCCCGGCCGGTCGAAGCCGGCGAAGAGCTGGTCCACGCGGGCGGCGGGCTCCTCTGCGATGGGCTCGGCCGCCGCGAGCGAGAACGCGTAGCGGCCCGTGCCCTCTTCGAAGGGCGCGACCTCGATCCGGTAGGTCCCCGGATCGTCGGCGTCGAACGCGTAGAACTCGGGGCCCTCGGCCGGGCCGTCGAAGCGGGCGACGGTGTTGCCCCCGGGGCCCTTCACCGTCACGACGACGTCCACGGAGACCTGCTCCACCGAGCCGCGCACGAAGGTGCCCCCCGCCACTTCGAGCGTGAAGGCGTGCGTGGCCGCAGCGGCCAGCGAGTCCGCCACCACGGCCCCCACCGCGGCCGGACGCGGTTCGGGACTCGCCTGCTGGGCGACCGACGGAGGCACGGCGAGGAGCCCGCCGGCCAGCGCCGCGACGAGGGCCGGCGGCAGGCGTCGTCCGCGGCGGACGAACGGCGCGGAGTGACGGACGGCACGAGACGACGCGCGGACGGCACGAGCCGACGCGCGCACGGCGCGGTTGACGCATCCGGCGGCGGCGCGGCCGGACGGAGCTAGGACCGGGACTGGCATGGATCCTCACGGGCTGCGGTTGACCCCTCCTCCGATGCATGCTGTACGTAGGCCGGACACGCGCGCTTCACGCGGCCCGGACCGCCGCGTATCGGGCGTGGCCGTGTCGGCGGTAGCGCCCTACACTTCGCGCGCTTTGACGAACCGACGCAAGGACACGCCCCATGAGCTCGCAAGGCAGGAATAGACCCGCCGGCCCGGTTGCATTCACGGGCTTCCGAACGCTCCTCGTCGCGCTGGCCGTCGCGGCCGTCGCGTGCGCCGAGCCCGCCACCGACGACGAGGCGCCGGACGCCGGCGGCGACGCCGCCGCGACCGCCCTGGCGGTCGCCGACCGGTACGCGGAGGCGTACTTCGAGCAGTATCCCGAGGAGGCGTACGAGGCGGGATACTCGGGCGCCCCCGCGGACCGCTGGAGCGACCGCTCCCCGGACGCGCTGGCGGCGTGGGCGGCCACCGAGGACAGCTTGCTGCAGGCGCTGCGGGCCATCGATCCGGCGGCCCTCGACGGCACCGACGCCGCGATTCCCTACGCCTACGCGCTGGATCGCCTCGAAGCCTCCGTGGGCCGGCGCGTGTGCCGCCTGGAGCTCTGGAACGTGAGCCCCACGTGGACGGGATGGCCGGAGCAGTTCCCCACCGTGCTCGGCCAGCAGCCCGTCCGCAGCGCGGCCGAACGCGCGGCGTTGCTCGCGCGCGTGCGTGACATTCCCCGCTTCCTCGACACCGAAGTCGCCAACCTGCGCGCCGGAGTCGAGGCCGGATACGTCGCGGCGCGCGCCGACGTGGACGCCGTGGTCGCCCAGGTCGACGCCTTGATCGAGCTGGACGAGGCCGACTCGCCGTTCATGGAGCCGGCCGGACGCAGCGACGACGTCGCCTTCGGCGACACCCTCGCGACCGCGGTTCGGGGCGAGGTGCTGCCGGCTGTGTCCCGCTACCGGGACTTCCTCGCCGAGGAGTATGCCCCCTCCGCCCGGGCCGACGTCGGCGTGTCGGCGAACCCGAACGGCTCCGCCTGCTACCGGGCCCAGGTACGCCACTACGTCACGCTGGACACGCCCGCGGAGCAGATCCACCGGACCGGGCTCCGGGAGATGGAGCGCATCCAGGGCGAGATGCGCGAGATCGCGCAGCGGCTGTTCGGAACGGACGACGTGCGGGAGGCGCTGCGGCTCGCGCAGGGACCCGACTACACGTTCCGGAGCGAGCGGGACATCCTCGACTACGCCGGCGCAGCGGTCGCTCGCGCCGAGCAGGCGATGCCGCGAGCGTTCGGCTTCGTACCGGACGCCGAGGTGGTAATCCGGCCCTACCCGGCCTTCCAGAAGCGGACGGGCGGCGGCTTCTACAGCGCCGGACCGGAGGGCGAGCCGGGGGTCTACCAGCTCGGCACGTACGCGCCCCGGGAGCTGAGCAAGGCGGGCCTGGAGGCCACCGCGTTCCACGAGACGTGGCCCGGTCACCACCTGCAGGCCCAGGTGGTCCTGGCGCGGGGCGGAGCGCACCCCGTGCTCAAGTACTTCTACAACTCGGGCATGGGCGAAGGCTGGGCGCTCTACACGGAACGGCTGGCCGACGAGCTGGGGCTGTACTCGGGAGACATAGACCGGCTCGGCATGCTCTCCAACGAGGCGCTGCGCGCCGCGAGGCTCGTCGTGGACCCGGGCATGCACGCGCTGGGCTGGACCCGCGAGCAGGCGGTCGAGTACATGCGGGAGAACACCGCCGAGGCGCCGTCCGCCATCGACTACGAGGTCGACCGCTACATCGCGGTCCCGGGCCAGGCGACGGCGTACCTGATCGGTTCGCTTGAGATCCAGCGGCTGCGCCGCGACGCTGAAGAGCGGCTCGGCGAGGCGTTCGACCTGCGCACGTTCCACGATCGCGTGCTGGAAAACGGCACGATCTCGTTGGCCATGCTGGGCGACCGCATCGAGCGATGGGTCGCCGAAGTGGAGGCCGGGGGGGCCGCGGGGGCGGGCGGCGGCGCCCCGGCACCTGAGCCCGTAACCGAGAACGACGACACGACGAATCCGGAGGAGGACCGATGAACGATTGCCAGGATCGCCCGAACGGGAACCACCGACGCGGCTACGCCCGGGGGCCTGGCCTCGCGCTGGCGCTGTCCGTCGTCCTCGGCGGCGCGGCCGAGGCGCGGGCGCAGGAGCAGCCCGCGCGGCACGAGATGCACGACGCCCACCACGGCGACGTCGCCGAAGCCGAGGCGGCCGTCGGCGCGGTGCTGGACGAACTGCACGCCGCAGCGTCGGCGGCGGACTACGACCGCTACTTCGGGATTTTCACGGACGACGCGGTGTTTCTCGGGACCGACGCGACGGAGCGCTGGACGCTGGAAGAGTTCCAGGAGTACGCCGGCGCGCGGTTCTCGCAGGGCAACGGCTGGACGTACCGCATGCTCGAGCGCCACGTCACGATCGGCCCGCACGGGCACGCGGCGTGGTTCGACGAGCGGCTGCACAACGAGCGCTACGGCGAGACCCGCGGCACGGGCGTGCTGGTGCATTCCGAGGACGGCTGGAAGATCGCGCAGTACAACCTGACGATCCCGGTCCCCAACGACCTGGCCCTCGAGTTCGTGGAGCGCATCCGGGAAACCACCGGCCAGTAGCTCCGCTTCGCGGGGTCGCCGCCTCTACGTCGGGACTTCCGGTGCGCTGTCACGAACCGCGGCCTCGGCGGGCTCCCACCGGGGGAGCCCGCGTGTTCGATGAAGCGCCGTGGAAGGAGGCCGCCGTGAACGAAGATCGCCCGCATGAGCGCAGCTGGACGTGGTTCGACCTGCGGCGTTTGGCCGTAGGTCTCGCCGCGGTCCTCACGGTGAGTCCCGCCCCCGGCGGGCTCGCCGCGCAGTCGACCTCGCAAGGGTGGAGCGTGAGCGTCGAGCCGCTACGGGTGGACCCGCGGGGCCACGACCAACACGTACTGACCGTCGGCCGCCAGGATGTCGCGGATCCTGTCCGGAGCTCCGCCGCCGTCGCCCTGGATACGCGGTCCGGTACGGCCTACCGGGGCGCTCTGGCGTACCGCCGTGGGCACTGGAGCATAGGCGCCACGTTCTTCTGGTTCACCACGTCGCAGGCCACGGGCGACCCCACATCGGCGGCGCCCGACGCCTCGGAGGTAGTGGTGTTCGAGGTGGCCGACCGACAGTTCACCAGCAGCGGCCCGGCCGAGATCCTCTTCCACAGGATCCTGGAGGACACCGACGTCGCCACGTGGACGCTCGACGTCTATGGCTCCCGCACGGTGGGGGAAACCCCGACGGCCCGCGTGGAGGTGCGAGGCGGACTGCGCTTGGCCGACTTCGACAACGACTACAGGGCTCTCGCCGGGGTCGAGGGGGTCGAGGGCGTGCGCTTCGACGCGTCGTCGAACTACGGCCGGATGGCGGGCCCCCTCGTCGCCGCGACCGCGGATTGGCGGCGCGGTGACCTGTCGGTCAGCGCCGGTCTCGGCCAGGCGGTGGTCCTCGGCCAGGCCGAGCTGACCCGCATCCTGCGCGACTTCGACGGCCCGTCCACGGGGCAGCTGACGTTCACGACGGCCGACCGCTTCGAGGCGACGCAGGACATCGCCGTACCCATCAGCGACGCGCGCCTGTCGGTCGTTTATCGTCTGCTGGACAACCTCGCGCTGCTGGCGTCCGTGCAGACTTCGGTCTGGTGGGACGTCGCGGTCCCGCCGGGCGTGCTCGCGGCGGTGGGTGGCGATGGCCCGCTGCTGGAGAACACCATCGTATTCACGGGCGTGGGCGGCGGCATCCAGGTTCATTTCTAAGCGACCGAGTGGCGCCGCCCAGGGGCCGGGAGCATAATAGCCGCGCTCGCAGAAATGCCGTGTCGTCGGTCCCACGCCCGGAGCGCTGAATGAATTCTGCGACATCGCCACCCGTCCCACGGCGGGGCCGCGCGCTGCCAGCCTCACCTCCGCCGTTGGCGCGGCCCCTACCCCGGCGCAGCTTCGCAGCCACGACGCGAGTGGACGCGTGGTGGGTGCAACCGCTGCTGATCTTCCTCGGCCTCACCGGCTTCATCGTCTACTCCACCTGGGCCGCCTTCCAGGGCGCGCACTACACCTTCGGGCCCTACCTCTCGCCGTTCTACTCGCCCGAGCTCTTCGGCGCCTCCGGGCACGCGTGGTTCGGGCCCAAGCCCGGCTGGTATCCCGGATGGCTGCCGTGGTCGCCCGCCTTCCTGATCCTGTGGGCTCCTGCCGGGTTCCGACTGACCTGCTACTACTACCGGGGCGCGTACTACAAGTCGCACTGGGCCGACCCGCCCGCGTGCGCCGTCGGGGAGCCTCGCGGCAAGTACCTGGGCGAGCGGCATCTCCCGCTGCTGCTCCAGAACGTCCACCGCTGGTTCCTCTACCTGGCGCTCGCCTTCCTCGTGATCCTGTCCTACGACGCGTGGCGTGCGCTGTGGTTCACGGACCCGGCTACCGGCGCGACGGAATTCGGCGTCGGCGTCGGCACGCTCGTGCTCACGCTGAACGTGGTGCTCCTCGGCGGCTACACGCTCGGGTGCCACTCGCTGCGGCACCTGGTGGGCGGACGGCTCACGCAGCTGTCGAGGAAGCCGGTCCAGCAGAAGGCCTACTTCTGCGTCAGCCGCTTCAACCGGCGGCACATGACCTGGGCCTGGCTCAGCCTCTTCTGGGTCGCCTTCTCCGACGTCTACGTGCGGCTCTGCTCGATGGGGATCTGGACGGATTGGAGGATCCTGTGACGGGCCGCGTGCCGGCATGAGCCACGACATCCTCGACTACGATGTCCTGGTGATCGGCGCCGGGGGCGCGGGCCTGCGCGCCGCGATCGAGGCGTCGGGTGCCGGCGCGTCCGTGGGCGTCGTCTGCAAATCGCTGCTCGGCAAGGCGCACACGGTGATGGCCGAGGGCGGCATCGCGGCGTCCATGGCCAACGTGGACGAGCGCGACGAGTGGCGCGTCCACTTCGCCGACACCATGCGCGGCGGAGCCTACCTGAACCACTGGCGCATGGCGGAGCTGCACGCCCGCGAGGCGCCCGAGCGGGTGCGCGAGCTCGAGGCGTGGGGAGCGGTCTTCGACCGCACCGAGGACGGGCGGATCCTGCAGCGCAACTTCGGCGGGCACGCGTACCCGCGGCTCGCGCACGTCGGCGACCGGACCGGCCTCGAGATGATCCGCACGCTCCAGGACCACGGCGTGCACGGCGGCATGGCCGTGCACATGGAGGTCACCGTGTTCCGCCTCCTCACCGACGGCCGGCGCGTGGTCGGCGCGGTGGCCTACGAGCGGGAGCGCGGACGCGTGCTGGTCTTCAGGGCACGGGCGATCGTCATGGCCACGGGCGGGATCGGGCGGGCGTACCGCATCACCAGCAACAGCTGGGAGTACACGGGCGACGGCCACACGCTGGCGTACGACGCGGGGGCCGAGCTGATCGACATGGAGTTCGTGCAGTTCCATCCCACCGGGATGGTGTGGCCGCCCAGCGTGCGCGGCATCCTGGTCACGGAGGGCGTGCGGGGCGAGGGCGGGATCCTGAAGAACGCCGAGGGGCGGCGTTTCATGTTCGACGACATCCCGCCGCTCTACGTGGATCAGACCGCCGACGACCCGGAGGAGGGCTGGCGCTACACCCAGGGCGACCGCGACGCCCGGCGGCCGCCCGAGCTGCTCACCCGCGACCACGTCGCGCGCTGCATCGTACGCGAGGTCAAGGAAGGCCGGGGCAGCCCGCACGGCGGGGTGTTCCTGGACATCGCCTGGATCGCCGAGAAGCTCCCGGACGCCGCGGAGCACATCAAGCGCAAGCTGCCGAGCATGTACCACCAGTTCAAGCAGCTCGCCGACATCGACATCACCCAGCAGCCCATGGAGGTCGGCCCCACCACGCACTACGCGATGGGCGGCATCCGGGTCGACGCGGACACCCAGATGTCGACCATGCCGGGGCTCTTCGCGGCGGGTGAGTGCGCGGCCGGGCTGCACGGCGCCAACCGACTCGGGGGCAACTCGCTGTCGGATCTGCTGGTGTTCGGGCACCGTGCGGGCGCGCACGCGGCCGCCTACGCGCGCGACCATATGCCGGGGTCCGTCGACACGGCCGCCGTCGACGCGGCCGTCGAGGACCTGCTGGCGCCGTTCGCCGCGCGCGGCGGAGACGGCGCGGCGGGAGACAACCCCTACGCGATCCAGGCCGATCTGCAGGACCTGATGCAGGACCACGTCGGGATCGTCCGTGAGGGAGGCGAGATCGGGCACGCGCTCGAGGGGATCGAGGCGCTGCGGGAGCGCGCCCGGCGCGTGAGCGTGCAGGGCAACAGGGAGTACAATCCGGGCTGGCACACCGCGCTGGACCTGCACAACCTGCTCACCGTGTCCGAGGCGATCGCCCGCGCCGCACGCGAGCGGACCGAGAGCCGCGGCGCCCACACCCGCATCGACCACCCCGAGAAGGACCCGGCGTGGGGCGAGGTGAACCTGGTCGTGGCGAAGGGTCCGGACGGCGCGATGACGATTTCGCGATCGCCGATCCCGGACATGCCCGCCGAAATGCGTTCGATCATCGAGGAGATGGGGTGATGGCCACCGCGACCTTCCGCATCTGGCGCGGAGACGAGGCGGGCGAGTTCCGCGACTACGACACGCGGGTCGAGGACGGGATGGTGGTCTTGGACGCGGTGCACCAGATCCAGGCCGAGTCCGCGCCCGACCTGGCGGTGCGGTGGAACTGCAAGGCGGGCAAGTGCGGCTCGTGCTCGGCCGAGGTCAACGGCATGCCGCGCCTTATGTGCATGACCCGCCTGAACGAGCTGCCGATCGAGGAACCGGTGGTGATCGAGCCGATGAAGGCGTTCCCTATCGTGCGCGACCTCGTGACGGACGTGTCCTGGAACTTCGAGGTCAAGCGCCGCATCACGCCCTTCCGCCCCCGCCCGCCGGATGCCCCCGACGGGACCTGGCGGATGCAGCAGGCCGACGTCGATCGGGTGAGGGAGTTCCGCAAGTGCATCGAATGCTTCCTGTGCCAGGACGTCTGCCACGTCCTGCGAGAGCATCACCTCCACGAGCGCTTCATCGGCCCGCGGTTCCTGGTGCACGCGGCGGCGCTGGAGATGCACCCCCTGGACGTGGCGGACCGGCGCGACGACCTGCGCGAAGCCCAGGGGATCGGCTACTGTAACATCACGAAGTGCTGCACCCGCGTGTGCCCGGAGAGCATCCAGATCACCGACAACGCGATCATTCCGCTCAAGGAGCGGGTGGTGGACCGGGCGTACGATCCGCTCGCGAAGCTGGTCCGCCTGGTGATGGGTCGCACCGGCCGCGACGCCGCCGCGGAGTCCGCGCAGGACGCGTAGCAGGAGGGACGATGTTCGAGTTGAAGAAGCTGTCGCCCGAAGGCATCGCGGGAGCGCTGGAGAAGGTGGAGCGCTATCGCCTGCTCAACGAGCCGAGGCAAGCGGAGAGCATCTGCCGCGACGTCCTGGAGGTCGACCCGACGAACGAGCGGGCGCTGATCGGCCTGATCCTCTCGCTGACCGACCGCTTCCCTCGAGAAGGGGCTCCGGCGCCCGCTGACGTCCTGGCCCTGGTGGCCACGCTGGACGGCGAGTACGAGCGGGCCTACTACACCGGCATCGTGCACGAGCGCTTCGCCAAGGCCCGTGCAGGCAAGGGCTTCCCCGGCTCCGACCACATCGCCTACGACTCCTACAGGACCGCAATGGGATGGTACGAGCGAGCCCAGGCGCTGAGCCCGGAGGGCGAGGACTCGGCGGTCCTGCGCTGGAACACGTGCGCGCGGCTGCTCAACGACAACCCGCGCCTGCGACCCGCCCCCGAGGAGGCGCCCACTCTGCTGGAATGAGGGCGTCCCGGGCGGGCTCTGCCCTCGTCGCGACGCCGCCCCCGTTGTCCCCGCGTCCGAGCCGACGCACCTTGGAAAAGCAGCCTGCCCACCACCACGCGCACCAGGAGGCGGCCGTGACCATCGCCACCATCCTCTCCCGCAAGGGCACCTCCGTCGTCACGATCGGACCGGACGCCACGGTGCTGGAAGCCATGCGGCTCCTGATGGAGCATCGCATCGGCGGCGTCGTCGTCGAGCACGACGGTGAGCCCGTCGGCATCCTCACCGAACGCGACGTGCTACGCCTGGGCGCGGAGGATCCCCGGCAGCTCGAGAGCCTCCCGGTCGAGCGGGCGATGACCCGCGAGCTGATCACGGGCCAGCCCGACCAGAGCCTCCGAGCGGTCATGGAGGTGATGACCGAGCACCGTATCCGGCACCTCCCCATCCTCGCGGAGGGTCGCCTGGCGGGCATCGTGTCGATCGGGGACATCGTGGATGCGGCGCGGCGCGCGGCGGAATCGGAGAATCAGCACCTGCGGGCGTACATCCACGGCGCCGGCTGAACGGTAGCGCCCCGCTCCCCGGCAGGGCGGCGCCGGCCCGCGGTCGCACCCGCGCCTTCCCTGCCTCAGATCCCGGGGCCGCCCGATCTCGGGAGGTGGCCGGCCGGTGCTGGGAGGCGGCCGTCCGGTCCTATGAGGCGGCCGGCCGGATGTTCTGGTTCATCCGCAGCAGGTTCTGCGGGTCGTAGCGAGCCTTTAGCTTCGCGAGCCGGCCGTAGTGCGGGCCGTACGCGCGCTCGACCGCGTCGTTCTCGTCGCTGGGCATGAAGTTGACGTAGACGCTCCCCGCCGCGTAGGGGGTCGAGGCGTTGAAGAGCCGCCGTGCCCACGCGACGCACGCCTCGTCGTCCGAGGGGTCCCGCCAGCGCGTGTGGACGTTCATCATGTAGTCGGCATGGCGGTTCGGATACGCGGTTGCGTCGGGCGCCACGCGGCCCATCTCGCCCCCTACCTGAATCAAGAAGACCTCGCACTCGGCCGTGGGCAGCTCGCTCGCCGATTCCGTCAGCACATCCAGGAATCCGTCGCTCAACTCCGTGAAGTCGTGGGACTTCCAGTAGTTGCGCGCGCCCGGTTCGAGCAGCGGGTCGAACGCCTGCTGCCAGCCGGCGTAGGGATGCGGCCCGATGACGTCCGCGATCGGGTCTCCCCACTCCCGTAGCGGCTGGAGGATCCGCTCGCCCTCGGCCATGTCCCCGCCGTGGAACGCCGCGACCACGACCACGTCCCTGCCGTGCCACTCCTCGGGAAGGAACGGCAGCGGCGGGGCCTTGCGCAGCACCACGAAGACCGCGGTGTCGTCGGGTAGGGTCGGCGCGAAGTCGCGATAGAAACGCAGGAAGTCGGCGGCCGCGTCGCCCGGGTGGACGATCAGCCCCGACAGGATCTCCGGGCCCACGGGATGGAGATGGAACTCGAACGCGCTCACCACCCCGAAGTTGCCGCCCCCGCCGCGGATCGCCCAGAACAGGTCGGGCTCCTCGTCCGCGCTCGCGCGGACCTTTCGCCCGTCTGGCAGGACCACGTCGGCGGCGATCAGGTTGTCGATCGTCATGCCGTAGGCGCGGCTCAGCCAGCCGAAGCCGCCGCCCAGCGTGAGGCCCGCGATGCCCGTGGTCGAGTTCACGCCGACGGGCGTCGCCAGGCCGTGCTCCTGCGTCGCGGCGTCGACGTCGGCAAGGGTGGCCCCCGGCTGGACGCGGGCGACCCGCGCCTCCGGGTCCACGTCGACCTTGCGCATCCGGTCCAGGCTGATCATCAGCCCGCCGTCGCAGACGGCGTTGCCGGCGATATTGTGGCCGGCTCCGCGCACCGAGACCAGCAGTCCGTGATCGGCCGCGAAGCGAAGCGCCGCGGCGATGTCGTTCGCCGACTCGCACATCGCGATCAGCGCGGGCCGGCGGTCGATCATGGCGTTCCATATCGCCCGCGCCTCGTCGTAGCCGTCGTCGGAAGGTGTCAGGAGGTCGCCGGAAAAGCGCGCCGACAGCTCGTCCAGGGCGGCGCCGGAGATCGCCGATTCGTCGCGGTCGAGCGTGGCCATGGTCAGATCGTTCATATCCGTTCTCCAAGACGAAAGACGCGGCTCGCTGCGCACCCGGGCGGGGCGCGCGTGGCGGGACGACATTCCTACGTTGGCGCGGGCCGTTGCACAACCGCCGCCCGTCGGTGGGCGCGGCGGCGGCAGGCCCGGCGCGTCGCGGCTATGTTGGTGCCGAAGGTGGGACGGTCGAGCCACGAAGCGAGGTCGCATGCTGCTGGATGCCATCAAGGCGCTGATCAAGGGCGAGGCAGAAGAGCCCGAAGTGGGCGAGGCGGGAGGGCCCGCGTCCGGCGCGCCGGACGCCACCGACGCGCCCCCCGGGGCGGGTCCCGTCGACCCGGTGCACCTGGCCGCGTGCACGCTGCTGCTGGAGGTCGCCTACGCCGATGGCGAGTTCACCGTCGACGAGCGCGCGCATCTCGAGGGCGTGCTCGAGCGGCACTTTCAGCTGCCGCCGAGCGCCGGCCGCCGGCTCATGGAGGCCGCGGACGAGGAGCGCCGCACCGCGATCGACCACTACCGCTTCACGTCGGTGCTCAAGGAGAGCTACGACCTCGGCCAGAAGATGGTGCTCGCGGAGGTGATGTGGGGTCTGGTCCTCGCCGACGGCGTCGTCGCCGAGCACGAGCGCTACCTCACCCGCAAGATCGCCAACCTCCTCGACCTGAAGCCGGGCTACCTGTCCGCCGCCAGGAAGAAGGCCGGAGGCTAGTTCCGCGCTCAGGCGCCGGCTAATCCCGCGCTCCGGCGCCCGGCTCGTCCGCGGGCGCCGGCCCGGCGACGCCGAAGCGCTCGGCCAGCCGATCGAACTCCGCCACCAGAGACCCACGCTCCCTTGCCAGACGCGCCACCAGCTCGGGGCGGGCCGCGGTGCGAAAGAAGAGACGGACGTCCTCGGCCGCATCCCGGATGCGCTCGCGCCACGCCACCGCGATGGCGCCCAGCAGCGGCAGCGCGATGGCGGCCACGAGCGCCGCGATCGGCCCGCCGGCACGCCACGCCAGCACGAGCCAGACGGCGTACATTGCGGGATAGGCGAGGACCGACGGCACCAGCTTCCAGGTCGCGATCTCGTCTTCCCGCAACGAGGCGAACCGCAGGATCAGGCGGGGCAGCAGGTAGGGGGCCGCCCACGCCGCGGCTCCCAGCCCCGCGAGCAGCGACGCGGCCAGCAGAGGCAGGCCGCGCACGGCGATGAAGCGGACGACGTCGCCGGCACCCGTTTCGGGCGGCACCTCGGCGGTTTCACCGGCGCCCAGGGCGTCGGCCAGGCGCCGGTAGCGGGCAACCCGGTCCGACAGCTCGGCGTAGCGGACCGGGTCCTCCTCCCGCAGCCGCACGAGCCCATGCGCGAACGCCCGGAGACGCGGAACCCTGTCGGCGAGCGTCGAGCGCTCGCGCCAGCCGGCGACGCCCCGTTCCCGCGCCCACATCCGCTCGGCGGTGTCGACCAGCCGGCGTTGCGCCGTGGCGGGCACGTTCACCGTGACGGCGCGCAGGCGCGCTTCCAGGAGCGCGGTGAGCTCGCGCGCGGCGGCCTGGGGATCGTCGCGATGGGCCTCGCGAAAGTCGGCGACCGGGATCGGCTCGCCGACCACCGCCAGCGCGTCGCCCCGGAAGAACGGCTTGCGCGCGTACGTGAGACCGACGGGAACGACCCTGACCCCGAGCGTCCAGCCGTGCTCCGCCTCGGCCTGGAGGGCGATTCGGGCGGCCCCCGTCCGGAGCGGCGCCAGCTCCGACCCCGAGTGACTCTGGCCCTCGGGGAAGATCTGGATCGCGTCGCCGCTCGCGAGCGCCTCGACGGCCGCCGCGAACGTGCGGTCGTTGCGTCCCATGAGCGCGGGATCGTCCTGGCGCCGGTACACCGGCAGTCCGCCGAGCGCGCGCAGCGAGGGGCCGATCAGCGGGTGGGAGAACAGGGGAGCCTTGGCCAGCGGGCGGACCAACCTGCCCGCCGAGCGGAAGACGATCAGCGGGTCGAGAAGCGCGTTGGGGTGGTTGGCGGCGACGACCAGGGGTCCGTCGGGATAGGCCCCTTCGCATTCGAGGTCGTAGAAGAGCGACGCCGTCGCTCCGAGCCAACGCGCAATGCCGTGCCGGACCATGGGAGGGCGAAGGTCCTGCCGGGGGGGGCGCCGGGTCAAGCGGCCCAGCCCGATCGGCCCGCGCCCCGGGTGGGGGGAGCGTCAGGACGTCTGGAGCGTCCGCGCGGGGTCCACGCGCGACGCCCGGAACGCGGGCACGGCGGCGGCTACGAGCGCGGCCACCACAACCAGCGAAGCCACCGCGCCGAAGGTCAGGGGGTCGCCGGGCTGGACCCCGAAGAGAAGCGCCGAAAGGACTCGCGTGAGCGCCCAGGCAGCCAGCAGCCCCAGGCCGATTCCGAGCGCCGCGAGCCGGAGTCCCTCGCCCAGGACGAGCCGCAGCAGGTCCCCCGGGCGCGCGCCGAGCGCCAGGCGAATCCCCATCTCCCGGCGGCGCTGCTCCACGGTGTAGCTGAGCACGCCGTGGACCCCGATGAGGGCGAGCGTCAGCGCCAGGGACGCCAGCAGGGTCATCAGCAGCATCGGGAAGCGGCGCCGCGACAACGTGCCCGCCAGGGTCCTCTCCAGCGGCTCGACGCCGAAGACGGCCAGCCCGGGGTCGATCGTCTGGATGGACGATCGCAGGATCCCTGCGAGGGCGGCCGGATCGTCGCCGCTCACCAGCACGCTTATGTTCCACTGCGGCGCCTGCGCGGTGGGGACGTAGACGGCGGGCGGCGGCGCCTGGTCCACGCCCCGGAAGGCCTCGTTGCCCACGACCCCCACGATCTCGCGGGACACGCCCCAGAACTGAAGCCGGCGACCCAACGCGGCGCCATCGAAGTACGCCTCCTCGGCGGCCCGGTTCACCACGGCCACGCCCGGCCCGTCGGGTCGCGCCGATGCCATCGTCGTGCCTTGCACGATCGGCAGGCCGACGGTCTCGAAGTAGGCCGCCGACACCGGACGCACGGGGATCTCGGGCAGGGGAGGCGCGGTCGGGTCGCGTCCCTCGATCACGAACGAGTTGGTGAATCCCGGCGCCAGAGGGTGCGGACCGGCGGTGGCCGCGGACGCGACGCCGGGGGCCGAGGCGAGCTCCGCGAGGAGCGCGTCCTGGAAGCCGTGGAACGGCGGCCAGTTCGGCCAGACCGAGAAGTCCCGAGGGTAGCGGCTCGTAGGCAACTGCAGCTCCGCCTTCACCACTCCCGTGGTGTCGAAGCCGGGGTCGACCGAGGTCACCGCGCGGAAGCTGCGCACGAGCAGCCCCGCGCCGGTCGCGATGGCCACCGCGAGCGCCAGCTCCGCGACCACCAGCCCCGCGCGCAGCCTGCGGCGGCCTCGCGACGCGGTCGCGCCCCGTGGCGCGGCGCCCTGCAGGCGCGCGCCCAGGTCGCCGGTGTCGGCCTGGAAGGCCGGGACGAGGCCGAAGATCAGCGCTACCATGGCCGAAACGCCGAGGGTCACGCCCAGGACCCGCAGGTCGATGCCCACGCGGTGGACGGCCGGCAGGTCCGCCGGCGCCGCGCCGCGCAGGAGCGCCACGCCCAGCGCGGCGACCCCCAGACCCGCGAGCGCCGCCACCGCGGCGTAGACCGCGCCCTCCACCAGGAACTGGCCCATCAACCTCGCCCGGCCGCCGCCCAGCGCGGTGCGGATCGCGACCTCCCGCGTGCGTGCTGTGCCGCGCGCCAGGAGCAGGCTCGCGACGTTGACGCAGGCGATCAGCAGGACCATCCCGACCGCGGCGAGGAGCAGCAGGAGCGGCGTGCGGACCGGCCCGACGACGACCTCCTCGAGGGACTGGACGTGGACCCCGCGAGCGTTGTTCTCGGGGTAGTCCACCTCCAGCTCGGCGGCGATGCCCGCGAGCTCGGCCTGCGCCGCAGCCACCCCGACGCCGTCGCGCAGGCGGCCCAGCATGAAGATCGGATGCGTCGCCCGCGGGAACACCGTCGGATCAGGATCCAGCCGGACCCATGCGTCCACGCGGCTCGCCCCGCGGTCCGCGAACGAACGGCCGTAATCGGCGGCGCCCAGCATCTGGGCGAGCCCGTAGTCGGCGTCCTCCGCGAGCACGCCGACGACGACCGCCGAGGTTTCGTCGAGTCGCACGGTGGCGCCGATCGCGTCCGGGGTTCCCCCCAGCGCGGCGCGCCAGAGCGACTCGGAAACGACGACCTCGTTGGACACCGCCGGGTCGTCGGAGAAGCCCCGTCCCAGGATCGGGCGGACCCCGAGCAGGCCCAGGGCTCCGGCCGTGGCGCGGATCAGGGTGATGCGCGCGGGGTCGCGGCCCTCCAGGTCGAGATTGGCCTCGCCCGGCAGTACGGCCTCGAGGTCGCGCATCGTCGCGGCGCGCTCGCGGAAGTCCAGGAAGTCGGGCACCGATGCCGGCTCGAAGCGGGTGCCGCTGTCGCGATCGGTCTCCCACACGACGACGAGGCGATCGGGATCCTCGAATGGCGGCGGACGCAGGACGACCCCATCGACCATGCTGAAGATCGCGGTGTTGGCGCCGATGCCGAGCGCGAAGGTCGCGACGGCCACGGCCGTGAACGCGGGCCGCGCCAGCAGCGTGCGCGCGCCGTACTTCAGGTCCTGCCACAGCATGTCGAGGCTCCATTGCTCCTTGCGGAGCCAGAGGGCGTGAACGAACGCGCCGAGGGCACGGCGCGCGACGAACAGCGCGAAAAAGGGGGCTGCCTCCTTTCCGGGAAAGGAGGCAGCCCCCTTTTGGGCGGACCAGGCGAGTTCCGCGTCCCATTCGCGACGGAAGTCGGTCCGGTTCGCGCGCGGCGCCAGCCACGCGGCGGCGGCCACGATGCGCGACGCGAGCCGGACGAGCGGCTCGGACTGGCGCACGGAGCAGCTCCG
>DATHRK010000070.1:0-22881 GCA_035465395.1 Longimicrobiales bacterium | reverse complement strand
CGCCGCCCCCCCGGGGGGGCACCCGGCGCGTTGCCTCACATGCCGCCAGCGGGGCCCCGATCCGAGGCGCGCGGAGCCGGGGCCTCGCGCGTGCGACCGTGCCCCAGGAACGGGCGCGCGGCGAATGCCGCCAAGAGCGCCGCGCCGAACGCGACCACCAGCAGCGGACCCGTCGTGACGTCCCAAGCCACCGATGCCCACAGGCCGGCTACGAGCGCGAGTGCGCCGGTCCCCCAGGCGATCACGAGGGCGCGATCGAAGCGGGGCGTGTAGAGGAACGCGATCGTCGCGGGGATCACCAGCGTGCTGAAGATCAAGAGAACCCCCGCCAGCGAGACCGAGAAGGTGATCGCGATCCCGAAGGTCAGGTAGAAAACGAAGTCCCACAGCCGGAGGTTGGACGCGTTCTCGGGGTCGAACGTGATCGCGCGCATGCGGTGCCGGAAGGCGAAGTGGAAGACGCCGATGGCCAGGTAGGCCGCGGCCACGACCGCCACCGTGGGCCACGTGGTCCAGATCAGCGCGCCCGTGAGCGTTTCCTTGACGTGCTCGGCGCCCTCGGCCGTGAAGCTCGTCAGGAGGATCACCAGCGCCGACGCGACCACGTACGCAATGCCGATGATCGCCTCCTGCGGGACGATCGACTTCTCCATCCGCGTGAGGCTGAAGATGGCCGCGCCCACGACCGTGAAGGCAAAGGTCAGAGCCCAGCTCGCCGGACTCCCCGAGTGCGCGCCGACGAGCAGCCCGACCGTGGTGCCGAGCGCCGCGATTTGAGCGAACGCGAGGTCGACGAAGATCACTCCCCGACGGATGATGTGGAGCCCGAAGTAGGCGTTCATCGCCACGATGACGAGCCCCACGGCGAGCGGCGCCAGCACCAGGTCGAGCATCGATCAGTCTCCTCCGAAAGCGGCGGCCAGGCCGTTCACCCAGAGATCCACGAGGTCGAAGTAGGTCGGCGCGGTCCGCCCGCCGGGCTGCAGCGGCACGATGACGTCGGTCGCGTCCGCCCGGTTCGCCACCGCGTGCACCTTGGCGCCATCGAAATAGCCCGCCGCCAGCAGCACGTCGATCCCCTCGTTGCGCATCAGCGCGATGAGGTCCGCCACGTGACCCGGCGTGGGCGGGATGCCCGGCTTGGCCTCGACGTAGTCGGCGCACTTGACGCCGAAACGGTTCTCGAAGTACGCCCAGTTCTTGTGGTAGCAGATGATCTGCTCGCCGCGGAATGCCGCCGCGGTCGCGTGCCAGCCGCCGAGGTCCTCGATCAGCATGTGGCCCTCGAACGGCTGGCCCCGGAGGAAGTCGTACAGGCGCCCCTGCCGGTCCAGCTGCGCGAGACTGGGCCCGGTCACGATGTCGACCAGCCGGTCCCCATAAAGCCGGCGGTGGATCCGGTCGGTGAAGCGGGCCAGGTTCCGGTCGAAGACACCGGCCTGGTCGGGCGCCACCTTCTTGAGCCCCGTCGCGATGGTGCGCGCGATGGTGATGACGTTGAGCGGATCGGTGAAGAGGTGCGGGTTGCCGTAGAGGTGGATGTCCCCCTCGGACCGATCCCGGTTCTCGGGAATGTCGAGGAGCGTGATTCCCGGGTACGCGGTGACGTAGCCGCGGCCGCCCTCGGCCACCGCCGAGTTGCCCGCCTTGTCGAGCAGCGTCGGGACCCACAGCTCCAGGTCGAGCCCCGTGGTGATGAAGACGTCCGCGCGGCGTATGCTGAGGGCGAAGCTCGGCTTGGGCCGCACGAAGTGGGCGTCCTCCGCGGGATCGGCGATCGCGCTCGCCTCCACCGCGTCGCCGCCGATCTCGCGGGCGATCTCCGCGTACACGGGCAGCGTGGCCACCACCCGGATGGGGGCCTGCGCGGGGGCGGCGCCCGGCTCGGGGCCCGGCGTGCCGCCTCCGGCGCCGACGGAGGCGGCCAGGGCCAGAATCAGTGTCGTGGTTTGCATCGTATCGGCTCCCGGGCGTTTCAGTAGGTTTCGTGCCTGTGCGGTCCCATGGCGAACGTCGCCTGGAGCAACAGCAGCTTCTGCACCCCGTCGGGGCGATCCAGGTAGTCGAGCTCGCCGCGCAGCCGGACCCACTCGCTCTGCCACCACGTCAGCGTCGGGGCCACCAGCCACGCGGACTCGGTCGGCTCGAGGGGATTCTCGGTGTACTCCCAACGGCCTCCGAAGACCCATCTCCGGCCCAGCCGGTAGTCGCCGATGAGGAAGCCGCCCCAGGCCGTCCCCGGGTCGGTTGCCTCGGCCGCCACGTCACCGACGACGACCCCGCCCCGGAGCGTCGCCTCGCGGTAGCGCGAGCGCTCCGGGGGCCTCCAGCTCAGGGTGAAGTCGGCGCCGCCCACGCGCGTCGCCCAGTTGTCCTCGCCGGCCATGTCCGGTCCCGTGATGCCGCTCAGCCCGAGCTCGAAGTAGGTCGACCGGCTCAGGTCCCAGAAGCCGTTGATGCGGGCGAGGACCGCGGGCTTGCGCGTCTCGCCGTACAGCGCCTCGCTCTCGCTGGCGGTCACCTCGGTCCACAGCTCCCAGGTGCCCAGGCCGCTCCAGGGAGCCAGCCAGTGGACGCGCGCGCCCGTCTGGGCGAGCCCCTCCTCGCCGAAGAAGGCCGTGTAGGGCAAGGGGTACGCCTGGCCCGGCAGCGCGTGGGGGTGCCAGCGGTTGAGCGTGCCGAAGCTCTGACGGAACCGCCCGAGGGTCAGGTTGAGCCCCGCGCCGACGCCCGACCACTGGACGTAGCCTTCCTCCAGCTCGACCTCGGCGCCGTGGCCCTCCTCCTCCTCGGCTGCCGGCTCGGCGTGCGCCTCGTGCTCGAACGGCAGCAGCTCACCGCCCGGTTGGTGGATGCCGACGAACACCTTCGCCAGAGAGAAGGGGTCCAGGGACGACTGGAGCGAGATCTCCACCTCGCGAGGGACGAAGTTTCCGCCGTCGGGGCCGTCCAGGTCCGCGAACGCGAACACGTCACCGGTGACCGTGAGCTCCGGATTCAACTCCTGCTGGCTACGCTGCCGCCCTACGAAACGGGCGGGCGCCTGCTCCGTCGTATCGGCTGCAGGCTCCGTCTCCGCGGCCGCTGCCTCGGCCGCCGCGCGGATCGCGTCGAGCTCGTCGCCGGGCACTGCCGCCGCCACGTCCGGGCGGTCCGCCTGGAGGCGAGCCACGACCTGCATGAGACTGTCCACCTGGGCCCGCAGGGATGCGACCTCCCTGCGGAGCGAGTCGACCGTGGCGGCCTCCTGCGCGGCACCTGAGGCCGGCGCCACGCACGCGCCCGCCGCGATGATTGCGACTGCGCCCGCCACGCGAGCGCTTCGCCTGCTCGGTATGTTCACGAATGTGTCCCTTCGCCTGACCGGAAATTCCCACTCGGGCTCCATCCCGGCGGGGTCATGCTCGGCAGAGTCTCAGGCGAACGGCGGCGCACGGGGCTGGGTGGAAGCGAGTGATGCGCGTGCGTGGGATCGGTGGACGGGCGGCGCGTCGCGGCGGTCGTTGGCCAGCAACCCGGGCGCGACCTGCGCCTCCTCCGCGGCCGACCACGGCGAGGCTCCATGCAACACGCAGATGCTGTGATCGTGGCCCGTCGCGCTCGCGGCGTGACCCTCCGCCTGGACGGAGGGGAGCTCCCCGCGGGGTCCGGCGTCCAGCAGCGGGACGCTGAACGCCAGCGTCCCCATCACTAGCGCGATGGGGACGGCGATCATGCGTCGCATGCGATGGACTCGGTCGATCATGGTCGATACCCCGGCACGCGGACGCCGCGCCGTAGAAGCGCAGACGGCACCCCGGCGTGGCGTCACCCGTTGGCCATGGTACCGGAAACTCCGGGCGCTGGTTCCGGCCGCGAGCCGCTCCCGGACAGGCGCGGCGGGCCGTGCTACGCTGGGCGCAGACGAGCGGAGGCGGCGCTGTTGACGTGCGGAAGAGCCTCGCGCCGAACCTGCCAGGTTACGAGTCCCGGCCCTTCTTCCCTTACGCCTCCGTCTCGGGCTCCGGCCGCTCCCCGTCGGAAGGGTCCTCGTCGGCGAACGTCTGCCGGGGCGACACCACCTCGGCGATGACGTCGTCGTCGGTGTCGTACAATGCCTCGATGGTAGCCGCGTAACGCTCGACCACGACGCGGCGCTTGACCTTCTGCGTCGGCGTGAGCTCCCCCGATTCGATGGTGAAGGGTCGCTCGAGCAGGGCGATCTTCTTGGGGGTCTCGTAGCGCGCCAGGCGCTCCAGCCGTCCGAAGACCTCGGCGCGGATCTTCTCCTGCACCCCCGCGTGCTCGATCAGAGCGCGTCGGCCCTCGGCGGCCACCCCGTTGCTCCGGGCCCACGGCTCCAGGGCGTCGAAGTCCGGCACCACGAGCAGGACCGTATAGGGCATGCGGTCTCCCACCATGACCACTTCCTGTACGAAACGGTCGGCCTTGATCGCCTGCTCGATGGGGGCTGGCGCGATGTTCTTGCCGTTGGCGGTGACGAGCAGCTCCTTCTTGCGGTCGGTGATCGTCAGGAATCCGTCGGCGTCGATCGCGCCGATGTCGCCGGTGTGGAACCAGCCGTCCTCGATCGCGGCGTCCGTGGCCTCCGGCAGGTTGTAGTAGCCTTTCATGACCTGCGGTCCGCGGACGAGGATCTCCCCGTCTTCGGCGAGGCGGATCTCCGTGCCGGGAATCGGCTTGCCCACCGTCCCCAGGCGCATGTTCTCGGGCGTGTTGACGTTGGTGACCGGCGACGTCTCCGAAAGTCCGTAACCCTCGAGGATCAGCACGCCGGCGGCGTAGAAGAAACGCGCGATGTCGGCGCTGAGCGGGGCCCCGCCCGAGATGAAGAACTCCAGCTCACCTCCGGTCCGCTCGCGCAGCTTGCTGAACACGAGCCGGTCGGCGAGGGCGTGCTGGATGCGCACGCCGAGCGGCGGTGTACGGCCGGCGAGCGTGTCGTCGGCCCAGGCCTCTCCGACCCCCACGGCCCAGTCCACCAGCATGCCGCGGATCCCCGATGCGGCCATCACGCGCGCGTGGATCTTCTCGTACAGCCGGGGCACCGAGGCGACGACGTGCGGCCGGATCTCGACCAGGTTGTCCGGGACCGCCTGGATCGACTCCGCGTAGGCGATCGTCACCCCCGCGCGGAAGAGCGCGTAGTCCAGCATGCGCTCGAAGATGTGGGAGAGCGGTAGCAGGCTGAGCGCCCGTGTCGCCTCGCGAAGCGGCAGCGCGATCAGGCTGGCTTCCACGTCGTGGAACAGGTTGGCGTGGGTGAGCATCACCCCCTTCGGCGCGCCGGTGGTGCCCGATGTGTAGAGGATCGTCAGGAGATCCTCGGGTCGGCAGCGCGCGGCGACCTCGTCGAAGTCCGTGCCGGCCTCACCAGCCACCCGCGCATCGGCGCCGTGCCGTAGGACCTCCTGCAGCGTCGTGATCCCCTGCTGCTCGTCGGGATCGACGTTGTCGAACACGACGATGACGTCCAGATCCGGCAGCTGGTCGCGCACCGAGAGCACCTTGTCGCGCTGTTCAGCGTCCGAGACGAACACGAGCCGCGCGCCGCTGTCGGCGAGCAGGTACTGGACCTGGTTGGCCGGCAGCACCGGGTACACCGGGACGGAGACCGCGCCCCTGCACGCGATCGCGTAATCGGCCAGGGCCCAGCCCAGGCGATTGTCGGAGAGGATGGCGAGTCGGTCACCCTGGCCCATGCCCAGGGTCTCGAGCCCGGCGGCCAGGTCGCGCACGCGCTCCAGGAGGTCGGAACGCGTGATGCCCCGCCAGGCCCCGTCCTCCTTGAACCTGAACGCCTCGCGCTTGGGGAAATCGGCGCAGCCTTCCAACAGGAGCTGCACGATCGTGCCGGTCGGCACCTCGAAGGGCGTGGCGGCGTAGCCCTCGCGGACGATCGTCTCGGGGGCGGCCCGACGGCCGGTCTCCGCCGTCATGCGATGTCGAGCGCGACCGTGATCGCGATGTCCTCGCGCAGCGAGTGCAACACGCTGCAGTACTTCTCGTGCGAGAGATCGATCGCGCGGCGCAGCTTGTCGGCGTGCGCCGGGTCGACGCCGACCGCCCGGTAGGCGAGGTGGATCGCGGTGTAGCGCCGCGGAGGGTCATCCGCGCGAGACGCGGTCGCCTCGATCGAGAGGTCCTCGATCGGGACCCGCATCTTGGCCAGGATGTCTACGACGTCGGCCCCCGTGCAGCCAGCGAGGGAATGGAGGAGGAGCTGTATGGGGGAGGGGCCGACACGGCCGTTGCCGTCGACGACCAGGGCGGGGGCGTCCCCCGACTCCGACACGAACCGCATGCCCACGCGTCGCCACGCGGTGGTGGTCCTCGCGTCCGCGCGCGGGCCCGAAGGCGCCTGCCCTTCGACCGCCCCCGCCGCGCGCCCCGCGGCGTCGGGGGCGGCGTCGCTCACGGGCTCGGCCAGGCCTCGGCCCTCTCGGGCGCGGGTTCTTCGTTGGGCGACGGCGGGCCCGGCGCCTGGACGTCCGGCTTCGCAGGCTCGGCGCTGGCGTCGCCCCGGAGTCGGGTCAGGGTTTCCCGGGCGTGGGCCACGTGACGGGCCGCGTCCGGCCCATCCGGCGGCGCCTGGAGAAAGGCATCGAGGAGCCTCACCGCCTCGCC
The DNA here is from genome assembly GCA_035465395.1 of Longimicrobiales bacterium. GTDB lineage: Bacteria > Gemmatimonadota > Gemmatimonadetes > Longimicrobiales > RSA9 > DATHRK01. Next base: position 16,254 of record DATHRK010000070.1, on the reverse strand, counting down.
TTCATCGCCGCCCCTGAGCAACAGGAACGCGAGTCCGTACCGGGCCGCCGCCGCGTCGGCGTCCTTGCGCAGGACGGTCCTGTAGGTCTTGATCGCCTCGTCGCTCATGCCGATATGCGTGTAGGCCACCGCGATCTGCAGGAGAGCGGCTACGTCGTCGGGATCCTCGCGAAGGGCGAGGCGCAGGGAGGTGAGGGCTTCGTGGTGTTGGCCTGACCGGAGGAGGGCGACGCCCTCCTCGTAGTAGTCCACCGCCCCGCCCGTATCTCGCGAAAACAGCTTGCCGAAGAGCGACATTGGCTAACTCGGAGAGCCCCCCACCAACCGCACGATCACCGCGACCAAGATAGAACCGTGCTCGTGGGGGCGCAACGCGCACGCGGACAGCCGTTTGCGCCCGGCGCGGGAGCCGAGTCGGCGGTCTTCAGGCGAGTTGGTAGAGGCGCGGGGGCTCGGGAGCCCCGGACCGTTCCGCCACGAGCGCGCCGGCCCCCTCGGCGACGATGACGCATCCGGCCGCTTCCAGGTCGTCCCTGGTCCGACCCCCCGCGCCCTCGACCAGGACCCGTCGCCCGGGCGCCAGGACGCGCGCGGCCTCCTGGATGGCCACGTGGGCGCTCGCGTCCATCGCGACCGCCGCGAGCCGGCGGTCCGCGAGGGGTAGCGTGTCGCCGGTGAGAAGCACGCTCGACGTGTCGCGCGGCGCCGCCGGCCGCGCGGGCTTGGGCCCGGCCAGCGCGGGCTCGGCCGCGGGGCGCTCGGGGCGGGCGATGGCCACCTCCACGCCGGGCACGAGCGCGGCCAGAGCCTCGGCGCTGCGGGCCGGGCTGCCGATCAGCAGCACCACCCCCCGCGCCGACTCGAGGCCCAGGAGGGCGGCGAGGCGCACCGCGTCCTCGGCGGTCGGCTGCGAGGAATCGGGCGAGGCCGACGCGGACGGCGTCTCGCTGCTTTCCGGGACGCGCAGATCGGCGACGCCTGCGCGCACGTCGTACCGCGCTTCGCACTGCGGACAGCCGAGGCTCCCCTCGATCGCGCGGGAGCCCTCGCGGCGATCGGTCAGCAGCACGAGCCCCGCGGCGCAGCGCGGGCAGCGAAGGATCTCGGTCAAGGCGACGTGCATGCGCACACGGTATCGCATTTCGCAAACCAATTGCGAGAATCGACAGCCGTGGACCGGCCGCAGTCCACCTCACCTGCCCCTGTAAGCTCCTGTTGAAAAAAGGGTTGGCGCCTTTTGCACATTGCGCGAGCGGGCCGGCACCGGCATTGCCCTTTCCCGACGCGGCGTTTTCGCGCTGGCCTCGCATCGAGGCGGCGCGCCCCGCGCATGACGATTCGCCCCACGGGGGGGCGCAACCGGCCTGGGCCGGGCGGGGGGGGCATCATCCAAGACAAGGAGCTTTCGCCATGCGTAGGGTCGTTCTTTCTCTGGCCGCTGCGGCCACGCTCGGACTGCCGGCAGCCGCCGACGCCCAGATCTCCGCGTCGGAAGACGCCACGGTGAGCGCGACGATCGTCGCCGCCCTCACCCTGACGAAGAATGCCGACCTGGACTTCGGACCGGTGTCGCTCGGGAGCAGCGCGAACGTCGCCTTCACCGACGCCGCGGCCGCGAACTGGCTGGCCGACGGCGAGCCGAACACCAGCGTGACGGTCACGTACCCGGCGTCGATCAACCTGTCGAACGGGACCGACGTCATCGCCTTCACGCCGGACATGGGCGCCCACGTGGACACGCAGGGCTCGGCTGCCAGCGTCGCCAGCGGCGCCACGGTCACGCTGGACGGCACCAACGGCGAACACCAGTTCTGGCTGGGCGGCGGCATCACGGTGGGCGGCGGGCTCAGCACCGGCGTCTACAGCGGCCTCTTCAACCTGACGGTGGAGTACTAGGAGCAGACCGCGACCCGGCCGGGGGCCGGAGAAGTCCGCTCCCGGCCGGGAGCTCGGTCGCCACTGGAGGCTGGCGATGCGCTCCCCGCTCCCTCTCGCCGCGACGCTGATCCTGGCCGCCGCTTCGGCCACGGGTTCCACGCTCCACGCGCAGACGGTCTCGACCACGACGACGGTGCGCGCGGACGTCGTGAACGGCATCCGCATCCTCAAGATCAGCGACGTCGATTTCGGCGTCGTACCCGCCGGATCCGGCGTGACCCTGCTCAACGCCACGGACGCAGGCGCCGGCCGATTCCACATCTTCGGCCAGAACGGTCGCACCGTGACCGTGACCATCACCGCGCCGGCGGCTCTGGCGTCGGGCGCCAACTCCATCCCTTACGCGGGCGCCGCCTCGGTGAACGAGAGCGCCGACGACCCCGCGGCCGCGACGCCGGCTCTCGTGGGGCCCAGCTTCACGATGAAGCTGCGCGACCAGGGGCCGACCAGGAACGCGCGGCTGGGCTACCTCTGGATCCACGGCGCCATCACGGTCGGTCCGGCGACCGCGCCCGGCATCTACACGGGCACCGTGACCATCACGGCGGAGCAGTGACCGTGCGCAGCCGTCGGTGGACCGGACCGCGCGCCGCGGCGTTCGCGGCGCTCGCGTGGGGGATCGGGGGCGCGGGGGTGCTGGCCGCCCAGGGGCAGGGCCGCGGCAACCAGCAGACGGTGGCGGTCTCGCAGCTCGCCGACCTGACGTTCGGGATCGTGATCGGCGGAACTCCCTCGGTGATCCGGCCCGACGATCCGGACGCGGCGCAGTTCGAGGTGACGCTGCGAGGCCAGCCGCCGCACGCCGTGACCGTGACGCTCGCGCTGCCGCGCGAGCTCACCTCGGGGCCCAACCGCCTGCCGATCCGCTTCGACGCCGCGAGCGCCGCCTGGGCGACGCGCGACGCGCCCAACGCCCGCACGCTCTTCGACCCCGCGGTGGGCACGACCGTGACCCTCGACCAGCGGGGGCCCAAGGCGATCCTCGTCTGGATCGGGGGTGTGCTAGAGCCGACCGCGTCCCAACCGTCCGGCGACTACGCCGACCGGATCACGCTCATCGCGGTGGAAAACTGAAGGAGCCGAAAGTGTCCGTACGCGTTCTCCCGATCCTGGCAATCGCCGCCGCGCTCGCCGCTCCGGCGGCGGCGCAGACGCTCGTCGCGCCGACGATCCTGACGCTGAGCGACCGCGAGCGGTTCGGCACGCTGATGGTCGACAACCGGTCGGCGCAGCCGCAGGAGGTCACGATCTCCTTCAAGTTCGGCTACTCCTCCTCGGACGCCGACGGCAACCGGTTCTTCATCTACGACGACACCGCCGCCGCGGCGGCGTACGGGCTGCACCAGCAGATCCGGGCGTTCCCGCGCCGCTTCGTGCTCGCGCCGGGTGAGCGACAGGTCGTGCGCATGAGCGCGCGTCCCGCGGCGGACGCGCCGGACGGGGTGTACTGGGCGCGCATCGTGACGGCTTCCCAGCCGCAGTCGCCGCCGGTCGAGCAGGCGAGCGCGGACGGCGTAGCGACCCAGGTCGTCTTCCGGCTGGAGCAGGTGACCACCGTGCTCTACCAGAAGGGCGCGGTCGCCTCCGGGGTCGATGCCCCCGCACTGGAGGCCCAGATGGAGGCGGACTCCCTCGCCGTGCGCCTGCCCCTGAGGCGCCTGGGCAACGCGCCGTTCTACGGGCGCGCGCGGCTGACGGTGGTCCCCGAGGAGGTGCAGGGCGACCCCGACGCGGTGCCGGCGCTCGAAGACGAGCTGCTGTTCGAGGTGTTCTTCGACCGTGTGGTCCGCTTCGCGCTGCCGCTGGAGTCGCTTCCGAGCGGTCACTACCGGGTCCGGGTGAGCGTCGACTCGGACCGGCCCGACATTCCGGGTGACGAACGCATCGCCGCCGAGCCCGTGACGCTGGACGCGCCCTTTTCCGTGCCGTGAGCATGCGTCGCGCGATCCTGGGCGCGTCGCTGCTGGGCGCGGTGGCAACCGGGGTCTCGGCCCAGGAGGACGGCGGCTTGCCACGACCGGGGCCGCAGGCGGACGTGGCGTTCCTGTCGTTCCGCCACGCGGGGCTGGTCGATACGGTGCTCACCGCGTACTACGACCGGGATTCGCTGTACCTGCCGCTCGCGGAGACCTTCCGCGTCCTCGGCGTGCCGGTGGTGCTGGACCTCGACGGAGGTCGCGCGACCGGCGCCTACCCCGCGCCCGGTGCCCGTTACGAGATCGACCTGGCCGCCGGCTCGGCTCACGCGCACGGGGCCGAGGTGCCGTTGGGGCCCGACGCGGGCCTGGTCGGGGAGCTCGACCTCTACCTGCTGCCGTCCGCGCTGGAGCGAATCTTCGGCGTGGCCGTGCGCGTCGACCTCGGCGAGCTGGCGGTGCGCGTCGAGCCCGGCGAGGACCCGTTTCCCATCGTGGCGGCGGAGCGGCGGCGGCGACTGCGCGCCACGGCGCTGGGCAGGGACCGGTTCGCCGACCACGCGCCCCTGCGCGCAGGCCGGTCCAGCCGCAGGCTCTACGGCGGCGTGCTCGACTACTCGCTGGACACGAGCACGGGCGCGGGGGCGGACTTCGCGGCGTTCGGGCTCGCCACGGGATTCGAGGCGTTCGGTGGCGACCTGGAGGCCGGGCTGCGCGGCAACGCCTCCGGGGACGGGCTGGCGGGCTCCGACGTGCGCGCGTCCTGGCGATACGTCATCGCCGACGACCAGCGGCGCGTTTCGCAGGTCCGCCTCGGGACCCTGACGCCGGGGGGGCTGCGCGCGTTCGACCTGCACGGCGCGCGGGTCACCAACGAGCCCGTGCAGCAGCGGCGCCTGTTCGCCGTCCATACCGTGCGCGGCCGGACCGAGCCGGAAGCGGAAGTCGAGCTGTACGTGAACGGGCAGCTACAGGACTTCGCGATCGCCGATGGACTCGGCGCCTACGCGTTCCGGATACCGCTGTTCTACGGGCGCTCGGTGGTCTCTCTGCGCTTCTACGGCCCCAGCGGCGAGTTCCTGCGCGAGGAACAGGGCATCCCGGTTCCCTTCGGCCTGGTGCCCGACGGCGCGTTCGACTACTCCCTGGCCGGGGGCGTGCGGCGCGACGAGGACGGTGGGGCCGTGCTCGCGCGCGCGGCGTGGGGCATAACCGACCGCGTGACCAACGCGCTCGGCTTCGAGTACGTCGGCGGCGCCACGACAGGTTCGGAGTTCGTCTTCTACGACAGCTTCATCGGGCGAATCACCGAGGGTCTGCACGCGGCCTTGGATCTCGCTCCGGGCGCGTTCGCGCGAGCCACCGTGGAGGGCTTCTCCTCGGGCCTCGCGAACGGCGAGCTCGAGCTGACACGCTTCGCCGACAGCCCCACATACAACCCCCTGGGACACACCTGGCGGATGCGCGCCCGCGGGTTCTCGCCGCTCCGGGTCGGCGGGGTGGGCATGACCGGGCGGGCGCTCGCTGACTGGACGCTCGACGACGAGGGCAACGCGCAGGCCACCTTCGACGTCGAGGCCGTCGCGGGCCTGGGCAAGCTCCGGCAGAGCGTGGGCCTGCGCGGGCGGAGCGAGGGGGGATTCTTCGGTCCGAGCACGTCGCGCGAGCTGCTCTTCGCGACGCTGTACAACCTGTCGGGCCACACCGGCGCGCTGTCGTCGTTCAACGGCACCCTGCTACGCGCCCAGGTGACCGCGGGGCTGCACCCTTCGTCGGCCGACCGGTTGGAAATCGCGATCAGCCGTCCCCTCACGCGGGACACCCGCATCGCATTCCTGGCCGAGCGCAACTTCGACTTGAACGCGGGCCGGTTCGAGGTCCGCATCACCTACGACGGCGACCCGCTGCTGGCCGCCCTGGGGCTCCAGCGGGATGCGTCGGGGGTGCGGATCCGTCAGACCGCGCGCGGGGCGCTCGCGCTGGATCCCGCGAACGACCGCGTCGTGCCCACCAAGCAGCCGTGGATCGGCCGATCGGGAGCGGCGTTCCGCTTCTTCGTGGATCGGGACGGCGACCGCGCGTATTCGCCGGGTGAGGAGATGGTCGACGGGGGCGCGGTCCGGTTCCGCGAAACGGTCGCCGTACGCCGCGGAGACGACGACGTGCTACGCGCGGTGGATCTGCTCGCCTACCAGCGGTATTCGGTGCGAATCGACGACACCTCGGTCCGCAACCCGTCGCTGGTGCCCTTCGTCCGCGAGTTCTCGTTCGTCACGGATCCCAACAGCTACAAGGCGATCGACGTGCCGTTCTACGTGGGCGGCGAGGTCGAGGGCACGATCGTGGTGGAGGACGCCGGGGGCACGCGTCCGCTCGCCGGCGCACGCGTCACGGTGCGCTGCACCGAGGGCTGCGAGTTCGAGGGCTCGACGTCGACCTTCGCCGACGGCAGCTACTACCTGTCCGCCCTGCCACCCGGCCGCTACCTGATCGCGGTGGACGGCGAGCAGCTGGCGTCGATCGGTGGGAAGGCGAGCCCTGCGGAACGCACCTTCCGGCTGGCCTTCGACCCCATCGGAGACTTCGTCTCCGAGCTGGACTTCGTGATCCGCAAGTAGCGCCGGGGCTCCGCCGTCCTGGCGGGCGAGCTGCGATTACCGCGACCGGACCGGACGGCCCGCATCCGGACGGTAGTCGCTCACCCGACGATGTGGTCGGACATACAGAAGCGCAGGAACTCCTCGCGGGTCTTGATGTCGTCGAGGAAGACGCCGCGCACCGCGCTCGTGATCGTCTTGGAGTTCTGCTTCTGGACGCCGCGCATCATCATGCACAGGTGGTATGCCTCGATCACCACGCCCACGCCCAGGGGGTCCAGCACGTCCCAGATGGCCTGCGCGACCTGCTCGGTGAGCCGCTCCTGCACCTGCAGCCGCCGCGCGAACACATCCACGATCCGGGGCACCTTGGAAAGCCCCAGGATCCGGCCATCGGGGATGTAGGCGACGTGCGCCCGGCCGAAGAACGGCAGCATGTGGTGCTCGCACATGCTGTACATCTCTATGTCCTTGACCACCACCATGTTGTGGTGCTCCTCGCTGAACACGCCGCCGCCCACCGCGTCCTCGACGGTCCGGTCGTATCCCTGGGTCAGGAATTCGAAGGACCGCTCGACCCGCTCCGGCGTACGCAGGAGCCCCTCGCGCGCTGGGTCCTCTCCCAGCCGCTCCAGCATCTCCCGGACGAGCTCGGCGACGGTGGCGTCTTCCATGGCGCTCATGCGCCGTCCTCTCCGGTGTACTCGACGTAGTTCCGCGGCGTCTCCCAGAGCACGAGTCGCTCGAGGGAGACGCCGTCTGGCAGGGCTTCCTTCAGCCGGTCCCAGATGGCGACGACGAGGTTCTCCGTGGTGGGGTTGATGCCCTGGAGCCAGGGCACATCGACGTTCAGGTTGCGGTGGTCGAGCTCGTCGGCGACGCGCTCTTCCGCCAGGGCCTTCAGTCGCTTCAGGTCCATCACGAAGCCGAGCCGTGGATCCACCTCGCCACCCACGGTCACGTCCAGCTCGTAGTTGTGCCCGTGCCAGTTGGTTCGCGCGCAGTCGCCGAACGTGTCGAGGTTCCGCTCCGCGTCCCAATCCTCGCGCCCCAGGCGATGCGCCGCCGAGAAGTGCACGCGGCGTGTCAAGCGAACGCGAGGCATGGGCTCAATCCTGGCAGCTGGGGTCACGGTAAAAAACGGCCGGCCCGCTAGCGAGAACGGGCCGGCGAGGAGGCGCGCCGCAGGGCGTTTTTGAAGCCCCGGGTCCAACGAGTGGTGACCTCCTCGGGCGCTTCCGCCTTCCCCGCGGGGCATGGCTTCCGACCCGAGAGAGGGTCCCGGCTTCTGTAGTGTCGGCTCAAAAATGAACCCTCCGACACGCTTCCCCGGGTGCAGGCGGGGGGACGATGTCGCCACCGTTCGCCGCCGCTGTCACCCCTATCGATGGTAGGCAAGGGCCTCCGTGAGGTCAACGGTTCCGCGGGTTCCCGAGGGCCCGAATCGGAGAGCCCCGGTCAAGGGGTCAGGTCGGACGGCGTGTGGTACAGCGCGTAGAACGTGGCGCGGTCGGCCTCGGAGGGCGCGTCGACGGAGATCTGTCCGCCGAACATCAGGTCGGCCGGGTCCTGCGAGTGCTGGAACAGCCCCAGCGCGTGGCCGATCTCGTGCGTCACGAGGCGGCGGCGCAAGACGGCGTCTTCGGCGATGGCGGGCGAGATCGTGATCAGGAAGATCACGTCGGTCGCGCCCCCGTCCGATGCCGGGAAACGGACGAATCCGCTGTTGTCGGGCGTCAGGCAGAAGGTGGTCACGCCGGCGGCGCCGATCGATGGCATGCAGTCCTGTGTCGCCACGGGGAACGGACCGTCCGACCAGGCGACCACGACGTCCGCGGCCGCGATCGAGGACGCCCGCTCCACGACGACCTCGCCGAGCGGCGCGGCGGCGGTCCAGGCTCGGGCCCCCGCGGCGAAGGCGTCGGCGAGCCCCTGCGCGCGCGACGCCGGCTCGCTCGCGACGAAGACCCGGACGCGCGTGCCCGATGCCCAGTGGAAGACCAGGCCTGGCCCCGGCAGGGCGAATCCGTAGCCGTCCGGCCGCTCCGGTATGGTCGGCGAATCGCACGCAGCAACGGTGGCGAGCGCCGCAAGCGCCGCGACGGTGCCGAGCCGCTGGCGCGTCGGAAGCGCGCTCCGCCGCGTCCGGTACGACCACCGCCGCCGCGGCCTCACGATCCGCCTCCCACCGGCAACGAGGCTCCAGCCTGGAGCAGGCCGCGCCACACCATGCCCCGCTCCCCGCCCGCCGCGCGCAACGCGGTGAAGTCGAAGGCGTGCGCCTGGGCGTTCAGCTCGACAAACAGGCGCACCCGCCCCGCCGGACGATGCGCGCCCAACCCCAACGCCACCAACGCGTCGACCTGCGGGTCGTCCTCGAGGATGCCGGACGCCTGCCCGCCCGCATAGCGAATCATGCCGAACCCTCCACGGGCATAGACGGACGGGGTGGCGTGCCAGCGCAGGAGGAGGGCGCCGTGCAGGATGGTGAGATCCTCGGCGGTCCAGGACGCGAGGCCGTCGTCGGCGCCGAGGCCCACGCCGGTCCAGCCGACCTCGGCCTCCAAGTCCAGCTTCGGCTGCAGCGGCAGGGCCGCCGAGACGCCAGCCGCGAAGCCGGCGTCGGGAGACCCGGTCACGGACCGCGTTCCGGACCCGCCCGCGGCCTCGAAGAGGGGGCTCGAGACGGCCGCTCCGACACGGAGCGCGACGCTCGGCGGACCGAGCGGCGGAGTGTCGGCCTCGGCGCCCGCCTGAGCGGTGGCCTCCGCGGCCACCCCGACGAGCAAGCAGAGAGCGAGAGGGGTGCTCCAACGGCGGCACGCCGTGACGGACCGGCGACGGAAGTCGAGCGCGGTGGGGATCATCGACGGGCAAGATAGAAAAAGAAGCGGCGGCCGCCAGATTCTGACGACCGCCCGCTTCGGACCGCGGCGCTCTCCCCGTTGTTCCCGTTCACCGCGGTACTGCACGGGGGAGGTAGGGCAGGTTCGGGTCCAGACCGGGCCATCCGTACTCAGGTCGTTTTCCGGCAGTTACTTAGGGCAAAATTGGCGGCTTCCGCACGGCACCGAATCGGGCTACTTTTTGCGCATCCCTGGCCCTTTCTGCGCGCGCTCACCCGACGGCCGCCACCTCCCGCACCCGCTCCCACGGGAAGGCGCCCTCCGTGCCGGGCTCCCTGCCGAAGTGGCCGTAGGCCGAGGTGGGCTCGTAGATGGGGCGTCGCAGGTCCAGCTCCTCGATGATCCCGTGGGGCGTGAGGTCGAAGTTCGATCGGATCCAACGCTCGATGGCGTCCGGATCGGAGGCGGTACCGAAGGTCTCCACGCGGATCGCCACCGGGTCCGCGACGCCGATGGCGTAGGCGACCTCGATCTCACAGCGCGACGCGAGCCCGGAGGCGACCACGTTCTTGGCCACCCAGCGGGCGGCGTACGCCCCGCTGCGATCCACCTTGGACGGGTCCTTCCCGCTGAACGCTCCGCCCCCGTGCCGCGCGGCCCCGCCGTAGGTGTCCACGATGATCTTGCGGCCGGTCAGGCCCGTGTCGGCGGCCGGACCGCCGGCGATGAAGGAGCCCGACGGGTTCACCAGCGCGACGTCCTGCCAGCCCGGGCGCAGGTAGCGCTCGTCGATCACCGAAGGCACCACGTCATCGAGCACCGCCGAGCGAATGGTCGCGAGGTCCGCGTTGGCTCGGTGCTGCGTCGAAACGACCACGCGCTTGACCTCGACGGGACGGCCGTCCTCGTAGAGCACCGAGACCTGGCTCTTCGAGTCCGGACGGAGCCAGCCGATCTCGCCGGACCGCCGCAGCTCGGAGAGCCGCCGGGTGATCGCGTGGGCCCAGGTGATGGGCGCCGGCATGAACACCTCGGTCTCATCGGTGGCGTAGCCGAACATCATGCCCTGGTCGCCGGCCCCCTGCGCCTCGCGGGTGCCGCGTACCACGGCGCCCGCGATCTCCACCGATTGCGGGTGGAGCCGGACGTCGATGTCGTCGATGTCGGGGCCGAAACGATCGTCCTCCCCGGTGAAGCCCAGGTCGGAGATCGTGGCGCGCACGATCTCGCGGATGCGGTCGTGGTCGATCGAGGCCGTGGACCCTACCTCACCGGCGACGCAGACGAACTCGGCGGTGACCAGTGTCTCGCACGCGACGCGCGCGTGCGCGTCCTCGCTCATGTATGCGTCCAGAACGGCGTCGGAGATGCGGTCCGCCACTTTGTCGGGGTGGCCTTCCGAGACCGACTCGCTGGTCAGCACGAAGGGTCTGGACATCGATGCCTTTCCATATGAAGAAGCCCGCTCGCCGTCGGAAGCGGGCCGTGCGCCGCGGCTTGTCGCTCGTGGGCCTCGCCCGACGGCGCGTCGGCCGCCCGGCGACGCATCGACACTGGCGACGCCCGCGACGGGTGTCAACCTCGCGCTCGCGGTCTATCTTGGCGCTCTCGCGCGCCCCGGCGGGCGCCACGACGACCTCGCTCGGAAAGCGAGCTTCGATGCGCCTTGTCCTCGCTCTGGCCTGCGAAGACGCAAACGTACGGCCCGACGGACGCCTCGACGTACGGGGCGTCTTCAACCAACTGGCGGCGCCCGGCTTTCCCGCCGCCCAGGACCGCATGACGGCGGTGTTCGTGATGGAATGGGGACCGGAGGAGGCCGGACGCCAGCCCCTCCGTGCGGACCTCGTGGAGGGCGCCTCGAGGAACCCGGTGCTGACCATTCAGGGCCACACCGACGTGGATGCGGCGGGGGACGGCACGCCCGCCCACACGCGGCTGGTCATGCCACTGGAGGACGTGGTCTTCCCGGTCGAGGGACGCTACGAGTTCGTGCTCGAGGCGGGGGGCGATCGGGTTTCGGCGTTCTCGGTCTTCGTCTTCGCCGCCGACGGTGCCGCGCTGGATGGCGGAGCTCCGGCGTCGTCGCGGCCGGAGCACGGCGAGGGCGGCTAGTCGCCCGGGATGCCCGGCTCGGTCATCGCCCGGGCGTCCAGCACCTCCCGCAAGCGCTCCTCGTCGAGGACGCCTTCCTCGGCGGCGACCTCCCGCACGGTCCGTCCCTCGGCGAAGGCCCGTTTCGCCAGCTTCGCCGAGGTGTCGTAGCCGACGTGCGGCGCCAGCGCCGTTCCCAGCGACAGGTTCCGCTCGAGGAGCTCGGCCGCCCGCGCCTCGTTGGCCTCGATGCCCGCCACGCACTTCTCGGCCAGGACGCGCGACGCCGACGCGAGGAGCTCCACCGACTGGAGCAGCGCGTACGCCATGACGGGCATCATCACGTTCAGCTCCAGGTAGCTCCCCAGCCCGCCCACGGTGATCGTCGTGTGGTTGCCCATCACCTGCGCGGCGACCATGTGCACCGCCTCGGGCACCACCGGGTTGACCTTGCCGGGCATGATGCTGGAGCCCGGCTGGATCGCCGGGAGCGTGATCTCCGCGATGCCCGCGCGGGGACCGCTCGCCATCAGGCGCAGGTCGTTGGCGATCTTGGCCAGCGACACCGCGACGGTGTTCAGCGCCCCGTGCGCGGAAACCACCGTGTCGCGCGTGCCTTGGCGCTCGAAATGATCGGTCGCCTCCCGGAACGTCACACCGGTCGCCTCGGACAGCCGCGCGATGGCGGCGGCGGCGAAGTCGGGGTGCGTGTTGATGCCGGTGCCCACGGCGGTGCCGCCCAGCGGGAGCTCCGCCAGGTCCTCCGCCCCGGCCCGCACGCGCTGGATCCCCAGCTCGACCTGGCGCGCGTAGCCGGCGAACTCCTGCCCGAGGCGGACGGGCGTGGCGTCCATCATGTGCGTGCGCCCGGACTTCGTGACGCCGTCGAACGCGTCGGCCTTGCCGGCGAGCGCCTCGCGGAGGGCCTCCAGCGCGGGGATGAGCGCGCCGTGGATGCGCTCCACGGCCGCCACCTGCATCGCGGTGGGGATCACGTCGTTCGAGGACTGGCCGAAGTTGACGTGGTCGTTAGGGTGCACGGTCGCGCCCTCGTACATCCGGGACGCGAGCGTGGCGATCACCTCGTTCGCGTTCATGTTCGTGGAGGTGCCGCTGCCGGTCTGGAAGATGTCGAGCACGAAGTGCGCGTCGTGCTCGCCTGCGACCACCTCTCCGGCCGCGCGCGCGACGGCGTCCGCGATGTCCGCGTCGACCAGGCCCAGCTCGGCGTTCGTCTCGGCCGCGGCCCGCTTTACGAGCCCCAGGGCGCGGATGAACGAGCGAGGGAAACGCAGGTCGCTGATGGGGAAATTCTCGACGGCCCGCTGTGTCTGCGCTCCCCAGAGCGCGTCCGCGGGCACCCGCATCTCCCCGAGGGAGTCCTTCTCGGTCCTGTAGCCCTCTGACGTCATGGCCTGCCTGGAGCGGAGTCGTCCCGGCAGCGGTGTGGGCCGCCGGGCGCCGACAATGTCTCCGCCCGCCCCGGCGCTGCGCAAACGGGGGAACTCCGGCCGCGTGACGCCGCGCCGCCGGCTGCCACAGTTGTTGGCGACAACCAGCGCACTATGCGCGCCTGGACCGGGAGCCCGGTGCTCGAGGCCTGGACCTCTCTCTAGCCGGTCGCGCGGGTCAGCTCGCCGCTTCCCGAGTCCGTCCCCGCCACGACGGGTCGGGACCGCTCGACCGACGCCTCCGGGTCACTATCGTCGCGTCAGCGTTCCCTGGGCCGCGAATGGGCCCGAGAACGGGTCGAAGTCGTAGGCGATCTCGTCCGTGCCTGGATCGTAGGTGAGTCGGACGACTCCGTCCGGGCATGTCCCGGCGCCCACCACGATCTGCTCTCGCACCGTGTAGGTGTCTCCGTCCACCCCCGCCGCGCGCCACTCCCCCTCGCACTCCACCTCATCGCTTCCCGTTGGACCGTACACCACCGTCCCGATCAGATCGCCCCGCAGCGCGCTCGCCGAGAGGCTCGCCTCGACCCGGAAACTTTGAACATCGAAGGCGACTCCTTCCCATGCACCCTCAATGGCGGCGAAGCTGAGCTCCGAGGGCGGGGCGACCGTCACGGCCTGGGTCGTTGTCCCTAGGTCGTCGTCGTCGTCGTTTACCGTGAGGACGATGGTGAACTCGCCCGGGTCCTCGTAGAAGTGGATGGGCATCGCGCCGACCCCGGTGTTTCCGTCACCGAAGTCCCAGCCGTAGCTCTCGACCGTGCCATCTGCGTCGCCGGAGGCGCTCGCATCGAACGCAACGAGCTCGCCGCGCTCCGGACTCGTCGGCGAGAACGAAAACGAGGCGATCGGAGGGGCGTTCGGCGGCTGCACGGACACCGTTCGGGTCGTGGTGGCCGTCGCGCCGTCGTCGTCGGTCACCTCCAGGGTCACCTGATGCGCGCCCATGGTCGCGAAGGCATGGCTCACGAGCACGCCCGCGGCGGTGTCGCCGTCGCCGAAATCCCACGCGTAGCCGACGATGGTGCCGTCCGGGTCGCTGGAGACAGATCCGCTGAATCCCACGGCGACGCCGGCGTGCGGTGATCCCGGCGCGAACGTGAACTCGGCGACGGGCGGGTCGTTCGCTGGACCGTTCTCCGGCCCCGTCCCGTCACCCCCGCACGCGACCAGGAAAAGGACGAGGAGCGGTCGGCAGGCCCGGGCTGACATCAGCGACCCGGCCGGATCGAGAACTCGTCGATGGGGAGCTCGATCCCGGGCGAGATGAAGGAGAACCAGCTCTCGCCCGTGCCCACGTTCTCGACGGCGAAGGAGGAGGGGTCCTCCATCGTGAACAGCGTCTGATCGAGCGCCTGCGAGGCGATCACCCGTCCGTCATCGCGGAGTTGGAACTCCACCGACAAGCCCCCGCCCGGCGCCTCCTGGAACGAGAGCGCGAAGGTGTACCACCCGGCCGTCTCGAGCGCGTGGGTGCCGACCAGCAGTCCCCCGGCGCCGGGACCGACGTCGACCGCGAAGTAGCGGAACTCACCGCTGTCGAGCAGGTGGATGCTGACCGCGTACTGGAACGCCAGAGCCTCCTCGGAGGGGTCCAGATAGACGTCCAGGAGCTGCACGTACCCGCTCGCGATCCAGCGGCTCGAGAACGCGTCGGTGTCCAGAGCGGGCGCGTACGGAGCGCTCTCGGTGAACCCCTCCGCGGTCCAGAAGGCGTTGCAGGTGCCGTGCGAGACCAGAGCGTAGCCCCGGCCTGCAGACGGCCCGACCGGGCCATCGCCTCGCGCGATCTGGCGGATGTCTCCGCACCACCCCCCGAACCCCTCGATGTCGTTGTCGGACCACAGCGCCGTGCCGTGGTTGAAGTCTTGGCGTACGACCTTGAAGGGGGCGCTGGACCGTTCCGCCGCAATCGCCGCGGGGCTGAGCGAATCAGGGACCGCGCCGGGCAGCGGGGCCGTGGGCGGATCTGTGCAACCGGCCAGCAGAACGAGCAGGGCGACGGCCGCGGTGCAGGCGAACCGGTGCGCGTGCAGATTCTCTCGACATCGGGGGGCGACGACAGCGCGCATGGGTGTTTCTCCTGGGTGGGTCGAACGGGACGACTTTCCAAAATGCGCCCCCAAGGGCACCTTTGGATCACCGCATCGCACTTCCGCAGCACCGGGTGACGACACATGCCCTTTTTGCGACTTCTCGGGGGGGCCGCGGTCGAGCAGGATGGCCGGCCCCTGAGTGGCGTTCTCGCCCGCCGTCATCCGCTCGCGCTGCTCGCCCTGCTCGCCACGGCGCCGTCGCGGACGCTTACGCGATCCATGCTCGTGGGCCACCTCTGGCCCGATTCACCGGAGCGCGCCGCGCGCAACCGTCTCAGCACCTGCCTCTACAGGGTGCGGAAGGCACTCAGCGCCGAGGTCCTGACTGCGTCCGGGGAGGACGTTCGGTTGGATGGCGAAGCGCTTCCCTGCGACGTGCTCCAGTTCGAAGACGCGGCTCGCCAGGGCGAGTGGGAGAGGGCGGTGTCGCTGTACGGCGGGGAGCTGCTGGACGGATTCGGACTGCCTGCGGCACCCCAATTCGAAATGCGCATCGAGCAACGGCGGGCGCGGCTACGGAAACAGTACAAGCAAGTGCTGGAGACGCTGGCGCTCGAAGCCGAGGGGCGCGACGACGCCGCCTCGGCGGCGCGCTGGTGGGGCGAGCTTGCCGACGCCGATCCCTACGACGCGCGCGTGGCGGAACGGCTCATCGCGTCGCTCGCGTCCGCGGGCAACGTGGGGGCGGCGATCGTCGCCGGGCGGCGCCACGTCGGGCGCCTGCGACAGGACCTCGATGTGGAGCCGGAGCTCGCAACGCTCGAGCTGCTGGCGATGCTCCAGGAGGGCGGAGGTCGGGAAGCACGCCCCGCGCCGGTCGCCGTTGCGGAGACCCAGCTGGACCCGCGCGCCATCGCGGTGCTGCCCTTCGCCAACCTGGGAGGGGACGAGATCTCGGCGGCCTTCGCCGCCGGCGTGCACAGCGATCTAATCACGCAACTCGCGGGGGTGCCGACGCTTACCGTGATCTCGCGCGCCTCCGTGCTCCGCTACCGCGATAGTACCGTTCCGGCTCCCGAGATCGCACGCACGCTCGGCGTCGGTACGCTCATCGAGGGTGAGATGCAGGCGGCGGCGAAGCGGGTGCGGCTGAACGTCCAGATGATCGACGCCCGGAAGGACACGCACCGGTGGGCTGAATCCTATGAACGGCGGCTCACCACGGACGACCTGTTGTGCCTGCAGCGCGATCTGGTGGAGCGGATCGTCGGGAGCCTGAAGGCCACGTTGCGCGACTCGGACGGAGCGGACCGCCGACTCACGGAGAATCTGGAGGCGTATCGCCTACAGGTGGTCGGCTTCGCGCGCCTCGA
>DATHRK010000069.1:0-18538 GCA_035465395.1 Longimicrobiales bacterium | reverse complement strand
GCCGACGGCCCCGGGTCGGGGTGCTCCCAATCGAGGTCGATGCCGTCCAACCCGTATTCCCGGACCACCGCGACCACCGCGTCCGCGAACGCGCGCCGGCGGACCGAGTCATCCGCCAGGAACTCGAACGCGGCGTCGTCACCGTCGTTCCAGCCGCCGATCGAGAGGTGGACCCGGAATCCCTCCCGGGCGCCGCGCGCGACCAGCGCCCGCAGCCGGTCCGGAGCCGGGATGGTGTCGAGACCGCCCTCGGCCGTGGGCAGCGCGAACGCGTAGAAGACGTCGTCGACCCCGCCCAGCGCCACCGAGTCCGGGTGGGCGCGCCAGCTCGCGTACCAGCCGCCCACGGACAGGTCCGCGCCGTCGGCGACGCCGCAAGCGGCGGCGGCGGCCGCGAAGGCCGAGACGGCGGCCGCGTAGATCGGCGCGCCCACCGGCGGGCGGCGGGCGCGGCGGTGGCGCCCCCGAAGGCCCGCGTCAGGGACGCAGGAAGACGTGCATCCCGTGGGTGTCGACGGGACCGACGCCGTGGTGGGTGGGCGGGCGGTTCTCGATGTTCGCACGATGTCCAGAGCGGTTCAGCCAGGCCGAGAGTACCGACTCGGCGTCAGGATACCCGGCCGCCATGTTTTCGGCCCACCCCGTGTAGGCAACGCCGGCCTCTCGAGGCCGCTCGCCGGGCGACTCGTCGGGCACGCTACGGTGGGGTGTCCTGCGCGCAATGGCCGCACTGACCGGTCGCGGCGCAGGCGTGAGGGCCGACCCGGACGACGCCACGACCCACTACGCGCGGGCGATCGCGCTGGCCGAGGCGGGACGACACGAAGACGCTCTCGACGCACTCGAGGCCTCCGCCGAGCGCCGCGAGATGGGCTTCGTCACCATCATGGCCCTGCCGCAGTTCGCACCACTTCGCTCGCACCCCCGCTACGAGGCCCTCGAGCGCAGGCTGTTCGCCGGCAGTTAGCGACGGTCGGAGTCCGGCGTGCGCCTCACCGCCCGCCGGGCGCGGGGCCGCCGCATCCGCGGAACGTGCGGCCGTCCAAGGTGACGCGGACGGTGGCCGGGAAGGGGAAGCCGCTCATGTCGTCCGTGCACGGCTCCGCCTCGATCCGCACCCGCAGGTCCGCCGACTCGGTCACCGCGTGGTACTCGACCGCACGACCTTCAGCCTCGGTCGACCGCTCGGGGACCGGCGTGTGGACCTCGCTCTCCCCGTAGTCGTACTCGAAGTGGATCTGGCGCCCCTCGATCACCTCGACGATCCAGCCCGGCTCGTTGCCCCTGCCCAGGAAATCGACAGCCTCGGCTGCGGCATCCCTCTCCAGCGTGAAGAACACGCCGTCCCAGACCGTCAGCGCGTGATCGGAATCCACGCCGATCATGGTGCCGCCCGGGGCCGCCCAGGGCGATCCTTCGCAGCGCACGCTCATCACGTCGACCCTGCCCGAGCCGGCGGGCAGGAGGAGATCGGACGGCCAGGACTCGAAGCGCCGGATGAACTCGCCCGTCGGCTCGGACACCGACTCGTACTCGGGCTCGGCGCAGCGCGCCCCCGGCACCTGGGCCTCCCAGTCGACCAGCCGCAGAACGCGCCCGTGCCACTCAGCGGCGTCCTCCTCGCTCATGGCGGCGACCGGGGCCAACGCGTGGTCCGTCACGATCCACACGCCCGTCAGGTCGGCGACGGTCGGCGCCGGCGCGGGGCCGGAGGGGAGGAGCAGGTCGGGCGCTTCGGGAGGCGACTCGCGGGACGCGGGCTCGGCGTCGGGCGCGCACGCCGCGGCCAGGAGAAAAACCAGGCCGAACGTGACGCCCGGAGCCGATACACGCCTCGGCACACGTGTTCGATTCATCACGTCTCCTCCCACTGCAGGCGCTACGCAGACCTCGCTGGCCTCCGGGCGCCGATTCACGACCTCATGAAAACTCGCCGGATCCAGGTGGTCGGGGTCCAGGCCCGCCGCCGAGATGCGGGACCGCAACTCTCCGGCCGCGTCGCCCAGTCTTACGCCAAGGTCTCGGTCGGTGCGAGCTCCGGAATCAGGTCGGCGTACACGAATCCATCCCTTTCCACGACGTCGCCGCGCCGCGTCTTCAACGGCCGGGAAAACACGGGGGCCGCGACGGTACACGTGTGGAATTCGCCGTTCTCGCCGCACCGGTCGACGCCCTCGGGCAGCGCGCGCAGGAGGGCCTCATCGAAGCGGCGCCCCGCGAGCTCGCGCGGCACACGCTCCGGATCCAGACACGTGATCGCCGCCTCGAGGCCGCCATCGATCATCACCCGGGCCAGCTCCGCCGTGTCCCGGCCCCACAGCGGGAAGACGGCTCGCAGGGGCGTCCCGGCGAGCAGTTCCTCCCGGTACCGCCGCACGTCTGCCAGGAACAGATCGCCGAACGCCATGGCCTCGACGCCCCGTCGCGTCGCGGTCTCCAGCGCTGGCGCCACGGCGGCCTCGTACGCCGCGTTGTCGCAGGGATGGGGCAGCTCGACCAGGTGGAGGGGCAGGCCAGCGGCTTCCGCCTGCGCGCGCAGCAGGTCTATCCGAGTGCCGTGGATCGCGACCCGCCCGAACGCAGGCGTCACCGTCGTGACGAGGCCCGTCACGGTGAACGCGGGGTTCGAGCGCAGCACGTGGAGCGCCCATGCGCTGTCCTTGCCGGTGCTCCACCAGAGCCAGGTGGCGCGGGAGGGGCGGGCTGGCGTCAACGTACTTCGGCGGTGGACCGCGTTTCCCGCCACACCCGCAAGACGTAGTAGTCGCCCGGCTCGTAGCCGAGGATGCGGTCGATGTGCGCCTCTCGGGGGTCGCTCACGTCCACGCCTCTTCGTCGCCGGTCGGCCCCGCCGCCCGCGCGCCGCCTGCGTCGGATGGGTCGGTCTCCGGACGTCGTGCCCGGAACACGTCCAGCGGGCGCGCCACCTCGCTGTGCCGGAACTCGATGACCTGCGCCTCGAAGCCCGCCTGGCGCAGCATGGCCAGCCACTCCCGTCGCGCGAACAGGCCGCCGACGTGCCGGTCGTGCACCACGCGAACCTCGTCGCCCTCGCGCAGCAGGAACGCGAAGTCGGTCGTGTACGTGCAGTCGTCGGGGTCCGGGTCGCGCGTCCATTCCAGGTAGCGCACGCCACGCGAGCCGTCGTCGTGCCCCCCGTGCCGGGTCGAGGGGGCGAAGCTCTCGCGCACGTAGTCCGGGACGAGGACGGCCGCGCCCCCCGGCCGACAGTGGACGAACGCCGTGGCGAGGGCTGCGTGCAGGTCCTCGCGGCTGGCCATGTAGTCGATCGCGTCGTGGATGAAGACCCGGTCGAAGGTGCGGCCGAGCCGGATGTCGCGCATGTCCCCCACGACGTGCTCGCAATCGGTGTTGAGCGCGCGGCTGACCTCGATCATGTCCGCCGACGCGTCCACCAACGTCACCTCGCCGAACGCCGCTTTCATGTGCGACGCGTTGTTGCCGCCGCCGCTGCCCAACTCCAGGAGCGACGCGTCGACGGGCGGGTCCGGCCCGAGCAGGAGGTCGACGTAGAAGGCGGCCTCCTCGGCGTAGTCCGAAGGGGCCGAAACCAGAGGCCACCAGTCCGCGAGCTCGCCGTAGAGGCGCGGCCTCGGCGTAGCGCTCGCCATCCTCGGCCTCAAGCCCCCGCGAGCCTCGGGTTCGGCCCGTACCCGTTGTCGCCCGGCTCGCCCTCCAGCAGCGCCATGAGGAGGAGCACCAGGACGCCCAGGACCGGCACGAATCCGACCAGGATCCAGAGGCCGGGTCGGCCGATGTCGTGCAGTCTCCGCACGGTCACCGCCAGCGCGGGAACCAGCGTGGCCAGCCAGTAGAGGCCGGAGAGCACCCCGTAGCCGGCGTTCGAGCCAGCCGCCAGGATCACGTCCCCGAACACCAGCAGGAACGACACGAACAGGTGCACCACCAGGAAGCCCCAGAACTGGCGCCTGCTGGCACGGCCGCCGAAATCGGCGTAGCTCATCAGGGCTTCGAGGTACCAGGTCATGGCCTCTCCGGGCGGGAGCGAGCGCGCGCGTCGCGGGCTACGGTGCGAGCCCCCGTCCGCCGGGGCAACCCGGGGGTCGCCGAGCGAAAGAAGGAGATCGGACCGATGAGCGGGGCAGACAGAATCGACCGGCAGCTCGCGTTCATCGGCGAGCTGGACCGGCTAAAGGACATCGCCCGCAAGACGCGCGTCGGCGGCAGCGGTCGACACGAGAACAGCGCGGAGCATTCCTGGCATCTCGCCGCGATGGCGGGCCTGCTGGCCGAGCACGCCGTCGCGGGGGTCGACGTCGGCCGCGCGACCCGCATGGTCCTCGTCCACGACGTGGTGGAGATCGACGCCGGCGACACCTTCGCCTTCGACGAGGTGGCGCAAGCGGACAGGGCGGACCGCGAGCGTCGGGCGGCGGACCGGCTCTTCGGCCTGCTGCCGCCCGACCAGGGCTCCGAGCTGCGCCTGCTGTGGGACGAGTTCGAGGAGGGCGTGACCCCGGACGCGCGCTACGCGGTCGCGCTGGACCGTTTCGGGGGGCTGCTGCAGAACCGCCTCTGCGACGGCGGCTCGTGGGCCGAGCACGGCGTGACGCGAGCGCAGGTCCTCGACCGCATGGCGCCGATCCGCGACGGGGCGCCGAACCTCTGGGCGATCGTGCTCCGCGTGCTGGACGAGGTCGGCCTGGGGTAGGCGGGCGCCGAGCCCGTCAGTCCACCCACTCGGCGATGAACACGTTGGTGTTACCCTCGTGCGCTGGGTTGCGGTTGGATCCCCACACGAGGAACCGCCCGTCCGGGCTGAACACGGGGAAGCCGTCGAAGCCGTCGGTGTGCGTGATCCGCCACGGCTCCCCGCCCTCCACGCTCACGCCGTAGAGGTCGAAGTCGCGGCCCTGCGGGTCGTGCAGGTTCGAGCTGAACACGATCCAGTCACCGGAGGGATGCCAGTAGGGGCCGAAGTTCGCCGCGCCGTTGTCGGTGAGCTGGCGAGGGTTGCCGCCGTCGGCGTCGGCCACCCAGAGCTCCAGCTGCGACGGCCGGATCAGGCCGTCGGCGAGCAGGCTGCGGTAGTCCTCCAGCGCGTCCTCGCCCTCGGGATAGTGCGCGCGCCAGACGATCTGCGAACCATCGGGCGAATAGAACGCACCGCCGTCGTACCCGGGCCGATCGGTGAGCCGACGCACGTCGGAGCCGTCGAGCGCCATCGAGTAGAGGTCGAGGTCGCCGTCGCGCACGCTCGTGAACACGATGCGGTCGCCGAGCGGGGACACGGTCGCCTCGGCGTCGTATCCGGGCGTCTCGGTCAGCCTGGTGAAGCCCCCGTCGCCGTCGGTGATGAAGAGGTCGTAGGCCTCGTAGACCGGCCAGACGTAGCCGCGGCTGTAGTCCGCCGGGGCCGGGCAGGCGGCGCCCGCCAGGTGGGTGGAGGAGAAGAGGATGG
This sequence comes from Longimicrobiales bacterium, assembly GCA_035465395.1. Taxonomy (GTDB): domain Bacteria; phylum Gemmatimonadota; class Gemmatimonadetes; order Longimicrobiales; family RSA9; genus DATHRK01. Next base: position 13,095 of record DATHRK010000069.1, on the reverse strand, counting down.
TCTCTCCGTCCGGGTAGAAGTAAGAGCAGGTCGTGCGTCCGTCCCCGGTGCTCACCAGCCGCTCGGCACCGGTCGCGAGGTCCAGCTCGAAGATCTGGTCGCAACCGCCGTCGGCGGGGGTCCGCTGGTAGACGAGACGCGTGCCATCGAAGGCGAAGTACGCCTCGGCGTTCTCGCCGTCGAAGGTGAGCTGGCGCACCGAGCGCAGATGGCTCTCCGCGTCGAGGCCGGGGTACGCGTCGCCGGCACCCACCGTGAAATCGGCGCCTGGCCCGTGGGCCACGACGGCGGGTGCGGGAGCTCGGGCGGACCCGGCCTCCGACCCCGCCAGTTCGGTGTCGGCGTCGGTGTCGGCGGCGCAGGCGGACAGGAGCAGGACGATCGTCGCAGCGGCGGCCCTGTTCATCATCGGTTCGACCATGGAGTCTGACGTGTCATTGTTCGTGCGAAACGGAACCATCGCGGCCGCGGCCCTCACTCTCGCGCTCACCCCGGCCCCCGCGCTACCCCAGGCGGCGTGTCCCGATCCGGCGGCCGTGATCGGCCCGCTGTCCGGGCCGCTGGGTGACGTCCGCTATCTCGCCGACGATGCGCTGGAAGGACGCGCGGCCGCGAGCCAGGGCGAGAGGTGCGCCGCTAGCTACATCGCCGAGCGCATGGCCTCCATCGGCCTGCAACCCGCGGGCAGCGACGGCACCTGGTTCCAGGACTTCTCCCTGCGGGTCGGGGCGGCCGTGGACGCGGCGGGGCTGCGGCTGGGCGCGGACGGGTCGGAGGGCGTCACCGCGCTGGAGTCGTCCCTTCTGGCGCCGTTCGGATTCAGCGGCTCGGGGCGCGCGGAGGCCCCGCTGCGCCTCGTCGACGCGCCCGATCCGCACGCGCACGGCGGCGCGGACGTGACCGGCGTGATCGCCGTCGTCGAGGCGGGCGAGGGCGAACTGGACGCCCACTTCGCGGCGTCGGCGCTCTCGGCACGAGGGGCGGTGGGGGTGATCCTCCTCCTCGACGAGAGCCGCGCGCTCCCCGACGCGGAGGGAGAGACGCGGCCGTTCGTCGGCGTTCCCGTCGTCGCGGTCCGAGGCGAGGGCGCGACGGCCGTCAGGGAAGCCGCGACCTCCGGCGCCCCCGGCACGCTGGAGGCGCGGGTGAAGGCGGTCGAGGCGCGCGCCCGGAACGTGGTCGGGGTCCTGCCGGGCGCGGTCGCGGCGCACGCGGAGGAGCCGGTGATCATCGGCGCGCACTACGACCACCTCGGGCGTGGCGGATCCGGGTCCCTGGCGCCCGACTCGCGCGAGATCCACAACGGCGCCGACGACAACGCGAGCGGCACCGCGGCGCTCCTCGAGGCCGCGCGTCGTCTGGCCGGCGGACCCGCACCGGCGCGTCCCGTGGTCTTCGTGGCGTTCAGCGGCGAGGAGCGGGGCCTGCTCGGCTCGGGCCACTGGGTCGCGCACCCCACCGTGCCTCTCGACGGTGCCGTCGCGATGATCAACATGGACATGGTGGGCCGGCTCCGGGACGACGCCCTCACGGTGTACGGCGTCGGCACCGCGGAGGAGTGGGACGACATCCTGGATCGCACCAACGCGGGGCTCGACCGTCCCTTCACGCTGGGCAAGAACCCGGACGGCTACGGGCCGTCCGACCACTCGTCGTTCTACGGCGCCGGGATCCCGGTGCTGTTCCTGTTCACCAACACGCACGCCGACTACCACCGGCCGAGCGACGACTGGGAGAGGATCGACGCCGACGGGGTCGAGCGCGTGGCGGCGTTCGCGGCAGACATCGCCGCCGTGCTCGCAGGCTCGGGGGACACCCCGATCGCGCTCTCGCTGGTCCGCGGCGCTGGCCGCCCGCTGCGCGCGGAGGCGGGCGACGCGCCCGCTTCGAGCGGCTACGGACCCTACTTCGGATCGATCCCGGACATGACGCCGATCGACCACGGCGTTCGACTGACCGGCGTGCGGGACGACAGCCCCGCCGCACGCGCGGGCCTGCGGGAGGGAGACATCATCATCCGGTTCGGCGGCGAGGACGTCGGCGACCTGTACGCGTACACGTACGCGCTGCGGGCGCACGCGCCGGGCGACACCGTGGAGGTCACGGTCCTGAGGGAGGGCCGCGAGGTCACGCTCCAGGCGGTCCTGGGCAGGCGATAGGCGGCTTCCGCGACTCAGCCGGTGCCGAGGAGCCGGGCCACCGCGAGCGCGGCCTCCTCCGCCCAGTCCTCCTCGGCGGGGACCTCTTCCAGGGCGCGCGCGAGCCACGTGGGATCCGCGAAATCGCCCAGTCTCCCCAGGACGTAGGCGGCATACCAGCTGGCCCAGGCGTCGTCGCGCCGCCCGCCGAGCGCGTTCCGCTCGTACTCGTGGTGCGCGAGACCGGCTGCATCCAGCGCGGCTCGCAACTCCTCCGACGTCGGCAGCCTCAGCATACGCGAAGATCCCGCGCGGGCACACGCTGGGCAACCGCGACATCCCGTGCGGGGTCTACCGAACGTACGCGTGCGCGTGCGGCACTTGTCCGGTGCGAAGCGTGGTCCGAAGATGACCGCGACCCACGCGCGTGCGCCGCTCGACACGGCACGACAACCCCCGGAGGACCCATGTTCGGATGGACCGACCGCGCCGCCCTTCTCGGGCGGGGAGCCCTCGCTTTACTCCTGACCGTCGCGATCCCCGCGGGGGCGACCGCGCAGGAAGACGGCGACGGCGAAGAAAAGGACGACGCGTTCGAAGAGCTCGTCGAGGACGCGACGCTGACCCCCGGCTTCTTCGACATGTACGAGAAGGACGGGAAGCTCTACATGGCGGTCCGTCCCGAGCAGCTCGGCCAGGACTTCCTGCTCGACACCCGCGTCGCGCAGGGCATCGGCGCGGGCGGGCTGTTCGGCGGCACTACCATCACGTACTTCGAGATGGACCTGATGGCGCTGGAGCGCCACGGGGACAAGGTGTTCCTGCTGCAGCGGCCGCACCGCTTCGGCGCCGCGGGGGACGCGCGCGCGCAAGAGGCGGTGGGCCTCACCATCGGCTCGTCCGTCGTGGAGACGGCCAAGGTCGAGGCCACGCGGGAGGAGGACGACGCGGTCCTGATCGACGTGACCGGGTGGTTCCTGTCCGATCTCTCGGGCGTCAGCCGGAACCTGCGCGTCGTGGCATCGACGCGTCCCGGGCAGCCGGGTAACGTCTCGTTCGACCGGGAGCGCAGCTACCTGGAGCAGACCAAGGGCTTCGAGAACAACGTCGGCGTGCGTGCGCGCCTGACCTTCAAGCCGGGCGAGCCGGTGGGCCTCGCCTCGGTCCCCGACGGCCGCTACATGTCGCTCTCCGTCTACTACACGCTCGCGCGCCTGCCCGAGCGGCCGATGGAGCGCCGGCTCGCCGACGAGCGCGTCGGTAGCTTCCAGACCGTGCACAAGGACTTCAGCGGCGAGGACAGCACCTTCTTCCGCCGCTACGTGAACCGCTGGCGGCTGGAGCGCGGCGAGCAGGTCGGCGACCGCTGGCGGCCCGTACAGCCGATCGTCTACTACATCGACCACAACGTCCCCGACAAGTACCGCGGCTGGTTCAAGGAGGGCGTGGAGAACTGGAATCGCGCGTTCGAGGCCGCCGGCTGGGAAGGCGCGGTCGTGGCGATGGACCTGCCCGAGGGCGCCGACCCCGACGACATGCAGTACTCGACGCTGCGCTGGAACACCTCGGACGATCCCAACTACGGCGCCATCGGCCCGTCCAAAGTGGATCCGCGCACGGGCGAGACGCTGGACGCCGACATCCTCTTCGAGGCGAACATGTTCATGGGCTTCCGCAACACCTGGCGGAACCTCGTGAACCCGATGACGGCCGCCGAGGCGTTCGAACAGGCGCTCGGCGTGGGCGCTTTCGCCACTCCGGACGCGAACGCGCCGGGCGTGGAGCTGCCGGGCTTCGGGACGGCGCTGGGCGCGCAGGGGGCGCTGGCCGGGCTACTGCTCGCCGCCCGCGGGGAGGGCGAGCCGGGCGCGCCGCTGCCGGACGAGATCCTGCGGGCCTTCACCGTCTGGGTGGTGATGCACGAGGTCGGGCACACGCTGGGGATGCAGCACAACTTCCGGTCCTCCGCGAGCACCCCGAACGCGCGCCTTCACGACACCGACTTCACCGGCGCCAACGGCGTCTTCAGCTCGGTGATGGAGTACCCGACCATCAACCTCGCCGCGAACGGCGCCAACGGGGACTACTACACCACCAGCCCGGGCTCCTACGATCGCTGGTACATCCGCTACGCCTACGCCGACGACCAGGAGGAGGCCAACCGGGTCGCGCGCGAGGTGTCGATGCAGGAGCACATGTTCGGCAACGAGGCGGGCGGCCCCGGCGCCCTCGATCCGACGATCAACGTCTACGATCTGGCCGCGGACCCGCTCGCCTGGGGCGCGGAGCGCAGCGCGATGATCCGCGGCATGTGGGAGCGCCTGCCGGAATACGTGCTGCTGGACAACACGCCGTACGCAGAGATGCGCGGCGCGTTCGGGCAGCTCATGAACGAGTACGCGCGGGCCATCGCGCCGGCCGTGAAGTACATCGGCGGCCAGTACATGAACCGCGACCGCGTGGGCGACGGACGCGACCCGTTCGTGAACGTGCCGAAGGTCGAACAGGAGAAGGCGCTGGACCTGCTGGTCGACCGGGTCTTCGCGGCCAACGCGCTCACCCTCACCCCGGAGCTGCTGCGCGCGTTCGGGCCGGAGCGGCGAGCCGGTTGGGACATGAACTCGACCATCGGGGGGCGCTACGACTTCCCCTACCACACGCTCGTGCTGAACCTGCAGAGGTCGGTCCTGAACCAGCTGCTGGACGCATCGCGACTCGCCCGCATCCGTGACGGCGAGGCGAAGTTCGGGCAGGCCGACGTGGTGTCGATCCCGGAGCTCTTCGACGCCCTGAGCGATGCGATCTGGAGCGACGTGGGGGCGCGCGCGATCAGCGCGTCGCGCCGCGACCTCCAGCGCGCCTACCTGGACGCGATGACCGGGCTCATCGTGGATCCGGAGGATGGCGTGCCGGCCGACGCCCGCGCGGTGGCTCGCTGGGAGCTGAACGCGTTGAAGGATCGGCTGGCGTCCGCGACCAGCACCGACGCCTACACGCGGGCGCACCTCGCCGAGTCCATCGCGCGTATCGAGAAGGCGGTGGACGCGGGACTCGAGGCCGAAGGCTAGTCCCCCACCGGCCGGATCGGGCAGGCCCCCGCGCTCGCCCGGTCCGGCCCGCGGTCCCGGCCGGCCCTACACCGGCGCGTCTGTCAGGGCCCGCCTACTCCCCGCTTTCCTCCCGGGCCGCCTCCACGAGCCCGCGCAGATACTCGAGGAGGCGCGGGTCTTCCGGCCCCTCGAAGCCGGGCAGGGCGGCCTCGTGCTGCCTCGCCAGCTCCCGCGCCACGGCCGCCGCGTCGACCGCGGTCGAGCCATCGGTGGCCCCGACGACGTCCTCCAGCAGCGCGAGCTGCGCCTCGAACAGCGCAACGGCCCCATCGGTCGGCCCGTGCGCGGGCAGGAATCGCTCGATCCCCCGGTCGGCCAGGCGCGCCAGCGCGTCCCTCGAGCCCACCACCGTACCGTCGCCGAAGAACGGCGGGCCGTGCTCGATGAGGTCGCCCATGAAGGCCAGCCCGGCGTCCGGCACCAGTACGACGAGGTCGCCGGCGGTATGTGCGGGCCCAGGATGGAGCACCACGATCGAGCGGCCCCCGAGGTCGATGACGGCGCTGTCGGTCACCGCGCGGTCGGGCGGGGTGACGTCCACTTCGCGAAAGCGCGCGATCTTCGCGCTGTCCGAGCGGACGATCGCCGTCGCCTCGGCGACCTCCTCTTCGGTCAGGACGCGGCCGTCATCGCGGGCGCCGCCGGCGAGCCACCGCGAGAGCCGATCGCGGCGGGCGGCGAGCGCCTCGATCCGCTCGCGGAGGCGGACCACGCCCTCGGCCTGCATCCACCTCCCCGTCTCCGGGTGGCCGAAGATCGGCAGGCCCGGAAAGGCGTCGGCGAACGCCTGGTTGCCGTTGACGTGGTCCCAGTGGCCGTGCGAGGAGATCAGCGCCACGACCGGCAGGTCGGTCAGCGTGCGGATGTGGGCGATGAGCTCACGTGCGGCGGCAGGCGAATCGCGCGCGTCGACCACCGCGACTCCCGAGTCGCCGATGACGATGAGCGAGTTGGCGAAGCGCGAGTAGCCTTCCTCCGGTCGCGTGACGCTCGCGTGCACGCCCCCGCCGAGATCCTCGTAGGCCCAGACGCCCGATGCCGCGGATCGCGCGACCGGTTGGGGTCCGCCCTGCTCCGGTGCGGTCTCCGGCACGGCCTGCTCCGGCGCGCCTCGCTCCGCCGTCGGACCCGCGCTGCCCGCCGACGCGCAGCCGATCGCGAGGGCGACCGGTACGATGCGCCTCGGCCTCGCCCTCACAACGCGCCTCGTTCCCAGGGCCCCCAGATTGCCAGGGTCACGCCCGGCGCGGCGTCGGCCACCGTGCCCCGGGTCGAGCCCTGGATGTTGCAGAAGAGGGTCTGGCCGTCCGGGCTGAACGTGGCGCCGGCGAACTCGTAGTCGTTGAGGCTGTTCCGCGCGAAGTCGAAGATCGCGCCGTCGGGGGTCAGACCGCGCAGGTAGGGGACGCCGCCGGGGTCCTCGCAAATGACGATGCCACCCCGGGGGCTGACGACCACGTTGTCGGGGCCGTCCAGCACGTCCGGGCCCGGCGATTCGAACAGCAGGCGGAGCCGGCCGACGTCGTCCGACCCGCCCCCGCCCTCGCCCGGTCCGGGCGTGTACTCCCACACGTGTCCCTGTGCCGCGGCCCCGCCGCTCGTGTCGAGGACGACGATCCGGCCGCCGTCGAAGAAGCAGCCCTCCAGGCGCCGGAAGATCGCCGCACCCTTGGTGAGCGCGTGCTCGAACAGCGCCGCCCGGCGGAGCGTCCATGGCATTCGGTCCTCCGGATCCGGGTCGGTCGTGTCCAGGTCGACCCACACGACTGGTAGCGTGGAGCCGATGCCCAGGCCGCGCTCGGTACCCCGAAAGAGCTGCAGCCGCGGCTCGCCGGGCACGACGGCGACCTGCAGCCTCCCTCCGCGGGCGAGCTCGCCTGGCCGGACCGGCAGGAAACGGTAGAAGCCCGAGCCGGGGCGCCCCTCCTCGTCGGGTCGGAAGCCGTTGTCCTCTGTCTCGTAGACGATGCCGGTGCCGGGGTCGACCGCGATGGCCTCGTGCTGGAAGCGCCCCATGGCGGTCAGCGGGACCGGATCCACCGGGCCGTTCGCGGCGGCGGGGACCTCGAAGATCCAGCCGTGGGTGCGCTCGTAACCCTCGCTGCGGCCGATCACCGTCTCCTCGCAACTGAGCCAGCTGCCCCACGGGGTGGGTCCGCCGGCGCAGTTGACCGCCGTGCCCGATAAGCTCACCCAATCGGCCACCAGATCGCGGTCGGCGGTCAGCTCGAGGGTCGTCGTGCCGCCGCCCGCGAGGCGGTCGTAGGCACGCTCGGCGAGCGGCGGCCCGAAGCCGGCCAGGTTGGCGACCTCCTGGTTGCGCACCAGTCGGACGCGACCGCCGTTCCAGGGGAACGCTGCCATGCCGTCGTGGGCGATCGGGGTGAGGCTGCCGTCCGCCATGGGATCCCCCACCCGACCAAACGCCCGCGCCTGGAAGCCGGACGGCAGCAGGAGCTCTCCGGTGTCGACGCTCAGCGGGCCGTAGCCGCCCTCGCCGACGGCGGCGCTGCGGGGAGGCTCGTTCCGGAGCACGATGCGCCCCCTCGCGTCGGCCCTCGCGCAGGCACCTACCAGCCCCGACAGGGAGCCCGGGGCGGCGATCGTCGCGGCGGCCGCCGAGGCCCGCCTAAGAAAGGTCCTGCGATCCACTTCGCCCATGCGCCGGCGCCTCCGCAGCGGCGTTCGGGCCGGGTCGGGGCTTCCAGCGCTCCCCGCCCAAGCCCGCGGGCCGCTCACGCGCTCGGGAAATCCATCCGCCCTCGATACGTCCAAGGGCTACTCGAATGGACTCAAGATGGAGGATCCAGATGGAGCAGCAACCGGGCCGCCGCCGTGGACGTGGTGGCGTCCCCGCACTTCGTGGGCGCCCTAGCCGGGAGCCGCGCCCGGCAGGTCCATCCGGAAGCACACGACGCGCCCGGCCTCGCGGAAGCCGGCCGCCCGATGGAACGCGACGCTGCCTGCGTTCTCGATCCCCGCATCGGATGCGAACTCCCGTACGCCCCGGTCGGCGGCCCAGCGGATGCCCGCACGCAGAAGCGCCGTCGCCACGCCGCCGCGCCTTGCATCGGCGTCGACCCAGACGCCCTCCAGATAGCCGACGGGAGAAGTCGTGCATCCTTCTGCGAACGGGCGGAGTCCGACCTCCGCGTAGCCGCACAGGCCGCCCTCCGGACGCTCGCCGACCAGCAGCGCCAGGGGGGGTCCGCGGCGCTTGAGCAGTTCCGTGACCTCGTCCGCCGTGGAGTCCGGCCACAGCGCGGTGCGCATGCGCACGATCTCCGGCGCGTCGGCTGTCCGGGCCGGTCGAACTCTCGCTCGCTGTCTGGGCATGTCGCGACTCCTCGGGATGGGCGCGGCCTCGAGGCGTCAACAGCGGCACGCCGTAGCGCGGTGTCAAGCGGCGTCGCTCTTGCGTCCGAACCCGGCGACAGGCCCGGTGCAAGAATGGAGGTGAAGTTGCCGGCAGCGAAGCCGTCCGCTTGAGCGGGGCGTCCGAGGCATCCGGAAAGAAGGGCGACGGACCCCCGGCCGAGCGCGCCGAGTCCGGCGCCCCGTCCGCCGGCTGGGCCGTCGCCGACCGCTTCAGCTGGGACGAGATCCACCAGCGCCTGCTGGCGGGCGCCGACGAAGAGATCGCGAGCGGCACGCGGGAGCTCTTCTTCAGCGGGTTCACCGCGGGGATCGCCATCACGCTGACCTTCCTCGGTCACGCCGTCGGCCTCGCCCGCTTCCCGGACAACGCGTTCCTGGCGTCGATCCTCTTCCCGCTGGGCTTCGTCTACATCATCCTCGGCCGCTACCAGCTCTACACGGAGAACACCCTTCCGCCGGTCAAGCTCGTGCTCACCCGCATGGCGAGCCTGCCGCTGCTGTTCCGCGTCTGGGGCATCGTCCTGGCGGCGAACATCGCCGGCGCGGCGTTCGGGGGCTTCGTCCTCGCGACCACGGGGGTCATGCCTGCCGATGCGCTCGAGGCCGGCGCCGGCTTCGCGGCGCACGGCGTCGCCACGCCGTGGTGGGACGCGTTCTTCAAGGCGGTGTTCGCGGGCTGGCTCGTGGCGGGCGTCGTGTGGCTCGGGTACGCCGCGCGCGACGCGACGTCTAGGCTGCTGATGGTGTACTTCGTCTTCTACGCGATCGCCGTCCTGGACCTGTTCCACGTCGTCACCGCGGCCGCCGACGTCTCGTTCGCGCTGTTCCGGCCGGCGGGACCGCCGCTCGGCGCGATGATCGGCGGATTTTGGCTGCCGGTGCTGCTCGGCAACACCGCGGGGGGCGTGCTCGTGTTCGCGCTCGTGAGCTACGCGCAGTCCCCGAAGCAGCGCTTCCCGGAGGTCCGGGAGTTGACCGTTCGGGAGGTGTTCCTGAGCTGGAAGGGCGGGAGGGACGAGGAGGGCGAGTCGCCGCTCGAAGACAACTGAGGCGGGCGGTTACGATGGGCGATCCTCCACGTCCCGCACGCGCTCGATCTGCTTCCGGTTCCACTCGTCGTCGCTGAACGGGGTCTCGAACCAGCGCTCCAGGATCTCCCGCGCGATCGGCTCGGGGGTCGCCCGCAGGCTCAGGGCGAGGACGTTCGCGTGGTTCCAGACGCGCGCGCCGCGCGCGGTCTCGGCGTCGCCGCACAGGGCCGCGCGGATGCCGTCGACCTTGTTGGCGACGATGCTGCAGCCGGTCCCGGTCCAGCACATGACGACGGCCTCGTCGGCCTCGCCCCGCGCCACGCGGTCCACCGCCTCCAGCGTGACATCCGGCCAGTCGGCGGCGGGGTCGCCCTCGCCCGGCCCGAAGTAGTCGACGTCGTGGCCGCGCTCGCGCAGCGTCTCGAGGACGACGTCGACGAGGCGCGTCCGCTCGTCGCTGCTGACCGCGATTCTCACGACGACGCCGCGCTCACGCCTGCTTCTGCATCGTCCAGTGCGCGTGCACGAGATTCCAGCCCCCGTCCTCGCGCCGGTAGACCGTCGTGGCCCGCCATTCCGTCATCGGCGTGCCGTCCTCGGCCGTGGGCCTGTAGCGGTAGGACAGGATCGCCCCGTCGCCGGCGAACTGGACCACGGGCTCGACCATCTCGTAGCGATGGGACGGGATCGCTCCTGCGAGCCCCTCCGCGTATGCGCGAAGTGCGTCGGCGCCTTCGACGCGCTCCTGCGCCGCGATGTCGTCGAAGTACGTGGCGTCGGCCGCCGCGTTCGCCACGTACCCGGCCGGATCGCCGGCGGCCCAGCGGTCCAGCGCGGCGCGCTCGCGTTCCAGGATCGCGTCCCGATCCGCCTGGCGTTCCGTCATGGCACTCCTCCGATCGACTGTGGCCAAGACTGCCCGCGGGCCCTGGTGCCGGCGCTCGCGGATGGGATGCGACGCGCTACCGCCCGATGTCCTCGTCCCACAATTCGGGGTGCGCGTGGACGAAGGCCCCAAGGAGCTCCGCGCAGGCCGGGTCATCGACGATCTCCAACTCGACACCGCGCTCGCGCAGCAGATCCTCCTCGCCACGGTACGTACGGTTCTCACCGATCACCACCCTCGGTATCCCGTAGAGGAGGATCGCCCCGGTGCACATCGCGCACGGCGAGAGCGTCGTGTAGAGCACGGATTCCCCATAGATCCGCGCATGCTGGCGCCCGGCGCGCTCGAGCGCGTCCATCTCCGCGTGCAGGACGGCGCTGCCGGCCTGTACCCGCCGGTTGTGGCCGCGCCCGAGGATGCGGCCGCCGTGCACGAGCACCGAGCCGATGGGGATCCCTCCTTCCGCGGCGCCCTCACGCGCCTCGTCGAGCGCGGCCTGGAGGAACGCATCCATCACCTACGCCGCCCCTGCCATGGCACGAGGGGCGACCGGTGGAAGTTCAAGCCCAGCGCGATCCACCGGGGGCCGTGGGCGCCGAGCCGGATACGGTAGTCGTCCCAGGTCCGGCGCTCGCGCGGGGACCAGCCGATCTCGGCGACCCCCGCCAGCCGGGGAAAAGCCAGGAACTCGATGTCGCCGATGGTCGCGATGGTCTCCGACCAGAGCGTCGCCTCGACGCCCTCGATGGCCTCCGCGGGCACGCCCTCCAGGTAGGTCTCCGGGTCCCAGTCGTAGGCGTCGCGTGTGTCGTTCAGCCCGGCCCAGTCGAGCCCGATCGGCGTGCCCTCGTCGTACTTTAAGTCAAGGTAGATGCGGTCGGCGGGGGACAGCACGAGGCGGGCACCCGCCTCGACGGCTCCCAGAAGGTGCGGAAGGCGCTGCTCGGAGCCCGGTCGCCAGACCTGGACGAACGTTCCGGGCCGCAGGGGGAGGTCCGCCTCGGCGATCTCGTCCCAGCCCACCATGATCTTGCCCTGGTAGGCGACGATGGCGCCGGTGCGAGCCATGAACGCGGCGTATTCGGCGGGCTCGAGCTCCCGCACCTCGTCTCCGCCGACGTGAAAGAAGGAGCCGGGCGTGCGCGCGGCGATCTCGCGGATCACGTCCTCGACGAACGCGTAGGTCTCCTCGCGCTCCACGCACACCGTGCTGAAGCCGACCCGGATGCCGACGTACGGCGGCCGGACGCGGCCATCGCAGTTGATGGCGGGGATCGAGGCGAGCGCCGCGTTGGAGTGTCCCGGCAGGTCGATCTCCGGCACGACCGTGATGAAGCGCTCCGCCGCGTAGGCGACGATCCGCTCGTAGTCCTCGACCGTGTAGTAGCCGCCGGGGCCGCCGCCGACCTGCGTGAGCCCCCCGACCTCGGTAAGCGCCGATCTGCCAGGGATCTCGATCCGCCATCCCTGGTCGTCGGTCAGGTGGAGGTGGAGGATGTTGAGCTTGTACATCGCCATGAGGTCGAGGAGGCGTTCCACGTCGCGGACCTCGAAGAAGTGCCGGGCCACGTCGAGCATGGCGCCGCGCCAGCCGTAGCGGGGGCGGTCGACGACGCGCGCGGGGGGGATCCGCATGGGAGGGATCAGGGCCGCCTCGTACTCCACGACGGAGGGCATCATCTGGCGCAGCGTCTGGGCCCCGTAGAAGAGACCCGCAGAGGTCTCGGCCTCGATCACGATCTCGGATGCCTGGACCGTGAGCTCGTAGCCCTCCGGGCCCAGGTCGCGGCGATCGGCGAGGCGCAGGCGCACCGGCGGACCCGTCTCGACCGGCTCGCCCAGGAGCCGGGAGATCTCGTCGGGCATGCGCAAGAGCAGTCGCGTCCGCGGACCGATGAGCTCGTCCAGGAAGGACGCGATGCGGGCCACGGCGGGGTCGTCGGATTCGGCGATGATCGGCGTCGATCCCGAAAGCACGAACGGGCCGCCCGACGGGTACTCGACCGATACCGGCGCGGGGATCAGCGCCTGGGTCTGCAGGCCGCGGGACTCGCCCGCGCCAGCGGTGACCAGGCCCAGCGCCAACGCCAGCGCGCGCCCTCCACCCGTCGTCCTCCGCACCCCCACCTCCCTGTCACCGCGTGTCTCTCAGGAAACCAGCCGCTCGGGTTTCCACGTCGCGCGCGAACCGATGGCTCGTGCGTTCGTACCCCAGATGCCGGTAGAACGTGTGTGCTTCGGTGCGCCGGACGTGGCTCGTAACCTCGACGAGCCCGCAACCGCGCTCCGACAGCGCCCGCTCGGCGGCGTCCATGAGTGCTCGGCCCAGCCCCGATCCTCGCGCCCGTTCGTCCACGATCAGCGACGTGATCCGGCCGACCGGCTTCGGCCGGTGCAGGACGCGCATGCTGTGCAGCGTGATGGCACCCACCAGGGCCACCGGCCCCGCCGCGCGGTCCGGGCCGCGGCTGGACGGTGAGGGGCCCGGCGCAGCATTTTCCGGCGCCGCCACATCTGCGTCCTCGTTCGGCGGCGCATTCTCCTGCTCCAGC
>DATHRK010000068.1:0-1786 GCA_035465395.1 Longimicrobiales bacterium | reverse complement strand
CGGTCGCGGCGCACGCCGGCTGCTCACGTGGCGCAACGCGACGATCGGGGGACTCGCCGCCGCCCTCGCATGGGCGGCGGTGGCGACGGCGTGGCTCGTCCTGGGCGGGCCACCTCGTTCGAGGGCAGCGGCGGGCCCCGGCTCCGAAGGCGAGGCGGTCGCCTCCATCGCCGCGCTCCCGTTCGCCAACCTGAGCGCCGACGAGGACGACCGGTACTTCACCGACGGCATTCACGAGGAGATCCTGTCGCAGCTCGCCGGCATCTCGGCGCTCCACGTCATCAGCCGGACGTCGGTGATGGCGTACCGCGACACCGAGAAGCGGTTGAGCGAAGTCGCCGACGAGCTCGGGGTGCGCTACATCCTGGAGGGCAGCGTGCGCCGCTTCCAGGACAGGGTGCGGGTAACCGCGCAGCTCATCGACGCAGAGACGGACGGGCACGTCTGGGCGGACAGCTACGAGCGCGACCGCGGCGACCTGTTCGCGCTCCAGGCGGAGGTGGCGCGCGAGATCGCCGGATCTCTGCGCGCGGAACTCACGCCGGAGGAGCAACGGCGCATCGAGCGACGTCCGACCGCGGATCAGGAGGCGTACGACCTGTTCCTCCGCGCGCGGGCGATCGGCAGCGGGGCCAGCACCCCGGAGACGCTGGCCGCGGCGGAGCGGCTGTACGAGCTCGCGCTCGAGCGCGATCCCCAGTTCCTGGAGGCACTGGCGGAACTCACCCACGTCGGCCTGCTGGCTCGCTGGTCCGGCTACGACCGGTCTCCGGAGCGGGTGGAGTGGGCGGAAGCGCTCGTCGAGAGGGCGGAGCGGCTCGACCCCCACGCTGGCCCGACCCATTACGCGCGCGGCTTTCTGCATTACTACGGCTACCGCGACTTCGACGCCGCGCTCCGGGAGTTCGAGGCCGCGGTGGAGGCGGGTGTGCCGGGGGCGCGCCCGGCGATGGCGTACATCCTCCGCCGGCTCGGGCGTTGGGATGAGCACCTGAGCGTCCTGCGCGCGGAGCTGGCGCACGATCCGCTCAACGCCGACCTGGCAAGAAACCTGGCGGAGAGCCTCGCTCAGATGGGACGCTACGAGGAGGCGGTCGAGATGGCGCAGCGGGCGTTGGAACTGGCGCCGTCCAGCGGCCGGATCTACTGGGACGCAGCCGAGGCGCTGCTTCTCGCCGGGGCACCGGAGCGCGCGAGGACCCTGCTCGAAAACGCCCCGCGGCGAACGGGAGGCCCGTCGGCGCTGACGTACGCCTGGTACGCGGTGTCGCGCACCGCCCGCGCCTATGACGACGGCATCCTTCACATCGACGCGAGCGGCCTCGAGTGGATCGACCTGCAGGGCGTGGTGGTCCCAACCGCCACCCTGAGCGCGAGACTGTACCGACTGGCGGGGAACGGTTCGGAGGCGGAGGAGGCCCTGGCCCGAGCGGAGTCCCTTCTCGCGGAGCGGCTGCGGGACGCGCGGGAAGACCCCGCGGTCCATGCGGGCGCCATGCTCGTGGCAGGAACGGCGGGCGACGCCGAGGGCGTGCGCAGCGCGTGGGCGCGTGTCGGAGCGCTGTACCCGGTCGAGCGCGACGCCCTTCTGGGCGCGCGCTTCCGCCTGCAGGCGGCGCGCGCGTTCGCGTGGGCGGGGGCCGACGGGGAGGCCGTGACGCTGCTCGAGGTTATCATGGCGGCGGAGGCAGCGCCGGTCTCCCCCGCCTGGCTCCGGCTCGATCCAGACTGGGACGGCCTGCGAGAGCTGCCTCGGTTCCGGGAGCTCGCCCGGGAGGCGACGTAA